>DATBIM010000096.1:0-51186 GCA_036556905.1 Candidatus Methylomirabilota bacterium
TTAAAAGTCAGGTGCTCTACCAACTGAGCTAACGGCTCGCGCCTACAATATAACCCCGTCTTCTCGTTCATCCAGACCGGCCCTGCCGGCGGCGGCATCAGAACCTGACCGTCAGCCCTCCGGCAAAGAATGTCAGGTCGCCGGGGCTGAAGCCGTACTCCGCGAATAGCTCGACGTGTCGATGCAGCGCGGAGGACATTCCCACCACGGCGTTCCAGGGATGCCGGGGCCCCTGATCGGCCTCGAACCGGACGGTACCCACGTCAGGGACGTCGACCGTAGCCTCGGCAGTGTTCTTGGTGTCCCAGTACGCCCCACCCAGCCACAGGCGCAGCGGGATCGTACCCACCGTCCCGTTCCAGCCAACACGCGACGATGCCACCAGGGCTCGGAACCGATCGTCAAACCCCATATCGGTCTGGGTGTAGTTGACGTCTGCCATGATGAAGAACTCGCGGTAACCACCCGCCAGGGTCACGCCGCCGCCGCCGACAAAGCCGTCCAGCTCGGTCTTCGTCTTGATGGTGAACTCCCGACTACCCGGCAGGGGCGGCGGTCTCGGCACCGTGACCTGGATGTTCGTCTCTGACCGGTTGTAGATGTAGCCCAGGAGCAGGTAGGGGTTGAGGAAGGGGAAGAGCCAGGCATCCGCCTTCACCAACGCCGCGTGGACGGTGCTTCGCGCATCGAAGTTCGCAAACTCGCTCACCGAGGTCAGGGCCGCACCGTTCACCCCCAACCGGACGTCCGTCACCTCGATGTCCCGCGCCAGGTAGTTATAGACCACGCTCACGCCGAAAGGCAGGGGCAGCTCGTATCCCAGTCGCCGGGCTTCCTCGGCGAGGAGGGGAAGGAATGACGACCAGTGCTGCTCCGGGCTCGCCATCGCCAACCAACCCGGTGCCGCACCCCCCTCGAGAGCGGCGAGATACGGCGACAATGGCGGCGGCCCGCCATCGCTGTGGTCCGTCGTCAGGCCTTGCCGGCTGGTGGTGACCACCAACCGCTCGCCGGCCCCTGTTGCGAGGGGCCACCCCAGCACGGCGAGCGCCAATGCCAGGCCCAGCATCCGGGTTTGTCGGTCGCGCTTCACTCGAACCGGGAGTGTAGCATCCGGCCGGGCCACGGACCGGGCGTTGGAGGCGGCCGCCGGCCAGCTACGGCCGCTCGGCGCGGACAGGGGCGGTGCGGGCCAGGAGCCGGATGAGCTGCGCGAGCTCCAGCGGCTTGGGCACGTAGGCGGCGAAGCCGGCCGCCAGCGCGCGCTCGCGGTCCTCGGCTCCCGCGTGGGCCGTCATGGCCACGACGGGTGTCGTCGTGTCGCGCGCCCAGCCCCGGGCCTGGACCTCGCGCAGGAGCGCGTAGCCATCGTTGTCGGGCATGGCGAGGTCGGTCACCACGACGTCGGGGGCCATGCGGTCGAAACACTCGAGGGCCTCGAGCACCGACCGCGCCGTCATGACGGTGGCCCCGGCGTGCAGCGGTCCCAGCGTCGTGGACAGCAGATCGAGGGTGTCGGCATCGTCGTCCACGACGAGCACCCGCATGCCGAGCAGGCCGGTCATGGCCGCGCCGAGCCGGGTCGCGTCGGCAGGACGATGCGGGCCGGGCGGCTCCCCCGCGCGCCCGGCCAGCGGGAGGCGCACGCGGAAGGCGGCGCCCTGTCCCGCGCCCCCGCTCTCGGCCTCGACGGTCCCCCCATGGAGATGCACGATCTCGCGCACGATGGCCAGCCCCAGGCCCAGACCGCCGTGGCGCCGGGTCAGCGAGCTGTCGGCCTGACGGAAGCGATCGAAGATGTGCGGCAGCGCCTCGGGGGCGATGCCCTTGCCACTGTCCCGGACGGTGAGGAGCGCATGATCGCCGAGCCGGTCGAGGCGGACGTCCACCTGTCCACCCTCAGGGGTGAACTTCAGGGCGTTGGAGACGAGATTGACGACCACTTGATGCAAGCGCCCGGGATCACCCCACACGCTGGCGGCCTGGAACTCGAGATCGGTGCGGAGCTGAAGGCGCCGGGCCTCGGCGTCGCGGCGCAGCGTGTCCACCGCGTCCTCGATGACGGGCACGAGGTCCAGACGGTAGCTGTCGAGCCCGAGCTTGCCGGTGACGATGCGCGAGATGTCGAGCAAGTCGTTGATGAGCTGGGACTGGCGACGGACGTTCCGCTCGATGGTCTGCAGGGCGTGCCGGGCCTGGGTGGAGGCGAGCTGACCATCCTGCAGCATCCGGGCCCAGCCCAGGATCGTCGTCAGCGGCGTCCGCAGCTCGTGGGACAGGGTCGCCAGGAAGGTGTCCTTGGCCGCGTTGGCCTCCTCGGCCTGCCGGCGGGCCGTCTGCTCACGCTCCAGCAGCCCCCGGCGCTCCTCCTCATCGCGCCGGCGATCGGTGATGTCATAGGCCAGCACCAGCGAGGCGGGCCGGCCGGCGAAGGTGATCGCGTGGCCCGTGATCTCCACGTCCACCCGACGACCGTCCCGGGTCAGATGGCGAACGCTCCCCGGACGCCCGGAGTCGAGGTCGCCCTCGGTCATGGCCAGGAGCTCGGCGCGCGAGTAGCCATACGTGTCGACGGCGGCGTCGTTGACGGCGAGGAACCTCCCCGTCTCCCGGTCCACGATCCACATGGGGTGCGGGTTGCTCTCGAACATCTGGCGGTAGGCCCGCTCCGATTCGCGCAGCGCGTGGCGGACCCGGCGGCGCTCGGTGACGACGGCCGCCACCGCGAGCGTCATGACCGACACGGTGGCCAGGAAAGCCTGGAGCAGGAGGAGCGACTCGTTGGGGTCGCCCACCGCGAACGGACCGAGCCCCTGCAGCGTGCCCCCGACGGCGATCGCCGACAGCAGCGCCGTCGCCGTGACGGCCTCGCGGGGTCCGAAGCGAAAGGCCGCCCACAAGAGGATGGGGATCGTCGTGAAGGCCAGGGGCTTGCGGGTCAGCGCGGAGGGGCCGATCGCGGTGAAGACGACGAGACCGACGACCACCAGGGTGAGGAGCAGCCCGCCCGCCTCCAGCGCCCGCTGGCCTGTCCACCGGGGCCGCGCCCCGACGACCCACAGCACCAGCAGCGGGGCGACCATCAGCGCTCCGGCCACGTCGCCCAGCCACCAGGTGAGCCAGATCGCCCCGTAGTGACTGCGCTCCGCGAATCCGCCCAGGGTGAGCGTGCTGACCCCGATGGTGGCGCTCACGGCGGCGCTCGCCGTGCCGGCCAGGGCCGCGAACAGGAAGACACCCCGGGGACGCTCGAAGACCCGGCGGCCGCCGGCCACACGATTGACGAAGGCGGCCGCGACCAGAGCTTCCAGCGTGTTGCCGGCCGCGATGCCCAGGGAGGTCGCCACCGAGCCCGCGGTTGTGATGTTCACGAGGAAGGCGCCGGCCAGGATCGCCGGCCACATCCGTGCCCCGAGCAGCAGCAGCGCGGCGATCGCGATGCCGGTCGGGGGCCAGACCGGCGAGGCGCTGACATGAAAGAACGCCAGCGCGAGGCCGATCTTCCCGGCGACGAAGTAACCAGCGGCGACCAGGACGAGCGCGGCCAGTCGCATGAGACCACGAACAGGATATCGCGGAGCGGAGGCTCGTCGCCACCGCCGGGGCGGGTCAGGTGGGAAAAGGTTTCCCACCTTCACGCGCGCCGACGCTCAGAGCAGGCTGCTGCGAACCGAGGGGAACCAGCGCAGCAGCGGCGAGTCCTCGCAGAGGATCGTGTCGTCGCGCTGGGGGCCCGTGGAGATCAGGCAGAACGGCACGCCGATCAGCTCCTCGAGCTGCTCCAGATAGCGGCGGGCCTTGGCCGGCAGATCACCCTCGTGCTTGGCGTGACCCGTGGGCGTCAGCCAGCCCGAGACCTCCTCGTAGACGGGCTCGACCTCGGCCAGCACCGCCTCCTCCGTCGGGAAGTCGGTGAGGACATCGCCGCGGTAGCGATAGCTGGTGCAGATCTTCACTATCTCGCATTGATCGAGGACGTCGAGCTTGGTCAGGGCCACCGTGTCGAACCCGTTGACGCGCACCGCGTAACGCAGCACCACCGCGTCGAACCAGCCGCACCGGCGCGGTCGCCCGGTGGTGGCGCCGTACTCGTTGCCGCGGGCCCGGATCTCGTCGGCGATGCCGCCGCTCATCTCCGTCGGCAGCGGGCCGCCGCCCACCCGCGTGGTGTAGGCCTTGGCCACGCCCAGGGCTCCGTGGATCCGGGTGGGGGGCACCCCCGTGCCCGTGGCCGCCCCCCCCACCGTGGTGGACGAGGAGGTGATGTAGGGATAGGTGCCGTGGTCGATGTCGAGCATCGTGCCCTGGGCGCCCTCGAACAGCACGTCGTAGCCACGCTCGATCCAGCTCGTCAGCAATGCCGCGGTGTCGGTGATGTAGGGCGCCAGCCAGCCCGCGTAGCGTCGGTACTGGTGGTAGATGGCCTCCACCGTGAACGTCTCGGCGTCGTAGAGCTCGCGCAGGAGCCGGTTCTTCTGGGCGACGTTGTGCTCCAGCTTGGCGCGGAACAGCCGCTCGTCGAGCAGGTCGGCCATGCGGATCCCCACGCGGGCCGCCTTGTCCACGTAGGCCGGCCCCACGCCCCGGCCGGTGGTCCCGATCCGCCGCGGCCCCAGCTTGGCCTCGGAGGCGAGATCCAGGGCCGGATGATAGGGCATGATCAGATGCGCGTTCTTCGAGATGAAGAGGGTGCCATCGAGGCCGACCCCGCGCTGCACCAGCGACTCCATCTCCTCGATCAGCGAGCCGGGATCGACGACCACCCCGCACCCGATCACGCACCGGCAGGCGGGATGCAGGATGCCGGACGGGATCGAGTGCAGCACGTACTTCTCGCGCCCCACCACCACGGTGTGCCCGGCATTGTTCCCACCCTGGTAGCGCACGACCACGTCGACGTGCGGCGCGATCACGTCCACCACCTTGCCCTTGCCCTCGTCCCCCCACTGCGTTCCCACGACCACGATGTTAGGCATGGCGTGCTCCCCGGGCCCCCCCGAGCAGGGTCTCTGGATCGTCGAGCGCCGTTC
Organism: Candidatus Methylomirabilota bacterium; assembly: GCA_036556905.1. GTDB lineage: Bacteria > Methylomirabilota > Methylomirabilia > Rokubacteriales > CSP1-6 > 40CM-4-69-5. The sequence goes on from DATBIM010000096.1 coordinate 5,031, forward strand.
GGATGGCCAGCCGCTCCTCGGCCCCGGTCTTGAGATCGAGCACCAGCATCTCTCCGGCCGGGGTGCGGGGGCTGCCCACGATCAGCACCCGGGAGACTCGCTGGGCCCGCGCGTAGGCCAGCGAGTCCTCGAGCCCTCGGGTGACGATGTCTCGCGCCACCGAGGCCCCGGCATCCCGCAGCCGCCGCGCCAGCGAGAGCGCCGCGGTCTTTTCCCGGGTGAAGTCGATGATGAAGAAGTCCGGCCCGGCGAGCTCCACGGCCACGCCCTGGGCCTCCATGACGCTCAGCACCCGGGCCACGTCGAAGGCGAACCCCACGGCCGGACAGGCGTAGCCGAAACGCTCCAGCATCTGGTCGTATCGCCCGCCGGCGGCCACCGCGGCGCCGAAGTCCGCCACGTAGGCCTCGAAGTACGTGCCCGAGTAGTAGTCGAAGCCCCGCACCTCGCCGAGGTCGAGGAGTACCGCGTCGGCCAGGCCGTAGATCGTCAGCAGGCGATGGACTTCGCCCAGATTGCCGAGGGCCCGCTCGGACCGGGGATTGCGGGCGAAGCGAGCGGCACGCTCCAGGACCTCGGCGCGGCCGAAGAGCGTGGGCAGGGCCAGCAGCGCGTCGCCGATGAGCGCGGGCGGCGCCAGCTCGCCCACCAGGCGCTCCAGCGACGAGACGTCCTTGCGGGCCAGGGCCGCCCGCACCTCGCGCAACCGCTCGCCATCGACCCGGATCTCCTCCATCAGCCCACGGAAGAAATCAGGATGGCCGACGTCGATCTGGAAGCGGCTCAGCCCCAGCGCGCGGAGGCCCTCCACGGTCATGGCGATGACCTCGGCCTCGGCCTCCGGCTTGTCGAGCCCGATCAGCTCGACGCCGGCCTGGTAGAACTCCCGGTAGTGGGCAAGCTGGGGCTCGTCGTAGCGGAAGACGTTGGTGACGTAGCAGAGGCGGATGGGGGTGGGCTCGTCGCGCAGCCGGGTGGCCACGATCCGGGCGACCTGGGGCGTGATGTCGGCGCGCAGGGCGAGCATCCGCCCCGTCTCGCGATCGACGAACGTGAACATGTTCTTCTGCAGCGCCTGGTCGGTGCCGCTGGCGATGGTCTCGAAGAACTCGAACGTGGGCGTGACGACCTCGCGGTACCCCCACCGGCCGAAGACCTCGAAGAGCCGCGTCTCCACGTGCCGTTTGCGCGCGGCTTCGTCGGGGAGGTAGATGCGGGCCCCCTTGGGGAGCTGTCGGGGCAACGGCCTCACGACGCCGTCCCGTCCTGGTCCAGATGGGCCAGCGTATTCATCCGGTGCACCGTCACCCAGTCCTTCCGGTACTCCAGCTCCGAGATGCCGCCCGGCGCGGCCTCGACCGTCCACAGCCGGTCGGGGCCCAGGCCGAGCGCCGCCAGCACGAGCAGGCGGATGACGATGGCGTGTGTCACGAGAATCACCGTCTGACCATCGTGCGCGCCGCGCAGGGCGTCGAGGCCGGCGGCGACGCGCTCGGCCACCGCCGTGAGCGGCTCCGCGCCCGGCGTGGACAGGCGGCCGGGACTCGTGCGCCACGTCTCCCACTCGCGCGGGAAGCGGACAGCTACCTCCTCCCGCGTCAGCCCCTCCCACGGCCCGAAGCGCATCTCGCGAAAGGCCTCGCTGAGCCGCACCTCCAGACGGTGCGGCTTGGCCAGGATCTCTGCCGAGACCCGCGCCCGCTCGAGTGGGCTGGCCCACACCGCCGCCGCCTGGTTCTCGGCCAGGGCGCGCGCCACGGCTTCGCACTGACGCCGGCCGACATCACTCAGCGGGATGTCGCGCCAGCCGGCGAAGCGAGCGCCGGACCATTCCGTGGCCCCGTGTCGTACAGCGAACAATCGCAAGCTCATGACAACCTGGCCATTCTAGCCCTATTCCCGGGTATCCTGAAAGACGCCCGGGGAACCGATGGAGGTGCGCGTGATGCGCAGACGGATCGCGGCCAGCCTGATGCTTATCATCGGCCTGCTCGCTGCGGGCTGCATGACCGCTGCTCGGAACCGCCCGGGAACCGGCATCACCGTCACCGGCACCGGCAAGGTCGCGGTGGTTCCCGACACCGCCCTGGTGCTGCTCGGCGTGGAGCTACGCGCTGCCAGCCTCGTCGACGCGACCACCCAGGCGTCCCGGCACATGAGCGCGGTGCTCGAGCGGGTGAAGGCGCTGGGCGTGAGCGAGCGGGACATCACGACGGTGACCTACTCGGTCGATCCGGTGACACCGCCGCGCCGGCCCGAGGACGACACGGTCCGTATCGCCGGCTATCGCGTCGTCAACGTGGTGCAGCTCCGCATCCGGGAGCTGACGGCAGTGGGGCGGATCGTCGAGGCGGCCATGGCGGCCGGCGCGACCACGATTCGCGGCGTGCGCTTCACGGTTGCCGACCCCGCCCGGCCCGAGGGCGAGGCCCGGGCCCTGGCCGTCCGGGACGCCCAGGCCAAGGCCAGTCAGCTGGCCGAAGCGGCCGGCCTGCGTCTGGGTGAGCTCGTCAGCGTGACCGACGGGGCGCCGTCACCGCGACCGCTAGGAGATCGGTTCGGGGTCGCCGTCGGCATGGCCACGGCGCCGGGACCGGTGGAACCGGGTCAGCTCGAGATCGTGGTCAACGTGACTGCCCGCTACCGCCTGGCCCGCTAGGGATCGCTCACCGGCCAGAGGCGCTCGACCACGAGCCCGAGGTCCGGGAAGGGTGGGAGGCCGATCGGCCTTGGTCCAGAGGCACGCAGGGCGACCGCATAGGCTCCGGCGTCCAGCACCAGCGCCTCGATCACCCGCGCCTCGGGATTGACCAGCCAGAAGTACGGGACGCCGTACTTCGCGTAGAGGTGCCGCTTCGTGGTCCGGTCGATCCCGGTGGTCGACGGCGAGATGATCTCGACGGCCAGCGTCGGCGGCCCCTCGATACCTCTTCGGCTGACCGCCGAGCGCCGGGTCGGATCGAGAAACACGATGTCCGGCTGAACGATCGTCGTGTCGGCCAGGATCACGTCGACGGGCGCGTAGAGCACCTCGCCGAGTCGCCGTTCCTCAACGTGGCCGTGGAGAATCACGAACAGATTACGGCTCACTCGCTGGTGCTCGGTATTCGGTGCGGGGGTCACGGACAGCTCGCCATCGTGGATCTCGTACCTGCGTCCGTCGGCCGGGAGCGCCTCGTAGTCCTTGTACGTCAGCACGACTCGAGTCACAGACGGCTCCTGCTCGCAGCGTACGCGCTCAGGGATCGGCGGTCACTGTCCAACGTGCGTCACACCTTCTCGGCGAAGACTTTCTGGGCCGCGCGCACGCTGGCCCCGAAGTCGATGGGCAGCCCGAGGTCGGCCAGCACCTGCTCGAGCGCGGCGAGCGCCGAGATCACGTCGAACTCGGCGGCGTAGCCCATGTGGCCCAGGCGGAAGACCCGGCCCTTCATCTCCCCTTGCCCGCCGGCGATCGTGATGTTGTGCTCCCGGGCATAGGCGGCCACGATGGTCTCGCCGTCGATGCCGGGTGGCGCCGTCACCGCGGTGACCGCCGGGCTCGGCGTGGCCCGGGCAAACAGTCGGAGCCCGAGGGCCTCGACGCCGGCTCGAGTGGCGCGAGCCAGCCGATCGTGACGGCGGAACACGTTGGCCAGGCCCTCGGCCTGCAGCAGGCGCACCGCCTCGCGCAGGCCGATGACGATGCCCACGGCCGGGGTGAAGCGCACGTCGTTTTTGGCCCCGGCCTTCCGCTCGGCCGCGAGGTCGAAGTAATACTTGGGCAGCTTCGCGCCCGCGGCCTGGCGCCAGGCCTTCTCGCTCAGCGCGCAGAAGGCCAGCCCGGGCGGCAGCATGAGGCCCTTCTGGGACCCGGCCACGACCACGTCCACGCCCCAGGCATCCATGGGCAGATCGGCGATGCCCAGGCTCGAGACCGCGTCCACCACGAGCATCGCGCCGGTGTCCCGGGTGACCTCGGCGTAGCCGCGGACGTCGTGCAGCACGCCGGTCGACGTCTCGCTGTGCTGGACGAGCACGGCCTTGATCTCGGGCCTCCCCCGAAGCGTCTCGGCCAATCGGGCTGGTGCGACGCTCTCGCCGAACGGCGCGTCCAGGCTCACGCTCGGCAGGCCGTAGATCCTGGCGATCTCGGCCCAGCGGTCGGCGAATTTTCCGGCCCGGACGATCGCCACCGTGTCGCCGGGCGACAGCGTGCTGACGACGGCCGCCTCCATGGCCCCGGTGCCCGAGCAGGTGAGCAGGATCACGTCCTGCGACGTCTGGAAGAGCCACTTGAGCTGCTCACGCACCTCGGCGAACAGCGCCTCGTACTCCGGCGTGCGGTGGTGGATCATCGGCTGGGCCATGGCTAACAAAACTTGACTGGGCACGGGCGTGGGGCCAGGCGCCATCAGCTGATACTTTTTCATGTCATCGACTCTATCACGAGGCGCGGGCGGCCCGCCCCAGCGCGGTGACGAACACGGCATCGAGACCCTCGGCGTGCGGCGAGAAGAAGCGGACGACTTCCCGGTCGTAGAACGTCAGGCCGCTGGCCCCGAACCCCGAGGCATAGGCGACCAGGTAGGCGCGCCCGCCGATCAGCCCGGCCTCCAGGTTGGCGAGCCGACCGCCGCGGTTGCCATAGGCGGCCAGCAGCCCGTCCAGCGGGCTCAGGAAGAACAGCGTGGCCGCCGCATCCCCACCCAGCGCCTGCTCCAGCGTGAGGAACGCCGACTGGCGGCGGAACTCTCCCTCGGCGAGCAGCTCCACGGCGTGGGTGTCGGGCCAGTACCGCCACGCCCCGGGCTTGAGGTCCTCCACGGCATTGGCCACCAGATAGACATCGACCAGGCCGGGCGGCACGTCCATCGCGACAGGGCGGGTCGCCCACCAGAGCGTGCTGGCCAGCTCGGTCAGGCCCAGCGCCGCCTGGCTGAACCGGCGTGTGGAGCCGCGGTGCTGAATCGTCTCGTCGAGCGCGCGCCCGGCCTGGCGGCGGGCGGGGGGCAGCGGGGTGAGTGGTCGGCGCGGACGGCGAGGCGCCGGCGGCACGCTTCGGCGCCAGGCCTGGACCTCCTCCGGGCTTTCCAGCATCGAGGCGCGCTGGATCTCGCGCAGGGCCGGATAGTCGACCTCCTCCGGTGACAGCGGCATGACGTCATGCCGGATGTCGGGCAGAGCGTCTACCGGGGAAGCCGCAGGCCCGCTGGGACCCAGCGTCACCAGCTCGAGCGCCGTCTCTCGATCGACATCGAGGCCGAGCAGCCGATTGACGTGCGCATCGACGAAGCCGGTAACCACACGGGGTGCCAGGCCCAAGGAGCCGGCCACCGCGGTCAGGTTAGCGAGCATCGTCCCCGAGTCCCAGTACAGATGCCGCCAGCCCCGGGCCTGGTACTTCCAGGCATTGCGCCAGTAGATCGCCGTCAGCACGACGGTGGCCGCGCGGCCGGCCACCTCGGGCTCGGCGGCCGCCGCGCTGAGCGGCGCGCGCACATCGCCCGCGCGCAGGCGTCGGAGCGTGAAGTCGCCGGGGCAGAAGTGGTAGAGCCCCGGCTCGAGCCCCTCCACCGCGCCGGCCGCGACGTACACCTCCGTTTGATAGAGCGCGCCGGTCGAGGCGGCGGCGCGGAAGAGCACCTCGGCCCCGCCGGGGTAGGTCTTCTTCTTCGTCACGCCCGCCGCCAGGTACAGCACTGTGGTCAGCTGCTCGAGCGTCAGACGTGGCGCAGGCGGGAAGGCGCCGGGCTCTAGCGCGGCCAGCGTGTCGACGGCGACGGGCGCAACCTCTCGCGGCAGCGAGACCGCCGGCAGCGCCGTGTAGATCTTGAAGGGAAACGGCTTGATGTCCCAGTCCAGCGTGTGGGTGCTGGTGCGCACGGAGTGCGGCGTGTGGGTGGTCAGGTCATGAAAGCGCCGGGCGATGCGGACGTCGGCGTTGGCGCCCACCGGCGGCGCTACGGCGAGAAGCGGTAGGGCGGCCGGAAAACCCCGCGCTCGGTGATGATCGCGGTGATCAGGGTGGCCGGCGTCACGTCGAAGGCGGGATTGTAGACGGGCGACGCCTCGGGCGCCGTGGCGCGGCCGGCGACGCGCCGGACCTCCGCGGGGTCCCGCTCTTCGATCGGGATCTGGGCTCCCGACGGCACGGACGGGTCGATGGTGGAGAACGGGGCGGCGACGTAGAACGGCACCCCGTGGTGACGGGCGAGCACCGCCAGCGCGTAGGTGCCGATCTTGTTGGCGGTGTCCCCGTTGGCGGCGATGCGATCGGCCCCCGTCACCACCAGGTCCACCTCGCCGCGGCCCATCAGCGAGGCGGCGACGACATCGGCCACGAGCCGGTGGGGAATCCCGTCGCGCACGCACTCCCAGGCGGTGAGGCGGGAGCCCTGCATGACGGGCCGCGTCTCGTCCACCCACACCAGCGCCACCCGGCCCGCTGCATGCGCGGCCCGGACCACGCCGAGGGCCGTCCCGTAGCCGGCCGTGGCCAGCGCGCCGGCGTTGCAGTGCGTGAGGATGCGCGCGTTCGCTGGCACCAGCGCGACCCCGTGGGCCCCGATGGCCCGGTTGGCGGCGACGTCCTCGTCGAGAATGGCCTGGGCTTCGGCGCCCAGCCGTGTCCGCACCTCGGGGAGGGGCCGCTGCCGTGCGGCCAGCAGGGCCCGCCGCATCCGCTCCAGCGCCCAGAAGAGGTTGACGGCGGTCGGCCGGGTGGCGGCCAACCCTTTGCTCGCGATTTCCAGATCTGCGAGCAGCTCGTCCCAGGTCGTCGCCGGGCTCTGGCGAGCGGCGAGGACCAGTCCGAAGGCGGCGGCCACGCCGATCGCCGGGGCGCCCCGGACGACGAGGGTGCGGATCGCCTCGGCGACCTCCTCCCAGCGCGAGCAGGCGCGCTCGATCTCCTCACCGGGAAGCCGGGTCTGGTCGAGGAGGACCAGGCCATCCCCATCCCAGCGGACCGGAGCGATCGAGGTCGTCAGATCGGGTTCCGGCCCGGGGCGCCCAGCAACCACCGCATGATCTCGGCGTCGAGCTTGAAGTTGAAGACGCGCCCGCCCTCCTGGAGCCGACCATCGAGACGCAGCTCGTCGGGACGAACGGTACCGTTGAGCCAGGCGCCGTACGGCTGACCGAGACCCAGGAGTTGCCCGCCCAGGCGGAACCCGTCGCGATCCAATCGAAGATTCATGCTGAGATCCACGCTGCCGCTCAGCTCCCCGTGCTCGGCCCACGCCGGGGCCACCCAGCCAGCCAGCATCACCGCGAGACCCACCGCGATCAGAACGTTCCTCATGATCCCCCCGCCACCGCGCTCAGGCGGTCCCTGACCTCACTCTGGCTCAGCCCCTTCACGCGCAGCAGCTTGTCGCGGCTCCGCTGGCCGCGGGCCACGGTGACCGCCGAGCGTGGCACCCCGAGCTTCGCGGCCACCAGCCCGGCGACCGCGGCGTTGGCCTGGCCATCGACGGGCGCTGCCGTCACCCGCACGCCGAGCACCTCGTCGGCCCGCCAGCCCACGATCGCGTCGCGTGCCGCGCGCGGCTGCACGCGGACCCGCAGGGTCGCCTCAGTGGCCGTCCGCATCCTCCTCGTGGCCGTCATCGGCCAGATCCGCCGCGAAGATTCGATGGTAACGGTCCAGCGTGGCCCGCAGATCCTCGGCGACCTGGCGGCGGGCCCGCTTGAGCTCGTTGATGTCGCTGCGAATGCGCGCCTCCTCGGCCCGGAGGTCCTCCACGAACTTGTCGCCCCGCAGCTCGGCCTCCCGCATGATGAGCTGGGCCTCGCGGCGGGCGCTCTCCTTCATCTCCTCGGCGAGCCGCTGGGTCGTGAGCAGCGTATCTTGAAGCGCCTTTTCCCGGTCGATCAATCCCCGGCTGCGCTCCTCCAGGGCGGTCATTTGCTCCCGGAGCATGCCGTTCTCCTTGAGCACCGATTCGTAGTCCTCGGCCACGTCCTCGAGGAAGGCGTCCACCTCCTGGGGATCGAGGCCACGGAACATCCGGACCGTGAACTGCTGCTGTCGGATATCGAGGGGCGTCAACCGCATTGGATCCTCCGCCTACCTCAGGCTGAGGGCCAGATCGCGCAGCGACCCGACCAGAAATGACTCCAGAAAGTAGATCGCGAACAGCACGACCATGGGCGACAGATCGAGCCCCATGGCCAGTGTGGGCAGGCGATGCCGGATGGGGCGAAGCACGGGCTCGGTGGCGCGGTAGAGGAACCGCACGATCGGGTTGAACGGGTCGGGATTGACCCAGGACAGCACGGCCCGCGCGATGATGATCCAGAAGTACGCCCACAGGAGCAGCTCCAGGAGCCGGGCGATCGTGAGGACCAGGTTGCTGAACACGAACATCAGGCCGGTCCCTGCCCCAGCTCGCGAGACCGCTGCGTGGCCCGCTCGACGGCCTTGATGAAGGTGGTGCGGATGCCGCCCTCTTCCAGGGCCGAGATCCCCGCGATCGACGTGCCGCCGGGGGAGCTCACCATGTCCTTGAGGGCGCCGGGATGCATCCCCGTCTCGAGCAGGAGCTTGGCCGCCCCCAGCACGGTCTGGGTGGCCAGCGTCATGGCGGTGATCCGGTCCAGGCCCATCTTGACGCCGCCGTCGGCCAGCGACTCGAGGACGATGGCCACGTAGGCCGGCCCCGAGCCCGAGAGCCCCGTCACGGCATCCATGAGGTCCTCGTCCAGCACGACCACCCGACCCACCGCGCTGAAGATCTCGCTGGCCGTATCGAGATCACCGGGCTCGAGCCCCTCGGCCTTGGCAATGGCGGTCGCGCCCTCCAGGACCAGCGCCGGAGTATTGGGCATGACGCGGATGAGGCGGACCTCCCGGCCCAGCGCCGCCCGAATGCGGGCCGTGGAGACACCCGCGGCCAGCGAGATGACGAGCTTCTTTCTCGTGAGCACCGGCGCGATCTCGCGCAGCACGGCGGCCATGATCTGGGGTTTCACGGCCAGGATGACCACGTCGACCTGCCGCACCAGCTCGCCGTTGTCCGATGCGAGCTGGATGCCGTACTTGCCATTGAGCTCCTTGAGACGCTCCCGGCGGACGTCGCTCGCCCACACCGCGTCGGCGGGCACCACGTTGGCGGTCACCAGACCGCGGATCAGGGCCTCGCCCATATTGCCGGAGCCCACGAAGCCGACCGTTCGGCCCTTCAGGCTCATGGCGCTCGCTGTCCCGGCCGGGACGGCCTCGAGCCGAAGATCGCGGTGCCCACACGCACCATCGTCGCTCCCTCTTCGACCGCCACCTCGAAATCCGCGCTCATGCCCATGGAGAGCTCGCTCAGCCCGTGCCGCTTGGCCAGCTGGGCCAGCGTGCGAAACCAGCCCCGGGCCTCCTCGGGTTGCTCCACCGGCGGCGGGATCGTCATGAGCCCGCGGAGCTGGAGGTGGTCGAGCGCGCTGACCGCCTCCACGGCCTCACCGACCTGCTCGGGGGCGAACCCGCCCTTGGACGCCTCGCCCCCCAGGTTCACCTGCAGCAGCACCGGGACCGGACGCCCCCGCAGCCGGGCCCGGCGATCGCACTCCCGGGCCAGCTCCAGCCGATCGAGCGAGTGGATCAGATCGAAGAGCTCGAGGGCCTCGCGGACCTTGTTCGTCTGCAGATGCCCGATCAGGTGCCAGGGCACCGGGCGTCCCAGCGCCGCGATCTTTTCTCGGGCTTCCTGCACGCGATTTTCCCCGAGCGCGGCCAGGCCCGCGGCCACGGCGTGCCGGATGCGGTCGACGTCCACGGTCTTGCTCACGCCGACCAGCAGCACGTCGTCCACGCGGCGCCCGGCGCGCTCGGCGGCGCGGGCCATCCGCTCGCGCACGCGCTCGATGTTTGCGCGAATTTCATCCATGACTGCAGGCGATTCTAGCACGCTAATTGCCTGCCTTATGGACGAGCCGTCATCCGTTCCGTCTACGGTTTCGCGAGAAAGAAGGCCCGCCGCCCAGCGTCGTCGCGTTCCAGCGCACGTCGAACTTGCTCCGATTCCAGCACGCGGCGCCACAGAGTTCGGATGAGGTGTGAGCATTCAGCGAGATCGACGAGGTTTCCCTTTGAGCGATTGCGATCGTAGCTGCGGCCGTGAACGATGTCGGATCTCACGGCATAGATTTTCTTGAATCGTTCTGTTGCTATCCTTCGATCTGACACCGACTTGGCCACGAGCTGCCCGTAGGCCTTCGCCAAGCGCTCCGTGACGCCGGGTTTGTCAGAATAGGTCAGCATGGCCTCCGCTGCCGCGGTGAAGCACACGAAAGCCGACTGCCAACTAACGGACACACAGCCGCGGAACGTCAGGACAATCGCGTTGTTCAGCCTCCCGCCGTTCAGATAGACATCTCGCAATGGGGGGAGAATACTGGCGACGACTGCCAAGTCGTCATCGCTGATCGATTCAGCAGCGGTGCCCGGCACCCACTGAAACCGGTCGAGCACCCGGGCTGCCGAGACCTCAGCTGGCGTCTGGGCGAAGCGGACCGGCACATGAGTTGCGGTAGGACGGACGATCCACAATGCGAGCAGTACTGAATTGACAGCAGCTGCCGGAGAAAGCTCATCAGAGACGGTCCGAATGACGTGAAGCCAATGAGGTGTCTCTTTACAAGAATCTCGTTCTTCTCGAGAGAGATACCATTCAGCTTCCTTACTGGCGAGGAGTTCGTCAACTGGCGCAGTCTTCTTGATCCACGTATCCGGGGCAAGCGCAGAGTCGGTACCTGCCCAGGTGAACTCAATCAGAGGCGCCCAGACATCCTGACGGACTGCGACGCCAGGGGGCTTGGATTCTTTGCCCGTAAAGCGGGATGCATGTCGCCCGCGAACACCTCGAGCGAATGCGAAGGCGGGCACTTCGGGATCGCCAGCTGCCTGACTACTCGCCTTGCTCATAGGCGTTTCGCTCTCGACGATTGGGTAGCCTGGCACTGATGATGCGTATCGTGAGTTCCTCGTCTGCCTCAATATCGACGTGCACGACTCTTACCAGACGCCCCTGATTCGAGAAGCCGATCGTGACCTCTCTGAATACCGTCGACGCTTCCTCAAAGGATACTCCATGCTTCGGGAGATTTTCCCTTGCCTTGTCCCGGTCCCATTCGAAGCGCGGGTCCATTGACGTGGCCGAGCACGAGTCTAGCTTCGTTAGCTGGAACGCAATGAGTCACGATTTGTCGACGCTCATTCCCTCTCGCTCTGCCAGCGTGGCGAGCGTGACCAGGCGACCGCGGTTGCCCTTGCGATAGGAGTAGAGGAGCTCCGTGTGGCACGCGGTGCAGAGTCGGGCGTTCTCGATGTGGACCGCCGCCAGCCCGGCCCCGGTCAGGAGCTCCTCGTTCGCACGCCACAGATCGAGCAGCCAGTGGCCCGACCGTACCGGCGTGACCCAGCGCTCCCACACGGACGGGTAGGCCTGCCGGAGCTCGGCGGCCACCGGCTCATCGACCTCGTAGCAGCAGGGACCGATGGAGGGCGTGATCGCCGCCCGGAGTCGCTGGGGACGGGCCCCTAGATTCACCAGCGCGGCCACGGCCGCCTGGGCGGCGCCCCGCACCGTCCCGCGCCAGCCCACGTGGACCACGGCCAGGGCGCGAGCGTCGGCGTCGTGCAGCACGATGGCGAGGCAGTCCGCGGTGAAGATCGCCAGGACCACACTCGGCTCGGTGCTCACCAGGCCGTCGGCTGATCCTGCGAAGCCGCCGTTCGGCCCCACCCTGACGACGTCGGCTCCGTGAACTTGCCGTGCCCACGCCGCGCGGGAGAGGTCGACGCCGGCCCCGGCCAGGGCCGGAATGGCCTCGGGCTGGAAGGGCCCGGCGGCATCCGACCAGGCGGTCACCCCGGGACAGTGGCGCGTGGTCGTGGCGTGAGGCAGTCCGAGCGCGGTGAGGCCGGCGAACGTGAAGAAGCGCGCCGGCTCCCCATGCGCCACGAGGCTCATGGGATCAGTATGCCTGGAGCGGGGGGCCATTCGGGGCCTCGCGCGAGATCGAGGGGCGCCGCGGCTGGGCCGCGGCGCCCTGAGCATTGGGGGGTATGGGGGCCATTCGGGGCCCCCATTCAGTTAATCGGCCTGCCGCCGCAGGAACGCCGGCACGTCGAGGTCGTTGCCGCTGCCTTCGCCCCCGTCGTCCCCCTCCGCGCGGAGCTCGGCCCGCCGCCGCCAGGAGCCGGCGCTGGCCAATCCGGGCGCCCGGCTGGCCCGGGGCAGGTCAACGACCTTGCCGCTCGGCGTCAGGGTCTCGCGCTTCTCGGGGAAGCCCGTAGCGATCACGGTCATCCTGACCTCGTCGGCGAGGTTCTGGTCGATGACGGCGCCGAAGATGATATTGGCCTCGTCGTTGGCGGCCTCCTGCACGATGCGGGCCGCCTCCTCCACCTCGTGCAGCGACAGGTCCGGCCCACCCGTGAAGTTGATCAGCACGCCCTTGGCCCCGTCGATCGACGAATCGTCGAGCAGCGGGCTGGCCACCGCCTTGTGCGCGGCGTCGAGGGCGCGGTGCTCGCCGCGGCCGACCCCGGTGCCCATCATCGCCATCCCCATGCCCGACATGATGGTACGGACGTCGGCGAAGTCGAGGTTGATGAGACCGGGCACCAGGATCAGGTCCGAGATGCCCTGCACGGCCTGATGCAGCACGGAATCGGCGACGCGGAAGGCATCCATCAGCGCCGTCCCCCGCTCCACGACCGAGAGCAGGCGCTGGTTGGGGATCGTGATGAGCGTGTCGACCACGGCCCGGAGCTCATCCTGGCCGGCCTCGGCCTGCAGCATCCGCCGCCGACCCTCGAAGTGGAACGGCTTGGTCACCACGGCCACGGTGAGAATCCCCAGGTCTTTGGCCAGCGAGGCGACCACCGGGGCGGCGCCGGTGCCCGTCCCGCCGCCGAGCCCCGCGGTGATGAACACCATGTCGGCCCCCTCGAGCAGCCGGGTGATCTGCTCGGGGTCCTCCAGGGCGGCGTCGCGTCCGATCTGCGGATTCGAGCCCGCCCCCAGGCCCTGGGTCAGCTTGGCGCCCAGATGAAGCTTGATGGGGGCCGGCGAGGCGCGCAACGCCTGACTGTCGGTATTGGCGACGATGAAGTCCACGCCCGTGAACTGGGAGGCGATCATCCGGCTCACGGCGTTGCTGCCGCCCCCGCCGAGCCCGATCACCTTGATCTTGGCCGCCTGGGGGGTCTCCTCCAACTCGAACAGCGGGCGCCGACCGCGTTCCTTCTCCATCCGCGTCTCCCCTCGCGCTTCCCCGTGAGCGCTCTTAGAAGATTTCACCGAACCAGTCCGTGAGGCGACGGGCCACCCGGCCCAGGCCCCGGTCGCCGTCCCGGCTGGAGGTCACGTTGTCCCCCGCCGGCGGACCGGTGCGCGCGCCGTACAGGGCCAGACCCACGCCCGTCGCATAGATCGGGCTCTTGACCACGTCGGCCAGGCCCCCGACGGTCTCGGGCAGCCCGCGCCGCACCGGCAGGTCGAAGACCGCTTCGGCGAGCTCGGGCACCCCCTCCATCAGCGCGCTGCCGCCGGTGACGACGACGCCAGCGGTCGCGGCGTCTTGAAAGCCCAGCTTGACCATCTCCCGGGCCACGAGCGTGACGATCTCCTCGATTCGCGGCTGGATGATCTCGGAGAGGATCTGCCGGGAGAGCTGGCGCGGCTTGCGGCCGCCCATCGAGGGCACATCGATCGTCTCCTCGGCCGAGACGAGCGAGGTGAGCGCGCAGCCGTATCGCCGCTTGAGGTCCTCGGCATCGCCCACCGGGGCGCGCAGCCCCACCGCGATATCGTTGGTGACGTGATCGCCGCCCAGGGGCAGGATGGCCGAGTGCCAGACCGCCCCGTCGCGGAAGAAGGCCAGGTCGGTGGTGCCGCCTCCCATGTCGACGAGGACGACGCCGAGCTCCATCTCGTCGGGGGAGAGCACGGCCTCGGCCGACGCCAGGGGCTCGAGGACGATGTCGTGGACGGTGAGGCCGGCGCGATTCACCGAACGGATCACGTTGTGGATGGCGCTCACGGCGCCGGTCACGATGTGGACCTCCACCTCCAGCCGCGTGCCCGACATTCCCACCGGCTCCCGGATGCCGTCCTGGTCATCGACCACGAACGCCTGAGGCAGGACATGGATGATCTCGCGGTCCTGGGGCACAGTGATGGCCCGCGCCGCCTCGACGGCCCGCTGGACGTCGGCGGCGCTCACCTCGCGCTCCTTGCCCGAGACCGTCACGGCGCCGCGGCTGTTGACCCCGCGAATATGGGCGCCCGCGACACCGGCGTACACGCCGGACACCTCGACCCCGGCCATCTGCTCGGCCTCGGCCACGGCCTGCCGGATGGCCTCGACGGTGGAGTCGATGTTGATCACGACGCCTTTGCGCAGACCACGGGAGGCGGCGGCGCCCACGCCGATGATGTCGATGCCGTGGGCGGCGTTGGCCTCGGCGATGACCGCGCAGATCTTGGTCGTGCCCACGTCGAGCCCGACCACGAGCTCCCGAGGCCTGGCGCGTGCTATCCCCGGCCTCCCCTCTTGAGGATGACCTGGTCCCGATAGCGCAAGTCGATGGCGCTCACGGTCGTGTTCTGGCCACCCACCTGGGCCAGCACGCCCTCCAGCCGGGCCAGACGTTGTTCCCACTCCTCGTCGCCGAGCCGGACCTCGATGCCGCCGACGGTGTACAGGACGGGCCCGTCGCGCCGGCTCATGTCGATCTCGGAGATCTGGCTGGCCAGGGGGCTGCCGCTGCGCAGCAGGGCGCGGATGAGGGCGATGGCGGCCCGGGCCCTCGGCGAAGGCCGGGTGCGCATGGCCGCCACCTCCTCCTCGCTCAGCCCGGTGATGACGGGCGCCGGGGACGCGACCGCGTCGCGCTCCTCCCCGAGGACGCGGCCGTCCTCGTCGATCCAGTGCAAGCGGGCGCCGTGCACGAGCGTGAACGGCCGGCGCTCCTCCACCAGGATCACCACCCGGTTGGGGAACTCCCGGATCAGCTCGGCTCGCCGGATCTCGGGCAGGGCCTCGATCCGGGCCCGCACCGCGGTGCCATCCAGCCTCCAGAAGTTCGTCCCGGCCGGGATCTCCGCCGCGGCCAGGATCCGGTCGGGGGACACGCGCGACGCCCCCCGGACCTCCACGACGCGGACGCCGAAATAGTCCGTGGTGAGAAGCCACGCGACCCCGGTCACCTGCACGGCGAGCACGAGCAAGCCGCCACCCACCAGCGCCAGCGTGCGGGCAGCCTGGCGCCAGCGACGGGGGTGGGCGCGGGCCAGGCGCTGGCGCGCGATGAGACCGCCGCGCTGGCCCAGATCGGACAGCGCGGGCCCGCGACCGCGCGGGGAGACGAGCCCGCCCTTACTCACCGATGACGCGGATCTCGGGCTCGAGCGTGACGCCGAAGTGCCCGTGCACCCGCTCGCGGGCCAGGTCCATCAGCGCCTGCACATCCCCGGACGACGCGCCGCCCCGGTTGACGATGAAGTTCGAGTGCTTGGTGGAGATCTCGGCGCCGTTGACCCGCTTGCCCCGGAGGCCGACGCGCTCGATCAACCGCGAGGCCGGCTCGCCCGGAGGGTTCTTCCACACGCAGCCCGCCGACGCCAGCGCCAGCGGCTGCGTCGCCTTCTTGACCTTGAGCCGCTGCTTGATCTCTTTCTGGATGTCGGCGAACGAGCGGCGCGTCAGGCGCAACCGGCATCCGATGAGGACCGCGCCCGGCGGGAAGTGAAAGGCCCGGTAGGTGAAGGCCCCCGCGTTCGGCTTGTACTCGCCCAGGGTGCCGTCGGGATACAGGAAGTAGGCGGCCGACACGAAGTCCCCGATGACGCCATCGGGCGTGCCGGCGTTCATGGCCAGGGCGCCGCCGATGGTGGCCGGGATGCCGGCCAGGCACTCGATCCCGCCCAGGTTGAGGGCCGCCGCCTCCCGGATCAGCGCCGAGAGGCCCGCCCCGGCGCCGGCCACGGCCTCCTCGCCGTGGAACTCGGCCCGGCCCAGGCAGCCTTCGAGCTTGAGCACGACCCCCCGCACGCCGCGGTCACGGACGAGCAGGTTGTTGCCACCGCCGACCACCACGACCGGCAGCTGCTCGCGGTCGGCGAAGGCCAGGGCGTGACGGATGTCGTCGACATCCTGGGGGACGACGAAGATGTCCGCCGGCCCGCCGATGCGCAACGAGGTGTGGAAGCTCAGCGGTTCCTTGAACCGCACCTCCCCACGAATCTCTCCTAACATGTGGGCCTCCCTCCGAACGAGTCAGCCCCGAGTCGGAGTAAGAGTTCGGGTCCAATGAGGCCGACGTCGCCCGCGCCCAGGGTCAGGACCAGGTCCCCGGGACGCGTGAGCTCGGCCAGGCGCTGCACGACGCGCGCTCGGTCGTTGCCCACGTACGTCACGTCCCGGTGGCCGTGGGCCCGGATGCCCTCGGCAAGGTCGGCCCCGCTCACGCCGAGGATCGGGGCCTCGCCGGCGGGGTAGATGTCCATCACGAGGAGGACGTCGGCCTGGTTGAATGCCGTCAGAAAGTCTTGACGCAGGTGGAGCGTCCGCGTGAAGCGGTGTGGCTGGAACACGGTGACGACGCGCGCGTCGAAGCCGGCCTTGGCGGCGGCCAGCGTGGCGCGGATCTCGGCGGGGTGATGACCGTAGTCGTCGACGACGGTGACGCCGGCGGCCTGTCCCCGCACCTGGAAGCGGCGCTGGACGCCGGTGAAGGCGGCCAGGGCCCTCTGGATCGTGGCGAACGGGATTTCCAGGTCCAGCCCGACCGCGATGGCGGCCAGGGCATTGAGCACGTTGTGCTGACCGGGAATCTGCAGCTGGCAATCACCCAGCAGCCCACCCCGCTGGTGGACCTCGAAGCGGCTGGTGAGCCCGGCCAGGTGCACGTGGCGCGCGACCAGGTCGGCCCCGGACTCCAGGCCGTAGGTGACGACACGCTTGCTGATGTGGGGGATCAGCATCTGGATGTTGGGCTGGTCCAGGCACAGCACGGCGCAGCCGTAGAAGGGGACCTTGTTGACGAAGGCCAGGAAGGCGGCGCGGATGGCCTCCAGGCTGCCGTAGTGGTCGAGATGCTCGGCGTCGATGGTCGTGATCACCGCGATGGTGGGAGCCAGGGTGAGGAACGAGCCATCCGATTCGTCCGCCTCGGCCACCAGGTACTCGCCCTGGCCCAGACGGGCGTTGGAGCCGAGGCTCATGACCCGCCCGCCCACCACGATCGTGGGGTCGTACCGTCCTTCGGCCAGCACGGCCCCCACCAGCGAGGTCGTGGTGGTCTTGCCGTGGGTGCCGGCCACGGCGATGCCGTACTTGAGACGCATGAGCTCGGCCAGCATCTCGGCGCGCGGGATCACCGGGATGGACCGCTGGCGGGCCTCGTGGACTTCGACGTTCTCCGCGGAGACGGCCGAGGAGTACACCACCACATGCGCGGCGTCGACGTGCGAGGCCTCGTGGCCGATGAAGACCTTCGCCCCCAGCTGCTCGAGACGCTCCACCGCCTCGTTGCGGCGCTGGTCCGAGCCCGTCACCCGGTAGCCCAGGTTCACCAGGATCTCGGCGATGCCCGACATGCCGCTGCCCCCGATGCCCACGAAGTGGATGTGGCGATAGCGCTTAAACATTGGCGTGCTGGGACACGTTGAGGAGGAGCCCGGTGGCCAGCATCGTGGTGAGCAGCGCCGAGCCGCCGAAGGAGATGAAGGGCAGCGGCAGCCCCTTGGTGGGCAGGAGCCCGGTGACGACCCCCAGGTTGACGAGGGTCTGGGTGGCGATGAGGGCGGTGATGCCGAGCGCCAGATAGGCGCCGAAGGCGTCGGGCGCGCGCAGGCCGACCCGCAGACCCCGCCAGATCAGGATGGCGAAGGCCGCCAGGACCAGGGCGGCGCCGATGAAGCCGAGCTCCTCGCCCACGACGGCGAAGATGAAGTCCGTGTGAGCCTCGGGCAGATAGAAGAGCTTCTGGCGGGACTCGCCGACGCCCCGGCCGAAGAGCCCGCCGCTGCCCATGGCCAGCCAGGACTGGATGATCTGAAAGCCGCTGCCGCGGGGATCCGACCACGGATCCATGAAGATCGTGATGCGGCGCAGCCGGTACGGGGCCAGCCACACCGCCAGGCTCAGCAGAGGGACGGCGGCGGCGACCAGCAGGAGCAGATGACGCACCTGGCTGCCGGCCAGGAACAACAGCGCGAACGTCACCGCGACGAGCGTGAGGCAGTTGCCCAGGTCAGGCTGGGCGAGGATGAGGGCGGCCAGCCCGCCGGCCACCGCCAGGGGGGGCAGGAAGCCGCGCCGCCAGTCCGTGAGCTCCTCGCGGTGGCGGGCCAGGAATGCGGCCAGATAGATGACCAGCGCCAGCTTGGCGAGCTCGGCCGGCTGGATCGACAGCGGGCCCAGGCGCAGCCACCGCCAGGTGCCATTGATGGGCTGCCCCAGCGGGGGCACCAGCACGAGGACCAGCAGGACGCCGACCATCACGAGCATCGGCCAGCCGAGCGCCTCCAGCCGCCGGTAGTCGACGTGCAGGGCACCCAGCAGGCAGGCCGCGCCGAGCAGGGCCCAGAACAACTGCTTCTTGAGGAACAGATAGGGATCGTCGAAGCGATCGGCGGCCACGATCGCGCTCGCCGAGTACACCATGATGACCCCCAGCGAGAGCAGCAGCACCGCGACCCCGAGCAGCCACCAATCCGGCCGCAGCAGGCGAGGCATCAGGCGAGGCCGCCGACCAGGCCGCGGAACACGTCGCCGCGGTGCTCGAAATCCTGGAACATGTCGAAGGACGCGCAGGCCGGCGAGAGCAGGACGACGTCGCCGGGCTGCGCGACCGCCCGGGCCGCCTGCAGCGCCGCCTCCAGCGACACCGCCGTCGTCATGGGAATGCCCGCGGCGTCCAGCGCCGCCCCGACCGCGGGCCCGTCCTGGCCGATCACCACCGCATGGGCCACGCGGCCACGGGCGGCCTCAGCCAGGGGCCGGAAGTCCTGCCCCTTGCCGACTCCTCCGGCGATGAGCACGATGCGCTCGTCGAAGGCCTCCAGGGCGCGGATGGTGGAGGCGACGTTGGTGCCCTTGGAGTCGTTGTAGTAGTGGACCCCCTTGAGATCGCGGATGAACTCGATCCGGTGCGGCACCCCGCGGAAGCGCGCGATGGCCCGCCGGATGGCCGCCGGGGCGACGCCGGTCCAGAGGGCGCACGCGGTCGCCGCCAGCACGTTCTCCACGTTGTGGCCGCCGCGCAGGAAGATCTCGCTGATCGGCGCGATCTGCTCGACATGGCCGTTGAGGTTGGCGGCGACCCACCCGTCCCTGACGAACACGCCGTGCTCGAGCTGACGCCGGCGGCTGAACCACAGCACGCGGGCCCGGGTACGGGAGGCCAGCGCCCGGGCGCCGTCATCGTCGGCGTTGAGGACCGCGCAATCGGCCTCGGTCTGATTGAGGAAGATGCGGGCCTTGGCCTCGACGTAGGCGTCGAAGCTGCCGTGCCGATCGAGATGGTCCGGGGTGACGTTGAGGACGGCCGCCACCCGCGGATGGAACGCCTCGATCGTCTCCAGCTGAAAGCTCGACACCTCGCAGACCAGAAGGCCGTCGGCGGGGAAGGTCAGCGCGTGGGCGGCCAGCGGGGTTCCGATGTTACCGGCGACCAGCACCGGGCGGGGCTGCTCGGCGAGGAGCGCTCCCGTCAGCGTGGTCGTGGTGGTCTTGCCGTTGGTGCCGGTGATGGCGATGGTCTCGGTCTCCAGCGCCCGCCAGCCCAGCTCGAGCTCGCCCACCACGGGGATGCCGGCGGCCTGCGCGGCCGCCAGCTGGGGCGAGCCTAGCGGGACACCCGGGCTCACCACCACGAGGACCGCGTCGTGCAGGGCCTCGGGATACACCCCGCCCACCAGGATGCGGATGCCGAGCCGGGCCAGGTCCCGGACCTCCGGCCCCAGGGCCGCCAGCGGCTTGGAGTCGGTCGCCACCACGCGGGCCCCCACCGTGTGGAGCAGGCGGACGGCGGCCATTCCGCTACGGGCCAGGCCCACGACGGCCACCACCCGGCCCCGCAGGGAGTCCAGATACGCGCGCCCCCGGATCGCCAGGTCCTCCTCCAGCATGCTCATTCGGATGGCCATTCTCGCCATGGCACCGCCTCCGCGTGAGAGGGTGGTCGGGCAGTGAACGGAGCCGTCATCGCAGCTTGAGCGTCGAGAGCGCCAGCAGCGCCAGCGCGAACGAGACGATCCAGAAGCGGACGACGATCTTGGGCTCGGCCCAGCCGGCCAGCTCGTAATGGTGGTGCAGCGGAGCCATGCGGAAGATCCGTCGTCCGGTGAGCTTGAAGCTCGCGACCTGCAGGATCACCGAGGCGGCCTCCACCACATAGAGGCCACCGATCAGGGGCAGTAGCAGCTCGGACTTGGTCAACACGGCCAGGGTGCCGACGGCTCCCCCCAGCGCCAGCGAGCCCACGTCGCCCATGAAGACCTGGGCGGGATGGCAGTTGAACCAGAGGAAGCCGATCGCCGCCCCGATCAGGGCCCCGCAGAACACGCTCAGCTCGCCGGCCCCCTTGACGTTGATGATCTTGAGGTAGTCGGCGGCCCGAAAGTTGCCGGTCAGGTAGGCGAGGATGCCAAAGGCGCCGCCGGCCATGATGATGGGGCCGATGGCCAGGCCGTCGAGCCCGTCGGTCAGGTTGACCGCATTCGACGCGCCGATGATCACCAGCATGCCCACGGGAATCCACCACCAGCCGAGGTCGAGGATCCAGCCCTTGAGGAAGGGAATGGCCAGGACCGGCTCCCAGCCGTTGGCCGCGGGCTGCCAGAACACGATCTGGAGCACGCCGAATGCCACGGCCAGCTGCAGCCCCATCTTGGTGCGCGCCGACAACCCCTTGCGCCGGCGAAGCTTGATGAAGTCGTCGCCCAGACCGATGAGCCCGAACCCCAGTGTCCCCAGCACCACGACCCAGACGTAGCGGTTCAGGAGGTTCGCCCACAGCAGCGTGGACAGCAGCAAGGCGCCCAGGATCACCAGGCCGCCCATCGTGGGAGTGCCCTTCTTCGTGCGGTGCCGGGCCGGCGTGTCCTCGCGCACCGTGTCGCTGCCGTGCTGCAGGGCCCGCAGGCGCTGGATGATCAGCGGGCCGATGACCAGCGAGATCACCAGGGCCGAGATGAGGGCCATCACCGACCGGAACGTGAGGTACCGGAACACATTGAAGAAGATGTGCTCGGTGGCCAGCGGAACGAGGAGGTGGTACAGCATCGCTCGAGCTCATTTCTCCTCGGTCCGGCTCAGGCGCGCGGCCAGCGCATCGGCGATGCGCTCCATCCGCATCCCGCGCGAGCCCTTGATGAGGACGAGATCACCCGCGGCCAGGCGCTTGAGCAGATGGGCGACGGCGTCCTCGAAGGTGGCCGCGTGGTGGGCCTCGGGCACCCCGTGCTGCCGGGCCACCTCCACCGCGGTCCGCATCTGCGTCCCGATGGCCACGAACACGCCCGCCCCGGCCGAGGCCACCTGCCGTCCCACCTCGCGGTGAGCGGACTCACTGGCCGTTCCCAGCTCGAGCATGTCACCGAGCACCACGACCAGACGGCTGTCGCCCCGGTGGGCGACGGCGGTCTGCAGCGCGGCCTGCACGGACGCGGGGTTGGCGTTGTACGTGTCGTCGAGGATCCGGACCCCGTCGGCCTGACGCCACACGCAGCGGCCCTTGGCCGGGCGCGCCGCTTCCAGGCCGCGCGCGATCTCGGCCAGGCTCAAGCCCAACGCGGTGCCCACGGCAACAGCGGCCAGGGCGTTGGTCACGTTGTGGCGACCGACGAACCCGAGCCGAACGGCCTGACGCGCCCCGCCGACCTCCACGGTGAACTGCAGCCCCGCGGCCGTTTCTGCCACGTCGCCCACGGCGCGCACGGCCGCGGTCTCGGCCAGGCCAAACGTCTTGACCCGGGCGATCGTGTCCCGCGCCATGTCGGCCACCCGGGGATCGTCGGCGTTGAGAATGGCCCATCCCTCGGGGCCGAGCGCGCGTACGAGCGCCGCCTTCTCCTCCCGCACTCCGGTCAGCGAGCCGAGGAACTCGGTGTGGACGGCGGCGACGCACGTCACCACGCCCACCGTCGGAGCCGCCAGCCCGGCCAGGTAGGCGATCTCGCCGGGTTGGTTGGTGCCGATCTCCACGACCAGGGCCTCGTGCTCCGGCATCAGCCGGAGCAGGGTGAGCGGCAGCCCCCACTGATTGTTGAAGCTCGACTCGGGCCGGAGCACCCGCCAGCGGGAGGCCAGTACGGCGCTGACCATCTCCTTGGTCGTCGTCTTGCCGTTGGACCCGGTGATGGCGATGACGGGAAGATTGAACTTGGCCCGATGCAGGCCGGCCAGCCGCCCCAGCGCTCTGGTCGTGTCCTCCACGAGCACCAGCGGCACCCCGGCCGGCACCGGATCTGGAACGCTATGGACCACCAGACAGGCGGCGCCCCGGCTGGCGGCCTCACCCACGAAGTCGTGGCCGTCGAGGCGGTGCCCCTTGATCGCGAAGAAGGCCTCGCCCACGGCCAGCGTCCGCGAGTCGATCGACACGCCGGTGACGGAGACGGCGAGGTCACCCACGACCAGCGCGCCCTGCGTCGCCCGCACGATCTCTTGCACGGTGAAGGTCGGCATGGTCCTCAGCTCCAGCGCTCCCCGAGGATCTGGCGCGCCACGTCGCGGTCGTCGAACGGCAGTACGGCGGTGCCCACGATCTGATAGGTTTCGTGCCCCTTACCGGCGATCACGACGGTGTCGCCGGCCCCGGCCCATCCCAGGGCCCCGGCGATCGCGGCGCGGCGGTCCGCCTCGCGCAGGACCTTCGCGGTGGCATCCGCGCCCGACACGCCAGCCACGATCGCCTCGATGATCGCCTCCGGCCGCTCGGAGCGCGGGTTGTCGGAGGTCACCCAGACCCGGTCCGCCTGGCGGGCGGCGATCGCTCCCATGAGGGGGCGCTTGCTGCGGTCGCGGTCGCCGCCGCAGCCGAAGACCACGCCCAGCCGCCCGCGAGTCAGCTTGCGCGCCGTCCCCAGCACACGCTCCAGCGCGTCGGGGGTATGGGCGTAATCGACGACCACGAGGAAGGGCTGGCCCGCGCTCACCTGCTCGAAGCGGCCGGGCACGGCGCCCACTCCGGCGAGGCTCCCGGCGATGGCGTCCAGGCTGAGCCCCAGGGCCAGGCCCGTGGCCACCGCCCCCAGCACATTCATCACATTGTGCTCACCGATGAGCGGCGAGCGCAGCTCCAGCGCGCCGGCCGGCGTCGATGCCGTGAGGCGGATGCCGTCGAGGCTCGAGCCCCAGTCCCCCGCGCGGACGGCCGCTGGCGACCGGAGGCCGAACGTCACCACGGGCAGCGCCAGGCCGCGCGTCATCTCGGCTCCGGCGGGATCGTCGCTGTTGACGACGGCGGTCCGCCCCGGCTTGATCGAGCGCTCGAGCAGCTCGAAGAGGCGGCGCTTGGCCCGCCGGTACTGGTCGAAGGTGGTGTGAAAATCGAGATGGTCTTGCGTCAGATTCGTGAACACGCCGACGTCGAAGGCGACCTCATCGACGCGGCTGAGCGCCAGCGCGTGTGAGGACACTTCCATCGAGACCCCGCGAACACCATCGGTGTACATGCTGGCCAGCATCGCGTGCAGCGCGAGCGCATCGGGAGTGGTGTGCCCGGCGGGCAGGCTGCGATCGCCCACGCGGTACTGGATGGTCCCCAGGACCCCCGTCCGCACCCCCCGCGCTCGGAGAAGAGCCTCCACCAGATAGGACGTGGTGGTCTTGCCGTTTGTTCCTGTGATGCCCACGATCGTCAGCCGGCGGGAAGGGTGCTGGTAGTAGGCGTCGGCGATCCGACCGAGCGCGGCCCGCGCCGAGGGCACCAGGATCTGAGCGATCTGGAGGTCAGGGAGCGCTGGCTGCTCGGTGACCAGCAAGGTGGCGCCTCGCCGCAGCGCTTCGGGGACGAAGCGCCGGGCATCCTGGCGCAGGCCTGGCACCGCGACGAAGCAGTCCCCCGGCCCGACCGTCCGGGAGTCGTCGCGGATGGCCCGGATGTCGGCGGGGGGCGTGCCCACCACCGTCTTTTCGGGCAGGGCCGCCAGCAGCTCGCTCACCGGCATCTCGCGCTCCATGTCATCGAGCCGCGCCCCTGGTCGCCGACGGCCGCGCGGTCTGCGATGGCGGCGCCAGGACGAGTCGGGCCGGCTTCCCCGACTGCAGGGCGGCTCCGGCCACCGGCGTCTGCTGCACGACGACACCGCTGCCCTGGATCTCGACGCGCACGCCCAGGGGGGCCAGCATGGCCAGCGCCTGTCGCAGCGGCTGCCCGCGCAGATCGGGCATGCGCTGGGGGCCCTCGTCGCCCAGCTCGGAGCCCGTGCTCACCAGCCGCACGGGGAGGGCCGGGACGGGATCGCCGGGATTCGTCACGATCTGCACCGGAGGGGTATCGCGAGGAGGCACCGCCAGGTACCGGAGGATCTCGGCCCCGACGGACGCGAAGATCGGCGCGGCCGCTTCACTGCCCCAGCGCTCCGTCTTGGGCTCGTCGAGCATGACCAGCATGGCGAAGCGCGGCTCGTCGGCCGGAGCGAACCCCACGAACGAGAGCACACCGGCCGTCCGGGCGTAACGCTTGGTGACCGGGTCGGGTTTCTGGGCGGTGCCGGTCTTGCCGGCGACGGCGAAACCCGGAATCGCGGCTCGGCGCCCGGTGCCGCCGTCGACCACCTGCGTCAGCATCTGCGTCAACACCCGCGCCGTGGTCGGCGAGATGACCTGGCGCACGGCGAGCGGTTCGACCTGGCGGATCTCGCGGCCCTGAGCGTCGAACGTGGCCCGGACCAGCCGGGGCCGCATCAGGGTGCCGCCGTTCGCGACGGCGCCGAAGGCGGCCACGAGCTGGAGCGCCGTCACCGAGATCTCTTGCCCGATCGACATCGTCGGCAGGGAGAGGGCCGACCAGCGGCCGGGCTCGCGCAGCACTCCGCGACTCTCCCCCGGCAGCCCTACCCCGGTGGGCACGCCGAAGCCGAACGTCGTCAGGTAGCGGTAGTAGCGGGCCGGCCCCAGGGCCAGACCGACCTTGATCGAGCCGATGTTGGACGAGTTCTGGAGCACCTCGGCGAAGGTGAGCCAGCCGTACTTCTTCCAGTCGTGGATGGTCGTCCGCGCGATGGTGATGACGCCGTTCTCGGCGAACACCCGGTCCTCGGGCCGCATGACGCCCTCCTCCAGCGCCGCGGCCGCCAGGATCATCTTGAAGGTCGAGCCTGGCTCGAAGGGATCGGTGATGGCGCGGTTGCGCCAGACGTCACGCGAGGGGACGTCGAGAAAGGTGTTGGGGTTGAAGGTGGGGCGGATGGCGAGGGCCAGGACGTCACCGGTGCGGGGCTCGAGCACGACGACCATTCCCGCCATCGCTCGGGTCCGCCGCCAGGCGGCATCGAGCTCGCGCTCGGCGACGTGCTGAATATTGGCGTCGATGGTCAGCATCACGCCGTGCCCGGGCACCGGCGGCCGGAGCACGACCTGGGTAGCGACCTCGCGCCCGAGGGCATCACGGCCGACGATGGCCCGCCCCGGCGCCCCCGCCAGCGACGGCTCCCAGGCCCGTTCGATTCCTTCGAGGCCGCCATCGACACCCTCGAATCCCACCACGTGAGCGGCGAGCTCCCGATTCGGGTAGAGCCGCAGCGGCTCATCGACCAGGCCCAGCCCCGGCTCCCGCAGCGCCTGGATCTGCTCGGTGACGGCGGGGGGCAGCCGTCGACGCAACCAGACGAAAGCTCGCGAGCTCACCAGCGACGCGTGGATCTCGGCAGGCGGCACCTTGAGGATGGGCGCCAGCCGCGCCGCCACCCGAACGGGGTCGCCGACATGACGGGGTTGAGCGAAGAGCGAAGCGGCCGGGCTGGAGACCGCCAGCGGAGCGCCGTGGCGATCGACGATCGGCCCGCGCTTGGGGTGGAGCATGACCGTCCGCGAGTACTGGCGCTCGGCCAGGGCCGTGAGCTCCGAATGACGCACGAGCTGCAGATGGGCCAGGCGCGCTGCCACGCCTCCGAACGCGACGGCCAGGAGCGCCGCGAGGACGAGGACGCGGATGCGGAGGCCGGGCAGGCTCACGGCTGGAGTGGCAACCTCCCGCCCGTCACCGGCGACGGGACGAGACCGAGGGAGGCCATCCGGTTACGCTCGGCTGCCAGCCCGGTGGTGCCGGCCACGAATTCGCGGGCCAGACGCACCTGGCCCGGCGCCGGCGGTGCGAGCCCCAGCTGGCGAGCCCGCTGCTCGAGCCGCCGCGGCGAGCGCAGCGTCGCCACCTCCACCTCGAGCTGCCGGACCAGGGCCTCCAGGCGGCCGCGCTCGGCGCGCAGCGCATCGAGCTGGTAGGCCAGGTGCACCTGCTGGACTCGCAGGCCCACCACGACCAGACCGGTGAGGACGACCAGGAGTGCCCCCGCGAGCACCAGCGACAGGGACCGGCGCAGCCGAGGGTCGGGTTCTCGATACAGCCGCTGTGGTCTCTTCACGATTCGCGCTCCAGCACTCGGAGCTTGGCGCTCCTGGCGCGGGGGTTAGCCCGCACCTCGTCGTCCCCGGGCAGGAGGGGCGACGGCTCGACGACAGCGTAGTGTCCGTCTGCCGTGAGCGACCGGAACGTCAGCTTCACGATGCGATCTTCGCCCGAATGAAAGGAGATGACAGCGAGCCGGGCCCCGGGATCGAGGAGGGCCGCCGCGGCCGGCAGCGCGGCCCGTAGCGCGCCCGGCTCATCGTTGACGGCCATGCGAATCGCCTGGAAGGTGCGGGTGGCGACGTGGAGCCGGCGCGGCCAGGCCCGGCGAGGGACCGCGCGTTTGACCGCGGCCACCAGGTCCCCGGTGGTCCGCAGGGGGCGCCCCCGGACGATGGCCCGGGCAATCCGCCGGGCGTGGGGCTCATCGCCGTACTCGCGCAGGATGCGCCCCAGCTCGTCCTCGGACAGGCCATTGAGCAGCGCTTCGGCCGTCCGGCCCGCGCCGGGATCGAGCCGCATGTCGAGGGGCTCGTCGACCTGCTGGAAGGAGAACCCCCGGCCGGAGCGCTCGAGCTGAGGCGACGACACCCCGAGGTCGAGCAGCACCCCTCTGGCCCGCGCCACACCCCTGGCCCGCGCCACGGCCTCCAGCTCTCGAAAGTTCGCGCGGGCGAGCTGCACCCGCTCGCCGAAACGGGCCAGGCGCGCAGCCGCGCTGGCCAGCGCGTCAGGGTCCGCATCCAGCCCCAGCAGACTCACGCCCGGGGGCGTCGCTGCCAGCAGCGCTTCCGCGTGTCCCCCCATCCCCACCGTTCCGTCGATCAACCAGCCCTCCCGCGCTGCCCGCAGCAGAAATACGACCTCATCAACGAGGACCGGGACGTGAACCCCTACACTCCCAGCCGCGCTAACCGCTCGAACAGCGACGGCAGGCCCTCGCCGTTCGTCCGCTCGTACTCTTCGAATCGCTTGCGGTCCCACACCTCGAAGAACCGACGTCCGGGTCCCAGCAGGGTCACGTCCTTGGCAAGCCCGGCCTGCTGACGGCTATCGGGCGGAACCAGGATCCGCCCCGCGCCGTCGAGGGACACCTCTTTGGCCCGAGAGACGTAGAGGCGCCCGAGCTTGCGGACCTCGGGATCGAACTGTGACTGCTCGCTGATCCGGCTCTCCAGCCGCTCCCACTCCTCCAGGGGGTGCACCTCCAGGGCGTTCTCATTGGGTACGACGATCACCGGGCCCTCGTACTGCGCCAGCACGTCACGAAATTTCGCCGGCACGCTGAGCCGCCCCTTCGGGTCGATCGTGTGCTGGTAGCGCCCTCGGAACATGTCCCCCGGGTGGGGGTAGGACTCCACTTCATCCCACTTTGCCCCACTTGGCTGGCGAGATTACAGTTGCCAAAAAGGCGTGTCAAGGAAAAACACACGATTTTTAAGCGAATCCTGGCCGGAGAAAATTCGACAATCCGTGGTGCCCGAGCAAGCCCTCCCCACCTTGGGTGGGGGGACGGGTCAAGCCCAGGGCGTGAGGGACCGGGTCAGCTTCGGGGAGGTTTGGAGCGGGGGTCACCCCCCCTCAGCGGTTACGCAGCCGCACCTCGGTCATCAGGGTCGTGAGTCCGTCCAGACGTGTCGGGGCACCCTCGGGCCCGGTAGTCAGCCTGATGACGACCGACCTCACCTCGCTCGGCGCCGCTGCTGGAACCCCATCGGGGCCGAGATACGTGAAGCTCAGGGAGCGAACCCCGTTGATCACCGGCTGAGCGCCACCGCCGGCGTCGCGCCGCAGCACTCCGTCGGCGCCGAGCAGCCACGTGATCGTCTCCGGCCGGCCGGCGATGACACCGTCGGCGTCGAGATCCATGTGCAGGACCAACCGCTTGGGCTCGAAGACCGAGAGCGCCGCGAAGTTGGCGCTCGTGGGAGCAAAGCCCGCCTGGCGGATCTCGCGGGCCATGCGGGCGAGCGCAATGCGAGCGCTCTGCTGGCTCTCCACCCGCGCCGTCCCGGCCAGATACGCGCGCTGCCCCGAGACGAGGAACATGACGGTTGCGGCCATCACGAGACCGAGCACGGCGAGCGAAGCGAGCAGCTCAGCGAGCGACACACGTGGAGGGTGGACTCAGATCCGACGCGCGTCAATGTCCGAAGTCCCTGACGCTAATTCAGAAGCGGGGGCGGAACGTCAAGCTCGGGACGGCGGCCGAAACACCGACGCGAATCGGACCTTGGCCGGCAGCGGCACCGGCGCCGGCTCGTCCGGCTTGGCCGTCGATGACTTGTCCTCCCGGCTCGCGAGCCGCGGGTTGGGCTCCACACTCATCGGTTGCGGAGCGACCGCACGCTCCTGGTCGCGCGGAGGCGAAGCGGGCGGTGGGCCATCGGCCGCGCTCGCTTCCGGCGCCGGCGCGGGCTCCGGCGCCCGCGCAGGCTCCGGGGCCGGCGTCGGCAGGCTCGAAGGACGGGGCCGTGGCGCCTCGAAGGCGGCCGCGGAGTCGAAGGCAGTGGTTCCCGCGATCAGCGTCTTCAGCTTGGTGAAAGTCTCGGCGAGCTCCTCTCGGCTCTGCCGGAGCGCCTGGTTCTCGTGCTCGAGGTCAGCCAGACGCTGGCGCAGGCCGTCGGTCTCCGCGGCGAGGTCGTCCAGTTTGGCCAGGACTCCGGGAAGCGCGACGAGCAGGCGCTTGCTCTCCCCGGCCCATCGCGAGATGAGATCCTGAATGTCGGGCTCGACGGTATCGAGGCGTTCGTTGGTTTCCATCACCTCGATTCTCGCCGAGCCGCGCGACACGAGCCACAGGAATCATCCCGCCGCTATGCTCCAAATGCACTAGGCCGCCGTCCCCGCCAGGGTCGCGCCCGCTCGAAGGCGGCGGCGGCGCGCAGGACCGAGGCGTCGTCGTTGTGACGGCCGACGATCTGCAGCCCCACCGGCAGGCCCCGACTCGTGAAGCCACAGGGGACCGAGGCCGCGGGCTGGCCCGTCATGTTGAACGGGTACGTGAAGGGGATCCAGCCATACGCGGGCACCGCCCGCCCCGCGATCTCCGCGGGGTTGTCGAGCCCGACCGGAAACGGTGGACAGGCGATCGTCGGCGTGAGCAGGAGGTCGTACCGCTCGAAAAGGGCCCGGGGGTGTTGGGCCCAGGCCAGTCGATCGAACCACGCCTGCACGTACGCCGTGGGCGGCTGCGCAAGGTACTGCTCGATGATCTTGAGCAGACCAGGATCGATGTCCTGGCGTCTGTCCAGGGAGGGGGCCAGGCGAGTGGCGATGCCGCCACAGAAGATCAGCTCCCACGCCTGCCGGGGGGAGGGCCAGCGCGGATGCACCTGGGAGAGTTGGCCGCCGAGCTCCCGGAAGGCCCGGGCCGCGGCCCCGCAGATCGTGCGGACCTCGGGGTCCACCGCGTCAGCGAAGCCGAGATCGTCGCTGTAGGCCACGCGGAGGCCGCGGACGCCCTGGCCCAGCGCTCGCACGTAGTCCACCCGCTCGGCCGGGAGCGAGTACTGGTCGCGAGCGTCCGGCCCCGCGCAGACGTTCAGCATCAACGCGGCATCCGCCACCGTGCGCGTCATCGGGCCCACGTGCGACAGGCTCCAGGCCGCGCTCGGCGGATACACGGGGATTCGCCCGAACGAGGGCTTGTGACCGAAGATGCCGGCAAAGGACGCGGGGATGCGGATGGAGCCGCCCCCGTCGGTGCCGACGTGCAGCGGCCCCAGGCCGGCGGCGGCCGCCGCCGAGGCGCCGCCGCTGGAGCCCCCGGGAGTACAGCTCGGGTCCCAGGGATTGCGCGTGATGCCGAAGACGAGGTTGTGGGTGGCCCCGATCCAGCCGAGCGTGGGGGTGTTGGTCTTGCCCAGCATAATGCCGCCGGCTACCCTCATCCGCTCGACGATCGGCGCATCTTCGGTGGGCACGTGGTCGCGGTAGAGCGGAGTGCCGAAGGTTGTCCGGACTCCGCGGGTGATCACGAGGTCCTTCACCGAGAACGGCACACCGTGGAGCGCACCCAGCCGGGCGCTGCGCCGGGTCAGCGCACGCTCGGCCCGCCGGGCTTCCCGGCGGGCCGTCTCGGCGGTGAGGGTGACGTAGGCGTTGAGGGTGGGGTTGACCCTCCCTACGCGGTCGAGAATGGCCTCCACCACCTCCACGGGCGACAGCGTGCGCTTGCGATAGCGGGCCACCAGCTCGGTGGCCGAGAGCCAGCAGAGCTCGTCCGTGGCCACGATCTCAGCTCGAGAGGTGGAACACCACCATCTTGAGCTCGGTCATCTCTTTGATGGCGTAGGCCGGTCCCTCCTTGCCGAACCCGGACTCCTTGAGCCCGCCATACGGCATCAGATCGGCGCGCCACTGGGGCCCCCAGTTGATGTGCAGGTTGCCCGACTGGACCTCGCGGGCGAACTTCCAGGCCCATTCCAGGTTCTCGGTGAAGATACCCGCGGCCAGCCCGTAGTTGGTGTCGTTGGCCAGCGCGATCGCCTCGTCGATGTCGGTGAACGGCGTGACGGCAACTGCCGGTCCGAACAGCTCGTCGGCGGAGATCTTCATGTTCGGTTTCACGTCGGCCACGATGGTCGGCTCGTAGAGGGCGCCCTTCCGGTGCCCACCCGTGACCAGCCGGGCGCCGCCGGCCACCGCCTCCTTCACCCACTCGTCCACGCGCGCGGCCTCCCGCTCGCGGACCAGGGGGCCGACCTTGACGGTCTCGTCGAACTGGTCGCCGATCGTGAGCGCCTGCACCTTCGGCTTCAGCGCCTCCAGGAAATCGCCATACACCTTGCCGGCGGCCAGCACGCGCTGGGTGGAGATACAGACCTGTCCGGCATTGGCGTAGCCGGTAGCGGCCACCGCCGACGCCACCTTGCCCAGGTCGGCATCGGGCATCACGATGACCGGGGCGTTGCTGCCCAGCTCCATGGTGACCCGCTTGATGCCGGCCCGCGTGCAGATGCGCTCGCCGACGTCACGGCTCCCCGTGAAGGTGATCTTCCGCACGCGGCGGTCGGTGACCAGCAGGTCGCCGATGTCGCCCCCCGACCCGGTGAGCGTGTTGATGCCCTCCGGCGGAAGCCCGGCCTCGAGCAGGATCTCGGTGAGCTTGAGCGCGCTCAGCGGCGTGTCGGTGGCCGGCTTGACGATGACGGCGTTGCCCCCGGCCAGGGCCGGTCCCACTTTGTGGCAGACCAGGTTCAACGGAAAGTTGAACGGGCTGATGGCCACCACCACGCCGCAGGGCACCCGGATGGTGACCCCGAACTTGCCGGCGCCGCCGGGGGCGCCGTCCAGGGGTACCGTCTCGCCGTGCAGCCGCTTGGCCTCCTCGGCCGAGCCCATGATGGTCTCGTAGGCGCGGTTGGCCTCCAGCCGCCCCTCGGCGATGATCTTGCCCTCCTCGGCGGAGATCGTCCGGCCGAGGTCCTCCTGGCGGGCCGCCATGAGCTCGGCGGCCTTCTTGAGAATTTTCCAGCGGTCGTAGCCCGTCAGCCTGGCCATCGTCCTGGCGCCGCGCTCCGCCGACTGCAGCGCCCGCTCGACGTCGGCGCGCTCGGCCCGGGGCACCGTGTCGATGACGGAGTTGTCGTAGGGGTTGCGCACCTCGATCCGCTGCGCTTTGTCGATCCACTCGCCGGCGACATACATCTTCATGGGAAACTCGCTTTCTTGTGGTTCGGGCGATTACCTGCCTCGCAGACGAGGGTCGAGAGTATCGCGCAGCGCGTCGCCCAGCAAGTTGGAGCCGAAGACGGCCAGGCTGATGGCGATGCCCGGGAACAGCACCAGGTGGGGCGCCCGCTGAGCGTACTCGGCGGCCGAGACCGAGAGCATTCGCCCCCAGGACGGGTAGGGCTCGGGCACCCCCAGGCCGAGGAAGGACAGCGTCGCCTCGACCAGGATGGCGCTTCCCAGCTGGGCCGTCGACAGCACGAGGAAGGTCCCCATCGTGTTGGGCAGGATATGGCGGAAGGCGATGCGCAGGTGCTGGATGCCCAGCGCGCGGGCGGCCTCCACGTACTGCATTTCGCGGATCGAGAGCACGCTGGCCCGGACGACGCGGGCGGCCCGCGGGATGATCGGGATGGAGATGGCGATGACGACGTTGTGGACGGCGGGGCCGAGCGAGGCGGACATGACCAGGGCCAGCACCAGCAGCGGCAGCCCCTGCAGGATGTCCAGGATGCGCTGGGTGATGAGGTCGGTCTTGCCCCCGAAGTAGGCGCTCAGCAGGCCGACGATGCCGCCCAGCACGGAGCCGAACAGGGTCGAGAGCACCCCCACGATCAGCGACACCCGGGCCCCGTGGACGATGCGGCTGTAGATGTCGCGCCCGAGGTGATCACTGCCCAGCCAGTGTTGCGCGCCGGGGACGGCCAGCGTATTGGCCGCATCGGTGGCGATGGGATCGTGCGTGGACAGCACCTCGGCGAACAGGGCCGTCAGCACCATGAGGATCATGAGGATGCCCCCCGCCGCGCCCAGGGGCTTCTTGCGGCAGAAGCGCAACAGCGTCGTGCCCACGCCGGCCTGGCTCGGGCCGACCACGCTCGGACGGACCAGCTCCAGGCCGGTGTCGGTGACCGTCCGCTCAGTCGCCATAGCGCACGCGGGGATCGAGCCAGCCGTACATCAGGTCAACCAGGAGATTGGAGAGCACCACCACGATGGCGATGAACATCACCAGATTCTGGACGATGGGATAGTCGCGCCAGAGAATGGCCTGCACCAGGAAGCGGGCCACCCCGGGCAAGTTGAAGACCGTCTCCGTCACCACCAGCCCACCGATCAGGAAGGCGAACTCGATCCCGATCACGGTGACCACGGGCAGGATGGCGTTCTTCAGGGCATGGCGCCAGATGACGATCCGCTCGCTCTGGCCCTTGGCCCACGCCGTGCGGATGTAGTCCTCCCGCATCACCTCCAGCACCGCCGAGCGGGTGATGCGCATGAGCAGGGCGGACGAGCGGTACCCGACGGCCAGCGCCGGCAGCAGAAACTGCACGAGGTGGATCCGCAGATTCTCGGCGGGGGACACATAGGTGAGCGGCGGAATCCAGCCCAGCCACACGACGAGCACCAGGATGATCACCATGCCCAGCCAGAACGCCGGCATCGAGAGGCCGGCCAGCGAGAAGACGCGCAGCGCGTAGTCGAGCGCGGTGTCCTGCCGAACGGCGCTGACGACGCCGGCCGGCACCCCGAGCAGCACGGAGATCAGCGTGGCCAGGGCGGCCAGCTCGAGGGTCACGGGCAGCAGGGGCCGGATGATCTGCCAGGCCGAGACGTCGTAGCGATAGGACTTTCCGAGATCGCCGCTGACGATGTCCCGGAGCCAGGTGAGGTACTGGACCCAGATCGGCTGATCGAGCCCCAGCTCCTTCATGATCAGCTTCTTGTCGCTCTCGTTGACGTAGCCGGCGGCGGCGAACAGGATGTCGACGATGTCTCCGGGCGCCAGCCGCATGAGGACGAAGATGACGAGCGACATGCCGAACAGGGTCAGGACGGCGATGCCGAGGCGATGGAGGATGTACGTTTGCACGTGTCGGAGTCCGGGAGGGGGCCGGGGCGGCCCCCTCCCCCGGAGCTACTACTTGTCCATCCAGACGTCCTGCAGACGGCCGTAGTTGTAGATGTTGTGGTGGGGGATGAGGTTCTTCACATACGCCCACTGCGGAAAGTAGTCGATGCGCCAGCCCATCGTTGGCCGGGCCGCGTCCTCCTCCAGCTTCCGCTGGATCTGCCAGACCATGGCCAGGCGCTTCTTGGCGTCTCGCTCCTGCGATTGCTGATCGATCATCTTCATGACCTGCTCGTCGCAGTAGTCGGTGTAGTTGCGGGGCGAGCCGCAGGCGAAGTTCTCGTAGAAGTTCCCGTCGGGGTCGTCGATGCCCAGACCGGTGAGGTTGGTGCCCATCTGGTAGTCGCGACGGGTCACGAGCGGATGCCACTGGGCGGTCTCGATCTGGCTCAGGGCCGTCTCCACCCCGACCAGCTTGAGCTCATTGACCACGAACGCGGAGAAATCGAGGTAGAGCGTGATGGCCCGGGTCTTGATCTCGACCTTGAGGGGATTGGTCGGGGTGAACCCGGCCTCGGCCAGGAGCTTGCGGGCCTGGGCCTTGTCCTCGGCCGGCTTGCCGTAGCCGG
The DNA here is from genome assembly GCA_036556905.1 of Candidatus Methylomirabilota bacterium. Taxonomy (GTDB): domain Bacteria; phylum Methylomirabilota; class Methylomirabilia; order Rokubacteriales; family CSP1-6; genus 40CM-4-69-5. The sequence continues at coordinate 39,751 of DATBIM010000096.1, forward strand.
GGAGCTGGTTGAGGTCCTTCTCCAGCAAACCCCAGACCCCGTACGGCTTGGGCTGCATGGCCACGCCGGCCACGGCACCGCCCTGATGAACCGCCTTGGCGTAGCCGCGCCGATCGATGGCCAGGCTCATCGCGCGGCGCACCTTCACGTTGTCGAAGGGGGGCTTCTTCACGTTCATGAGGAGGTTGTCGTTGACGTTGGCCCCGACCTCGGTGAACGTCAGCTTGGCCCCTGACGCTTTGAGCTGGTCGGCGATGGGCTTGGTGGCCTCGCCGGGGAACGAGACGTCGAGGCGTCCGGCCTGCAACGCGGCGAAGCGGGTGCCCCGCTCCACGATGACGATGTACTTCAGCCCGTCGAGGTACGGCCGCCCCTTGACCCAGTAGTCGGGGTTGCGCACGTACTCGATGTATTCGCCCTTCTTCCACTCCTTGACCTTGTAGGGACCCGTGCCCACGCAGCGCGTCCGGAACTCGGCCGCCGGGACGTGCGCCGGGTAGACCGGCGAGTACCCGGAGGCCAGCATCATGAGCAGCGAGGGCTGCGGCCGCTTGAGGCGGAAGATCACTGTGTGCGGATCTGGCGCCTCGATGGCCTCCACGTTGGCGTACCAGTCCTTGCGGGGGTTGATGCGAAACTTGGCCGGGGCATCCTTGGCCTCGCGCACCATGTCGAAGGTGTGCTTGACGTCTTTCGCCGTGAAGGGCTGGCCATCGTGCCACTTCACACCCTTGCGCAACAGGAACACGAGGTTGCGGTAATTGTCCTGCCACGACCACTTCTCGGCCAGCTCGGGGACGATCGTGTCCATGCTCTCGACCGGCTTGGCCGGGTCGAACAGCACGAGGTTGTTGAAGCAGGGCGCGCTCGGCCACACGGTGTCGATCGTGGCCGTCTCGTGAATGGAGAATCCCTGAGCGAGGTCGCCCCGCTGCATGACGTTCAGCACGCCACCCGACTTGGGGGCCTGGCTGACGGCCGGGGTGCCAACCAGGACAACGAGCGTGAGGGCCAGCAGGGCGATCGTGATGGGCAAGCGGGGCATGAGGCTCTCTCCTCCTGTCGACGGTCTCGAGCAGCGTGGTGGAGTGTACGTGAAATCTGACGAGCGGACAAATCGAGCGGGGCACATTCTCCCACCTCGTCGCGGATGGGCCCCTTTCACAGCAGCCGCACCAGCAGGTGGATCGCGTAGAGCAGGCCGCCGGCCAGCCCTCCGACCACCGTGCCGTTCACCCGGATGTATTGCAGATCGTCGCCGGCGTGTTCTTCGATCAGCCGGACGGCGCCCTCTGGCCCCAGCGCGTGCACCCCCTTTTCGATGAAGGTGGCGATGCGCCCGTGGAAGCGCTCCACCATCTCCACTGCGCGGGCCTTGACCCCGGTCGCGATCTGCCGGCGGAGCTCGGCGTCGCTCAGCAGCGCATGACGGACCCGTTCCAACCGCTCGCTCACCCACCCCACCACCTCGGAGTCCGGGCGCTCGAGGTCGGCCAGCAGGGTCTGGCGCAGGGCCCGCGCGGCGTCGTCGGCGAGCCGGGCCACCACCGGGCTGCCCAGGAGCTCCTCCTTGACCGCCTCCACGCGCGCGGTGAGGGCCGCTTCGGTGCGCAAGCGGTACGCGAACTCCGCGACGGCGTCGCTGAGGCGGGCCCGCAGCGGGTGGGCGGGGTCGGCGGCCAGGTCGCCGAGGCCGGCGGCGATGGCACTCACGATGCGCTCGCGATTGATGAGGCCGAACAGGTCGGCCAGCCCCAGGGCCACCCGCGGGTAGAAGGTGATGCGCTCGCGATACCGGGCGAGCAGCTCGTCGACCAGCTCGCCGACGGCGGCCTGCAACGCGGGTCGCTTCAGCGCGTCGACGAGGGCCGCGGCCGTCGCGCCGATGGCCCGCTGGTCCCAGCCTTGCTGCCGGGCCAGGTCCAGCGTCGTGCCCAGCGCCGGCGCCACCGGACGGGCCACGAGCAGCCGCTGCAGGCGGGCGACGAGATCCCCCGCCGACGCCACCGGCGCCTCCCGGGCGATCCAGCCGAGCAGCGTGCGCACGGCCGATTCCAGCTCGGCCCGGCCCACCCGCTCGGCGGTGCGGGCGAGCCACTCGTCCAGGTCCAGGCGGTCGATCTCCCGCACCAGGTACTCGCGGGTGAGGACGCGGTCGCCGACCATCGTTCCCACGCGGTGGGCCAGCAGCTCCCAGTTGGCCGGGATGATCGCCGTGTGGGGGATGGGCAGCCCCAGCGGGCGGCGAAAGAGCGCGGTCACCGCGAACCAGTCGGCGAGCCCACCGACGATCCCGGCTTCGGCGATGGTCAGGATCCACCCGCCCCACCAGGTCGCGCGAAAGGGGAAGGCGGCGACGGCGAGGGCCACCGCGCCCACCAGCACACCCAGGGCCAGGCGCCGTTTTCGCATTGTTTGTAGCGGGGACCACGTGCCCGGCTCAGGCCGAGGGTGGCCTGCTCCAGGCAGCCGTGGCTCCGTCACGCCCGTTCACGGCGCGCGGCTGCACTCGCCGTTCGGCGGGACGGCAGCAGGACGCGGCTCTGCTTGACGTCCCAGACCCCTCGCGGCGTGAGCCGCACCGCGGGCAGGAAATCTGCGGGAAGGAAGAACAGCGTGAACAACGGCTCATGGTGGGGATAGCCGCGGGCGACCAGGGCCGCGCGGAGCGCATCCTCGCCGGCCGCCGCCTCCTCGAGCGAGCCGCGCATCATGACCCCACCCAGGGGCAGCGGCAGCTCGTGGGCCACTCGCTCCCCATCCACGATCACGATTCCCCCGTGGAGATCGAGCAGGCGATTCACGGCAGTGGCCATGGCCGCGGGACGGCGGCCGAGCACGAGAATGTTGAACTCGGTGGTGATGGTGGAGGCCAGGCCATCGAGCCGGTCGGCGAAGCCGGCCACGACCCCGGGGGCGACCCAGCGTCCCTCGCGATCCACGAGCGCCGCGAACAGGTCGCCGTCGGCCAGCGGGCGCACCTCCAGACGCGTGATCACCGCGCTGACCAGCCGGGCCACCGGATAACGGTCGCGCGGGGGCAGGACGAAGTCTTCGGCACGCGCCCGCCACCGCATGGCGAGCCGAGCCCGGGGCGAGGCGACGACCCGACGCCACGGCACCTCGGCCACCCGGACTCGAACGTGCCCTTCCTCGGCGGCCACCCGACCCCGAGCGATGACGGTCCGGGGACGGGGCTCGGTGAGATCGCGCAGCACGCAGACATCCGCCCAGCGGCCCGGCGCGAGGCCCCCCAGGTCGGCGTCGAGCCCGTAGTAGGTCGCCGGGTTCAGCGTCGCCATCCGGTAAGCCTCGACGGGCGGCACGCCGCGGTCGAGGGCGACCCGCAGCAGGTGGTCCACGAACCCATGGTCGCGGATGAAGGCCGGCATCGAGCCATCGCAGGTGAGCATCACGCGCGAGGCCAGCCCCGGCGCTTCCTTCAGCGCATCGAGCAAGCCGGCCAGGTCTGGCCGCAACGACGACTCCCGGAGCATCACCGCGATGCCCTGCCGGGCTCGCGCGAGGACCTCCTGCGCGGTGATCGGCTCGTGGTCGGACGTGAAGCCGGCGGCGGCAAGGGCTCCGAGCTTTTCGGCCGAGGCCCCGGCGGTGTGGCCCTCGACGCGCCGGCCCCGTCGCTGGGCCAACCCTAGCCGCGCCAGCATGTCGCGCTGGCCCCTCCAGGCATCGGGCCAGCGGGTGACCTCACCAAGGGCTACCGCCCACGGGTGCTCCAGCGCCCGGGCCAGGTCCGACAGACGGAAGCGGCGCGTCTCGTCCGCCGAGCGCGACTGCGCGTGCGGCCGGATTATCCAGTAGAACTTCACCGGTGAGGCGGCCAGCGCGTCGGCGGCGGCGCGGAATCCGGCCAGCCCGCCCAGCTCCCAGAGCTGCAGGGTGTCGGCGAAGACCGTGGTCGTGCCGAGGGCCAGCAGCCGCCGGGCCAGCGCCGACGGCGTGAGCAGGTGAGCCGGGTGCACGTGGGGATCGATGTATCCGGGAACGAGGAGCTGACCGCCGACGTCCAGCACCCGGGTGCGCTGCCCCACCATGTCTTCGCGCGCACCGACGTACGCGATGCGCTCGCCAGATACCGCCACGTTGGCGGGGTAGAGCTCCCCGGTGTAGACGTTGAGAACGGTGCCGCCGCGCAGGTAGAGGTCCGCGGGCGCCTCGCCTCGGGCCACCCGCGTCAGCTTGGCTCGCTGGATCGCGGTCATCTCGCCGCGATAGGTCATCTCGCAGCGATTATAGCCAGATGATGAATCGCCTAGGCGAACGCAGCCACAGCCACCTGAAGCAGGCCACCCTCGGCCCGAGCCGGGCTCGCGGCTTCGTTACAATACTCCCGTGAGCCGCTCGATCGTCGTGACCGATGCCGTGCAGGTCCCCGCCCGGGCCCTGACCGTGCGCGCCGTGCGCGCCTCCGGTCCCGGGGGCCAGAACGTCAACAAGGTGGCCAGCAAGGTCGATCTCCGGGTCGACCTGGACGCCATCGAAGGGCTGAGTGAGGCCGCGCGTGAGCGCCTGCGGGTGCTCGCCGGCCGGCGGCTCGACGCCCGGGGCCACCTCGTCGTGGTGAGCCAGGCGACGCGCGATCAGATCCGGAACCTCGAGCTGGCGCGCGAGCGCGTCCGGGCGCTGGTGAGCGCGGCGCTCCACGAACCCAGGCTGCGACGCCCCACACGGCCCTCGGCCGCCGCCGGAGAGGCGCGCCTGGCCATCAAGAAGCGGCGCGCGACCGTGAAGCGCTGGCGGGCGCGGCCCCCCGAGGATTGAGGCGCCGCGCGCTATCTCGAGGGAACGGGGATGGGCGCCGGCCTGGGTGGTGGGGTCGCCGCCGGAGGGGTGGTGGGCGGCGAGGCCTGGACAGGCTCCTCGCGCTCGCCCGGCGCGAACCACGCGATGAACTCGTCGGGCTGGGACGAGGTGTAGCCGATCAGGGAGACCCGCCGGCCCCGGGCCAGGGCGTTCCGGTCGGCGACGCTCATCGCCGAGATGTCCACGCGGACCCGGGATCCCCGGTCGGTCTTGAGGGTGAGCCGGGTCGCTTCGATCGACTCCACGACTCCATTGACCTGAGTCCAGACCCGTGCGGCCCCAGGAGATTGCGCATTGACCGGGCCGACGCCGGTGATGACGAGGGCCAGGACCACGCCAGCGAACACCCCACGGACCATGCACCACCTCCTGGTGGCCATCAGCGGCTAGAACCCCAGGGCCCGGACCGCGTCACGGAACCGCTTGACGTTGCCGAGCTTGACGCTTTCGTAGCCACGGATGAGGTCGGGCAGGTTGGCGAGATTGACCGCCCGCTCGTAACCGGCTTCCGAGAGATCCACCAGCGCCTTGTCGACCAGGGTCCGGTATTCACCGATCAGCTCCCGCTCCACGCGCCTCACGTGGGCGTGACCGAACGGGTCGAGCGCGGTGCCGCGCACGCCCCGGAAGGTGACGAGGAGACGGAAGGCGACGTCGAACCATTTCCCCAGCTTGAGCTTGCCGCGCATTCCCAGCGCTCTCAGCAGCGGCGGATGGAGGTGGTAGCGCACGTCGACACCGTCCGGGAACTCGGCGGCCAGCTGTCGGGACAGATCCTCTCGGAGGTGCAACCGGGCCACCTCGTACTCGTCCTTGTAGGCCATGAGCTTGAACAGGTAGCGGGCCACTGCCTCGCTGAGTCGGCTCTCCCCGGGCATCGCCCGCTGCTCGGCCTCGCGCACGTGCCGCACGAACTCCACGTACCGCCCGGCGTATGCCGCGTCCTGGTACGCGATCAGCTCGGGCACGCGAACCTCGAGCAGGCGCTTCAGCTCCCCGCCGGCCTCGACGCGGCTCACGAGCTCCCGGGCCTCGGCTGTGAGGGTCGGCGCCGCGAGCGGCAGGGCACCGGGACGCGTCCGCAGCAGGCCGCCGGCCCACGTCGGGTCCGCCACGACGAGCCGGCCAGCCCGGAACGCCTGCGTGTTCATCGGCACCGCGACCCCGTTCAGGGCGATCGCCCGCTCGATGGCGGCGGCGGTCACCGGGAGCGCGCCCGCTTGATAGGCGGCGCCCAGCACGATCATGTTGGCGGCCATGTGGTCGTCGAAGAGGCGCTCGGCCAGGGCGAGGGCATCCAGATAGACGTTTTCGTCCTTGCGGCTCACGCGGTTGATGGTGGCCAGCAGCCCCGACGTCTCGGGAAAGTGCACCTCGGTGGAGGTCACCATGGCGCCGGTGGGCACCTTGCTCGTGGAGACGACGGCCACCGTCTTGTCAGGACGGGCGTGGTCCAGGTTCTGGGCCGAGGTCGCCACCAGGATGTCGAAGCCGAGATAGGTGTCGGCCTCCCCCGCCCCGACCTTGTTGGACACTTCCTCGGAGCGATCGTAGATCTTCAGGTGGGAGACGACCGGGCCACCCTTCTGGCTGAGCCCGGTCTGGTCCAGCCCGCGGACGTGCTTGCCGTCGAGCAGCGCGGCGGTGCCGAGGATCTGGTTCACGGTGACGACACCCGTTCCCCCGATCCCCATCATGAAGACGTTGCACTGGCGATCGACCCGGAGGACGGGCTCGGGCAGCTCACGCTCCACCGTGAAGGCCGCCCGCTCCTTCCGGCCCGGGGCCCCGCGCGGCACGACGGTGAGAAACGACGGACAGTCGCCGTTGAGGCAGGAATAGTCCTTGTTGCACGACGACTGATGGATCTGCGTCTTCCGCCCGAACTCGGTATCCACGGGGTGGACGCTGAGGCAATTGGACTTGACGCCACAATCGCCACAGCCCTCGCACACGGCCTCGTTGATGTAGACCCGCAGCGCGGGGTCGGGCAGCCGGCCGCGCTTGCGCAGCCGGCGCTTCTCGGCGGCGCAGCGCTGGTCGTAGATCAGGGCGCTCACGCCAGGGATCTGGCGGAGCATCCGCTGGGCCTCGTCGAGGCGGTCCCGGTGCCACACCTCCACGCCCGTGGCCCACCGCGTGGCCCGCGGATACTTGTCGGGCTCATCGGTGAGCACCAGGATCCGCTTGACGCCCTCGGCCTCGAGCGCTCGGGTCAGATCCGGGACGGGCAGGGCCCCGGCGGCGTCCTGGCCCCCGGTCATGGCCACCGCCGAGTTGTAGAGGATCTTGAAGGTGATGGTGGTGCCGGCCGCCACCGCCTGCCGGATCGCCAGCGAGCCCGAATGGAAGAGCGTGCCGTCCCCCAGGTTCTGGAAGATGTGGGGGGTCTCGGTGAACGGCGCCATGCCCACCCACTGCCCGCCCTCACCGCCCATGTGGGTGAGGCCCATCGTGTTGCGCTCCATGTAGAGGGCCATGCCGTGGCATCCGATGCCGGCGCCGGCGATGGAGCCCTCGGGCACGAGGGTGGAGCGGTTGTGCGGGCACCCCGAGCAGAAATAGGGCTGGCGGGCCAGCGTGAGTGGCTGCGGCCGTTCCCGCAGCGCCTCCAGGAGGGCCACGCGGGCGGTGACCGACTCCAGGTGGACGCGCCGCTCGAGCCGCGTGGCCACCAGCTGGGCGATACGGTCGGCGTCGAGCTCGCCGCTGGCGGGCACCAGGGGCCGGCCGTCGGCGTCGAACTTCCCCACCACGCGCGGCCGCTCCGCCTGGTTGTAGAGGATGTCGCGGACGAACAACTCGGTGAAGGCCCGCTTCTCCTCGACAACCAGCAGCTCCTCCAGGCCTCGGGCGAACTCCCGCACGATCCCGGCCTCCAGCGGGAACAGCAGGCCGATCTTGAGCAGCCGCACGCCGTACCGCCGCAGCGCCGCGTCGTCGAGGCCGAGGTCGCGCAGCGCCTCGCGCAGGTCGTAGTAGGTCTTGCCGGGGGCGGCGATGCCGAGCCAGGCGTCCGGGGAGTCCACCGTGATGCGGTTGAGCCCGTTCGCCGCCGCGAAGGCCCGGGCCGCCTCCAGTCGTCCGTACTGGATCACCCGCTCGGTCTCCAGGCCGAACGGCGGCATCAGCATGGGCGCCTGCTGGGCCTGCCACGGACGATCCTCGAAGACGAAGCGGGGATCGCGCACGGTGATGCGGTCGGCGGACACCTCGGCACTGGAGATCTCGTCGGCCACGTTGGTGACGATCTTGAACGCCACCCAGAGCCCGGAGTAGCGCGAGAGCTCGAACCCCAGGCGGCCCATGTCCAGGATCTCCTGCACGCTGCCGGGGAAGAGCACGGGCATGAGCGCGTCGTAGAACGCCACCTCGGAGTGCGAGGGCAGGGTCGAGGACTTCGAGAGCGGGTCGTCACCGCCCAGGGCCAGCACCCCACCGTGGCGGCCCACCCCGGCGTAGTTGGCATGCTTGAAGACATCGCCGGTACGGTCGACCCCCGGCCCCTTGCCGTACCACATGCCGAGGACACCGTCGTACCGGGGCCGGGGGAAGAGGTTGGCGAGCTGGCTGCCGTAGACCAGGGTGGCCCCCAGGTCCTCGTTGACGCCGGACACGAAGACGACGTCGTGCTCGCGCAGCAACGGGGCGTTGCGCTCGAGAGCCTGGTCGAGCCCGCCCAGCGGCGAACCCCGATACCCGGAGACGAGCGTCGCCGTGTGGAGACCCCGACGCTGGTCGGCCCGATGCTGGTCCAGGGGCAGTCGCACCAGCGCCTGGATGCCGGACAGGAAGATCGTCCCCTCTTCTGTGCGGAACTTCGCCTCGAGGGTGAAATCGTGTCTGGTGATCATGAGCCTCCCTGCGCGCACCCCGTATCGCACGTATGATACAGCGTCCTACACCCCACGCCAGAGCCCCCGGCCCGATTGACGGGCCTCCCGCTGCAGGGCGAGGAACAGCCTCTGGTAGCGGACGTTCGGGGGCACCGTCATCACCTGGGCGTAGCCGCGACGGACCAGCTCGGCGTTCACCATGACCCCATCGACCCACACGTAGGCGAGCAAGCGGCCGTAGCGGTCCCGAGCTCGCGCGTCCATCTCGAGGCGCACGTGCTTGCCGGCCACCAGCTCTCGGTTCACCGTCCAGGCCTCCCGACCTCCGGGCTCGGCGCCGCGCAGGGAATGCCGAAGCTCGGGGGTGTTCACGCCGATGTAGCGGACCGTCTCGACCCGACCGTCGACCCGCACCTGAATGGTGTCGCCGTCGACGACACGCTCGACGGCGCCCTCCAGGGTGCTCGGCTGGGCCCCGGTCGCGACGGCGGTGAGGGCCAGGAGGACGAGCGGCCAGAGGAATGGCCGCGCCGGGCGGAGCATGCGGCGACGGTGTCACGAGGCCCCGCCTGCTGTCAATTTATGGATACGCCCCGGCGGTCCCGAGGCCGCCGGAGCCCCGCGGATCTCAGCGGGGGCGCAGGCGCTTGAGCGCGCGCCCGGCGGCCCGGGCGCGCTTGGAGGACCGCCGCGGGTTGCCGCGCTTGGGGGCGACGCGATCCGGCTCCGTGTCCTCACTCCCCTGTTCGGCCGCGTCGTCACTGGCCAGCCCGGTCAGGAACTCGTCGGCGCCGAGCACGGCGCAGCCGGCTCGTCGCGCCGCGTCCTGGACGGCGCGATCCGAGGTGACCATGATGGCGCCGTTGCCGTGCTGTCGGGCCAGACGGACGAGGACATCGTCGGCCCGCTGCGGGGGTCGCGAGAAGATCACCTGTAGCCGGCCCGGCGGGCCAGCGGCGCCCGGGATCGGCGCCCCGTCGAACACCACGGTGAACACGTCCGTCGAGCGTCCGGCCACCTCGGCGACCAGATGCAGCAGCGCCGCGCGCCCGGCCTGAAGGCTCCGGGCCTCGGCCGCCCGCAAATCAGGATCACGCCGGATGACGTTGTAGCCGTCGATGAGCCACCGCACGGAAGGGCTCAGCCTTTCAGCTCGTGCCTCACCAGGCGGGCGCCGGCGCCGAGGGCGCGGAGCTTGCCGCGAGCGACCTCGCGGGGGAGCGGCACCATGCCGCAGTTGGTGCTCGGGAGGAGCCGTTCCGGTGGCACATGTCGCATCGCCCGCCGGATCGTCTCGGCGACGTCGGCCGGGGTCTCGATCGCGTGGCTGGCCACGTCGATGCAGCCCACCGCGACGTCCTTGCCGGCCAGGAGCTCGAGGAGCTCGATCGGCACCCGCGAGTTGGCGCACTCCAGGGAAACCTGGTCGATGTGGCTGCGGGCCAGCAGCGGGAACGTCTGCTCGTACTGTCGCCACTCGGAGCCCAGGCTGCGCTTCCACGCGATGTTGGCGTCGATGCCGTAGCCGTAGCAGATGTGGATCGCGGTCGCGCAGTCCAGACCGGCGATGGCGCGCTCCAGGGCGGCGATGCCCCAGGCTCCCACGTCGTCCATGTAGACGTTGAACGCCGGCTCGTCGAGCGGCAGCACGTCGAGCCCCGCCGCCACCAGCTCGCGCGCTTCCTCGTTGAGGATGCGGGCGAACTCCATGGCCAGCCCGGCCCGATCCCGGTAATGCTCGTCGGCCAGCGTGTCGACGATAGTCATGGGGCCGGGGAGCGTGAACTTCAAGCGTCGCTCGGTGTGGGCGCGGGCCCAGCGGACATCCTCCAGGTGCACGGGCTGGCGGCGGCGCAAAGGCCCGGTCACTGTCGGGACCTCGGCCTGGTAGCGGTTGGCGCGGATGCCGATGGTCACCCGCCGGCCGAAATCGATGCCCTCGAGCGACTCGAGAAATCCGTGGACGAAGTGCTGTCGCGTCTGCTCGCCGTCGGTGACGATGTCGATGCCGGCCGCCTCCTGCTCCTTCAGGGCGGCCAGCACGGCGTCGCGTCGCCCCTCGGCCAGGGCGTCGGGGGCGAGCCGCCAGGGCGCCCACAGACGCTCGGGCTCGGCGAGCCAGCGCGGTTTGGGGAGGCTGCCAACGATGGTGGTGAGCAGCATCCACGTGATGGTAGCCGTCGGGCCGGGCCCGGCGCAATCGCGGGCTGGGCCGGCCCGGGCTCACTCGCTGCCGGTGGTGTCTCGCGGGCAAGGACCCGAGCGCGCCAGGTCAGGGACGCGGACCAGCTGTCCCGGGCGTGCGGGAAACCGCCACCCCCGCGATGGCCACCATGCGCCGGTAGTGCGCCAGGTAGTAGTTCAGCAGCGAGGCGCCGGCGCCTTCATACCGGGCCCGGAGCCAGGCCGGAGACGGGAACAGGGTGGCAGTGAGAGGCGCGATCAGGTCGCGGGTGCGGTCCACCAGGAGCAGCGCGATGAGATGCTCCAGGCGCTTCAGGCGGTCGGCCTCGTAGCGGCGCAGGAGCCGGCGAAGCGCCGCGGCCCGGAGGCCCCGCGGCCGGAGCTCCGCCAGCGCTCCGGCCGGGGCCGCGACGGCGAAGAGCCTCTGGCAGCCCAGCAGGGCGAAGTACAGAGCCGTTCGCACCCGCCAGCGTGAGGCGCGCGCGGCGATCGCGTCCCAGTCCAGGCGGTCGGCCCACCGGCCCAGCAGCAACGCCAGATCCCAGTACCAGAGAAGGCCGGCGAGCCCATGATGTGCCGCCAGGTGCGCGGT
>DATBIM010000097.1:0-23375 GCA_036556905.1 Candidatus Methylomirabilota bacterium
CCCGGGTGCCCAGACGCCCGCCCGACGCCTGGTAGATCGCGCGGTGCAGCGCGGGAATCACCCGGCGGAGCTGCCCGATCATCGGCCCCTCATGAGGGGTGGAACGTTACTCCAGAGGCGCGGATGTGTCGAGCTCGGAACATTGACGTGGCGGAGCCACAAGACTAGCCTGAGCCTCGATGAACGTGATGCCCGCCCACACTCGACGATGGACCCGTCTCGAATACGAGCGAATGATCGATTGCGGGATCTTCCGCGAAGACGAGCGGCTGGAGCTCCTCGACGGCGTGCTCGTCGTCCGGGAGCCGCAGGGCGATCCTCACGCGGCCGCCGTCGATCTCGCCGTCGCCGCCTTGCGCCAGGCGTTTGGTCCGGGGTGGCTCGTCCGGGCCCACGCGCCCCTGGCACTGCCCGGGCCATGATCTCGGACTACTGGATCGTGAATCTCGACGAGCAGGTGGTGGAGATCCACCGTGATCCGGCGCCACTCGAACCACCGAGGCGCGGATGGGCCTACCGCGCGCTCCAGGCGTTTCGGCGCAGCGAGGCCGCCACTCCTCTCGGCGCACCGTCCGCGGTCATCGCCGTCGCCGATCTCCTCCCGTAGCGCCGCCGTCGTCTATCGGTGGCGATCCCAGACCTCCGGGGCCAGCACCGGCACGTGGGTGATCTCGGCGCCCTCCCTGCCCAGGGCATCGGCCACGGCGTTGGCGATGGCCGCCGGGCCGGCCACGGCCGAGCCCTCGCCCGTGCCCTTGACCCCGAGGGGGTTGAGCGGCGAGGGCGAGTCGCAGCTCGCCACGTCGATCATGGGGACTTCGTCGGCCCGCGGCAAGGCGTAGTCGAGCAGCGTGCGGGTGAGGCGCTGGCCGCTGGCATCGTAGACGATCGCCTCCGACAGCGCGGCGCCGATCCCCTGGACGGCGCCCCCGTGCGTCTGGCCCTCGACGATCAGCGGGTTGATCTCGTGCCCGGCGTCGTGCACCGCGTGATAGCCGAGCACCTTCACGGCGCCGGTCTCGCGATCGACCTCCACGGTGGCCACGTGGACGCCTGCGGCCCAGGTGACGCTGGCCGGGCTCACGTAGCGCGTCGCGGTGAGGCCGGGCTCGCCCAGCTCGCGCACGATGTCCGGACGCTGGGCCAGCACGGCCACGGCGCCGAGCGCCAGCGCCCGATCCGGCACACCCTTGACGAACGCGTGCCCGTCGGCCACGACGACGTCGTCCGGAGCGCACTCGAGCACGCGGGCCGCCACGTGCCGACACTTCTCGCGTACCGTCTCGGCGGCCTGGGCCACCGCGTTGCCCACGATCACCGTGATGCGGCTGGCGAAGGTGCCGGCGCCCGATGGGAACCGCGCGGTATCGCCGCCGACCACCGAGATCGACTCCAGCGGCACGCCCAGCCGATCGGCACAGATCTGGGCCAGCGTGGTCTCATGGCCCTGGCCCTGGGATGGCGCGCCGGTGCTCACGTGCACGCGGCCATCGCTCTCGATCCCGACACAGGCGCCCTCGTGGGGGCCGATGCCGGTCGCCTCGCTGTAGGCGGCGACGCCCATGCCCAACCAGCGCCCCGCGCTCCGCGCCGCGCGCTGCCGCTCACGAAACTCGGCGTGCCCGGCGCGCGTCAATGCCGTCTCGAAGAGCGCGGGATAGTCCCCGGAGTCGTGGATCAGCGGCATGCCGTCGCGGTAGGGCACGCCGCGATCGTGGGGCATCTCGCCAGCGCCGATGAGGTTGCGGCGACGCAGCTCGACGGGATCGAGGCCGATCTGGCGGGCGGCGAGGTCGAGCAGACGCTCGGTGACGAACGTCGCCTGGGTCCGGCCGGCGCCGCGATAGGGCGCCGCCGGCACTTTGTGGGTGACCACGAGCCGGCCCCGGCAGCGCAGGGCGGGGATGCGGTAGAGATTGAGCAGGTGAGGCGCGGTGACGCCAGCCACCACCGCGCCGCGCGGCAGATAAGCGCCGGCGTCGATCAGGAAGTCGTCCTCGAGCGCCAGGATCGTGCCGTCGGCAGCGAGGGCCAGCGTCATCTCGTGAAGCTGATCGCCGGCATGGGCGGTGCTGCCGAAGCTCCCCTCGCGCGTATCGGCCCAGCGGACCGGCCGGCCCAGCCGTCGCGTCAGCGCAGCGACGATGACTTCTTCAGGGTAGGTGGGGCCCTTCGTCCCGAAGCCGCCCCCCACGTCCGGCGCCGTCACCCGCACGGCGTCGGCCGCCAGCCCCTGCGTCTCGGCGATGCGCTGCCGCACGCCGTAGGGCATCTGCGTGCTCGACCACACGTGCAGCATCTCCGCAGCAGGATCCCAGCGGGCCGCCACCCCGCGCGGCTCCAGCGGCAACGCGGTGAGCCGGCCGCACCGGAAGCGACGGGTCACCACGTGGGCGGCCCGGGCCCGGGCGGCATCGACGTCGCCCCTCTCCATCGTGAGCGTGCCTGCCACGTTCGTGGACCAGTCGGCGTGGACCAGGACGGCGCCGGGCCGCACCGCCTGCTCGAGATCGACCATGGCCGGCAACCGCTCGTACTCCACGCGGACGGCCTCGGCGCCATCGGCCGCTCGATACGCATCGGTGGCGACCGCGACAGCCACGGCCTCGCCGTCGAAGCGCACGAGCCCGTCAGCCAGGGCCGACTGCCGGTACGGGCGCACGGTGCCGCCGGGAACAGCGGGCGGGGGCAGGCAGCCGCGCAGCTCGGGCAGGTCGGCCAGGGTGAAGACGCCGACGATTCCCGGAAGGCGGCGCGCTTCGTCGCTGTCGATGCGGAGGATCTCGGCGTGAGCGTGAGGGCTCCGCACGAGGGCGATGTGCAGGGCGCCGTCGAGCGGCACGTCGCTCACGTAGCGGCCGCGACCCGTCAGCAGGCGGAAGTCTTCCCGGCGGCGAATCGGCTGCCCGATCATGTGGCACCTACGGATACGTCCACGCCACGATGCCGTCAAGGGCCGGTGGTGCCTTGCTGACTCCTGACCAGCGCGCTATAGTCACCGCCCCAACGAAAGGGGGCGGTCGCCGTGGTTCGCAGGCCTCTGGGACCCGCCCGCTCGAGCTGGTCATCAACCTCAAGACCGCCAGGGCGCTCGGCCTCTCGATCCCGCAGTCGGTTCTCGTGCGAGCGGATCAGATCATCCAGTAAGCAGGCGACGGGAGCCCGAAGGGCCGGCCTGGCGGGCGGCCCGGATGGCGCGCCAGATCGGGGCGGGCGTAGCCGGCATCGGAATCGTGGAGACCCCCAGCGAGACCAGCGCATCCGCGATCGCGCTGGCGATGACCGCGGGCGCCGGTGTGGTACCCCCCTCCCCGCCCGCCTTCACGCCCAGGGCATTCGTCGGCGACGGCACCTCGTTCAGCAGGGTGGCAAACGAGGGCAGGTCGCCGGCTCGGGGGAGCGCGTAGTCCATCAGCGAGCCGGTCAGCGTCTGGCCGCTGGCGGGATCGACGATGCAGGCCTCGCCTAGCGCCTGGCCCAGGCCCTGGACGATGCCGCCGTGGGTCTGGCCCTCGACGATCAACGGGTTGATGGCGCGGCCCACGTCGTCGACGGCGGCGTAGCGCGTGAGACGGACGGCGCCGGTCTCCGGGTCCACCTCCACCTCGCACACGTGGCAGCCATTGGGAAAGACGGGCTCGTGCATCTCGTTGTCGCGGGCGACCTCGAGCCCGCCCGACAGGTCGAACAGCCCGATGCCACGGTCGGTGCCGGCTACGGTGAAGCGGCCGCGCGCGTAGCGCATGTCGGTGTCGGCCGCCTCCATGGCCTGGGCCGCCCGGCGCTTGCCTTCGGCGATCAGGTCGTCCGAGGCGAGCGCGATGACCGTGCCGGCCATGCGCATCGACCGGCCGGAATGGGTCCCGCCGCCGGCGCGCACCAGGTCGGTGTCGCCGAGCAGGATGCGGACCGCCGCCACGTCGAGCTCGAGGCGCTCGGCGGCAACCTGGGCGAAGCTCGTCTCGTGCCCCTGCCCCGCCGATTGGGTGCCGATGACGACGTCGACGATCCCCTCTGGACGCGTGATCAGCCGCGCCTGCTCGCGTGGGGTGCCGACGGACGACTCGACATAGTTGGCCAGCCCGCGGCCGAGCAGCGTGCCCCGCGCCTGCGCCTGGGCCCGACGCCCGGCGAAGCCCTCCCAGTCGGCAAGTCGCATCGCCAGCGTCATGTTCTCGGCGTAGCGCCCGCTGTCGTAGACCATGCCGAACGGATTGGCGTAGGGCATGCTGGCCGGATCGATCAGGTTGCGCCGCCGCAGCTCGATGCGGTCGATGCCGGTCTCGGCGGCGGCCAGATCGATGAGCCGCTCGATGGCGAAGGTGACCTCGGGCCGGCCGGAGGAGCGATAGGCCTGGGTGGGTACGGTGTTGGTGAAGACGGCGCGCGCGCGCACGCGGGCCAGAGGGATGTCGTAGTTGCCGGTGACCAGCGCCGAACCCTTGCCGAGCGGCGAGAAGGAGACGGCACGGGCCCCGACGTTGGAGATGTTGTCGGCGCTGAGCGCCAGGAAGCGGCCCTCGGAATCGAGCGCCAGCTTCACGCGGGTGACGAGGTCGCGGCCCTGATAGTCGCTCACCAGCGTCTCACCGCGGGTGGCCGTGTACTTCACGGGGCGGCCGAGCTTGCGGGCCGCCCACAGCACCAGGGCGGACTCGACGTAGACACGATTCTTGGTCCCGAAGTTGCCGCCCACGTCGAGCGACACCACCCGCAGTTGCTCGGGGGGCAAGCCCAGAACTTCGGCGATCTCTCGGCGCTGGCGAACCGCGCCGCCGCTGCCGGCATAGAGCACGTAGCGCCTCGTCGCCGCGTCGTAGGCGCCCAGGGCGGCGCGCGGCTCGATCGGCACCCCGGTCACGCGCCCAACGTGGAAGTCGCGCGCGACGACGTGCGCGGCGCGGGCAAACGCGGCGTCCACCGCCGCCGGATCGCTTCCGAACGAGCAATCGACACAGACGTTCGTCGGCACCTCGTCCCACACCGCCGGGGCCCGGCCGTCGGCGGCTTCAGCCGCATCGACCACGAACGGCAATGGCTCCCAGGTGACGCGCACGGCTTCGACCGCATCTGCCGCCTGAGCTCCGCTTTCGGCGACCACCATGGCGACGGCCTCGCCCACGTGGCGGGCCCGGTCGGCGGGCAGCAAAAGGTGTGGCCCGAAGAAGATCGGGACGCCGCCCGGGGCCCGTAGCTTGAGGTCGTAGCGGTTGGAGGGCACCGGGCTGTGCGGGATGGGCCCCAGGCCGTCGGCGAGAACGTCGGCGCCGGTGAAGATCCCGAGCACGCCCGGCATCGCGCGCGCGGCATCGGCCTCGATGGCGACGATGCGGGCGTGCGGGTGGGGCGAGCGCACCATGGCCGCGTAGGCCTGGCCGGGCAGCGAGAAGTCGTCGCTGAAGCGCCCCTGGCCACGCAGCAGACGTGCGTCCTCCTTGCGCCGGAGCGGCTGGCCGATGACGCTCATGCCGGGGATTGTAGGACCGGGCGGCGTCCTTGCCCACTCCACCTCGTGGCGCTATAGTCGCCACCGTCCGCGCCCTGGCCAGAGGAGGGCTCCATGAGTGAGCAACGCGTGAACCGGAGCCGCCGGACATTCCTCACAGCGTTCTCCCTCGTGGGAACAGCGGGACTGCTCGGAATCGGAGCCGATCCGGTCGCCGCCGAGCCACCGCCCGAGACGAGGCGTATTCGCCTCATCCGGATCCCCAGCATCTGCCGGTCGCCTCAGTACATCGCCGATGAGCTCCTGCGTGGGCAAGGCTTCACCGACATCGAATATGTCCGGCTGGCGGGTGGGGGCGCGAGCGTGGCGGCCCTGGCCAGGGGCGAAGCGGACTTCAGCATGAACTACAGCGGTCCCGTCATCGTCCGGATGGACGCCGGCGATCCGCTCGTCGTTCTCGGTGGCATTCACACGGGCTGCTTCGAGCTGTTCGGGACCGACCGGGTCCGCTCGATCCGCGACCTCAAGGGCAAGACCGTTGCCGTGATCGAGCTGAAGGGTTCCGAGTACGTCTTCCTCGCGAGCATGGCGGCCTACGTGGGCCTGGATCCCCGCAAGGACATCAACTTCGTCGCGCACCCGGTGGCCGAATCGATCGAGCTGCTGGCTGCCGGAAAGATCGATGCGTTTCTCGGGTTCCCGCCCATTCCCCAGGAGCTGCGGGCGAGGAAGATCGGCCACTCGGTGGTCAACAGCGGCGTCGACCGGCCATGGTCCCAGTACTTCTGCTGCGTGGCCACGACGAACCGGGAGTTCCTTCGCCGTTACCCGGTGGCGACGAAGCGGGCGCTACGCGCCATCCTGATGGCCAACAGTATCTGTGCGCTCGAGCCCGACCGGGTCGCCCGTCACCTGGTGGATCAGGGCTTCGCCGAGCGCTATGACTACGCCTTCCAGACGCTGAAGGAGATCCCGTACAGCCGGTGGCGGGAGTTCGATCCGGAAGACACCTTCCGCTTCTACGGCCTCCGCCTGTACGAGGCCGGACTGATCAAGACCAACCCCAACAAGCTCATCGCCCAGGGCACGGACTGGCGCTTCCTCAAGGAGCTGAAGAAGGAGCTGAAGTAGCCCCCATGCTCCAGCTGCGACCGAGCTGTGAGTGCTGTGATCGCGCTCTCCCGCCCGAGTCCACCGAGGCGCTGATCTGCTCGTTCGAGTGCACCTTCTGTCGCTCGTGCGTCGAGGCTCGCCTGGGCGGCCGGTGCCCCAACTGTGGGGGCGAGCTGCTGCCGCGGCCCCGAAGGCCGGCCGAGAAGCTGCTGAAGTATCCGGCGTCTCGCGAGCGCGTCTTCAAGCCGGAAGGCTGCGCCAAGCGGCCAGCCTGACGACGATGCGCCGTCAGCTCGGTCGGTTGCTGCCCTTCGCTCTTGCGCTCTGCTTCCTCGTCACGCCCGGCCTGGCCGCCGATGATGCCCAGGACGCCTGGGCCGCGCTCGCTCGAGGCGGCCACGTCGCCCTGGTCCGCCATGGCAGCGCCCCGCCCGGCTACGGTGGTGATCCACCGGGCTTCAGGATCGACGACTGCGCGACGCAGCGAAATCTGGATGAGCTGGGGCGCGAGCAAGCCCGGGCGCTCGGCGAGGCCTTCCGGCGCCACGGCGTACGCGTGGACCGCGTCGTGTCCTCGCCGTGGTGCCGCTGCCTGGACACGGCGCGCTTGATGGCCGTCGGCCCCGTGGAGAGCTCGTGGGCCCTCGTGCCTGATCGGGATCCGGCCGTCCCGGTACGGCTCCGCGAGCTCAAGGAATTGATCTCCGGCTGGCGGGGACCGGGGACGCTCGTCCTCGTGACGCACGCCCTCACCGTCCGGCCGCTGACCGGGTTCCTGCCGCTGCAGGCCGAGACGGTGGTGCTCAAACCCGAGCCCGGGAGCGGAGCAGGCGCCACGCTCGTGGGCCGGATCGCATCGCCGAAATAGGCCCGGCAAGGCTCGAGCGCGAGTGCCATCGGCCCGCGTCGGCGCGGTGTCAATGCTTCACGTCCGATACGCCCGGCGTGATCACCGTCTTGACGCCCCGCCCGGCGGCGGCATGAGCGAACGCCGCCTCGATCCGCTCGAGCGGGAATTGTGCGGTCACCAGCCGCTTGACGGCGAGTTTCGGCATGAGCGCCAGCGCGCGGCGGAAGGCGCGGCCACGGCCGAAGGCGCCCTGGATGGTGATCTCGCGGAAGTGGGCATCCCAGAGGTCCAGGGCGAGCTGGCTGCCCTTGGGATTGACGCCAACGAGCTGGACCGTTCCGTTGGGCCGCACCAGCGTGAGGGCCTCGGCCACCAGCTCGGGCTTGCCCACCGCCTCGCAGACCACGTCCGCGCCCCGGCCCCCCGTCAGCGCGTGCACGCGGTCGCGAAGGCTTTCCCGCACAGGATCCACCACCGCCGACGCGCCCAGGCGCCTGGCCATGGCCCGCCGCTCCTCGAGCGGATCCGACAGAATGAGCCGTCGAGCGCCGCGGCGGTGGGCCAGCACCATGGTCAAGAGCCCCATGATGCCGCCGCCGATCACCAGCACGGTCGCCCCGCGGGGCATGCGGACCATTTCGAGATTCGCCAGGCAGCAGGAGGCCGGCTCGGTCAGCGCTGCGGTCACCGGATCGAGGCCGCGGGGCAGCGGATGCAGACAGGACACCGGCAGCACCACGCGCTCGGCGAAGCCGCCCACCCGCGTGCAGCGCGGGCACTGGGAGACACGGCCTTCCCGGCACTCGGCGCACGTCCCGCAGCCGTAGGACGGCTCGCACACCACCGAGCGGCCGAGGAGGCGCCGGCTCACGCCGCGCCCGACTCCTCGCACCACGCCGGTGTATTCGTGCCCCAGCACCAGCGGCGGCTTCCAGGGGAAGAGGCCCTGCGTGGCGTGGACGTCGGTCCCGCAGATGCCGGCGGCGTGGATGGCAACCAGCGCCTGGCCCGGCGCCGGCGCCGGCTCGGGAACCTCGTCGATGGTGAAGTGCGCGCCGCCCCGCCACGTTCCCACCCTCATCGCGCCACCCCCGCCCCTTGTCTAACGGCGGGCCGGACAGCATCATAGCCGCACCCATGCCTCGCGCCAACCCGAGACGCCTCCAGGCCCTGGTCGATGTGGACCGGGGGATCATCAGCCGGGAGATCTTCGTCAGCGAGGAGATCTACCGTCAGGAGCTGGAGCGGGTGTTCGCGCGGGCCTGGCTCTTCGTCGGCCACGAGAGCCAGCTCCGGCAGCCCGGTGACTATCTCGTGTCGTCCATGGGCGAGGAATCGGTCATCGTCTGCCGGGACCGGAGCGGCCGGCTGCGCGTCTTCCTGAACTCCTGCCGACACCGCGGCATGAAGGTGTGCCGCTACGACGAGGGCAACACCGTCGAGTTCACCTGCCCCTACCACGGCTGGAGCTACGGGACCGACGGCGCGCTGGTGGGCGTGCCATTCGCCAGGGACGCCTACGGGGCCCAGCTCGACCGGAGCCAGTGGGGGCTGATCGAGGTCGCCCAGATGACCAGCTACAAGGGCGCGATCTGGGCTACCTGGGATCCGGCCGCGCCCGCCTTCTTCGACTATCTCGGGGGCTACAAGCTCTACCTCGACCTCCCTCTTCACCGACGACGCGCGGTACTGGATGCCGATGCGCCGCAACGTGCCCGCCGACGAGCTCGCGCGGGAGTTCACGCGGGAGGGGGCCGACGTCAACTGGTTCGACGAGGGCAAGGAGACGTTGACCCGTCGCGTGGGCCAGATCCGCACCGGCGTGCACTGGGCGGAGGAGCCGCCCTCGCGAATCTGTCACATGGTCTCCAACGTCCAGATCCTGTCGGCGCGCCCGGCGGGGCCGGCGCCGACCGAAGTGGCCGTCAAGAGCCGGTTTCTCGTCTACCGCAACCGCGTGGAGACGGAGACCGATGTCCTGGTGGGCAAGCGCGAAGACGTGCTGCGCCGGGTCGAGGGCCACTGGAAGATCGCCCGGCGCAAGATCGTCCTGGACCAGAGCGTGCTGCTCACCAAGAACCTCACGTTCTTCTTCTGACGAGGCCAGCCATGACGCCGACGACGATCTCCGTCCCGACCGCGCTCGCGCGCCTGCTCGAATCGCGCTCCAGCCGCCGCGCGATGCCACCGCTCTCGGAGACCCACGGCGAGCTCACGCTCGAGCAGGCCTATGCGATCCAGGATGCTCTGCGGGCCGAGCTCGCGCAGCGGGGCCAGCGACCGATCGGCTGGAAGCTGGCGGCCACCAGCGCGCCGACCCAGGCTCTCGTCGGCGTGCCACACCCGGTCGTCGGCTTTCTCTTCCCGGAGCAGTACGCCAGCGGCGCCGAGGTGTCGGTCGGTCGATTCGCCGAGCTGGTGGTGGAGGTCGAGGTGGCCTTCCGGATGCGCACGCGGCTGGCCGGGCCCGGCGTCACCGCCGCCACCGCCGCGGCGGCCGTGGACGGCGTGCTGCCGGCCCTCGAGCTGCCGGACTTCCTGTTCTCCGGGAAGCCCCGCGCGGGCGATTTCATCGCCAACAGCGTCCTGGCCCATGCCATCGTGCTCGGCAGTCCCGTCACGCCGCTCGCCGGCCTGGACCTGGCGCAAGAAGAGGTCGTGTACGAGCACAACGGTGAGATCGTGGGGACCCATCAGGCCGCCGAGGTGATGGGCAACCCCCTGAACGCGCTCGCCTGGCTGGCCAACCACCTGGCTACCCGCGGGCGCGCGCTCGAGCCCGGGGAGATCATCATGTCCGGGTCCATTTCCAAGCTCCTGCGCCCCCAGGCCGGTGATACGATCCGCGCCAGGTTCGCGCACCTGGGGTCCGTCAGCATCACGGTCGTCAAGTGAGGGAGAAACCATGAAGGGTGTGTCCAGGCTGCTGATCGTGGCGTTCGTCGCGGTGCTGCTCGCCGGTATCCTCGTCACCGACGGGGTGGCCCAGAGCAAACCGGAAGGGGAGATGCGGTGGGCCCTCTACGTGACGCTCTCCCCCAACTGGTTCGATCCGGGCGAGGTGGTGGGCGCGCTCACGCCGTTCTGGATCCTCTACGCCCTGCACGACGCGCTGGTCAAGCCCATGCCGGGCAACCTCATGAGCGCGAGCCTGGCCGAGTCCTGGACGGTGAGCCCCGACCAGCGGGTCTACGAGTTCAAGCTGCGCGAGGGCTTGAAGTTCCACAACGGCGACCCGTTCACCGCCGAGGACGTGAAGTTCAGCTTCCACCGGGCCAAGAGCAAGCTCGTCCAGAGCAAGGTGAAGGACGTGACGGTCGTCAGCCCTTCGCGCGTGCGGTTCACCCTGCACGAGCCCTGGCCGGACTTCATGACCTTCTACGGGACGGTGGTGACGGGGGTGGGCTGGGTCGTGCCGAAGAAATACGTCGAGCAGGTGGGCAACGACGGCTTCAAGAGGCACCCCATCGGGCTGGGCCCTTACCGGTTCGTGAGCCACACGCCGGGGGTCGAGCTGGTGATGGAGGCCTTCGAAGGCTACTGGCGCAAGATGCCCTCGGTGAAGCGGATCGTCTTCAAGAGCGTGCCCGAGGCCACGACGCGGCTGGCCATGCTCAAGCGCGGGGAGGTCGACATCGCGTATCTCCTGGATGCCCCGCAGGCCGAGGAGGTGAAGCGCGATCCCTCGCTGAAGCTGGCCTTCTCGGGGGGCATCGCCGTCTTCTTCCTGGACTTCCTGGAGCAGTGGGATCCCAAGTCGCCCTGGCACGACCGACGGGTGCGGCAGGCAGCCAGCTACGCCCTCGACCGGAAGTTGCTGAGCGAGGCGGAGACCCTGGGCGCGTCCAAGCCTGCCGGCAACTTCATCCCGCGCAGCTTCGAGTTCGCCCTTCCCATCGAGCCCGATCCCTACGATCCCGCGAGAGCCAAGAAGCTCCTGGCCGAGGCCGGCTATCCCAACGGCTTTGACGCCGGCGAGCTGCACCAGCTGCCGCCCTACTTCTCGCTGGGCGAAGCCATCATCGGCTATATGGGCGCCGTCGGGATCCGGATGAAGATGCGCCCGATGGAGCGCGCCGCCTACTACACGGCCCTGGGGACGAAGAAGCTGAAGGGCGTCTGCGTATGCACCAGCGCGCTCTACGGCAACGCCGCGTCGCGGATGTCGGAAGTGTATCCGAGCGACGGGACCTACGCCTACGGCGGCTATCCGGAGATCGATGACCTGTACAAGCAGCAGAGCCGGGAGACCGACAAGAAGAAGCGCGAGGTCATGCTGCACAAGATCCAGCAGATCGTCCGCGAGCGGGTGCGGATCGCCCCGATCTACGAGTACATCTGGCCCAGCGGGATCGGGCCGCGCGTGGAAGAGCCCGCGCTGCTCCTGATCAACCCCTACCCGTGGTCGGCGCCGCTGGAAGAGGTGCGACTCAAGAAGCGCTGAGGACGAGCATGCCGCCGACCCCGACCGTCGTGCTCGATGAGCTCCGCGTGCTCGTCATCGTGGACAACGAGACCGACACGCTGTCCAGCGTGGACGAGGGGCTGCCCCAGGTCTCCGAGCTGGCCCACCTGGAAGGGCGGATCCCCACCAGCCTGGTGCACGAGGGTCATCCCGGCAAGGTGATCATCGATCGCCAGTGCTGGGCCGGGCATGGTTTCTCGGCCCTGGTGACGGGGCGCCGGGGCGACGAGGAGCACACGGTGCTCTTCGACGCGGGGCCGTACCCGGACCTGTGGACGGCGAACGCCGCCCGGCTGGGCATCGACCTGGCCAGCGTGGAGGCGGTCTTTCTCTCGCACTGGCATTTCGATCACAGCGGAGCGTTGCCGGCTGCCGTCACGGCCGTGGCGGACGCCCGACGGCGGGCCGGGCGGACCCAGCCCCTCATCGCCGACCTGCACCCCGACCGCCCGGATCAGCGCGGTGTCCTGTTGCCCACCGGAACGATCCGGCTGCTGGTTCCGGAACCGACGTTCGAGGCGCTGGAGGCCGCCGGCGCCCGCGTGGCCCGGCACGCCGAGCCGCACACGCTGGGCGAGGGCTTCTTCTTCGCCAGCGGGGCTATCGAGCGGGTCACGGCGTACGAGCGAGGCCTCGAGGGGCACCTCAGCTTTCGCGGCGGCCAGGGGCAGGCCGATCCGCTCATCCTCGACGAGCGCTTCCTGGCCGTGCACGTGCGCGGCCGCGGCGTCAGCGTGCTCTCGGCCTGTTCGCACGCCGGCATGGTCAACGCCTGCCTGGGCGCTCGGGACGCGTTCGGCGGCGCCTCGCTCGACATGGTGCTGGGCGGCTTTCATCTCAGCGGGAGGGCGATGGAACGCCGCATCGAGGCGACGGTGGGCGATCTCGACCAGCGCGTGCGACCGCGGGTGGTGGCGCCGGGACACTGCACGGGCTGGCGGGCCAAGGCCGTCCTGGCCAGGACCTTCGCGCCGAGACGGTATGCGCCCAGCGTGGTCGGCGCGATGTACGTGCTGAAGGCGGAGTAGTCGGAGGAAACGAGTCATGTTGACGCGAGACGAGAACGAGCTCCTGACGCGCGTGGGCCCGGGCACGCCCATCGGCCACCTGATGCGGCAGTACTGGATCCCGGTGTTGCTCTCGGCGGAGCTGGCTGCGGGCGGCCGGGTCAAGCGGGTCCGGCTGCTGGGCGAAGACCTGGTGGCGTTCCGGGCCCCCGATGGCCAGGTCGGGCTGCTCGGGGAGTTCTGCTCACATCGCGGCGCTTCGCTCTACTTCGGGCGCAACGAGACGCACGGCCTGCGGTGCGTCTATCACGGCTGGCGATACGGCTTCGACGGGCGGTGCCAGGAGATGCCCAACGAGCCACCGGAGACCGGCTTCCCGGAGAAGGTGAGCCATCCCGCCTATCCCTGTGCCGAGCGCGGGGGCGTCATCTGGGCGTACCTGGGATCGGCGGCTCCTCGGCCCGCGTTGCCCGACCTCGAGTGGGCGCTGGTCCCCGACGAGCAGCGCTTCGTCTCGAAGTTCTATCAGGAGTGCAACTACCTCCAGGGCCTCGAGGGCGGCATCGATCCCTCTCATATCTCGTTCCTGCACGGGGTGATCGATGCTGGCGACGTTGCCCTGCGCGGCGAGCTGGACCGAGCCGCTGCCGGCTTCGCGCTGGCCTCGCAGCTCGAGCGGGCGCCGCGCCTGGAGGTGGTGGACACCGACTACGGTGTCCTGATCGCGGCCGGGCGCGACGCTGGGAACGGCATGTGCTACTGGCGCATCACGCAGTTCCACATGCCGTTCCACACGCTGCCACCCACCGATCCCAAGCCGGATCCCCTCATGCACTCCCACGTCTGGGTGCCGGTGGACGACGAGCATCTGGTGAACTGGTGCATCTCCTGGCATGCCTCGCGCGCGTTGACGGCCGAGGAGCGCGCGTCGATGCGCGCTGGCCTGAGCATTCACATCGTGGACTACGCGCCGGCCACCAGCGACGCCTACGGCGACATCCGGCCGGCCGCCGATCGGCGCAACGACTACGCGATCGATTGGCAGGCCCACGGCACCAACAAGTTCTTCGGGGTCCCCGGCGTCGGCGCCCAGGACAAGGCGATCACCGAGAGCCAGCGCCCGATCTACGACCGCACTCGGGAACGGTTAGGGCGAGCGGACATCGGGATCATCCGGGTGCGCACGTATCTGATGGACGCGGCCCTGGCCCTGCGCGATGGGGGGACGCCGCCGCCAGGAATGGACCACGCCTCGTATCTGATTCGCCCGGCCTCGGTCCTGCTCCCCAAGGACGCGCCGTGGCTGGAGGGGGCGAAGGCGAAGCTGGTCGGAGGACGGCCCGCCTTGCCGCGCTAGACGAAGCTCACGCCCCGGCGCGCAGCACCCGGCCCGGGAGCGCGCCCGTGTGCTTGCCGTGGTCCAGCACCATCTGGCCCCCGACAATGACGAAGTCCACCCCGTGGGCGCCCTGCACCCGCCGGGGGGTGCCGTTGGGGCCGTCGTGGGTGATCTCGTCCTCCATCACGCCGATGCGGGCCAGGTCGAACACCATGAGATCGGCGGCCATCCCCTCCCGCACCAGGCCGCGGTCGCGCAGGCCCATGATGCGAGCAGGCTGGAAGGTGAAGCGCCGCACAGCATCCTCGAGCGTCATGAGCGCTCGCTCCCTTACCCACTCTCCCAGCACGTAGCTCGACTCGCCCGCCGTGCAGGGATTCGTGTTCAGATGCGCGCCGGCATCGGTCTGCGAGGGCAGGGCGTGGCCGGTCTTGACGAACTCGGCGAGCGCGACCTCCTCCGCGGCGGACCGCGTCACCAGCTGGAACTCGGTGTCCAGCCGCTCGGCCACCGCCAGATCGAGCATGACGTCGGCCACGTGCTGGCCCTGGGCCTCGGCGATCTCCACCAGCCGGCGCCCCTCGAGCGCGCGGTGCTCGGGCCGCGCGACCTTCTTCACGATGATGGAAGACCAGGGCACGAAGCGCCCGGGGACACCGGGCCGCCGCCGCTGGCGCTGCATGGCCTGCTCGCGCAGCGTGGCGCGCCGCTGGGGATCGCCCAGCACGGCCAGCCGCTCCTCGAACGGCTTGGCCATGACCACGTCCCAGCCGTCGAGATTGCTGAAGAAGGTCGTCTTCTTCAGGGTGAATCGGGGATTGAAGGGAATGGCCCGCAGCAGCGCGGTGAGCTGCGCGCCCTCCTGGGTGGCCTCCTCCACGAATGGGCGGGCCTCGGCGTCGAAGGTGAGGAAGAAGACCCGCCGCCCGCTGGTCAGCGCCACCTCGCGCAGGTGCGCGCGGTCGGCCTCGTCGGGCCTGGCCGCTCCCGGCGGCAGGATCTCGATGATGCCCCGGTTGAACTCGCCCAGGGTCCGGCCCAGGGCGATCCGCTCGTCGTTCCCGGCCAGGCGCGTGGGCACCGGCTCGCCCTTGGGGCCCGCGTGGGTGGGCGACACCGTGGTGGACCAGCCCCAGGCGCCGGCCTGCAGGGAGGCGCGGAGCAGGCGCTGCATCTCGGCGACCTCGTCGGTGGTGGCCGCGCGGTCCCAGGCGGCCTGCCCCATGGCGGACAGGCGCAGCGGGTTGTGCCCGACGAGCGGCATCAGGTTCAGGCCGAGCCCCACGTCGATGGCCTTGAGGTACTCATCGAACGTCTCCCACTCCCAGCGCAGCACGCTGGCCAGCGACCGCACGGGAATGTCCTCGACGCAGCAGAAGGTGGCCAGCATGGCGTCGCGGTGCTCGGGCCGGAGCGGGGCCAGCGTCAGCCCGCAGTTGCCCATGAGGACCGACGTCACGCCGTGCCAGATGGAGGAGGTGCACAGCCGGTCCCAGTACGGCTGGGCGTCGTAGTGCGTGTGGAGGTCGATGATGCCGGGGGCCACGAAGCGGCCCTCGGCGTCGATCGTGGTCTCCGCGGCGCCGCCGACCTTGCCGATCTCGACGATGCGCCCGTCCTTGACCGCCACGTCGGCGCGATAGCGGGCGAAGCCCGTCCCGTCGACGACCATGCCGTTCTTGATCACCAGGTCGTAGGCCATGCTCATCTCTCCATTGAGTCTCGAGGAGCGGGAACGGTCGTTGCATCCAGCGTGAATGGGGAGGTTTGGAGGGGGCCGTGCTCGCCCCCTCCAAGTTCAAAAACGGCCGCGCTTGCCCCCTCCAAGTTCAAAGGTTGTACAGCCGCGCGGTGTTGTCCCAGAGGATCTTGCGCTTGCTGTCGGACGAGAGCGGCACCTCGCCGAGGAAGCTATCGATGGCATGCGGATACCGCGAGTCGTCGTGAGGCCAGTCGGTGGAGAGCACGAGCGTGTTGTCCCCCAGCTCGGCCACCACGTACTTGACCAGCTCTTCTTCGGGCTCGGCGGAGATGAAGCACTGGCGCTGGAAGAGCTCCGAGGGCTTGGCATCCTGCCCGAACAGCTCGCGGTCGCCCCAGGCCTCCCAGCGCTCGTCCAGGGCCCACAGCCACCAGGGCAGCCAACCGCAGTTGCCCTCCAGGAAGGCCATCCGCATCCGGGGGAAGCGCGAGAGCACGCCGCCGGTCACGATCGCCCCCAGGGTGAGCATCATCTCCACCGGCTGGCCGCACGCGTGACTGAGGACGAGGTTGTCGAGGTAGCGCTTGGCCAGGTGCTCCGCGTAGACCGCGTGGTTGCCGTGGAAGGAGACGGCGACGTTCATTTCCTGAGCGGCCGCCCACAGCGGATCGAAGTACCGGTCATAGAGGGGACGGCTGTTGACGAGGTGGGAGGGCAGCACCAGCGTGATGGCACCGAGCTCGCGAACCCCGAAGCGGGCCTCGGCCACCGCCAGATCAATATCTTGAAGTGGCACCAGGGCCGAGGGCTTGAGCCGCTCGGGACTCTCCTGGCAGAAGTCGGCGATCCAGCGGTTCCAGGCCCGGCACATGGCTGCCGCGAAGGCCGGCTCCAGGCCGTCGATGTTGATGGCCTGGGTCGCCCACGTCCGGAAGAGGATGCCGATGTCGATCCCCTCGATGTCCATAGCCTCCAGTGCTTCCTTGGGCAGGGTGCCCCGGTGCAGGCGCTCGGCCCCGGGCCGCTTGTAGCGGAACGACCAGGCGCGCTGGCGCTCGGGCCGGTCGGCGAACGGGGGCAGGACCTTGCCGTCCACGTGGGCACGCACCGGTCCGGAGTCGCCGGGGACGGTGACAATCCGGCCCCGGAACTTGGGATCGAGGTAGTCCTCCCAGAGATTGCGAGGCTCGATGACGTGGAGATCGCTATCGATGACGCGGAACCCTTGCTTGGCCATGTCTGCCTCCGCGAGCTGTCCTGGCTGGTACTATCCCATGCCCGCGCCGGGATGGGCAATGGCGGCTTCGCCGTCGCTGCTTTTGACTCGAGCCAGCCTATAATTCGTGCATGAACCGGGAACAGCTCAGCGCGGCGCTGCAGGAGTTTTTCCGCAGCGCCTCGCCCGACGTGGTGACAGTCTACCTGTTCGGCAGCCAGGCACGGGACGCTGCTACGCCGAGGAGCGACGTTGATATCGCGGTCCTTTATGCCGAGCCCCCGGCGGTGTCCTTCGCTGGGCTCCCCCTCGATCTCGAGGCCGACCTCGAGCGCGTGCTCGGGCTTCCGGTCCAGGTCGTCGTGCTGAACCGGGCCCCGGTGGATCTCGTCCATCGTGTACTCCGTGACGGCAAGCTCCTGCTCGACCGGGACCCGTCCGTCCGCATCCGGTTCGAGGTCAGAGCGCGAAACGAGTTCTTCGACCTCCAACCCGTCCTTGCGCAATACCGGGCGCCCCGGGCCGCCGCCCGGTGACCGATCCTGACCTCATCGCCAAAAAGCTTGCCCTCATCGAGACCTCTGTGCGTGAGCTGCGAACATTCGGGCGCCCCGCCGACATTCCCGTGGACAAGGTCCAGGAGCGGTTCGCCGAGCACACGTTGCAGATCGCCGTTCAGGCCGTCCTCGATGTCGCTTCCCACATCGTATCAGACGCGCGCCTGGGCGAGCCACGCACGAACCGTGAACTCGTCGATCTCCTCGAGCGCAATGGGTGGCTGCCGCCCGATCTGGCGATCGTCATCCGACGGATGGTGGGCTTCCGGAATATCCTCGTTCACGGGTATCAGGTCGTCGACGTGAGCATCGTACGCGACATTGTCGAGCACCGGCTGGAGGACTTGCTGCATTTCGTCAGCGTGATACGGTCTCGGCTATCGTAACGGATCGGTACCTCGGTACCAGAAAGGGGCATGCAGGATGGCGCTTCACGTGCGCAGGGTCATCACTGGACATGACGGGAAGGGCCGCGCGATCGTCAAGATCGACGAGGTCTCCAGGAACATCGCCTCCACCCGGCCGGGGGCGACGGCCTGCGTCATCTGGTCCACGGAGGGGTTCCCCATCAACAACGATGGCCAGGCCGACGAGGGGCTCCGCAAGGTCGGCACCACGCTGAAGACCGGCACGATCTTTCGCATCATCGAGTTCGCGCCCGGGGTGGCCCCGCGCAACCACCGGACGGACTCGATCGACTACATCGTCGTCATGTCGGGCGAGATCGACATGGAGCTCGACGACTCGACCGTCCATCTCAAGGCCGGCGACGTCATGGTCCAGCGCGGCACGATCCACAACTGGGTCAATCGCGGCACCCAGCCCTGCGTGCTCGCGGTCGTCCTCGTCGACGCCAAGTCCGTCGAGGCCGGCGGGAAGGTCCTGAACGCGGTCGGCTAGACTACTTCCGCTTCTTCACCTCGAACGAGAACGGACCCGCCTGGGACTGTCCCCGGCCGGTCAAGACGAGGGTTCCCCCCTGCTCGCCCAGCATCATCGTCGACTGGCGCGGGCCGATGGAGACTCCCCCCGTCGTCGTTTTGCTCTCGGCGACGAGCGTGCCGTCGACCACCCGAACGACGCCCGTCGCGCTGAACGCGCCCATCCGGCTCATGTACGTCCCGTCGGGATTGATCGTGAGCTCGCCCCGCTCCGAGCTTCCCCCGGGGCCGATGACGTAGCCGTCCCACACGCCGGCCAGGGTCTTGAGGTCGCCGGGTTGAATCGTGCGGGGCTTGGGCTTCTCCATGGCGGCGCAGCCGAGCAGCGAAACCGCCACCACGGTCGTGATCATGGTGAGGAACAGGTGTCTGCGCATAGGATCCTCCTGGCCGCGGACCATACCCTCCCGGGCCCCGGTGGGCAATAGCCCTTTGGTTGTACTATGGCTCGCCTGTGAGCCGCATTCCCACCACGGTCGTCGGCAGCTACCCGCAGCCGGACTGGCTCATCGACAAGGCGCAGTTTGAGGTTCACGCCGTCCCCCGCGTGCGCCGGCCCACCATGTGGCGAGTGCCGGAGCCCTGGCGGCAGGAGGCCCAGGACGACGCCGTGCGCCTGGCTGTGGCCGACATGGAAGAGGCCGGCATCAACGTCATCACTGACGGCGAGCAGCGGCGGGAAAGCTACTTCAACGAATTCGCCAACGCGCTGGAGGGCCTCGACCGGGACCGCCCCGGCACCGCGCTCAACCGCCGGGGCGTGCCCACGCCGGTCCCGCGGGTGATCGGCCCCATTGCCCGGGCCCGCCCGGTGAGCCTGCGCGACGCCCGGTTTCTGCGCGCCGCGACCGATCGGCCGATCAAGGTGACGG
This sequence comes from Candidatus Methylomirabilota bacterium, assembly GCA_036556905.1. Classification (GTDB taxonomy): domain Bacteria; phylum Methylomirabilota; class Methylomirabilia; order Rokubacteriales; family CSP1-6; genus 40CM-4-69-5. The sequence continues at coordinate 19,509 of DATBIM010000097.1, forward strand.
TGCCGGGCCCGTTCACGATGACCCAGCTCGCCCAGGACGAGTACTACCGGGACCAGGAGCAGCTGGCCGAAGCCTACGCGGTCGCCGTCAATGCCGAGCTGCGTGACCTCGAGAACGTGGCCGACGTGCTCCAGCTCGACGAGCCCTACGTGCAGGCCCAGCCCGAGCGCGCTCGCGCCTACGCGGTCCCCGTCATCGACCGCGCGCTGGCCGGCATCCGCAAGCCGACCATCGTGCACCTCTGCTTCGGCTATGCCTTCACGGTGAAGGACAAGCCCAGCGGATACTCGTTCCTGCCCGAGCTCGACCGCTGCGCGGCCTCCCACGTCTCCATCGAGGCCGCCCAGCCCCGGCTGGACCTCTCTATCCTGGCCGCCCTGCCTTCGAAGAGCATCGTGCTCGGCGTGCTGGATCTCAACGACCCGGTCGCGGAGTCCCCGGCCACGGTGGCGGGTCGCCTGCAGGCCGCGCTCCGTCACGTGCCGGCCGAGCGCCTGGTGGCCGCGCCGGACTGTGGCATGAAGTATCTGCCGCGGGATCTCGCCATGGCCAAGCTCCGCGCGCTGGCCGAGGGGGCCAGGAGCGGCTGAAGCCGGGGGACGTTCTCAGCGTCTGACGCCGGTGATGTACGTCCAGCAGCACTGAAACGCCGGGCGGCCGCCGAACAACGTGTCCATGGCGTGGCGGATGAGCGCCAGCCGGTCGCGGACCGCGTCCTGCCCCGGTGGCGCGCCATCCACCCGGGCCGAGCCGCCGACCCAGCCCAGCACCGCCTCGTGATAGGCGCTCAGGAACTCGAACCACTCGTCCACCCGGGCCTCGATGGTGCGGGCAGTCACCTGCTCGACGTCGAACCCGGCCTCGGTGAGCGAGCGCAGGTAATAGTCCAGCGGCCGGACCGGCAGGAAGACGCGATCACGGTGCGCCACGTGCGCTTGCATCCGGGCCTCGTCATCGAGGAGCGGCCGGTAGGCGGCGTAGCGCGGGTCGTTGCGGACCAGGCCGGTGGCGATCTCGTGGATCGCCCACACCGTCTCGTCGAGGATCCACTCGGTGGGCCGGGCCTGCGGGTTGCGGATGTTGCCCGACTGCACGAAGGCGCGTCCGCCGGGGCGCAGCACGCGAGCCCAGGAGGCCAGGGTCGGCCCGAGGTCCAGATAGAGGTGGATGGCGTTGGTCGAGGCGATGGCGTCGGCCTGGCGGGCCAGCAGCTCGGGGCCCAGCCCCTCGTCAAGGAAGTCCAGTCGCCTGTCCTGCTTGCGCCAGCGCAGCAGGCGGAAGGCGATGCGCTCGTCGTCACCGAACTTGTCGAGCGCCACCCGCAGAAACTTGGGGGAGCTGTCGACGATCAGCATCCCGACCTGGCGGTCGAAGATGCGCAGCTTGAGCCGGTCCAGGAGGATCCCCGTTCCTCCCGAGTAGTCGATCAGGAGCTGCCCCTCGCCCAGGTGCCGGGCCAGGTCCTCCACCGTGGGGTCGAGGTTGCGATACCAGCCGTGATTCTCGACGGTGTCGTACTGCAGGCCGAAGGTCTCCACGGGCTGGCGCGTCCAGTCCTCGTCCGGAACCCGGACGAACCCGGCGGGCCATTGAAAGCGCGCCCGGGGCGGGCCGGGCTGCTGGACGGGAGCGCTCAGCTCGCGGTGGACGCGCAGGAGCTCGGGGATGGTGGTGGGCGCGCGACGGCCCCAGCCGCACTCGGTGGCGATCCCGAACCCCGAGACGAACCGCCGGGCGATCTCCATGCGCCGCCTGGTGCCCGCGACCCCGTCGGTGTGGTGGACGAGCCCGAGGTAGAGCTCGGTTTCCGCCCGCAGCCGGAGATCTTGCAGGGGCGCGTAGTAGCCGTCGTCGAAGCGGTCGCGGGGCGCGGGCAGGTGCAGCCAGTTGAGGGGGCGGCCCAGGCTCATGGTCAGCGCGGTGGCCACCTCGACCAGCCGGCCGGCGTCGGCCGGCTCTTTGAAGTGCCGGTGCTGGACATCGCCGTAGCAGAAGTGATAGCCGAGCTCGACGTCCGGTGGCACGTGCCGGGCCAGTCTGAGCAGGCGTTCCAGGATGCCGCCCTTGGCGTCGTCGAACCAGACCGGGAAGACTCCCTCCAGCATCCCGAATTCGAAGTTGGTGTCCCACTGGATGGCAAGCTGGTCGTGGGGCATCGCCTGGAGCATCAGGCGGAGCTCGGCCAGCAGCCGATCCTCGTAAGCGGGCTCCAGGGCGGCCTGGTCCTCGGGGACGACGAACGCGCTGATCGGGGCCAGCGGCGTGGGCAGACACACCTGGAAGCGGCAGGCCACCGGCACCAGCCCGTCGCGCTTGAGCCGCGCGAACACCCGATAGGACGCGATCGCCGCCTCCGCGTACCCCAGGGCTTCGAAGACGATCGGGGCCTGCCGCGCGCCCTCGCTCAGGCGGACGCGGGGTAGCGGCCGCCAGCTGTGCGGCCCCGGGGGCACGATCTCCAGCCGGGGCTGGGACGTGAAGACGGGCAGCTGCCACACGATCCAATCGGAGCGGGGGCCGGTCTCGCCGTCAGGGATGCGCCGCAGCCGGTCGCCGATGGCGGCGGCCACGGTGCGGAACACCACGTCGGCGCTGGCCAGCGGCACACTGCCCACCAGGTGGGCGCCGTGAGCCAGGAAGGCCGTGGCCACGGCGTCAGCGCCAGATGTCGCGCGCGGTCCTCACGACCAGCCCGAGCTTGGCCCACTGGTCGTCCTCGCTGAGGAGATTGCCCTCCATCATCGAGGCGAAGCCGCACTGGGGCGAGAGCGCGAGGTCGTCGAGCGGCACGTACCGGGAGGCCTGCTCGACGCGCCGGCGGAGGTCCGCCACCGCCTCGAGCTGGGGACGCTTGCTGCTCACCAGTCCGAGCACGACGGACTTGCCGCGGGGCACGAAGCGCAGGGGCTCGAAGCTGCCGGAGCGCTCGTCGTCATACTCGAGCAGGAACCGATCCACCTGGAGCGTGCCGAAGAGCTTTTCCGCGATCGGGTCGTAACCGCCCTCGGCGAACCAGTGGCTGCGGTTGTTGCCCCGGCACAGGTGGATGGCCAGGGTCAGGCCCGGACGCCGGACGTCCTCCAGGCAGGCGTTGTCGGCGCGGATGGCCTCGTCCAGGGCCGCCTCGGGATCGAGGCCCATCTCCGTCCGGATGTAGTCCCGCCACTTGGGATCGACGTAGTAGCTGTAGCGGGGCGCGTCGATCTGCACGTAGCGGACGCCTTCCTCGACCAGGGCCCGCACTTCGCCCCTGATGATCGCCACGACATCCCACAGGAACTCCGAGGAGCTCGCGTAGACCGCATCGGAGATCCCCCGCTTGTAGGCGATGGCGGGGAACTGGGTCGGGCTGGGGAGCGTCACCTTGATCAGACCCGGGCTGTGCTGCTTCAGGAATCCCAGCTCGTGCGCGGTGAGCCGGCGGTGCTGGCGGAGCCGGGCGTTCACGATCCCCGTCACGCTCCGGACCTGGCCGGCGGGGCCTTGCCAGGCCCGCGCGACCGCGTCGCCGTGGTCGAAGCCGGTCACCGCGTCGGTGAAGTCGCTCATGAAGTTGTTCCGCCGGAGCTCGCCGTCGGTGAAGACCTCGAAGCCCAGGTTGCGCTGGCGGGCCAGCACCGCGAGGATCGCGCGATCCTCGATCTCCCGGAGCCGCTCGGCCGTCGTGGCCGGATCGCTGCGGGCCTGCAGCAGCTCCGGGGGCCGCAGGAAGCTGCCGAGGTGGTCGGCGCGGTACGGTGCGCCCATGGCGCCTCAGAAGACCGCGAGCGGATTCGCGGGCGATCCGGTGCCGCCCACCACCCGGAGCGGCGCGATCACCAGCATGAACTCGTCCCGCCCCTCCTCCACGCAGGCGCGGGCCAGCGG
>DATBIM010000098.1:0-2631 GCA_036556905.1 Candidatus Methylomirabilota bacterium
GGCGCGGTACGGTGCGCCCATGGCGCCTCAGAAGACCGCGAGCGGATTCGCGGGCGATCCGGTGCCGCCCACCACCCGGAGCGGCGCGATCACCAGCATGAACTCGTCCCGCCCCTCCTCCACGCAGGCGCGGGCCAGCGGATCCAGCAGGGCGTTGTCGAGGAGGGCCACCCCGTAGGCGAACAGGGCCGCATGCACCGCCCACGGGATGTCGTACCCGATGGGCAGATGATCGAGCATGTCCCAGACCAGCACGCTCACGTCGTGATCGCGCAGGAAGGGCAGGCAGGAGACGTGCAGGCCCGGCCGCTGCTGGAGATGCGGGTTGGGCCCGAACGGGCGACCGTAGGGCCGGTCCGGATCCTGAGCCTGCCACGCTTCGCGGCCGGAGTACACGCACACCGCGTCGCCGGGCTGCAACGCGAGGCCGCGCGCGGTGAGGATGTCCTCCAGCTCCCAGCCGTGGACCGGCTGCTCGTGGGTGACGCAGGGCACGCCGCGATGGCGGGGCACGTCGAGCATCACCCCGCGGGTGATGATGCCATCGGCCCAGTGCTCGACGGAGCCGAACCGGGCTCCGTCGAACGTGATCTCTTTCTTGGGATCGCGCCCGTTCCACATCGCCTCCTCGTCCCAGGTGTGACAGAGCGCGTCGATGTGGGTCGAGGAGACGCCGTGGTAGAAGATGCCGTAGTAGTCCGCGGAGAAGCCGCCCGTGCCGCGCGGGAGCGTCTTCATGTAGTGCTGGGCGGGGAGCGGATTGTTCGGCCCGGGCTCCTTGGGGAACGGGCGGCTCAGGGACACGCTGCGCCCGCTGCGCACCAGCCGGGCCGCCGTCGCCCGCTTGGCCGGCGTGATCAGGTTGAGCGCGCCGACCTGGTCGTCCTTCCCCCAGCGCCCCCAGTTGCGGCGGTCCTTGATGTAGCCGCGAACCTCCTTGTCCGTGGGCAGCGGCCGCTCGGGCATCGGATTACGCCCTCCGGGCCAGCGGGCCCCGCAGCAGTCGCCCGGGGAGCGCCCCGGTGGGCTTGCCCTCGCGCAGCAGCACCTCGCCGTTGACGACGGTGGCCGCCACGCCGCGCGTGCGCTGCACGAGACGCCGGGCGCCGGCGGGCAGATCGTCCACCACCTCCGGCATCTCGGCGGCGATGGTGTCGGGATCGAAGACGACGAAGTCGGCGGCCATCCCCTCGCGGATCAGGCCCCGGTCGGCGAAGCCCCACAGCGTGGCCGGCACCAGGGTGAGCATGCGCACGGCCTGCTCCAGCGTGAAGGCCTGCTTGGTCCGCACCCAGTGGCTGAGCAGGTGGGTCTGCAGCGAGGAGTCCATGAGCTGAGAGACGTGGGCGCCGGAGTCCGAGAACGTCACGACACAGCGCGGATGGCGCATGATCTCCAGCGCGACGTCCTGGTCCTCGTTGGCCACCGGCTGCAGGAAGAAGAGGTCGAGGTCCTTCTCGAGGGCCAGCTCGATCATCGTCTGGGCCGGATGCTGGCCGCGCTCGCGGGCCACCTCGGCCACCGAGCGGTGGGGCCCATACACGGTGTCGAAGACGAAGAGCCAGTCGTAGTCGGCGGGCCGGGCCTCGGTGCCCAGGGCGCGCCGGTCGTCACGGGCGCCCGAGGCCTCGACGAGCCGGCGGCGCAGGTCGGGATCGCGCAACCGCTGCCGCTGCTCGTCGATGGGGAGCGCGCGCAGCTCCTTCCAGACCGGCAGACGGTCGAAGGGAAGCTGGGTCTTGAACGAGAGCAGCGCGCTGAGCGAGCGGCTGTGGGCCTGGGCGAACATCCGGCCGCCGGCCGCGGCCGTCTCATCGAGCAGGTCGAGGTACTTGCGCCAGACGCCCGGCACGCCCCGCCGCCCGAAGACGCCAAAGGTGACCGGGCGCCCGGTCTCCACGGCGAGGTCGCGGAGCCGGACGTGATAATCCCGCAGCCCCGGGTTGCCCGGCGTGCGGTCGACTTCCTCGCCGGCCAGCTCGAAGATGCCGGCACCCAGCTCGCCCATCACGCCCACCAGCCGCCGCACCTCGTCCCACCTGGCCACGCGGCTGGCCACCGGGCGACCGTCCGGCGTCTCGTGGCTGGGCGAGCGCGACGTGGTGAAGCCCATGGCGCCGGCGCGCAGGGCGTCGCGCAGCTCCCGCTCCATGGCCCGCATCTCGTCCTCGGTGGCCTGGGCCTCGAAGGCCCGCTCGCCCATCACGTAGGTGCGCAGGGCCGAATGGCCGATGTAGCCGGAGTAGTTGATGCCCTTGGGCAGGGCCTCCAGGCACTCGAGGAACTCGGGGTACGTGGTCCAGCGCCACTCGATGCCCGCAGCCATGGCCGCGGGGGGGATGTCCTCGGCCCGCTGCAGATTGCGGATGACCAGGTCCCGGTCGGCGGCCGCGCAGGGGGCCAGCGTGAACCCACAGTTGCCCATCACCACGGTGGTGATCCCGTGCCAGCACGAGGAGGTGCCGAGGGGATCCCAGAAGATCTGCGCGTCCATGTGGGTGTGCCCGTCCACGAAGCCGGGCGCCACCACCTGGCCGTCGGCATCGATGACCTCGCGGGCCCGCTCGCGGATGCGGCCGATCGTCACGATGCGCCCGTACCGCACGCCCACGTCGGCCCGGTAGCGAGGCA
>DATBIM010000099.1:0-50119 GCA_036556905.1 Candidatus Methylomirabilota bacterium
CGCGTGGGTGGTCACAGCGCCGGGGGCTCCCGCAACCGGAGCGACCCGACCGGGGGTGGACCGAGCTCGCACCTCAGCCCCCAGACGATGCAGTACTCCTCGTCGGTGCAGCCGTGGTACGACGCGCAGTTGTCCGCGCCCCCGACCCCGGACTCGACGCTGGGGCTCGTGATCACCGGCACGACGTAGATGACAAGCGGACGCGTCGTCTTCTTCGCGGTCGCCTTCGCCTTCGCGACGGTCGCCTTGGCCTTCGCGACAGCCTTGGGCGTCTGCGTCACGGGCACGCGATGCCCCCGTGAGACCGTCGCCTTTTCGTGGGTGCCGCGGTCCGCTCGAGGGGCCGCAACCGCTCCCGGCGCCGCGGGTGCGACGAGTGCTGCGGTCGACGCTGCGATCGTGGCGTACGCTCGGATCCTCATCGAGACCTTGCCTCCTCTCCGCTCGTCCGGGCCTTCCTTCGCCCGTGCGGCATGAGACTCCGAGGCGGTTAACGCGCGGTGGATCGAGCGGTAAACGGTCCGCTACGGCGCGAACGGAACGGTCGGCGCGGGCGGGCCGCCGGCGTCTGGCAGCGCCGCCGACAACCGCGGCGCCGGCCTCCCCCGTCCGACGAGGTGACACGCGACGAGGTGACCGGGCGCGAACTCGCGCAGGGGCGGCTCCTCCTCGGTCGAGCGCGGGGCCGAGAGCGGCTCCAGCGGGCAGCGCGTGCGGAAGCGACAGCCCGACGGCGGGTCGAGCGGGCTCGGAGGATCGCCCTCGAGCACGACGGGGCGCCGCTCACGCTGCAGCGCGGGGTCGGGCACCGCTGCGGCGGAGAGGAGCGCCTGGCTGTACGGATGCTGCGGCTCCCGAAAGAGGTCGGCGGCCGCGGCCGTCTCGACGAGCTTGCCGAGGTAGATCACGGCGACCCGGTCGCAGAGGAACTCGACCGTCGCCAGGTCGTGCGTGATGAAGAGGCACGAGAAGCCGAGGCGCTGCTGGAGGTCGCGCAGCAGGTTGAGGATCGCCGCCTGCACCGAGACGTCGAGCGCCGAGACCGGCTCGTCCGCGACGACCACGCTCGGCTCGAGGATCAGGGCGCGCGCGAGGCCGACGCGCTGGCGCTCCCCGCCCGAGAGCTCGTGCGGGTAGCGGTGCCGCAGCTCCGGGTGCAGGCCGACGGTGTCGAACATCGCCGCGACCCGGCCGTCGAGCTCCTTGCCGCGGCCGAGCCCGTGCAGCCGCAGCGGCTCGGCCACGATCGTCCCGCACGTCATGCGCGGATTCAACGAGGAAAAGGGGTCCTGGAAGACGATGTGCAGCTCGCGTCTCAGCGGCCGCAGCGCGCGGCGCGAGAGGTGCGTGATCTCCGTGCCGCGCAGGCGAATCGTCCCCGCGGTCGGGTCGACGAGCCGCAGGATGCACTTGGCGATCGTCGACTTGCCGCTGCCCGACTCCCCGACGAGGCCGAGCATCTCGCCCTGGCCGAGCGTGAACGAGACGCCGTCGACCGCGTGCACGACGGAGCCGCCGCCCGTGATGCCGGCGCCGACGCGGTAGTGCTTGACGAGGTCGACGACCTCGAGCGCGGGCACCGCACCGTCCGGCGTCATTCGCGCCCCGGGTGGAAGCAGGCGACGAGGTGGCCGTCACGGATGTTGACGAGCTCGGGCACGTGCGCCGCGCACTCGGGGTCCGCGCGCGGGCAGCGCTCGACGAAGGCGCAACCGGCCGGCAGCTCGCGCAGCAGCTGGACGCGGCCCGGGATCTCGCGCAGGCGGCCGCCGTCACCGCGTCGCGGGATCGCCCCGAGCAGCGCGATCGTGTACGGGTGCTGCGGCGAGCGGAACAGCTCGGCCGTCGGCGCCTCCTCCGCCTTGCGTCCCGCGTACAGGACGAGCACGCGGTCGGCGATGTCGGCGACGACGCCGAGGTCGTGGGTGATCAGCACGATCGCGGTTCCGAGTCGCTCCCGGATCTCGCGCATCAGCCCGAGGATCCCGGCCTGCGTCGTCACGTCGAGCGCGGTGGTCGGCTCGTCGGCGATCAGCAGCTTCGGATCGCACGCCAGCGCCATCGCAATCATCACGCGCTGCCGCATCCCGCCGGAGAGCTGGTGCGGGTACTCCTTCACGCGCCGCTCGGGGTTGGGAATGTGGACGACCCGCAACATCTCCACCGTCTTGTCCATGGCGTCGCGCCGGCCCAGTCTCTCGTGCAAGCGGATGGCCTCGGCGATCTGCTCGCCGACGGTGAAGACAGGGTTCAGCGACGTCATGGGCTCCTGGAAGATCATGGCAATGTCCTTGCCGCGGATCTTCCGCATCTCGGCCGGGCTCAGCTCGAGCAGGTTGCGGCCGTTGTAGACGATCTGGCCGGCCACGATGCGCCCGGGCGGCTGGGCGATGAGGCGCATGACGCTCAGCGCGGTGACCGACTTGCCACAACCCGACTCGCCGACGATCCCCAGCGTCTCGCCCTTTTCGATGTAGAGGTCGACGCCATCGACGGCCCGGACCACCCCTTCGTCCGTGAAGAAGTGCGTCTTGAGGTTCTTGATCTCCAGGAGACGTTCGGCCATGCCCTCCCCCTACCAGGCCCGCGCGATCTCGGTGAAGGCGTCCAGCGCCCGCGCAATGTCCTCGGCGTCCACATCCTTGTGGGTCACGCAGCGGATGGCGACCGGCCCGATCGCGTGAATCTTGACCTTGCGGGCCAGGCACCCACGCGTGAGCTCGTCGGCGTCGGCGGGACGCCGGACCCGGAAGATCACGATGTTGGTCTGCACCGTCGGCAGGTGCACCGAAACGCCCGGGAGCGTGGCCAGTCCCTCGGCCAGGCGGCGGGCGTTGGCGTGGTCCTCGGCGAGACGATCGATCATGCGCTGCAGCGCCACGATGCCGGCGGCCGCGATCACGCCGGCCTGGCGCATGCCGCCCCCCAGCATCTTTCGGACGCGCCGAGCCCGGGCGATGAATTCGGCGCGCCCGCAGACCACCGAGCCGACCGGCGCCCCCAGCCCCTTGCTCAGGCAGAAGGTGACGGAGTCGACATAGCGGGTGAAGTCCTGGGCGTCCCGCTTGAGCGCCACCGCCGCGTTGAACAGGCGCGCGCCGTCGAGGTGGACCGCCACCCCGGCCTCGTGGGCCACCGCGGCCACCGCCGCGATCTCTTCGGGAAGGCAGCAGGTGCCGCCGTGCCGGTTGTGCGTGTTTTCCAAGCAGACCAGCCCGGTGGGGGGGATGTGGATGTTCGCCGGCCGCAGCGCCTCGCGCACCTGGTCGGGGCTGAGGAAGCCGCGCTCGGTCTTCACCGGGCGCATCTGTACGCCCCCCACCACGGCGGCCCCGCCGACCTCGTAATTGAAGATGTGCGAGTCGACGTCCAGGACGACCTCTTGCCCGGGCCGGGTCTGGGCGAGGACCGAGACGAGGTTCCCCTGCGTTCCCGACGTGACGAAGAGGCCGGCCTCCTTGCCCACCCGTGCCGCGGCCAGGGTCTCCAGCTGCCTGACCGTGGGATCCTCCTCCCACACGTCGTCTCCGACCTCGGCCCGAGCCATGGCCTCGCGCATCTCGGGGGTGGGTAGCGTCAGCGTGTCGGAGCGGAGGTCCACGACGTCGTGCACGGGACTATCCTCTCACTTCTGCGCGCGAAGCCGCTGGGCGGCGCGCCGACCGAACTCCGTGTAACCGAACTCGTGATGAAGCCGGGACAGCAGCTCGCGCGCCTCCACGGTCTTGCCCTCTCTCAGATTGACCTCGGCCAACAGCCAGAGGGCCTCGGGAACGACGAGCGTACGGGGGTAGTCTCGCAGCACCAGCTCCAGGCGCTGGCGCGCCGCGCTGGGATTGCCCTGGGTGAAATAGTAGTTCGCCACCCACACCTCCTTCTGGGCGAGGCGACCCCGGCAGATGTCGATCTTGGCCAGGGCGTCGGTGGCGTAGCGGCTTTCCGGGTATTCTTTGACCAGCTTCCGGAACTGTTCGAGCGCCCGGCCAGCGACCGTCTGATCCTGCTCGATAGGCTTGACCTGATCGTAGTGGGCCATGGCCAGCCGGTACTGGGCGAGGTCGGCGATCTCGTGCCGAGGATAGAAGGACATGAACGTCTCGAACTCCTTGATAGCCTTGTCGAACTCGGCCTCCCGGTAGTAGGCCTCTCCGATGAGGAAGCGGGCCCGTGGCGCGAACGCGGAGCTGGGATGGCGCTCCAGAATGCGTTTGAAGTTTTGCCTCGCCTCCTCGTAACCGCGCCGGTCGAGCTCGGTGCTGCCCAGCTGGTAGAGCTCATCGGGTGGCGGAATCGGCGTCGGCGCGGGGCGAAACCACCCGCAGCCCGCGAGCCCGAGGAGCAGGCTGGCGAACGCAACACGTCGGAACCCGGGAGTAACGTGGGACATGGGGCTGAAAGTTGCCTGTATATACCATATCTACCACCGAAAAATCCTTTGACTTGCGCGCGGGTGCCCACTCCGCAGGCCCCCCCAGCAGACGGCGCTCACCGTCATCGCGGCGGCGCTGGTCGTCGGGACGATCGCCTGCGGCGTCCTCCGCCTCTATGCTGAGTGCTGCCCCGCAGGGCGCCCTACTTGACCTCGACCTGGCCCTTCATCGAAGGGTGCAGCCCGCAGATGTAGTCGTAGACACCGGGGGCGCTGAACACGTGCGAGTAGCTCTGGCCCTTCGTCATGACCGGGCCACGGGTCGGCGCCCCGCTGGTGACCGTGATCTGGTGCGGGGAGTCGTCGTTGTTCACCCACGTGACCCGCTTTCCCGCAGCCACCGGCAGTTTGCCGGGGCCGAACGCGAACGCGGCGATCGTCACATCGGCGGCCCCGGAGGCGGCCGCGCCGGTCCCGCCTTTCAGGGACGCTAGCGAGATGACATAGTCTTGCGCCTCGTGAGGCTTGTGGCACTGGAAACAGCCCTTGTAATTTGCCTTCTCGTTCAACTTGCCGTCGGTGCTGAAGGCCGCGTACTCCCACTCTCCGTTGCGGAGGTCGGCCGGGTACTCCGTGCCCCAGCCCGCCCGCTTCTCCATCACGTTGACGCCGACCCGCTCGCCCTTCACGTAGCGACCCTTGGCGTCCTTGACCGGGGTGCCCTGGGCATCGACCTGGGCTTTGTAGGGGATGAGGACCAGGACGGTGCCATTCGGTAGCGGCCTACCCGCCTTCATGGCGTCGACGGCGGCCTGAGATGAGGCGTAGAGCTCCCGGTACTGCTTGACGTCGGGACGGTCGACGGTGGTGTAGAGGACGAAGCTCTCCCACTTGGCGGGGAACCCGATCTTCTCCGGACCCGCGGTGGTCGGCCCGGCAACGAGAAGCGCGACGGCGACGAGGACGGCGAGGACGGTGGCGGCTCGGCACATGGTTGCCTCCTGGCGGCGGCGGGGCGGCGCCTGCGGCGTCCGGGTCCCGTCGCGGCGCTCGGGCAATCAACGCCGCCCGGTGCCATCAGGTTCCCGCCGGGCGGCGGCCATTGTACTCGATCAGGCCCCGCCGTCGCCAAGCGCTAGAGGAGTTTCTCCATCACGATGGTGTCCACCCACGCGCCGTCGAGCAACCCCTGCTCGTGATAGATCCCGACTGTGCGGAAGCCGAACTTCTCGTACAGGGCGATTCCGCTGGTGTTGGTGGGGAAGGCCGAGAGGACCATCTTGTGGTAGCCGTGCTGACGGGCGAGCTCGATGAGCCGCTCGAGCAGCAGGCTGCCCACGCCCTTGCCGCGCCAGGAGCGCTCGACGTAGACGGAGAAGTCGGCCACGAAGCGGTACGCCTCGCGGGGATTGAAGAGGTTGAGGCTCCCCCAACCGACTGTTGTAGCGGGGACCGCGTGCCCGGCTCGCTCCGCGGGTGGCCCGCCCGAGGCGCGTGTGGCTGCGTCTGTAGCGGGGACCGCGTGCCCGGCTCGCTCTGCGGGTGGCCCGCCCGAGGCGCGTGTGGCGGGAACCTCCGGGACCAGGCCACCCACAGCCCGAAGCGGTCGCGCGGCCCCCGCTACAACAGTCTCGGCGACGACGACGGGGTGGCGGGGGCCGCGGCTGGCCAGCCACTTGCGCCGCTCCTCGGCGGTGCGGAGCTCGCTCTCCAGCGTGGCGAGCCGGTCCTCGATGCCCTGATTGTAGATGCGGCAGATCGCCTCGGCGTCGGCCTCCCTGGCGAGCCGCAGCCTGAGCTCGCTCACATCAGCTCTCGCGCGTCCAGGCGGCCCTCCTTCTGGAGCCGGGCGAACTCCTCCAGCGTCCGGCGCACACCGTGCGCCAGGCCCGTGGCCGGTGCCGGTCCCAGGTCGGCTTGATACCCGCTGTCGTCGAGGGCGTCGGGGAAGGGGATCGGCTGCTCGACGTGCGAGATGAGATCCGCCGCCGGGGGCCAGGCTTCCCGGATGAGCCGGACCACGTCGGCCACCGCCGCCGAGGCACCGTGGAGATTGTAGACGCGTGCTCCGTCCAGGCGTGAGCGGGCCGCCGTGATGAAGGCGCGGGCGACGTCCTCGGTGAAGATCAGGTCCGTGCGGCCGCCCCAGCGGATCTGAAACTTCCGCCCCAGGACGGCGGCCTTCATGGCCAGCGTGGGATCGGCGGTGAGGCCGAAGTCACGGCCGGGCCCGTACACCGACAGCGGGCGGAACCCGATCGACGGGATGCGATGCTCTTCCCAGTAAACGCGGGCGGCTTCCTCGTTGGCGAGCTTGTACACGCCGTAGTGCGTGGCCGGCCGCAGCGGGGCGTCGTCCCGGACGGGTCCCGGCCCGTAGAGGCCGGGCGGACCGAACACGGCCGCCGACGAGGCGTAGACGATCCGCTCGACTCGCCCGCCGCTGGCCCGGGCCGCCTCGAAGACGTTGGCGGTGCCGACGACGTTCACCAGCGCACCCTTCGCGGGATCCTGCCGGCACAGGGGGACCTGCCAGGCGGCCAGGTGGATGATCTGCTGGATGCGCAGCTCGCGAACCAGCTGGACCAGGCGCTCGCGATCGGCGATGTCGCCCCGCTCGACGGTCAGGCGACTGGCCACGTTGGGGTCGACGATCATCCGCAGCCGCCAGGGATCGTCGCTCTGATCGTAGACGACCGGCCGCTCGCCCGCGGCGACGAGGCCCCGCACGACCCAGGCGCCGATGCACCCGAAGGCGCCGGTGATCAGGACGCTCACGGCCGCAGACGATATCACATCGGGCGCGGCTATAATGACGCCCTCATGTTCAAGAGCGAGCGGTTCTTCCGCGAAGCCTGGCCGATGATCTCGCAGACCGTGGAGTCGGGCGTCGGCGCCGTCCGGGCCGTGCGGTGGATTCTGGGGCGGGCCGGGCTCAAGGCCGGGGCCCGCGTGCTCGACGCCCCGTGCGGCTTCGGCCGGCACGCCGTGGAGTTCGCGCGACTGGGCTGCACGGTCACCGGCGTCGACTTCAATGAGACGGAGCTGGCCCGGGCCCGCGACGCGGCGGCGAAGGCCGGCGTGACGCTCAGGCTCGTCTGCCAGGACATGCGGGACATGGACTTTGCCGGCGAGTTCGACCTCGCCGTCAACCTCTTCAGCAGCATCGGCTATTTCACCGACGACGAGGATCGCCTGCTCCTGGACCGCTTCTGGCGGGCGCTGGTGCCGGGGGGCGTCTTCGTGATCGACACGCGCAATCGCGATCAGGTGGTCCGTTCTCTGCCCGCGGAAGAGCGCCAGCGCAGTGACGAGTGGACCCTCCGGATCGAGAACCGCTTCGATCCCACGACGAGCCGGTGGGCGGCGCGCTGGTGGCGGATCGGAGCCGAAGCGCCGGAGGAGAGCGGCGGCGAGCTCGTCGGCGAGAGCGAGATCCGTCTGTACGCCGCCCACGAGCTGCGCGCCATGCTGCGCCCCGATCGCTGGAGCCGCGTCGACCTCTACGGCGGCCTGGACGGCACGCCCTTTTCCCTGGACGCGCCCCGACTGGTGTTCGTCGCTCGCAAATAGCCCGAGCGCGTCGCCCGAAGAAGGAGAGATCCGATGGTGACCGAATCCCGTCCCCTCGTGGTGGTGGGGGGCCAGATCCATCCCGACGGTCGCGCCCTGCTCGAGCGCGAGGCGCGCGTGATCGTGACCGAAGACCCCACCGAGGAGGGCATGATGCGGATCGCTGCCGAGGCCGACGGCATCCTCTTCCGGCTCCGTCCCTCCTGCACGGCGGCTCTGATGACGGCCTGCAAGCGCCTGCGCGTCGTCGGCCGCCACGGCGTGGGCCTGGACACAGTGGACATCCCGGCCGCCACCCGGCTCGGGATCGCCGTGGTACACGCCCCGGGCTCCAACTCCCAGGCGGTCGCCGAGCACGCCTTGATGCTGATGCTCTGCTGCGCCAAGCGTACGCGGCAGGTGGATCGCGCCACGCGGGCCGGGGACTGGGGGGCGGCGCGCTCGGGGAACACGGAGCTAGCCGGCAAGACGCTGGGGATCGTCGGGGTGGGCAACGTCGGCCGTCGGGTGGCCAGGTTCGCCGGCGCGCTGGGGATGCGGGTGCTCGGTTACGACAAGTACGTGCCGGCCGACGAGCTGCGGCGGCGGGGTGTGGAGCCGGTGGCGAGCCTGGAGGCGCTCCTGCCCCAGGTCGACGTCCTGACCTGCCACACTCCGTGCACCGACGAGACTCGCCAGATGATCAACGGCCGCACGCTCGGCCTCCTCCGGGAGGGCGCGATCTTCATCAACACCTCGCGTGGCGGCGTGCACGATGAGCGCGCCGTCTTTGAGGCCCTGGCTCGCGGCAAGCTGCGGGCGGCCGGCCTCGACGTCTTCGAGGAGGAGCCAACCCCCGTCGACAACCCGCTGCTGAGCCTGGACAACGTGGTGGTGAGCGCGCACGTGGCCGGGGTCACCGGGGAGGCCAACCGGCAGATGGCGATGCAGGTTGCCGGCGAGATGCTGCGCGTGCTGCGCGGGGAGCGGCCCGACGTGCTGGTCAATCCGGACGTCTGGCCCCGCCTCGGAGTTCGGTAGTAGTAGAATCGCGGCATGCCGATCGACGCTCGTCACCCGCGCGAGATCAGAGCCGAGATCCGGCGAGGCGCGCTGACCGGCGTGACCGCCGGCCTGGGCCAGGGCCACGTGCAGGCCAACCTGGCCGCCCTGCCCCGGGAGTATGCCTACGATTTTCTGCTCTTCTGCCAGCGCAATCCGCGGCCGTGCCCGTTGCTGGAGGTGACCGACGTGGGTTCGCCGGAGCCGGTGGCCGTCGCGCCTGGCGCCGACCTTCGCACCGACATCTCCCGCTATCGCATCTACAAGGACGGCGCGCTGGCCGACGAGGTCACCGACGCCCGCCCGTTCTGGCGTGACGACCTGGTGGCCTTCCTGCTCGGCTGCTCGTTCACCTTCGAGTGGGCGCTGATGGAGGCGGGCATCCGGCTCTGGCACGTCGAGCACGGCCGGAACGTGGCAATGTGGCGCACCTCGACCGCCTGTCGGCCGGCCGGTGTCTTCCACGGCCCTATGGTGGTGTCCATGCGTCCGATCCCGGCGGACCAGCTCACCAAGGCGGTCACGGCCAGCGCCCGGTTCCCCGGCGCCCACGGCGCGCCGGTGCACATCGGCGATCCGGCGGCGATCGGGATTCGCGACATCAACAGACCCGAATGGGGTGATCCCCAGGAATTCCAGCCGGGCGACGTGCCCGTGTTCTGGGCGTGCGGAGTCACCCCCCAGGCGGTTGCGCTGGCGTCCAAGCCGCCGTTCATGATCACCCACAGCCCTGGGCACATGTTCATCACGGACCTCCCCAACTCCGCCCTGGCCGTCCTGTGACGTCGAGACTCTGATCGCGTTGGTGATCGATCGCGGCGCGGGATGGCGGCGGGGCACGGGCGTGGCGAAGCCCGGGTGCCCGTGCCGCCGTTCATGGTGAGCCGGGACTCGGATCACCCGGATGATTGATCGCGGCGCGGGATTGCGGCGGGGCACGGGCGTGGCGAAGCCCGGGTGCCCGTGCCCTGTTCAATGATCTTCCGGCCCTGCGGCGATCTCGCGGTCTCGGTGGAGTTGGACGAGGAGATCAGCGTCGAGGTCAACACCCGGATCCGTGCCCTGGAGTTCCTGATTCAGCAGAAGGGATTGCCCGGCGTGGTGGAAACGGTCCCGAGCTTTCGGGCCCTGCTCGTGTACTACGATCCCCTCACCCTCGACTACGAATCCCTCTGCGCGGCCATCACCGCGCTCGAACCCCAGGCCGAGGGCGCCGTCCTGCCCCCGGCGCGAACGGTGGAGCTACCCTGCTGCTACGATCCCGAGCTCGGCCTCGACGTGTCCGCTGCCGCCGAGCGCATCGGGGCTTCCGTCGAGGAGCTGGTGGCGTTGCACGCGAGCGCTTCGTATCTCGTGTACTTCATCGGGTTCACTCCGGGATTGCCCTACATGGCCGGGATGCCGGACCGGTTGCGGATTCCCCGCCTGGAAACGCCGCGGACCAAGGTGCCGGCCGGGAGCGTGGGGATCGGAGGCGGGCAGTGCTGCGTCTATTCCGTCGACAGCCCCGGCGGGTACTGGATTCTCGGTCGGACTCCGCTCAAGCTCTACGACCCGGACGCCCAGGAGCCGACGCTGCTGCGTCCCGGCGACCGGGTGAGGTTCCGGCCGATCTCCCGCGCCGAATTCGCAGCTATTGAACAGGGCACGGGCACCCGGGCTAGCGCCACGCCCGTGCCCCGCCGCGATGACCGTGGGAGCACGCTCTCCGACGCGATCGGCGATACATCGCCCGGCCCCGCGCCGCGCATCCACATTCTGGATCCCGGGCCGCAGACCACGGTGCAGGATCTCGGCCGCTCCGGTCACCTGCGCTACGGCATTCCCCCCTCGGGCCCTGTCGATCAGGCCGCCTTCATCCTGGCCAACCGACTGGTGGGTAACGCCGACGGCGCGGCCGGGCTGGAGTGCACCGTGGGCGGACCGCGCTTCGTGGCTGAGGCCCCGTGCGCCATCGCCGTCACCGGGGCGGCACTGCCGCTCACGGTGAACGGCCAGGACGCTTCGATGTGGACGACGCTTCCACTCGCGGCCGGTGACGTCGTGAAGCTGGGGCCACCCCGGGCCGGCGTCCGCGGCTATATCGCGTTCTCGGGTGGGATCGACGTGCCGGAGGTCCTGGGCGCCCGCGCCACCTATCTCCGTGGACGCCTGGGCGGGCTGCAGGGTCGCGCGCTGCAACGGGGCGATACGTTGCGGCTCTTCCGGGCGTCCCGGCCCGCGGCTCGCCGGGTCCTGCCGGCGGCGCAGCCGCGCCTCGACCTCGAGCCGGAGATCCGGGTGGTGCTCGGGCCCCAGGATGACCGCTTCACCGCCGAGGGCATCGCCGCGCTGCTCACCGGGCCCTACGAGATGCTGCCCCAGTCCGATCGTATGGGCGCGCGGCTGCGCGGTCCCCGGATCGCAAATCGGGTCGGTCACGATATCATCTCGGACGGAATCGCGCTCGGCAGCATCCAGGTGCCCGGCGACGGCCAGCCCATCGTGCTCCTCGTTGACCGCCAGTCGACCGGCGGCTACACGAAGGTGGCCACGGTGTGCTCCTTCGACATCGGGCGCCTGGGACAGGTCAAGCCGGGCCAGCGACTGCGCTTCCGGGCAATCACCCTGGCCGAGGCGCATCGAGCGCTGGTGGCGTGGCTGGCCACGCTGGACGGCGCGCTCGGTGCCGCCTGACGGAGAGGATCCATGAGCATCGACCGCGAGCTGAACGAGTACCTGGCCAAGACTAGCCGCTCCCGGGCCCTGCACGAGGAAGCGGCGGCCGTGATGCCGGGTGGCAACAGCCGGACCACGACCTTCTTCGATCCCTACCCCTTCTACATTCAGCGGGGCCAGGGTTCCCACATCTGGGATGCCGACGGGGTCGATCGACTGGACTTCAACGGCAACTACACGAGTCTGATCCTCGGTCATGCCCACCCCGAGGTCGTGAAGGCGGCGCAGGAGGCGATCACCCTCGGCGTGTCCTTCCCCGGGCCCACCGAGCACGAGCTGCGCCTGGCCGAGGTGCTGACTCGGCGCCTGCCGTCCATGCAGACGCTGCGCTTCACCAATTCCGGCACCGAGGCCACGATGAACGCCGTGCGTCTGGCCCGCGCCGTCACCGGACGCGCCAAGATCGCCAAGTTCGAGGGCGCCTACCACGGCACCCACGACTGGGTCATGGTGAGCGTGGCGCCCGACCTCAAGGCAGCCGGGGGGCGGCGGCGGCCCAAGCCGGTGGCGTGGTCGGCTGGCATTCCGCCGGCGGTCCTCAAGCACACGGTGGTGCTGCCCTGGAACGATGCCGAAGCCTGCGAGCAGATCATCGACAAGGAGGCGGCGAACCTCGCCGCCGTGCTGGTCGACCCGCTGCTGGGGATCGGCGGCATCATCCCGCCGGCGGGCGATTTTCTCCCGCGTCTGCGCGCGGTGACCGAGCGTCACGGCATCGTGCTCGTGTTCGACGAGGTGATCTCCTTCCGCATCGCCTGGGGCGGGGCCCAGGAGCGGTTCGGCGTCCGCCCCGACCTGACCACACTGGGCAAGATCATCGGGGGCGGGTTGCCCGTTGGCGCGTTCGGCGGGCGGGCCGATCTCATGGCCGCCTACGATCCCCGTAAGGGTGGCGCCCGCATCAGCCACGGTGGAACCTTCAACGCCAACCCCGTCACGATGGCCGCCGGGCTGGCGACGATGAATCTGCTCACGCCCGAGGGCCTGAGCCGGCTCGACGCCCTGGGCGAGCGCCTGCGCGGCGGGGTGGCCCGGTTGCTCCAGGCCACGCGTCGGCGCGGGCAGGTGAGCGGGATCGGCTCGCTCTTCTGCCTGCACTGGACGTCGGGGCCGCTCACCGACTACCGGTCGAGCCGGCCCAAGGATCCCGAGACGCCGATTCGGGTGTTCATGGGGCTGCTCAACGAGGGGATCCTCCTCAGCCAGCGCGGTCTGGGCGCCTGCTCGCTGGCGATGACGGAGGAAGACATCGACCGCTTCATCAACGCTCTGGCCCGCGTCCTGGCCAGAGAGTAGGAGTCCGCCATGCCGACCCAGAAATTCATCGATCTCAACTGTGACATGGGCGAGAGCTACGGGCGCTGGACGCTCGGGGCCGACGCCGAAATCATGCCCTTCATCACCTCGGCCAACGTCGCGTGCGGCTTTCACGGGGGCGATCCCCACGTCATGCACAAGACGGTGGAGCTGGCCCTCCGGCACGGGGTGGCCGTCGGCTCGCATCCCTCGCTGCCCGATCTCATGGGCTTCGGGCGGCGCGTGATGGACGTGTCACCGCCGGAGCTGAAGGACTACCTGCACTATCAGTCGGGCGCCCTGCGCGAGTTTCTCCGTGCGGCCGGCTCCGAGCTGCAGCACGTCAAGCCGCACGGCATCCTCTACACGATGATGGAGCGGCCGGAGTACGAGGCGCTCGGGCGGGCGTGCGGGGAGGCGGTGCAGGAATCGCGCGACCCCAAGCTCATCCTCATGACGCTGGCGGCCGGCAAGTGCGACCAGGCCTGTCGAAAGATGGGGGTGCGGGTGGCCTCGGAGGGGTTCGCCGACCGCGCCTACAACGTGGATCTCACGCTGGTCTCCCGGAAGCTGTCCGGCTCGCTCATCACCGACCCCCAGAAGGCAGCGGCCCAGGCGGTGAAGATGGCGATGGAGGGCAAGGTCCGCACCATCGACGGCGTCGAGGTGGACCTTGCGGTGCAGACCATCTGCTGTCACGGCGACACGCCGGGCGCCGAGCGGATCGTGCGCGCGGTCAGAGAGGCGCTGAACAAGGCCGGTTGCCAGGTCAAGCCCCTGCGCGACTGGCTGCCGGCGGCCTGAGGCCGCGCGGCCGCGTAGCCCGATGGACGCGCCCCTCAAGCGGACGCCGCTGTTCGAGCTCCACGTCAAGGCCGGCGCCCGCCTGGTACCCTTCGGCGGCTGGGAAATGCCCGTGCAGTACACATCCATCATCGAAGAGCACCGCACGGTGCGGAGCGCTGTGGGCCTCTTCGACGTGAGCCACATGGGGGAGTTCGAGGTCGAGGGGCCCCAGGCGCTGGCCGCCGTCCAGCACCTCACCACCAACGACGCAGCCGCCCTGGACACGGGCCAGGTGCAGTACTCCCTGCTTTGCTACCCGGACGGCGGCATCGTCGACGATCTCACGCTGTACCGGCTCGGCCCCGACCGCTACATGATGACGGTGAACGCGTCCAACATCGACAAGGACTGGGCGTGGGTGACGGGGCAGAGCGCCCCCTTCAGCGGCGCCCGCTGGCGCAACGTGTCGGCGGCGACGGCGCTCATTGCCGTGCAGGGCCCTCGGGCCGAGGCGCTGGTGGGCCGGCTGGCCGATCAGACCGTCACCACGATCGGGTACTACCGGTTCGTCTCGGGAGCGGTGGCCGGGCGTCCGACGCTCATCTCCCGCACCGGCTACACCGGGGAGGACGGCTTCGAGCTCTACATTCGGGCCACCGACGCCGAGGCCCTGTGGCAGGCAGTGCTGGACACCGGCCGCGAGGCCGGGGTGCGCCCGATCGGGCTGGGAGCCCGCGACACGCTCCGGCTCGAGATGCGCTACGCGCTCTACGGCAACGACATCGACGAGACGACCAACCCCCTCGAGGCCGGACTCGGCTGGGTGGTGAAGCCGGCCAAGGGTGACTTCGTGGGCCGCCAGGCCATCGAGCGCGTGCGGGGCGAGGGCCCGCGCCGGCGGCTGATGGGACTGGAGATGGCCGATCGCTCGATCGCCCGTCACGGCTATCCGGTGCTCAAGGACGGCCGGCGGGTGGGGATCGTCACCTCCGGCTCCTACGGCCCGACGGTTGACAGGTCCATCGCGCTGGCCTATGTCGAGACCGCGGTGGCGACCCCGGGCACCGAGCTCGGGGTGGAGATCCGCGGACAGGTCCGGCCGGCGCGCGTCGTCAAGACCCCGTTCTACCCGCCCCGCGTGAAGAAGGCGGCGTGACCGCCCGACTATAATGAGGGCACCATGGCCAATATCCCTGCCGAGCTGAGATACACGCGCGAGCACGAGTGGGCCAAGCAAGAGGGGACGACCGTGCGCGTCGGCATCACCCACTACGCGCAGGAACAGCTGGGTGACGTGGTCTTCGTCGAGCTGCCCAAGGCGGGGACGCGAGTGGCCGCCCACAAGTCGTTCGGCGTCGTGGAATCGGTCAAGGCCGTGTCCGATCTCTTCGCGCCCGTGTCCGGCGAGGTCGTCGAGGTGAACGCCGAGCTCGGCAAGAAGCCGGAGGTCGTGAACCAGGATCCCTACGGCCGGGGCTGGATGCTGCTCATCAAGCCGGCCGCCGCGGCCGAGTGGAACGAGCTGCTCACGGCCGAGCAGTACCAGGCGCACATCGCCCAGGCCGGTCACTGATGCGCTACCTGCCGAACACGCCACAGAACCAGCGGGCGATGCTCGAGGCCATCGGCGTGCGCTCCATCGACGATCTGCTGACCCGGATCCCGCCCAAGGCCCGGCTCAGCCGGCCGCTGCACCTGCCGGCCGCCCTGGCCGAGAGCGACCTGGTGCGCCACATGCGCGATCTGGCGGCGGCGAACGCCGATGCCGACGGGTACGTCTGTTTCCTGGGCGGGGGAGCCTACGACCACTATGTGCCCAGCCCGATCAACCACCTGATCGCCCGGGGGGAGTTCTTCACGGCCTACACGCCGTACCAGCCGGAGGCCAGCCAGGGCACGCTCCGGACGATCTACGAGTACCAGACCATGATCGCCGAGCTCACCGGCATGGACGTGGCCAACGCGTCGATCTACGACGGCGGCTCCTCACTGGCCGAGGCGACGCTCATGGCCCATGGCATCACCGGTCGCCCGGAAATCGTGTTCGGCGCCGGCGTGAACCCCCTCTATCGCCGGGTGGTGACCACGTACTGCGAAGGCCCCGGCCTGCGCCTGCGGGATGTCCCGGCCACCGGGGGAGTCCTCGACACCGATGCCGCGCGCCGTCTGGTGGGGGGCAAGACAGCCGCGCTCGTCGTGCAGTCGCCCAACTTCTACGGCTGTCTGGAGGACGTGGCCGCCGCGGCCGAGGTGGCCCATGCCGCCGGCGCCCTGCTGGTGGTCGTGAGCGATCCCGTCAACCTGGGCGTGCTGGAGCCGCCCGGCCGCCAGGGCGCCGACGTCGTCGTCGGCGAGGGCCAGGGGCTTGGCGTGCCGCTCTCCTACGGCGGGCCCTACCTCGGCGTCTTCGCGGCCAAGCAGGAGTTCGTGCGCCGGGTGCCCGGTCGGCTCGTCGGCGCCACCGTGGACGTCGACGGCCGTCGGGGATTCACCCTGACGCTGCAGACCCGCGAGCAGCACATCCGGCGCGCCAAGGCCACCTCGAACATCTGCACCAACGTGGCGCTCTGCGCGCTGATGGCCACCATCTATCTGGCCATTCTCGGCAAGCAGGGCCTCACGCGGGTCGGCGAGCTCAGCATGGCCAAGGCCCACTATGCCGCGGAGCAGCTCGGCCGGGTGCCGGGCGTGAGCCTCCGCTTCCCGGCCCCGTTCTTCAAGGAGTTCACGGTCAAGCTGCCCAAGTCGCCCGAGCGCGTGGTGGCCCGACTGGCCAAGGACCGCATCCTGGCCGGGGTGCCGCTCAAGGCCTTCGACCGGAAGCTCGCCGATTGTCTGCTGGTGGCGGTCACCGAGAAGCGCACGCGCGACGAGATCGACGCGTTCGCCCGCGCGCTGGCCAAGGCGGTGGCCTGATGCCGTACGACAACGCCAGGACCTACGACAGGCTGATCTTTGAGCTGTCCTCGCCGGGCCGCTCGGCCTATTCGCTGCCCCAGCCCGACGTCGACGTCGATGCTGCCCGCGGCCAGGTGCCCGGACGTTACCTCCGGGGGGAGGCGCCAGCCCTGCCCGAAGTGTCCGAGCTCGACGTGGTGCGGCACTACTCGCGGCTGAGCCAGCTCAACTACGGGCTCGACACGCACTTCTACCCGCTGGGCTCGTGCACGATGAAGTACAACCCCAAGCTCCACGAAGACATGGCCCGGCTGCCCGGCTTCGCCCGGCTCCATCCGCTGGCCCCGGAGCCCCTGACCCAGGGCGCGCTCGGGCTCATGCACGAGCTGGCCACGATGCTGGCGGAGATCGCGGGGATGGAGGCGGTATCACTGCAGCCGGCGGCCGGGGCTCAGGGCGAGCTGGCTGGCGTGCTGATGATCCGGGCCTGGCACGAGGCCAATGGCGAAAAGCGGACCACGGTGCTGGTGCCCGACTCGGCCCACGGCACGAACCCGGCCTC
This sequence comes from Candidatus Methylomirabilota bacterium, assembly GCA_036556905.1. GTDB lineage: Bacteria > Methylomirabilota > Methylomirabilia > Rokubacteriales > CSP1-6 > 40CM-4-69-5. The sequence goes on from DATBIM010000099.1 coordinate 17,244, forward strand.
GACCGCCATCGCCGGCTACCAGGTGATCGAGGTCAAATCCGATGCCAGTGGCGAAGTCGATGTCCAGGATCTCGAGCGCCACCTGGGCAGCGACGTGGCAGCCTTCATGATCACCATGCCCAACACGCTGGGCAACTTCGAGCCCCGCATCGTCGAGATCATCGAGATGTGCCACGCCCGGGGCGTGCAGGTGTACATGGACGGCGCCAACCTCAACGCCATCCTGGGGATCACCCGTCCCGGTGACCTCGGCTTCGACGTCTGCCACTTCAATCTCCACAAGACCTTCACGACGCCGCACGGAGGCGGCGGTCCCGGCGCCGGCCCCGTCGGCGTCAAGGCCCACCTGGAACCGTTCCTGCCGGTCCCGGTGGTGGCCAGGGACGGCGATCGCTACCGCCTCGACTGGAAGCGACCGAAGACGATCGGCAAGCTCCAGGGGCTATGGGGCAACTTCGGCATGCTTGTCCGTGCCTATGCCTACATCCGGACCATGGGAGCCGATGGGCTGCGGGCCGTCTCGGAGAACGCCGTCCTCAACGCCAACTACGTCATGAAGCGGCTGGAGGCTCACTACGACGTGGGCGCGCCGGGCCCCTGCATGCACGAGTGCGTCCTGTCGGCCCGGCGCCAGAAGCGCCTGGGCGTCAGCGCGATGGACGTGGCCAAGCGCCTGCTCGACCTCGGCTTCTACGCGCCCTCGACGTACTTTCCCCTCATCGTCGAGGAAGCGCTGATGATCGAGCCGACGGAGACCGAGTCCAAGGAGACGCTGGACGCGTTCTGCGACGCCATGATCCAGATTGCGCAGGAGGCCGAGCGCAACCCCGCCGTCATCCACGAGGCTCCCGTCACCACGCCGGTGCGCCGGCTGGATCAGACGAAGGCGGCCCGGGAGCCAGATCTGCGCTGGAGTGCGCCGCCGCGCGGCTGAACATGTCGTGACGTCGTCGAGGACATTCGATCGGGACAGGATCGTCCATTCTTGCTGGGGGAAGTCTGCGCTTGTAGTCTTACCGGTAAGACTCTTACCGGGAGACTGTCCATGCGCATCACCAGCAAGGGCCAGGTGACGATCCCGATCGGGATCCGGCGGAAGGCGGGCCTGTGGCCCCAGACGGAAGTGACCTTCAGCCTGAGCCGGGGTGCCGTGATTCTCAAAAAGGCGGGGGCCGGGCGTGAGCGCGGGCGGCGCGTGGTGGAGGCGATCCGCGGGAAGGCGACCACGCGACTCACCACCGATCAGATCATGGCCCTCACCCGCAAGGGCTGAGCCGGGACCGTCGCATGCCCGACGTGCTCGTCGACAGCAACGTCCTCCTCGACGTGCTCACCGAAGATCGCGCATGGTGTGCCCGCTCGGCCACCCGGCTGGCGGCACTGGCCGAAGACCACGCGCTGGTGATCAACCCGATCATCTATGCGGAAGTCTCCATCGGATTTGACCGCATCGAGGATCTGGACGTAGCGTTGGCCGCCGATGTGTTCCGCCGGGAGGACCTCCCCTGGGAGGCGGCGTTCCTGGCCGGAAAGTGCTACCTGAAGTACCGTCGGGCGGGCGGAACCAGGCGTGCGCCCCTCCCCGACTTTTACATTGGAGCCCACGCCGCAGTTCGCGGCATCCCGCTACTGACGCGGGACGGCGGTCGGTATCGCGGCTACTTTCCCCGGCTCCGGCTGGTTCTGCCATGACCACCGCCAGCTGGCGCCTCCTCGTCACCGAGCCCGCCGACGGTGCCACCAACATGGCCATCGACGAGGCGCTCTGGCGCAGCCGCCAGACCGGCGCCGCGGCTCCCACCGTCCGCTTCTTTGCCTGGGCTCCGCCCACCGTCTCGCTGGGCTACGGGCAACCGCTCGACGCAGCCGTCGATGTCGGGGCCTGCCGACGCCTGGGGGTCGGCGTGGTACGGCGGCCGACCGGCGGCAGCGCTATCTATCACGACGGCCCCGAGCGCGAGCTGACCTACAGCGTAGTGGCCGACAACGCCGACCTGGGAACGCCCGCTGACTTGCTCGCGACCTACAACTGGATCGCTCGAGCGCTCTGCCGGGGTCTGCGGGCCCTCGGCGCCAAGGCCGAGATGGTCCCGATTCCCGATGCCGAAGGTCCGGTCCCCGCCTTCTGCTTTGCCCGCACCGGGCGCTACGAGATCGAGGTGGCTGGCCGCAAGCTCGTCGGGAGCGCCCAGCGGCGGCAGGGCGCCTGCTTCCTGCAGCACGGCTCGGTCCTGCTGGGCGTGGATGCGCCACGCCTGCGCGTGATCTTCCCGACCACGACCGATCCGCTCGCCACCATGACCACGCTGGAGGCGGCGCTGGGACACCGCCCCAAGTTCGAGGACGTGGCCGCGGCCCTGACCGACGCCTTCGCGGAGGAGCACGGCCTCATGCTGCGGCCCGACGGTCTCACCGCCGCGGAGGCGGAGCGCGTCGAGGCGCTCGTGCGCGACAAGTACGCGACCGACGCCTGGCTGGCCGGCGCGGAGTGAGCCGCGAGTATCCGGCCTATCCGCGGATCGGCGTCGGCGCCGTGGTGCTCAATCGTGGGCGCGTCCTGCTCGTCCGCCGCGGCGGAAACCCGTCCTCAGGCCGCTGGAGCCTGCCCGGCGGTCTGGTGGAGCTCGGTGAGACCACGGCCGAGGCGGTCCGCCGCGAGATCCGCGAGGAGTGCGGGATCGACATCACCGTGGTCGGCGTGGCCGGTGTGATCGATCGCATCACCCGGGATGCCGAGGGCCGAGTCCGGTATCATTACGTGCTGGTCGATTACCTGGCCTACCCGCAGTCTGAGGCGATCGTGGCGGGCACCGATGCCGCGGAGTGCCGCTGGGTGGAGATCGAGCGCCTGGCCGACCTCGACACCACCGACGGGCTGGCCGACATGATCCGCCGGGCCGAAGCGCTGGCGGGGAGGGAGCCTTGATCGCCTGGTCATGAACGTTCACGTGGTCGCCAAACCGCTGACCGAGGTCAAAGCCGACGCGCTCGTCGTCGGACTGCCCGCCGAGCTCAAGGCCCTGCCGCCGCGACTGGCTGCCCTGGACAGGCAGGCCGGCGGGCTCCTCAAGAGCGTGCTGGAGGCCGAGAAGTTCCAGGGCAAGCCGGCCTCGGTGACGCACGTGCATACCGCGGGACGCCTGCCGGCCGCCCGTGTCGTGGTGGTCGGCCTGGGCAACGAGAGGCCGGTCACCGGCGAGGTGCTGCGCCGGGCGGCCTCGGCGGCGCTCCGGCGCGCCCGGGACCTCGGCGCGCGCTCGGTGGCGGTGGAGCTGCTGGGTGATCGTCTGCCCACGCGCCAGCGGGCCCACGCGCTGGTCGAGGGCGGCATCCTCGGCACCTACACCTTCGACCGCTACAAGCGCGAGAAGAACGACAAGACCGTCGAGGCGCTGACGCTGGTGGTCCCGGATGCCCGGGTGGCTCGGGATGCCGCCGAGGGCGTGCGGCGTGGCGAGGTCTTTGCCCGCGCCACCTGGTTCGCCCGCGACCTCGTCAACGCTCCCGCGAACGATGTCCACCCCACGCACCTGGCTCGCGTGGCCACAGAGGTGGCCCGGGAGGGCAAGCTGAAGCTGCGCGTCTATGACCGCGACGCGTGCCACAAGCTCGGTATGGGCGCGTTTCTCGGCGTGGCCGCCGGGAGCGAGCAGCCGCCGAAGTTCATCCACCTGACCTACACACCGTCGGGCCGGGCCCGCAAGCGGGTGGCCGTGATCGGCAAGGGGATCACCTTCGACGCGGGAGGCCTCGACCTCAAGTCGGCCGAAGGGATGCTCCGCATGAAGGACGACATGTCAGGCGCGGCCGCGGTGCTCGGCATCATGGGCGCGCTGCCGCGGCTGCGGCCCCCGGTGGAGGTCCATGGCCTGGTGGCCGCCGCCGAGAACATGCCGTCGGGCTCGGCCATCCGTCCTGGCGACGTGCTGCGGGCCATGAACGGCACCACCATCGAGGTCGGCAACACCGACGCCGAAGGCCGGCTGACCCTGGCCGACGCCCTCTGTTACGCCAACCAGCAGGTGAAGCCGCACGAGATCATCGACATGGCCACCCTCACCGGGGCCTGCGTGGTCGCGCTGGGCCCCCTCTGCGCCGGCCTCTTTGCCAACGATCAGTCCCTGACCGATCGGCTGCTGGCGGCCGCCGAGCAGGCGGGCGAGCGGGTGTGGCCGCTGCCCCTCATCGACGAGTACCGCGAGTTCCTCAAGAGCGAGGTTGCCGACCTCAACAACGTGGGCCCCCGGGGCGGCGGGGCCATCACCGCCGGCCTGTTCCTCAAGGAGTTCGCCGGCTCCACGCCGTGGGCGCACCTCGACATCGCCGGGCCGGCCTTCAGTGAGAAGGATTTGCCGCTGGCGCCCAAGGGGGGGACGGGCGTCGCCGTGCGCACGATCCTCGCCTATCTGACGGGATGAGCGCTGACGCGATGAGCGGTCGCGTCGACCTGCACACGCACACCACCGCCTCCGACGGGACCCTGTCACCGCGGGAGCTGGTGCTGGCCGCCGTTCGGCAGGGCGTGACCGTCCTGGCCGTGACCGATCACGATTCCACGGAAGGGCTGGCCGAGGCTATGGCCGAGGCCGCCGGACGCCCGCCACTCATCATCGTGCCGGGGCTGGAGATCAACTGCGACGTCGAGGGCGCCGAGATCCACGTGCTCGGCTACTTCATCACCCACGAGGCTCCGTGGTTCCAGGAGTTCCTGCGTGCGCAGCGGGCCGAGCGGGTGGCCCGGGTGCACCGTATCGCCGAGCGGCTCGGCGAGCTGGGCATGCCGATCGACCCCGCTGAGGTCTTCGCCATCGTGAAAGAGGGCTCGGCGGGGCGGCCCCACGTGGCCCAGGTGATGGTCAAGCGCGGCTACGTGAAGTCGGTTCGCGAGGCGTTCGACAAGTTTCTCAGGGCCAATGGGCCCGCCAACGTGCCGCGCCATCGCCTGGCACCCGCCGACGCCGTGCGGGTGATCCGGCGGGCGAGCGGGGTGCCGGTGCTGGCCCACCCCGGCCTGGCCAACCGCGACGCGCTCATCCCCGAGCTCGTGTCGGCGGGGCTCATGGGCATCGAGGTGTACTACGCGGAGCATTCGCCGGCCCAGGTCACGAGCTACCTCGAGCTGTGTCGCCGGTACGATCTGGTCGCGACCGGGGGATCGGACTATCACGGCCCCCAGAGCGGACGGGCCAATCCCATCGGCGCCCCGACTGTCCCCTGGTCAGCCTGGGAAGAGCTCCAGCGCCGGCGAGAGCGCGCGTGACGGAGCCACTCGCTCCTAAGGCAGGCCACCCACGGCCCGAACCAGCCTCATGGTCCCCGCTACAACAGACCGCGGCTCCCACTCCAATAATCTTCGGCTTTACGGACTGTCAGGACACCCGCAAGGCGCTGCGCTTTTTCGCTGAGCGGCGGATCCCTGTCCACTTCGTGAACCTGGCCGAGCGTCCGGCCGCCCGTGGAGAGCTGCGCCGCTTCCAGGAGCGTCTGGGCGCGGCGGCGCTCGTCGATCGCGAGCATCCTCGCTTCCGCGCCCTCGGTCTGCACGTCAGCGGGGACTCGCCCGAGCGCCTGCTCGCGCGTGCGCTTACCGAGCCACGCCTCCTGCGCACCCCCCTGGTACGACGCGCCAACCGGGTGAGCGTCGGCCACGCCCCCGAGGAATGGAAGGCCTGGATCGAGAGCGAGCGGCGGGCGGGGGTCGAGCCGGAACCCGGAGGCCGCCTCAGCAGTTGACTGCCCGCGGCTGACCTCCGTCCGCCGCTTCCGGGGCCCAACCGCCAATCTGAGGAGGCATTCATGGCCAGGTCCGTCAATCCGCTGAGCCGCAGAGAAGTGCTGAAATTCGGCGCCTACACGACGGTGGGCGGCGTGCTCACACCGGGTATCTCCATGGCGCAGGCCATCATGACCGACACCAAGGGGATCCAGGCGCGCGACGTCCAGCTCGCCGTCGGCGGGACCATGATCCCCGCCTACGATGCCCGTCCGGAGCGTCAGGGCCGCTATCCGGTCATCGTCGTCATCTCCGGGTTTTCCGGTAACAGCGAGCACAACAAGGACGTGGTGCGGCGCTTCGCCCACGCCGGCTACTACGCCATTGCCCCCGAGCTCTACCACCGCGAGGGGGGCATGCAAGGGAAGGACTTCAAGGAGATGGCGCAGGTCTCGGGGAAGGTGACACGGGCCCAGTATCTCGGCGACATCCGGGCCGCGGCGGACTACGCTCGGCAGCAGGCCTGGGCCCGCGCCGATCGGCTCGGGGTCACGGGCTTCTGCGGAGGCGGGGCGCTGGCCCTGCACGTCGCGGCGGAGTATCCCGGGGTCACGGCCGTGGCGCCGTGGTACGGCCACGTCAAGCGAACGTATCCCGATGCACCGGGCGTGGATGCCTTTTCACTCGCCGACCGCATCAAGATGCCCGTGCTCGGTCTCTATGGCGATGCCGACACCGGCATCCCCTCCGCCGATGTCCGAGCCTTCGAGGCGGCGCTCAAGGACAAGGGCAACAAGAACGTGGAGTTCGTCCTGTACCCCGGCGCCCCCCATGCCTTCTTCTCCGACGACCGCCAGCAGGTCTATCGCAAGGAGGCGGCCGAGGACGCCTGGAAGCGCTGCCTGGCCTTCTTCGACCGGCACCTCAAAGCCTGATCCTGGCCGCTCGTGGCTAGCGAAGAATCTTGCGAGCCTTGGCGGGGCTGCCCACGGTGATGACCACGACGGCGGAGCGGCCGGCCGTGGTCGCATACGCGGACCTGATGTTGATGCGAGCCTTGGCGACCTTCTCCGCGGTCCGGGCCAGCATTCCCGGCTTGTTGGGCAGCCGCACGACGAAGGCGGGCTCCTCGGTGGGGCGGTAGCCGGCGGCCCGCAAGGCCCGCCGAGCCTTGACGACGTCCTTCGTCAGGATGCGGATCTTGCCGCGACCGGCGGCGTCACCCGCGCACAGCGCGGTGATATTGACGCCGGCATCGGCCAGCGCCCTGGACACGCTGGCCAGGACACCGGGTTGTGACCGGAGCGTGAGCACGAGCTGGGTGGTCTTGGGCATGGTGAGTCCCCTTTCTCCTCAGGCATAGGCGGGAAAGACGCGGCGCACGACCTGGGGCGGGTTGGCCCGCAGGAGCCACGCGGCCAGCCGGCGCGCCGAACCGCGGACGGCGACGAAGGTGATGGCGGCGTCGGCCACGACGCGGCCGCGCTCGTCCCAGGCCGTCACCGTCGTGTCCCAGTAGCGGGGGTCATCAGGGCGCGGGCGGACGTCGTCCCGCCGCCCACCGACGGCGATGGCCGAGCCGAAGGGAACGCTCCCGCCCAGCCTGACCACCAGCTCGGTGGTCATCCCGGACTCGCCGCTGGCCAGGGCCCCGAGCCAGAAGGCGGCCTCGTCCAGCAGTGTCGTGAGCGCGACGGGCGCCAGCGCTCCGTCCCGGGTGCGCAGGTGTTCCCGCGCGGGCCAGAGGCCCCACACGCCGTCGTCGTCGTGGGTGAGCCGGACGCCGAGGCCCAGCGGATTGTCGACGCCGCACGCGAAACACGTCGACGACACCGGCAGGGGATCTCCTTCGGCGGCGCAGCGCGGGATGCCCGCCTCGACGGCGCCCCACTGCCGGACACATCCCTCGACCAGCGTGATCTCGACGGCATCGAGCAAGCGGCAATCGACGCGCTCGTCATCGACGTGGTCGACGGCCAGGCGTAAGGGCACGCCGAGAGGCACACGCTTGCGGTAGACCCCCCGCACCTCGGGGGCCGGCCATGTCTCGGCGAGCAGGCAGAAGGCGGCGAGCACCGATCCACCGTGCGCGGTGTCGGGAAGTCCCTGGAACGCGGGGTCCAGCGTGAGGATGCGCTCGCCGCCCTGGCCTTCGAGGCCGCGCCGAAGAACGGTGTCCGTTTTCACCATGCGATAATCGCTCGTGTCGATTCTAGCGCACCGTCCCTTTCTCCGGGCGACGGTGGTGAATTTCTTCTTCTTCGGCAGCCTCAACGGATTCGTGCTCCTGCCCCTGCACGTCCAGCAGCTCGGCGGCACCCCGGTGGAGATCGGGGTGGTCATGGGCGTGTACAGCGCCGTGGGGATCGTGAGCCAGCCCGTGCTCGGCCCCTGGATCGATGCGGTGGGGCGGAAGCCCTTCATGCTCTTCGGCGTCGTGGTGGTGCTGGCGTCGGCGCTGCTGGCGGCGGTGACGAACGCCACCGGCTGGCTGGCCCTCGTGCGTATGCTCCAGGGCCTCGGGTTTTCCGCGTTCTTCGTGGCGAACTTCGCCTATGTCATCGATCTGGTGCCGGCCGCGCAACGGGGCTGGGCCCTGGGCATCTACGGCGTGTCCGGACTGGTGTCGGCGGCGCTGGCCCCTCTGCTGGGGGAGTGGATCGTCCGGCGGTTGGGGTTTCGTGCGCTGTTTGCCCTCTGCGGCCTGCTGGCCGCGGTGGCCGGCCTGCTGCTGCTGGGCCTCGGCGAGCCGCGGCGTGACGTCGGGCGGCCGGTGCGGGGCGTGGAGTGGGCCCGCCTGAGCTTCGCAGAATTGCTCCGCCTGCACATGACGGTGACGTTCTTCTTCGGGCTGGGCAGCGGGACGATCGGGACGTTCGTGCCCACCTTCGCCGAGGGCCTCGGCGTCACGACGCTGGCCCTCTTCTACACCGCCTACGCCGGAGCGGCCATGGGCGTGCGCGTCCTGGGTGGGCACCTCATCGACACGCTGGGCCGGCGGGCCGTGATCGTACCCTCGATGTTCGCCCAGGCCGTCGCCTCGGCCGGGCTGGCCGCGCTGGGGCTCAGCGGGCCGGGGTTCGACATGCCATCGCCGCTGGCGTTCCTCGTCGCCACCGGGCTCATTGCCGGCGGCGCCCACGGCTTCCTCTATCCCGGGCTCGCCGCCCTCGTGACGGACCACGCCGCGCCCATGCACCGCGGCGCGATCGTGGGGGTCTTCAGCGCCGTCTTCCTGTTCGGGCACGCCGCCGGCGCCTTCGTCTTCGGCGGAGTTGTCCACGCGGTCGGTTATGGCTCGATGTGGGGTGTGCTGGCTGCGCTGCTCCTGGCCGGCGCCGGTCTGAGCCTGCGGCTGAGGGGGGACACGCCACCCCCGGCCGCCGCCGCCTGACCATTTGCGGCCTGCGGGTGTTCGACGGTGCGTTTATACTTGGCCCACGAAACGGGGAACGGGTCCCGCCGGGGGTGGAAGGATGCTGAACAGCCGTATGACCGGGATCGCGCTCGTGATCGTCGCCCTCGCCCTGACGAGCGCCGAGGGGGCTGGACCCGCGGTCAGGTCGGGCAGCCTCCATGAGGTCGAGATCGTGGCCGTGTACCTCGACTCGGCGGCCCAGGCCCCCAAGGTCGTCCTCGAGCGCAAGCACGACCGGCGGCGTTTCGAGATGGTGATCGGGCTGACCGAGATGAACGGTATCGCCATCCCGTTGAACGGCGTGACGCCACCCCGGCCCCTGACCCACGACCTCTTCCTGACCCTGTTCGGCCGACTGAAAGTCACGCTGAGCCGGGTGGTGATCACCGACCTGCGCGACGATATCTACTACGCCATCCTGCACTTCACCAGTGCCGCCGGCGAGCTGAGCCTGGACTCACGGCCCTCGGACGCCATCGCTCTGGCCATCCGGGCCAAGGTCCCGGTCTTTGTCGATGACCGCGTCTTCGAGAAGGCCGGGTCGCCAACCGGGCAGCGCCGACAAGCCATCTGAGCGCATGGCGCCTGACCACGAGGATCAGCAGTGGGCGTTGCAGCGGCGCCTGGAGGACGTGTTCGCCAAGCTCGGCGAGAAATACGGTGACCTCACCGGCCGCCTGGAGACGAAGATTCGGCCCGATGTCTCCTTCGACGAGGTGGGAGGGCTGCGTCAGGCCAAGGCGGCGCTGGGCGGCTTCAGGAACGCGCTCACCGCTCCCGAGCTCTACCAGCAATGGGGGATCGAGCCACCCCGGGGCGTGCTCCTGTACGGTCCGCCGGGAACGGGCAAGGCCATGCTGGCCCGCGCCCTGGCCACCGCCGCCGAAGCCATCTTCTTTCGCCTCCGATTGCTGAACGTCACCTCCAAGTTCGGCGCCAACACCGCCGAGCTGTTGCAGGAGATCTTGCGCATCGCCATCGGTGAGGGCCGCGTCGTGTTTCTCATGGAGGAGGTCGACGCGCTGTCGCTCGACCATCTGCTCCCGCCCCCCCAGGCGCGCGAGGCCAGCGCCCGCCTGGTGGCCGCCCTGTGCGAAAAGCTGGACGCCATGGAGTCGTCGGCCCGTGTGCTGATCGTCGGCTCCACCAGCCGAACCGACGCGCTCGATCCCGCCCTGGTAGCCCCCGGGCGTCTGGATCACCTGATCGAGATCACGCTTCCGGACGCGGCCGACCAGCAGAAGATCCTCGGGCTCCTGCAGGCCAAGACGGAGAAGCAGGCGGGCCGGCCGCTCTTCGAGCCCGTCGACTTCCGCACGCTGCTGCCCCTCATGGGCGGGATGAGTGGCGCCGACATCTCGGAGATCCTGCGCCGCGCCCTGGAGGTCAAGGTCCAGCGGGCCGCCGATGGCGGCCCGACCACCCTCGTCAGCACCGCCGACCTGCTGGAGGCGATCGACGGCTACAAGCGGGTGCGGGGCGTGGTGGAAAAGATCCGCTACGGGCAATATCTGTAACCGCCCAGGATGATCGCGTCCGCCAAGATTCGCGTCCGCTACAAGGACACGGACTGCATGAAGGTCGTCTACTACGGCAACTACCTCACCTACTTCGAGGTCGGCCGGGTCGAATACCTGCGGCAGGCCGGCATGGCCATGTCCGAGGTCGACCGGAGGATCCACATGCCGGTCGTGGAGGCGCTTGTCCGCTACGTGCGGCCGGCCCGCCTCGACGACCTGCTCGACATCCGGTGCTGGGTGAGCGAGCGCAAGCGGGCGTCCTTCCGGTTCGGCTACGACCTCCGCAACGAAGCGGGCGAGCCGGTGGCCACCGGGTACACGTTGCACGCCTGCTGGGACCCGGACACCAGCCGCATGATCGCCCTGCCGCCCTGGTTGCAGGCGCTCATGCCCGTGATTGACGTCCCGGAGGGGCGTGTATAATGTGCCGGTTGACCGCCCAGGCATGATCGAGGTCCAGAGCCTCACAAAGCATTACGGCCCCGTCGCCGCCATCCGCGACGTTTCGTTCACGGTCGCGCCCGGCGAGATCGTGGGATTTCTCGGCCCCAACGGGGCGGGGAAATCGACCACGATGCGGATCCTCGCCTGCTTCATGCCCGCCTCCAGCGGCACGGCCCGGGTGGCTGGTCACGATGTGTTCCGGGAGTCGCTGGAAGTGCGCAAGCGGATCGGGTATCTCCCGGAGAGCGTACCGCTCTACTCGGACATGCGGGTGGCGACGTATCTGGAGTTCGTGGCCGAGGTCAAGGGAATCGGCCGCGCCGAGCGGCGCCGCCGGGTGGCCGACGCCATGGAGCGGTGCCTGATCAGCGATCAGCAGAACCGCGTCATCGGGAAGCTCTCCAAGGGGTACCGCCAGCGCGTGGGCCTGGCCCAGGCCATCATCAGCGATCCCCAGGTCCTGATCCTCGACGAGCCCACCATCGGCCTCGATCCCAAGCAGATCAGGGAGATCAGGGCCCTGATCAAGTCGTTCGCCGGCGCTCACACGGTGATTCTGTCCACGCACATCCTGCCCGAGGTCTCGATGGTGTGCAGCGGCGTCATCATCATCAACAAGGGCGTGATCGTGGCCCAGGGCCCCATCGATACCCTGGTGCAGCAATTCTTCCCCACGTTTCGCGTGGAGGTCGAGATCGCGGGACCGCCGGCGGCCGTTCGGGACGGGATGCGGCGTATCCCCGGGGTCGTCGACGTGCGCGAGCAGGGCCAGAGCGACGGCCGGGTGAGCTACGTGGTGGAATCGGCCCGCGAGCGGGACGTGCGCAACGAAATCTTCCAGCTGGCCGCCCAGCAGAAATGGGCGCTCCACGAGCTGCGCCGGGTGGGCATGACGCTGGAAGAGGTGTTCATCAAAGTGGTGGCCGGCGAGGAAACCGCCGATGAACCCCCACCGACGGGAGGGGCGGCGTGAAGGTCTGGCCGATCTTCAAAAAGGAGATGCGGCTCTACTTCACCTCGCCCATCGCCTGGGTGATCCTGACCATCTTCACCCTCATCACCGGGTACTTTTTCTATTCGATCTTCGCCTATTACACGCTGGCCTCCATGCAATCGATGATGAACCCGATGATGGCCCGGGAGATGAACGTCACTGACAACGTGCTGCGTCCGCTCTTCTCGAACATCAGCGTCATCCTGCTCCTGCTCATGCCCCTGCTGACGATGCGCCTGTTCGCCGAGGAGCGGCGGTCGGGGACGATCGAGCTGCTGCTGACCTATCCGGTCCGGGACGGCGCCGTCCTGCTGGGCAAGTACCTGGCCGCCCTGGCCATGTACGGCGTGATGCTGGCGGTGACCCTCGTCTACCCGGGACTGGTGTTGTACTTCGCCCGGGTGGAGTGGGGTGTGCTCGCCACCGGCTACCTGGGCTTACTGCTCATGGGGGCCACGTTCCTCGCCGTGGGGCTGTTCGCGTCCTCCCTGACGGAGAACCAGATTGTCGCCTCCATCATCACCTTCGGGGTCTTGCTGATCTTCTGGGTGATCGGTTGGTCGTCCGACTATGCCGGGGGCATGTGGGGCCGGATCCTCTCCCACATCTCGCTCCTCGAGCACTTCGACAGCTTCGCCAAGGGCGTGCTCGACACCAAAGACATCCTCTACTACCTGAATTTCACGATCGTAGCCCTCTTCCTGACGCTGCGCTCGCTGGAGGCCCGGCGCTGGAAAGGCTAGGCCAATGAAGCGCGCGCTCGACTGGGCGGGCTACGTCGGCCTCGCGGCCCTGGCCGTGCTGGCCCTCCTGAACTGGACGCGCTCGCCGCTGCTGACCGGTCCCCGCGGGCCGTGGCTCTGGTGGGGGCTGCTCATCGCCGGCGCCGTGCTCGTGCTGGCCTCGGCGTTCGTGCACCTGGGGGATCTTCGGCTGGCCTTCCGCGGCCGGACGGCCCGTTACGGCGTGAACACGGCGGTGATGGTGGTGCTGCTGCTCGGCATCAGCGTGCTGGTGCAGGTGATGTCCTATCGTCACAACGCGCGCCAGGACCTCACCGAGACCCGGCGGCATAGCCTGTCCGGCCAGACCATCGAGGTCCTCAAGGCTCTGAAGGCCGACGTGAACGCCGTCGCCTTCTTCCGAAGCGACCAGCCGGGCAAGCGCGTCGCCGAGGACCTCTTCAAGCAGTACGAGCGGTATGGCGGCAGCCGGTTCACCTGGCGTGTCGTCGATCCCGACCGCGAGCCTGGGCTGGCCCGGCGCTACGCGGTGGAGTCCTACGGCACGATCGTGCTGGAAACCAAGGAGCGCTCGGAGAAGGTCACGGACGCCGAGGAGGAGAAGCTCACCAACGGGCTGGTCAAGCTCACCCGCGAGGGCAAACGCGTCGTCTACGTCCTGCAGGGCCACGGCGAGCGCGAGCTGGGCAACACCGACCGCCCGGGGTTCAGCGAGGCCAAGGCGGCCATGGAGCGCTCGAACTACGAGGTGAAGCCGCTCGTCCTGGCCCGCCAGGACAAGGTCCCGGACGATGCGGCGGTGGTCGTCCTGCCTGGGCCCCGGACCGAGCTGCTCCCGCCCGAGCTGGACGCGCTCGACAAGTACCTCGGGGGCAACGGCAAGCTGCTGGCCATGCTGGACCCCGGGATCGTGGGGGGCGTGCAGGTGGAGGGCCTCAAGCGCCTGCTGGCCCGGTACGGGTTCGAGCTGGGCGAAAACCTGATCATCGAGCTCAACCCGGTAGGCCGCCTGTTCGGCATCGGGCCCGAGGTGCCCATCGTCCAGCAGTACGAGGCGCATCCCATTACCCGGGACCTGGCCGGCATCACGACCCTGTTCCCCGTCACGCGCAGCGTGGGCAACGCCAAGACCCCCCCGACCGGGGTCAGCGTGCAGCCGCTGGCCCGCACGAGCCCGGAGAGCTGGGGTGAGACCGACCGAGCCTCGTTGCAGGCGGGGCAGGTGAAGCCCGATCCCCAGGACCCGAAGGGCCCGCTCGGCGTGGCCGCGGTCGCCACCCGGGAAAAGGCCCGCCTCGTCGTCGTGGGCACCTCCAACCTGGCCGCCAACCAGTTTCTCAATCTGCAGGGAAACCGCGACTTTTTCCTCAACACGGTGTCGTGGCTGGCCGAGCAGGAGGATCTCATCTCCATCCGTCCCAAGGACAGCAAGCAGAGCCCGATCTTCCTGACGTCCCAGCAAGCCCAGATGGTCTTTCTCGTTCCGGTCGTCCTCGTCCCCGGGCTCGTTCTGGTGGGGGGCGTCGTGACCTTCATCCGCCGCCGCGCCGACACGTAGCCGTGGTTGTCGTCGGCAGCCTCCCCGGCTAGTCCGATGCGTTGGCAGACCACGGCTGTTCTGGCCGCCCTCCTCGCCGCCCTCGCTGCCTTCTACTACGTGTGGGATGTGCGGCTCGGGCCGGAGCGGGAGAAGGTGGCGGAACGCAAAGGCCGGGTGCTCACGGTCGAGCCGGGGGACGTCAAGGAAGTGGTGCTGCGGCGGGGCTCCGAGACCATCCGGCTGCGGCGCGAGGCGGACGGCTGGGAAATGACGGAGCCGATCGCCGGGCGAGGTGACCGCGGAAGCATCGACGAGGTGGTCACGTCGGTCGCCACGGCCAAGATGGACCGGGAGATCTCCGGCAAGCCGGACTCCCTCGCCGAGTTCGGTCTCGACAAGCCCGCCGCCGAGGCGACGCTCATCGACAAGGACGGCAAGGAGATCACCCTGCTGCTGGGGGCCAAGAGCCCCACCGGCGTGTGGGTCTACGCGCAAGAGCGCGGCCAGCCCAACGTCGTCGTCGTGTCCGATGGTGTATTGCGCGACGTGACCCGTCCGGTCGGCGACTTCCGCAACAAGACGATCCTGGCCTTCGATCGCCAGGACGTCGCCGGGCTGGAGGTGGCCCTGCCCGAGGAAACGCTGGCCGTGGAGCGGGCAGGTGAGGCGCAGTGGAAGGTCACGCGGCCCCGCCCGCTGCGGGCCGACACCCAGGCCGTCTCGGACTTCCTCGAAAAGCTGGCGGGCGGGCGGATCAAGGAGTTCGTGGCCGAGACGCCGCGGTCGCTCGAGCCGTACGGCCTGGCCCGCCCCGTGCGGGTCGCCATTCACGTCGGCCGGGACAAGGACCGCGCGACCCGGGCCCTCTTGCTGGGTCGGCTGGACGACAAGAAGAAGGGAGTCTACGCGCTCCGTCCCGGCGAGGCCAGTGTGCTGCTGCTGCCCGAGGAGGTGTGGACGACGCTGCCCAAGACCACGGCCGCCATCCGCGACAAGACCGTTGTCGACTTCGAGCGCGACCAGGTCACTGGCCTGGAGGTCGAGAGCCCGCGGGGAGCGGTGGCGCTGAGCCGGGAGGGAGAGCGCTGGACGATCACCAGGCCCCAATCCCTGCCCGCCGACCAGGTGGAGGCCGGCGCCGTGCTCATGAGCCTCAAGAGCATGCGCGCCCGCGCGTTCCTCGCCGAGGACGCCTCCGCCGTGCGTCGCTACCTGGAGCGGCCCACGGTCCGGGCGACCGTGGCCTTGAAGGAGGGCTCACCGCTGACGGTGCTGCTCGCCCCGGCGCCCGAGAAGCGCGATGGCCAGGCCATGGCGTACGCGGCCGTGGCCGGCCGTGGCCCGGTGGTGCTCGTCCAGGCCAGCCTGCTGACCGAGGTCGGGCGCGCACTGACCGAGCTGCGCGATCGGACCCTCGTTGCCGGGCTCGACCCCAAGGACATCAAGCGTCTGCAGATTCGGCGCGGCAACTCCACCGTCCTGCTCGAGCGCAAGGGGGACACGGAGTGGCGCTTCCTCGAGGGCGGCAAGGGAGAGGCCAGGGGCAACAAGGTGGACGACATTCTCTATGCGCTGCGCGGCCTGAAGTGGAAGGAGATCGCGGCGCCGCGGGGCGAGGATCCGGGCCGGTTCGGGCTCGAGGCCCCGGCTGCCGAGATCCGGCTGTACCGCGCCGACGGCACGACGGCGGAGACGGTGTGGCTCGGCAAGTCGGAGGGCGACCGGCTGTACCTGAAGACGGCGGCCGCGCCCACCGTCTATGTCGTCGACGACAAGCTTCTGCAGCTCCCGAAGATCCCGGACGATCTGCAGGGATAGGCGAGACATGGTCGAACCGGCGATCTATCTCAAGCAGTTGGAGCTCGGGCCGATGCAGAACTTCGTGTACCTCATCGGTGACCCCGTGAGCCGAGACTGCGTCGTGGTAGACCCGGCCTGGGACATCGACACCATCGTGGACACCGCCGGAACCGACGGCTTCACCATCCGGGGAGCCCTCGTCACCCACACGCACCAGGACCATGTGGGCGGCAGCCTCGAATCGTGGGGGATGCCTGGCCGGATCCCGGGCGTCGAGGAGCTCCTCACGCGGGTGCCGGCCAGGATCTATGTGCACAAGACGGAGCGCCAGTTCCTGCGCGGGTTGGGCTCCGCGCTGCACGCGGTCGACAACCACGACACGCTCGAGGTCGGTCGGCTCACGGTGCGCTTCCTGCACACGCCGGGCCACACGCCAGGCTCGCAGTGCTTCCTGGTCGACGGGCGCCTGGTCTCGGGTGACACGCTCTTCATCGGATCCTGTGGCCGTACCGATCTGCCCGGCAGCGACCCGAGCGAGATGTATTACTCGCTCACCCAACGGCTGGGCGCGCTGCCCGACGAGACCATTCTCCTGCCCGGCCACAACTATGGCGGCGCCTCTTCCTCCATCGGCCGCGAGAAGCGCCAGAATCCCTTCCTGCGCTTCCCGTCGCTCGGAGCCTTTCTCAGAGCGATGGGCCGCCCCGTTCCCTCGGCCTAGTCCACACCGAGCACCTGCCCCGTGATGTGGTGGGGGCAGGTCGCGAAGAACAGCACGGCCGCGGCGACGTCCTCCGGGCCTGCCGCCTGGCCTCGGGCGACCGCCTTCCAGCGGGTGAGGGGAAATCCCGTCGGCCGGAGCACCGCACCGGGGGATACACAGTTGACGGCGATGCGGCGTGGCCGCAGCGCCGCTGCCAGTCCGCGCGTCAGCGCCACGATCCCGGCCTTGGACAGGGTGTAGGGGATGTAGCCGGGCCAGGCCCGCTCGACGCCGACATCACCGATGTTCACGATGCGACCGGCGCCGTCCCGCATGACGGCCGCCGCGCTCTGGCAGCAGAAGAAGGCGGCGCGCAAGTTGACGGCGAGGAAGCCCTCGTACTGGGCAGGGGTGACGGAAGCGAATGGTGTGCGAGCGAACACGGCGGCGTTGTTCACCAGCACGTCGAGGCCGTCGAGACGGTGAGCGGCGTCGATGACGAGCCGCCGCGCCGCCCGCGGGTCGCGGAGGTCGGCGCGGAGGGCGAATGCCCGCACGCCATATCCCCGGAGATCACCCAGGGTTTGCCGCGCCGCTCTCGCCGAGCGGTGATAGCCGATCACCACGTCCATCCCGGCGGAGGCCAGGGTCAGCGCGATGACGCGACCGAGGCGGAGGGCGCCGCCGGTCACGAGCGCGCGGCCGCGTTTCTTGACGGCCTCGCCGGGCTGTGGTGGCATGATCAAACCGTCATGGCGTGGAGTATGAAAGCCTGGCTCAAGGTCAGGCTCATCACCGGGTTCTTCGTGACCGTGCCTGCGGTCGTCACCGCCTGGATCCTGTGGGTTTTCTGGAGCGGCATCGACGACATCTTCGGTCCCATGTACCGGCACGTCTTCGGCCGGCCGGTCCCCGGCCTGGGGTTTCTCACCGCCGCCGCGATTATTCTGTTAATGGGCATCATCGCTCGAAACGTCGTGGGGCAACGGGTGCTCACCTGGGCCAATGTCCTGCTGGTCAAGGTTCCGCTCTTCGGCCGGCTCTATCCATCGGTCAAGACGCTGGTGGAGGCCTTTTCGCCCGAGCGCCGCAGCTCCTTCAAGGCCGTGGTGCTCGTGCAGCACCCCCGGGAGGGGGAATACGCCTTCGGGTTCGTCACCAGCGAGGTCCTCGTCGATGCCCCGACGGGCAAGGTGGAGATGGTCACGGCCTTCATCCCCTCGAACAACCTGTACCTGGGTGAGGTCGTCCTGGTGCCCCGCACGGACGTCATCGCCACCGGGCTCACCGTCGAGGAAGGGATCCGGATCATCCTGTCAGCAGGGACCGCTACCCCGGGCCGTCTCCCGCGCTTGTAGCCGGCGCGCCCAGCCGGCCACCGCCTCACCCAGCGGGAATAGCTTGCCCAGGAAGAAGTGATCAGCCCCCTCGATGAGGGTGACCGTGGCGCTGGGCAACCCGCGGGACAGACGCTTGAGCCCGTCCGCCGGGCAGTACGGATCGCCACTGCCCGCAACGATGAGGACGGGGAAGGGTAGGCGGGCGAGGGCGAGGAACGGCTCGGCACCCACCCGGGCCAGGGGTGGCGCCAGCAGTGCCAACCCGGCGAGGGCCGGGGCCGTCTCCTGGCGCCCGGCAAGTCGTGCGCTGACAGTGGCGCCGAACGAGTAGCCGATCAGGGCGATCGGCGCCGTTGATCCCATGAGCCGCTGGAGATGGGCCAGGGCCGCCTCTGCATCGCGCTCCTCGCCGACCCCACCGTCGTGGGTGCCCGTGGAGGCGCCCACTCCGCGGAAGTTGAAGCGCAGCGTGGCCAGACCCACCTCGGCGCAGACCTCGACCGCCCGCACGATCACTGGATTGTGCATGTCACCACCGTAGAGCGGGTGGGGGTGGCAAGCGACCACTCCGCCCGTTGCTCCCGGTGTGGCGCCGAGTTGGGCCTCGAGGTGGACACCGTCGCGGGTGGCGAAGGTCGCCGCCCGTTCGGCTATCATATGGCCAAGAGAATACAGACCTACAGACGGTCCGTCCAACGGGTGTGCTAACCCACTACCTGACCAGGCAGCGCATCGGGGCCTACGTCGACGGCGCCCTCGGCCAGTCCGAGGCGCAGGCGACCGCCGCCCATCTTTCCAGGTGCGGCCGGTGCCAGCAGGAGGCCGAGCGCCTGCGTCGGCTGCATGGGCTCCTCCAGGAGGCGGTGCCTGCCGTCGCCCCACCGGACTGGACGGGCTTCTGGCCCGGCATCGTACGTGGCATCGAAGAGGCCCGGCAGCCGAGTCCGATCCCCCGGACGCGCGCGTGGTCGGGGTTCGGGTGGAAGCCCCGGCTGGCCGTCGGAGGAGCCCTGGTGGTGCTTCTGGCCGCCAGTCTGATGCTCTGGCAGGCGTTCTACACGCTGGGGGACCCCGAGGGCCTTGTGATCGTGAGGTCAGCCCACACGGAGATGCCGGACAGTAGCCTCATGGTCTACAACTCGCCCGAGCAGAACCTGGCGGTCGTGTGGGTCTTCGACGGGGAGTGAAGCCGCGCCTCAGCGCTCCTTGAGGGCGGCGAGCCGCTCCCGGGCTAGCGGCGTCTCTTCGGCCTGGGGGAAGTTTTCCACCAGGTACTGAAGCCTGGCCTGGGCGACCGCGGGCTGCTTGAGCTCGATCAGCGCCAGCGCCTCCTTGTACAGCGCCGCCGGGGCCTTATCGCTGCGCGAGTAGTTGGCGAGGACCTGGCGAAACGCCTGTACCGACTGCTGCAGCTCTTTGGTGGCTTCTTCCCTCTGCCCACCATCGATGTGACCACGCGCCATGGCCAGGTGGGCCTCCCCGATCCAGTACTGGGCGTTCGCGGCAAGCTCGTGATCGGGGTAGCGCCGGAGAAACTCGCGGAATCCGGAGATGGCCAGCGCGTAGCTGCCTTTGCTGAAGTCGATATATGCGGCCTGGTACACGTCCTGGGCCTGCAGCGCTCCCGTCGACGGCCGCGCTCCCGCCGTGGGTGCGGGCGAGCCGGGGGAAGGCGCCGGCGACGTGGCTCGAGGCGCCAGACTCGGGCTCGCGGTGGCCGCCGGGCTCGACGAAGGCGAGCTCGGTACAGGGGTGGTCGGCCGGGCCTGACGACTGATGGCCTCGACCCTCGCGCCCAGATCGTCCACGCGCCGGCTCAGCGATGTCACCGTGGCCGACAATCCCTCGACCCGCTGGGCGAGTCCGGCGGCTTGACCTTCCCCGGCCCGCTCGCGCACGCGCCCCTCGACCTGAGGCGTGAGCCCGTCGAGTTGGGACTTCAGCTGGCGAACGGAGGTCTGCAGGGCGATGACGTCGGCGCGGAGCATCTCGACGTCCTGCTGGCTGGCGGTGCCGGTGACTTCGGCGACGTGGGCGCAGGCCGTCACCAGCATGAGCACGACGAGGAGCCCGCCCGCGCTCCTCGTCGCGATCATGAGCGGACTCAGCGCGGCTTGACCAGGAAGTGAGCGCGCCGGTTCTTGGCCCAGCACGCGTCGTTCTTGTCCATGCAGCCGGGTCGCTCCTCACCGTAGCTGATGATGGTGATTCGACTCGCCTGCACGCCCTGCGACACGAGGTAGTTCATGGCGGCCTTGGCCCGCCGCTCGCCGAGGGCCAGGTTGTATTCATTGGTGCCACGCTCATCGCAGTGGCCTTCGATGAGCACCAGCATGCTGCCGTTGCCCTTGAGCCAGGTGGCGTTGGCATCGAGCGTCCGGGTGTCATCGGGCCGGATGTCGTACCGGTCGAAGTCGAAGTGGATGTCCTTCAGGTCCGGCACCGCCACGAAGTCCTTCGGAATCGGTCTGGCTCCGCCGCTGGCCCCGGGCCCCGAGCCCATCATGCCCGGGCCCCCGGCGCCGCCGCCGGGACCGGATCCCATCATCCCCGGCCCGCCCGGGCCCCCGGAGCGTGCGCCGGCTACACCCGGATCGCCCGACTGCGATGCCGGTCCGGCCTGCATGCTCGTGGCGCCTCCACCAGGGGCCGGAGCTGAGGCCTGGGTCGTCGCGGGGCGTTTGGCACACCCGGCGAGTGCCACGGTGAGGACGAGGACCGAGAGGATAACGCTACTGCAACAACGGCTTACCATGACTCCTCCTTTGGGGGCCGGATGTCCACGATGAACGAAATCGATCGTATCACGGCAGACGCGGCGACCAGGAAGGACTTGTGTAGGCGGCCGAACCGCGGGTGACCGGAGCCTGTTCGGTCCCGTCGGCCTGCATGGCGAAGATCTGCCACTGGCCCGAGCGGCTGGACTGGAAGAGAACGTGGCGGCCGTTCGGCGCCCAGCTCGCGCTCTCGTTATCGCCGGGCCCCGCGGTCAGTCGGCGGGCGTTCGACCCGTCCGGGGCGATGGCCCAGAGATCGTGTATGCCCTCGCGGATCGTGAAGACGATGGTGTCACCCCGGGGGGACCACCGGGGCTGCGTGTGGAAGCCGCCGGTGGTGATCTGGCGCACGTTTGCGCCCTCGTCGTCCATGATGAAGATGTGCGGCCGCCCGAGACGGTCGGAGACGAAGGCCAGCTCGCGACCGGAGGGTGACCACGACGGGTCGGTATCGATTCCGGCGTGACGCGTGAGCCGGCGGAAGACGCCGGTGGCCAGGGTGAGGACATAGATCTCGGGGTTGCCGTCCTTCGACAGCGTGACGGCCAGGCTCCGTCCATCAGGGCTCCAGGCCGGCGCCGAGTTGATGCCGGCGAAGGCGGCCAGGATCTGCTCGGGTCGGCGCTCGAAGGGGAAGGCTCGGAAGAGGTCGGGGTAGCCGTTCTTGAACGACAAGTAGACGAGCGAGCGGGTGTCGGGGCCCCAGGCCGGCATGAGGTTGATCGAGCCGTTCCGTGCCAGGGGCCGCTCGGCGTGCCCGTCGTAGTCGGCGACCATGATCTCCTTGGCGCCGCGGGGCCCGACGACATACGCGATCTTCGTGTCGGCGACGCCGCGCTCGCCGGTGAACTGCAGCACGATCTCGTCAGCGATCTTGTGAGCCAGGCGACGCGGCTGGTCGGCGGACACCTCGAACGTCCGGGAAGCAATGATGCGCTGCTCAGGGTTCGTCAAGTCGTAGAGGCGCATCTCGACCTCGAGACGTGGCCCGCGCAGCGCCAGCAGGCCGTGCACCCCGGCGTGGGCCCCGGCGGCGGCGAAGTCGGACCAGGACTGCCGGAGCGCGGCAGCGTTGTTGGCGGGGATAGCGCCGGTGGCCGCGACGACGGCGAAGAGCCCGGTGAAGGTGAGATCCTGCCCGGCCACGCCTGGTAGCTGCTTGGCCAGGCCGTGGGCGTCCGCGCCACCGACGACGGCAAATTCCGGGATCGCGATGTTGATTTTTTTACCACCCGTCCCCTGGATGTTGATCCAGACGTCGACGCCGCGCCCCTGAGCCCGCGCGGGCGCCTGAGCCCCGGAGGGCGGCGGGACGGTCCCGAAGGGCAGGGCCAGGACGCTGAGGGACAGGATCATCACCGCCAGACGTCGTGTCACAGGGCTTTACCTCGTGCTGGAATCGTAAATGAACTGGAGACCGATGGTCAGCACCGACTTCTCGAAGCCCTGAGGCAGCGGCGGGAACGGGCTGGCGCTGGCCACCGCGCGCAGGGCGAACTGATCGTAGGCCGGGTTGCCCGAGCTCTTGCTGATCGACACTCCCTTGAGTTTACCGTCGCGCGCAATCTCGAAGATCACCTCGGGCTGCCGTCCCTGGATGGCCCGGCCTTCCCACCGCTCGTGGATCTTCCGGTGCACCGCTTGGATGTACCACGTATACGGGAAATCTGAAACGTTCAGTGAGAGGCTGCCCAGGCCCTGCAGGGTACCGGTCGGCTGACCTGCCGGTGGCGGCGGCGGTGGTGGTGGCTCGGGCGCCGGCGTCGCGACCGGCGGTGGGGTCGCCGTGGGGGCCGCGGCCGCTCGGGGCGGGGCGGCAGGGCGGGCGACGGTCGGCAGCTCTTTGTCACCGGGGCGGGGGGCCGCGGGCGCCCGTGGTGCGAGGCTGCGATCGGACAGCGCGACCCGCTCCCGGGGGGCGGCCGGACGTGACGCCGGCGGCAGCTCCTTCGCGGCGGCAGCGTCGCGGGCGGGAAGCTCTCGCGATGTCTCGCGTCGAGGGAGATCGGGGGGAGGTTTCGGGGCCGGGGCCGTCCGCTCGGTGGGGGCCGGGCGCGTTTGCGGGCTCGGCGCGGTCGCGATCGCGGGCACCAGGTTGACGATGTACGTCTTGGGCTGGGTGACTCTCCAGACGGTGGCCGCCAGCACCAGCACCACGATCAGCGCCACGTGACCGATCGCCGAGACGGCGAGCGGGAGGACTGGAATCTGCCCACGACGAAGCGCGGGCCCCTGGCGAGGCCGCGGGCCAAGGCGCAGGGTCATCGCCGTCGTCGACATCTCAGCGCCCGCGGATCGGCTCCGTCACCATGCCCAGTCGCTCGATGCCGGCCCGGCGCACGCGATCCATTGTCTCGATGACGGCACCGTAGGACAGCCCCGCATCCGCCTTGAGATAGAGCACCTTGTCGGTCCGGTTCCGAAAGGCGTCGCGCAGCGCCTCCTCCAACCCGGTTGGGGTGACCCGCCGGTCGTTGAGGAAGAGGCCCTGCTCCCTGGTGACCGTGAGCACCATGCGCTCTTCCACCGCGGTGGGCTTGGCGGCCGCCCGGGGCAGGTTGACGTCGATGCCGCGGTACATCATCGGCGCGGTGAGCATGAAGATGAGGAGCAACACGAGGACGACGTCCACGAGCGGGATGATGTTGATCTCAGCCAGCGTCGCCCCGATCCGCCGGGAGGGGCCGCTGTCGGAACTAAAGGCCATCTTTGCCCATCCGGGCCACCTTGGCCGGCCGCGAGAGAAGGTTCAGGAGGTCGAGCGTGAAGCCCTCCATTTCAGTGGCCCAATGCTTCACGCGGTTCACGAAGTAGTTGTAGGCGATGACGGCCGGAATCGCCGCGGCTAGGCCGAAGGCGGTGGCCACCAGCGCCTCCGAGATACCCGGTGCCACGACGGCCAGCGAGGCGGAACCCTGCTGCCCGATGCCGTGGAAGGCCGCCATGATGCCCCACACGGTGCCGAAGAGCCCGATGAACGGCGTCGCGCTCGCGGTGGTGGCGAGGAACGGCAGATACCGCTCCAGCCGCGCTACCTCGTGCGCCGCCTGCCGGCGCAGCGCCCGCTCGGCGAGCTCGAGCCGCTCGGTGCCCAGGCCGTCCTCGCTCTCGTCGAGGATGTCGTCTGGCCCAAAGGCCTCCTGGTGGGCCGCCGCGTACAGCGCCGCCAGCGGGCTGTCCCGATACTTCCTCATGGCGCTGGGCGCGACGGTCGCGCGCCGGCCCTCTCGGTAGAGCTTGAGGAAGGCCAGGCTCTCGCGCTTGACGCGCCGGAACTGCCACCACTTCTCCACGATGAGAGCCCAGCTGATCACCGAGAAACCGAGCAGGATGCACAGGACCGTCTTGCCGACCGGGCCGGCATTGAGGATGAGGTCGAGGACCCCGGTGTGCAGAGACTCACTAGGCGACACGGCGGCTCCTTCCTTGTTTCTCACGATACTACCAGAACCGCCCGCTTTCTTTGACAATACGGGCGCCCCGCCCGTATAACGGTGCCGTGATGCGAGCGCTCCTGTCGCTGCTCCTCGGCCTGATCGTGGCGGTCGTGTCGGGGGCCGCCGCCGACGACGCCCGGCGAGCGGTGACGGCCTTCGTGGACCGTCTCTCGGGGGCCCCGGTCACCGATCTGACCATACGCCAGCAACTGACGATCTACCATGCCGATGGGCTGCATCCGCACTCCATTGGCGACCAGGTGCTGTACGTCAAGGTCCCGCAGCGACGGCGGGTCGAGCAGACAGTCGAGGGACGGCGTGATATTCACCTGACAGTGGGCACCCGGGCCTGGATCCGCCAGGCCGACGGCCAGATCGAGGAGGTCCCGCGGGACCGCCGGGCACCCGACCGGACGCATCTCTGCACTCCGCTCACGCGGCGCCCGGCCGACCTCCTGGCCGAATGGCGCGGTCTGGGGGTGCGCGACGACGTCAGCCACCAGGTGCGGGTGCGGCACCGACCGGTGACGGTCATCGGCGCCAAGGCCGGGGACCGCGCCAGCCCCGCGGTGTGGCTGGATGACGAGTACGGCATCGTCCGCGTCATCGCGCACGCGGTGCCCAAGGGCCCGGGGCTGGTGGACCTGGCCTGCTCGGAGCACCGGCCGGTGGCCCACGGCATCTACTTCCCTCACCGGCAAGAGCTGTTCGCCGATGGCAAACTCCTCCTGCGCCTGATCGTGCAGTCGGTCACCGTCAACAGCAACCTTCCCGACGGCCTTTTCGATCCGGACGCGCTCCGGCGCGAGCCCTGATGCACTTCGCGTTCTTGGGCACGTCCGGGGCCGTCCCCTCGGCCACCCGGGACACCACGGCGCTGGTGGTGGTCGCCGACGAGGGCGCCGTGCTGATCGATTGCGGGGGGAGCCCGGCCGCCAGGCTGCGCCGGGCCGGCGTCGATCCCCTCGCGCTGACCCACGTTCTCATCACCCACATCCACCCCGATCACGCCTACGGGCTGCCCGCGCTGGTGCAGAATCTGATGCTGCTCGGGCGGGAGCGTGAGCTCATCGTGCTGTGCCGCCCCGAGCACCTCGAGCCGCTCCAACAGATCCTCAGCGCCTTCGACGTCTGGCAGCGCCCCGGCAAGTTCGTCGTGCGGCTCGCCCCGACGGGGACGGCCCGAGCGGCCCGGGCGCTGGAGCTGGGGCCGCTGGTGGTGAGCACCGCCCCCAATGACCACGGCAGCATGCCGAACTACGCCGTCCGGGTGGACGTCCTCGACCAGCCTGAGCGCGCGGTCGTGTACTCGTCGGACACCGCCCCCTGTGACGGGGTGATCGCGCTGGCCCGCGACGCGCACACACTCATCCACGAGGCGACCTTTCCCCACCGCGACCGTGGGCGCTTCGGGGTCCACTCCACGGCCCGCGAGGCCGGCGAGGTGGCGGCCCGTGCCGGCGTGCGCCGTCTGATCCTCGCCCACATCGAGGCCGACTACCACGAGGAGCTCCCGGCGCTGGCCGCCGAGGCGCAGAAGGCGTTCGGCGGCGCGGTCGAGATCGCCCGGGAGTTCGTCGCGTACGAGTTTTGAGTCCACAGTGTCGTCGCCCCGCGCGTGAACGGGGAGGTTTGGAGGGGTGCCTCACCCCCTCCAACTCAATGTGAGACGTGGCGGTTGCCGGCGACCCAGAAGCGAAGCGCGCGGTCGGCCGCGCGGGTGATCCCTACGCGGGGTCCTCGCGCGATGCGAAAGTCGCGTGGCTGGTCGGGTGGCTCGATGCTGAGGCGTGGCCGCGTGAGGTCGATCCCGCTGTCCCGTAGCCGGATGCCCAGCGCGCGGGTGAGGTTGCCGGGGCCGCTGGCCAGGCGTGGAGAGTCGGCGGGCACGCCTCGGCGGCGCGCCATCACCGCCAGGCCGGCCAGCGGCTCGAGGGCGCGGATCAGCACGCAACCCGGAGTGCCGCGGCCGCCGGTGATGGCGTTGAGGCAGTGATGCACGCCGTAGTTGAGAAACACGTAGGCCCGGCCGCCATCACCGTAGAAGAGCCGGTGGCTGGAGGGGCGGAAGGCGGCGTGGGACGCCGCGTCCTCGGGGCCCAGGTAGGCTTCGGTCTCCACGATGCGCCCCGCCGTCACGGCAGTGCGAATGCGAGAGACGAGCACGCATCCTAGAAGATCGCGGGCCACCATAGGCGCAGCTCGCAGGTAGAACTGCCGGGGCAGCGGCACTAGAGTCCGAGACGCTCGCGGACCAGCCGGCGCAGCGAGTCGTCGTCGAAGGCCGTGGCCTGCCGGCTGGGGGGCGGCGCCTCGGTCTTCAATCCCGTCTCGCTCACCACCACGCAGATGCTCTGGGCGGGGTCGAGGGCGCGCTCGGCCAGCAGCCGCAACAGCACGGCGAGAGTGGCCACGCCCGTCGGGCCGGCCCAGATGCCCTCGGTCCGGGCCAGCATCCGCTGGGCGGCCAGGATCTCCTCGTCCTCGGCGTCACCCACCAGCCCGCCGTGCTGGCGCAGGAGGCGGAGGGTCCACTCACCTTTGCGCCCGGGATCACCGGCGGCCAGGCCCTCCGCGACCGTGTACCCGATCTTGAGCGGGGTCAGCGGTCGGCCCTCGCGAAACGCCCGGGCAACGGCATTGGCCCGCGTGGCCTGGGCCGCGACCAGGCGAGGCGTCCGCGAGATCCACCCCGCCTCGTGCATCTCCTGGAAGCCGCGGGCGGCGGCGATGAAGCTCTCGCCGACGGCGACGGGCATCACCAGGACGTCGGGCGGCGCCCACGCCGTCTGCTCGGCGATCTCGTAGGCCAGAGTCTTCTTGCCCTCGTGCTTGTAGGGGTTGCGCGAGGCCCCGCAGTCGAAAAAGAGCTGCTCACCGGCCAGCCGATCCCAGATCTGGATGAGGTCGTCGTAGACGCCCTGGTAGAGGATGAGATCACTGGTGGTCGCCGCCATGTGCAGCAGCTTCGGGGCCGAGGCGCGCTCGTAGGCAAAGATGAGCGAGCGGAGGCCGGCCCGGGACGAGTACGCCGCGATCGAAGAGCCGGCGTTGCCGGAAGACACCACCGAGGTCGCCCGAAAGCCGAATTGCCGGGCCGCCGCAATCGCCGTGGCCGAGGTGCGATCCTTGATGGTTCCCGTGGGGTTGGCGCCCTCGAACTTGATCAACAACCGCCGGACACCGAGCTGAGCGGCGAGACGCGGGCAGGCGAGCAACGGTGTCCCGCCCTCGCCGAGGGTCACGCGGTGGGCGGGATCGGGGATGGGGAGCACGGGCGCGTAGCGCCACAGGCCGCTGCCGGTGAAGAGGGCCGGGCCGCCCCGCCGCAACGCGTCGATGTCGTAGCGCAGCTCCAGCAGTCCCCGACACTTTCCGCACTCGAGACGGTAACCGAGCGGGAAGCCGGCGCCACAGTCGATGCAGACGAGCTGCTGGGCGAGCGAGTCGGTCATCGCACCCCGAAACGCTCGTCGACGACGGTCAGGATCTCCTCGATGCGGTGTCGCAGGGTGTGCTCGGCCAGCGCCCGGCGCCGGCTGCTCTCGGCGATGGCCCGCGTCTCCTCGGGGTGGGCCAGGTAATAGTCGAGCTGGCGCCGCAGCTCGCCGAGATCGCGGTAGGTGACCACCTCCTCGCCCGGTTTGAAGAGGGTGGACAGGTCTTCCTTGAGATCCACGACCTGGCAGGCGCCCGCCGCCGCCAGCTCGAACGTCCTGATGTTCACCCCCACGATGTCGTTCAAGGGGTGGTGCGGGTTCAGCGAGAGCCGGGCGCCCGCATAGATGGCGAGCTTGGCGCGACCCCATACACCCCCGCCGCGGACCACCGCGCGGACGCGGGGATCACGGGTCCGCTCCCAGTCGGGTCCCCACACGCCGAGCGGATAGTCGGCGAGCTCGGCGACGAGCCGCTCGCGGTAGGGATAGCGACGCCCGACGAGCGCGATGACACCCTCGAGGGCTCGGGCCTCCTCGTCGGTCAGCTCGACCGGATGATGGAACGCCGGCACGCAATAGAGCGGCAGGTAGTAGAGGTTGCGCAGGCCGGCGAGCTGGAGCTGCCGCATCGCGTACCGCTCCTTGGTGAAGAACACGTCGTAGGGCTCGATGTGCGGGAACGGCATCATGAGGAGGGGGTTGTCGGGAAACACGTTCAGGAAGAGCGCGCCGGTGCGGGCTTTCACGCGGTGGATGAGCTCGGCGGTGATCGGTCCCCCCTTCAGCACGAGGACGATGGCCGGCCGCCAGTCCCGACACTCGCGTTCCAGGCGGGCGAGAATCACCCGCTGATACGCGGCTTTGGTGGGTCGGTTCCGGTAGAGGAGATTCTCCCGCCGGTACGCGAAGGTCCGGACCTCGTGGCCCATCGTGGCGAGCTCGTCCCGGAAGTCGACGCCGAAATCGCCGGCCCGCTCGAGGCCGAGGACGATCAGCCAGCGCATCGGCGGTAGCCTAGCACAGGAGTGTCGGCCCCGGCGGCCGCGGCCGGCTCAGGCGACCGCGGAGACTGCTGCCGTCTGCCGGAACCGGGTGGCGAACAGAGGGTCTTCCAGCGCGGCGGTGGCCACGAGGACGGCATTGGCCCCCTCGCGGAGCAGTTGCTGGGCTCGCGCGACGGTGGCGATGCCGCCCACCGCCAGGACCGCGTGGGGCCATTCACCAGCCCGCCGCCAGGCCAGCAGCTCGGTGATGTGGCGGTAGGCCACCGGGAAGGTTCCCCACCCCACGACGTTGGCCCACTCGCGGCCGCTGCCCTCGAAGGCCGCATTGCCCGATGCGTCGACCACCCTCCGGGGAATACCGTGAACGAGCACGAAGCCGTTGGTCCACGGGGCGATCCGGGTCGCCGTGTCGTGCAGCGCGCGGGGGCTGCGAAAGGTCCCTAGCTTGGCGAGCACCGGGACGCCGACGCTGCCGCGGACCCGGTGGAGGATCTGCGCCGAGAGCGCCACGTTCTCGTACAGCATCTGCCCCGGCTCCCCGAACGGGTTGAGGATGGCCAGATGCACCTCGATGACATCGGCGCCGGCCTCGCCCGCCCACTGCGCGCACCGGGCGTAGTCGGCGATGAAGCCCTCCTGCCCCTCGCCGGGCCCGGGCGTTCCCACCACGCTGGCCACGAGGATCTGCCCGGGCCGGAGCCGTTCCTTGGCCCGGCGGATGTCCCTGCGCCAGACCTCGGGCTCCATCGAGGGCAGCCCGAGGGACACGGCGATGGTGGTGCCGTCGGGATGTCCGCGCCCGCCGGCAATGGCGACCTCCTGGCGATTGTCTACGGGACGAATGTTGGGCAGGTTGTGCGCCGGCTGGGGTTGTGACCGCACCGTGGCATACGTGAGCACGTCGAACCCCAGGCGGGCGTAGCCCTCGACCCACTTCGAGTTCAGCAGCGGCCCGGCGGCGATTCCGAGGGGCGAATCGAGCTGGTACCCCAGCAACTGCCCACCTGCCGACAGGGGCAGGCGACGGAGCCGTGGCAGCACAGGGCTACGGGCATAGTTCCAGGCGTATGAGCGATCCGTCCGGTACACCAGAGGCAGCGACTCACCACTCCTTTCATCGGCAAGGGGCCAAGTAATCGTAAGTATATCAGATATTTAGGCTTCATGCCGGGGGCTGGACAGACCTTTAAATCCGCATCTTTAGCGGACACGGAGTCCTAGGACGGCTGCACTACCGAAAGGCGGGCATGACCTCGCGGGCAATGAGCTCGAGGCCCCGCATGATCTGAGAGTGCGGCATGCCTGGAAAGAACATCCGACAGATGAGGTGAGTCATCCCGTACTGCTCGACGAACCTACCGATCCTGGCGATGCACTCCTCGGGCCCTCCGATGATGAACCGGTCCTCCATGAGCCTGTCGAGGTCGGTGGCGACGGAGGCATCGATGAAAGGATGACGCCAACCGCCTGCGTACTCCTTCCGGTAAGCCACCATGATGTGCTGCTCGGCCAGCTCGCGAGCCCGCCGGTCGGTGTCGGCGATGATGACGTCGCGAGTGAGCGGCCATTCAGCGGGGGACGCCTTGCGCCCGGCCGCCTTGCGATGTTCGAGGAACCGTCGTCGGCCCTCCAGGAGCCGCTTGAGGTCGGCGGTAGGGCCGGGGATCCAGTTGTCGGCCAGGGTGGCCGCCCGCCTCAAGGTGAGTTCGCCCCAGCCGCCGATCCAGAGGGGCGGGTGGGGCTTGCTCACGGGAGCGGGCTCGAGCCGGCCGTCCACCGTGTAGTACCGGCCCTTGAACTGCACCCGCTCCTGGGTCCAGAGGCCCTTCATGATGGCCAGTTGCTCCTCGAAGCGGGCACCCCGTTTCTCGAGATCCACACCGTAGAGCGCGAACTCGTCGGGCTTGTATCCTATGGCGATGCCTAGCGTGAAGCGCCCCTGGGACATCACGTCGAGGAGGGCCACGTCCTCGGCGAGTCGCACCGGGTGATAGAAGGCGGCCACCAGGATGTCCGTGCCCAGCATGAG
The DNA here is from genome assembly GCA_036556905.1 of Candidatus Methylomirabilota bacterium. GTDB lineage: Bacteria > Methylomirabilota > Methylomirabilia > Rokubacteriales > CSP1-6 > 40CM-4-69-5. The sequence continues at coordinate 48,146 of DATBIM010000099.1, forward strand.
CCGGGAGGTCCGGGTGGCGAAGCCGGCCAGGACGGTGAGCGGGGACGGCCAGTAGTGGTTCGTGACCGAGTGGTGCTCCTCCATCCACGCGGAATCGAATCCCAGTTCCTCGGCGTGGCTCACCTCTTCCAGCGCCTCGGGATAGTAGTGGCCGCCCTCGATGGGGATGAAGCCGATTCGCAAGCGGGTCATAGAATCTCCTGGCCAGCGGCATTGTACTCCGGGGTCGAGGTGTAGCCGCCGTCGCCGTGATCCGTGCGCTGGGGTAAGATCGTCCGTAGATGACGGAGGCCTTCACGCCCGAGGAGCGCGCCGCGCTGGCCCCGTACTTCACCAACCTCGACGGCCCGGTCTTCGCGCTGGTGAATCTCCCCGAGGTCGTGAAGGGCGCGCTCTTTGCCCGCTACTCGCGCTCGCCGAAATCGCTCCGCCGTCTGTTCCTGGACGAGTTCATGAACGATGGGGGGGGCGTCTCGCCCCCCCCATCGCGAGAGGCCACCGTTTCCAGCCGCCGGGCCGAGGCGCTGTACGAGCGCGTGTTCCTCGAATACGGTGACGATTCGGTCGCCCAGCTGGGCGGCGTCCACCTCGCCTGCGAGGGCGTGTCGAACCTCCTTACGAAGGTGCTCGAGTGGGGGCGTCTCATGGCGTATCTCGAGCAATCGACGCGCTACGTTCCCTACGATGATCGGCCGGGGGGCCGCTACCGCTACCATATCCCTGCCGAGCTGGAGGGCGCGCTGCGGGAGCGATACATCGCCACCCTGGATCAGGCGTTCGACACCTACCGCGGCTGGTTGCCCCGTCTTCGAGAGTTCTATGAAGCGCAATTCCCGCGGGCCGCCGGCGACTCCGAACAGGTGCACCGGCTCACGATCCGCGCCAAGGCCCTGGACACCCTGCGCGGGCTGTTGCCGGCGGCCACGATCTCGAACGTCGGGATCTACGGCACCGGCCAGGCCTATGAGCAGCTCCTGCTGCGGATGCGCGTGCACCCGCTCGCCGAGGTTCGCGAGTGCGCCGATCTCATGCTACGGGAGCTGCGCAAGGTGATCCCGGCCTTTCTCCGGCGCGTCGATCTGGCTGATCGTGGCGGGGCCTGGTCCGCCTATCTCGCCGAGACCCGGGAGGCCACCCAACGGGTGACCGACGACGTGCTGGGAGACGCCGCCCCGGAGCTTCGCGACGAGGTGACGCTGACGGACTTCGATCCCGAGGGTGAGGTCAAGGTGGTGGCCGCCGCGCTGTACGCGGCCTCCCGCCTTCCCGACGACCAGCTGCTCGCGGTGGCCCGGCGTCTCGGCCCCGAGGAACGGCTGGCCGTGCTTCAGGCCTATGTCGGCAAGCGGCGCAATCGCCGGCACAAGCCGGGTCGGGCCTTCGAACGCACCGCCTACCGCTTTGACGTGCTGGCCGACTATGGCGCGTTCCGGGATCTACAGCGCCACCGCCTGCTCACGCTGGAGTGGCAACGCCTCACGCCCGACCACGGCTCGGCGATCCCGGGGGCGGTGGAGGAGGTGGGGGCCCGGGCCGACTGGGAGCGCGTCATGGACGCCTCGGCGGCACTGTACGATGCGATCGCCGCCCGCGGCCTGCCCGACGTCGCCTCCTATGCGGTGGCGATGGCTTACCGGGTGCGGTTCTACATGGAGATGAACGCGCGCGAGGCGATGCACCTGATCGAGCTGCGCACGGCGCCGCAGGGGCACCCGGCCTACCGCCGCGTGTGCCAGCGGATGCACACCCTCATCCGCGACGCCGCCGGCCACAAGGCGATCGCCGCCGCGATGCAGTTCGTCGATCACTCCGCGGTGGAGCTGGAGCGGCTGAGCGCCGAGCGCGCGCTGGCCCGTAAGCGGGCTGCCAGCGGGGAGGCGGAGATCCGGGAGGAGTCAGAGATAGCGGAGTAGTTCTCACCACAGAGCAACGGAGTCAACGGAGTTATTTCAATTTAGAGATCCTGAAAAGATC
>DATBIM010000100.1:0-36989 GCA_036556905.1 Candidatus Methylomirabilota bacterium
GATCGGCGAGCTTGGTGAAGAGCTTGTACGCCTTCTCGAGGTCGGACTTGGACAGGGCGTAGCCCATCTGCCGGTACCGCTCGTCGAGGGCATGACGGCCGGAGTGCTTGCCGAGCACGAGCCGGCTGGTCTTCACGCCGACCGACTCGGGGGTCATGATCTCGTACGTCCGCCTGTCCTTCAGGACGCCGTGCTGGTGGATCCCCGCCTCGTGGGCGAAGGCGTTCTCGCCGACGATCGCCTTGTTGGGCTGCACGTGGACTCCGGTGATGTGGCTGAGCAGCCGGGAGGAGCGGAAGATCTCCTCCGTCTTTACCCGGGTGTCGATCCCGAAGAAGTCCTTGCGGGTCCGCAGGGTCATCACGATCTCTTCGAGCGACGCGTTGCCGGCGCGCTCGCCGATCCCGTTGATGGTGCACTCCACCTGCCGGGCCCCGTTCACGATGGCGGTCAGCGAGTTGGCGACCGCCTGCCCGAGGTCGTTGTGGCAGTGCACGGACAGGACCACCCGGTCGATGCCGGCGACCCGCTCGCGGATGCGGGCGATGCGGTCCCCCCACTCCCGGGGGATGGCGTAGCCCACCGTGTCGGGGATGTTGATGGTGGTGGCGCCGGCGTCGATCACCGCCGACAGGACATCGCACATGTAGTCGAAGTCCGAGCGGGAGGCGTCCTCGGGAGAGAACTCCACGTCCGCGCAGTAGCCGCGGGCGTGACGCACCGCCTCCACCGCGGCCTGCATGACCTCGGCCCGCGACTTCCGCAGCTTGTACTTGAGGTGGATGTCGGAGGTCGCCACGAAGGTGTGGATGCGGGAGCGCCGGGCGTACTTCACCGCCTCCCAGCAGCGGTCGATGTCGGCCAGCCCCACCCGGCTCAGCCCGCAGATGATGGGGGCCCCCTCCAGGACGCCCACCTGACGAGCGACCTCGCGGGTCGCCTCGAAGTCCTCTTCCGAGGAGATGGGAAACCCGGCTTCGATGACGTCCACGTTGAGCCGGGCGAGCTGGCGAGCCATCTCCAGCTTCTCCATGGTGTTCATGGAGAACCCGGGGGCCTGCTCACCGTCCCGCAGGGTCGTGTCGAAGATGATGACGCGGTCCATACGTCCTCCTGACTGGTCCATCTCAAGACACCTCTTTAGTCCCGAGCTCCCCGCCTACCGGGGCCGGACGGCCGACCACCAGCCGCCGCACCGGGCCCGACAGGGCATAGCCGGCGAAGAGCAGGAACAGGAACAGCTCGTGATTGGTGGCGACGATCATGATCCCCAGCACCACGACCAGGAGCGTTTGCACAGGATAGCGACGCGCGATATCGACCTCTTTGAAGCTCCAGTAGCGAAACGTGGAGACCATCAAGAGCGCCGCCACGTACGTGCCGGCGGCCAGCGTCACCTTGACCCAGGCGTCCAGAGGCTCGCCGCTCAGGAGCAGCACGGTGGAGGCCGCGATGCCGGCGGCGGCCGGCGTGCTGAGCCCGACGAAGAAGCGGCGGTCCACGCTGGCGGTCTGGACGTTGAAGCGGGCCAGCCGCAGCGCGCCGCAGATCACAAAGAGGAAGGCCCCGAACCAGGCCGGGCGGCCCAGGTCGCGCAGGGCGAACGCGTAGAGCAGGAACGCCGGGGCCACGCAGAAGGAGACGACGTCGGCCAGCGAGTCGAACTCCACGCCGAACTGGCTCGTGGCTTTCATGAGCCGGGCCACCCGACCGTCCAGGAGGTCCATCACCATGGCCACGAAGATGGCCAGGGCCGCCTCCGGGAAGCGCTGGTTGGCGGCGAGCAGCAGCGCGAAGAACCCACAGAAGAGGTTGCCGGTGGTGAGCAGGCTGGGGAGCAGGAAGATCCCGTGCCGTCGCTTCTCCCTGAGCTCCTGCCAGCGCCGCCGCCGCGGGCCCCGCGCTCCCGGGCGCCTGATCACGGGAGCACCCCGAGGATGGTCATGCCGGCGATGACGCGTTGGCCGGGGCGGACCCGGATCTCCGTTCCCCGGGGCATCAGGCAATCGGTGCGCGAGCCGAAGCGGATCATCCCGATGCGGTCGCCGGCCGCGACCTTGTCGCCCGCCCGCACCCGGCACACGATGCGCCGGGCGGCCATGCCGGCGATCTGCACCACCGTCACCCGGGCCGTGTCGCCCTGGAAATTGATCACGCAGCGCTCATTGACCTGGCTGGCCTCGGACTTCCAGGCGGCCAGAAAGCGGCCCCGCTGGAGGTTCGTCTCGGCGACGAGCCCACCGATGGGCGCCCGGTTGATGTGGACGTCCAGGGGCGAGAGGAAGATCGAGACCCGAACGGCCGGCCCCACCCACTCGTCGACGTCGTCCACCACCTCACGCACGGTCCCATCGGCGGGAGCCAGGACGGTGTTGGCCGAAGCCGCGATCTCTCGCTCCGGATCGCGGAAGAAGCCGAGCGAGGCCAGCGACGCCGCGGCGAAGGGCGCGGCCAGCCGCCGGTGACCAGTCAGCCAGAGTCCGGCGGCAACCGCAGCCGGGCCCACCACGAACGGCCACCCTTCGCGGGCGATGGGGATCCGTTTTCTACCTTTCTTTTTCGCCACTTCTACCTCGTCACATCCTTGGCGGCTTGATCCAGGACATCATGGCCCGGAGCCGCTTGCCGACCTCTTCGATGGGATGCTCGGCGTCGCGCTTGCGCACCGCCAGGAACGAGGGCCGGTTGGCCTGGTTCTCCAGCACCCACTCGCGCGCGAACTGGCCGGACTGGATCTCGGCCAGGATCTTCCGCATCTCCGCCTTGGTCTCCTCGTTGACGATGCGCGGCCCCCGCGTGTAGTCGCCGTACTCGGCCGTGTCGGAGACGGAGTAGCGCATGTAGGCCAGGCCGCCCTGGTAGAAGAGGTCGACGATGAGCTTCATCTCGTGCATGCACTCGAAGTAGGCGACCTCGGGCTGGTAGCCGGCCTCGACCAGGGTCTCGTAGGCCGCCTTGATGAGGTGCGAGATCCCCCCACACAGGGTCGTCTGCTCGCCAAAGAGATCCGTCTCGGTCTCCTCGCGAACCGTGGTCTCGATGACGCCGGCCCGGGTGCAGCCCACGCCCTTCGCGTAGGCCAGGGCCAGGTCCTTGGCCTTCCCGCTGACGTCTTGCTGTACGGCCAGCAGGGCCGGGACTCCCGGCCCCTGGGTGAAGAGGTCACGCATCACGTGACCGGGCGCTTTGGGAGCGATCATGGAGACGTCGACGTCGGGCGGCGGGACCACCTGGTTGAAGTGGATGCTGAAGCCGTGGGCCACCATGAGCATCTTGCCCCGGCTCAGCGCGCCCCGAATCGACTCCTCGTAGGTGGCCCGATGCACCTGGTCGGGCAGCAGGATCATCACGACGTCGGCCGTCTGGGCGGCCTCGGCCACCGTGGTCACCCGCAGGCCGTCTTTCTCGGCCTTGGCCCAGCTCTTCGACCCCTTGTAGAGCCCGACCACCACATCCTGGCCCGAGTCCCGGAGGTTGAGCGCGTGAGCGTGGCCCTGGCTGCCGTAACCGACGACCGCAATCTTGCGCCCCTTGAGCAAGCCCAGGTCGGCGTCCTGATCGTAGTAGATCTTTGCCGGCATTCCCTCGTCCTTTCGTTCGCGCGCCGGCCTTGCCGGCGCTCCCTTCGAGGCCCCCGGCCCCCATCAGTCGGCGAAGCCGATCACGCGTGGATCGTCGGACACCCGCGAGCGTTTCGGCCCCTCCACCTTGCGGCGGGTCTTGGGGCCGCGGGCGATGGCGACCTTCCCCGTTCGTACCAGCTCCTGGATCCCCATCGGGCGCAGCAGCTCGATCAGCGCCTCCAGCTTCTCCTCGTCCCCGGTGGCTTCCAGCGTGAAGCTGAGCGGCGTCACGTCGACGACCTTGGCCCGAAAGATGTCGACGGTCCGGAGGATCTCAGCCCGGTGCTGGGGCTCGGCGTTCACCCGGATCAGCATCAGCTCGCGCTGGACGTGGTCCTCGTCGGTCAGGTCCGTGACCTTGATGACGTCGATGAGCTTGTGCAGCTGCGTCATGACCTGCTCGATCACGAACTGGTCGCCGTAGACCACGATGGTCATCCGGCTCACCGTGGGGTCGAGCGTCTCTCCCACCGACAGACTCTCGATGTTGTAGCCCCGGGCCGAGAACAGCCCGGCCACCCGGGACAGCACGCCGAAGCGGTTCTCCACCAGGACCGAGATGGTGTGCTGGCGCGGCTCGCCGCCGTTTTGCATCTCAGAACCCCGTCTGGGCTCGGGCGGCCTTGTCCTTGACCGCTCGGCTGGGACGCTCCAGGATCATGTCCTTGTTGGCGCCGCCCGCCGGCACCATGGGGAAGACGTATTCCCACTTGTCCACGAGCACGTCGACCACCACCGGTCCCGGCGTGGCGAAGGCCTTTTCCAGCGCCGGCACCACCTCGGCGGGCTTGCTGGCCCGGATCCCCACGCAGCCGTAGGCCTCGGCCAGCTTCACGAAATCCGGGCTGCGGTCGAGGTCGATGGCCACGAAGCGGCCCTTGTAAATGATCTCCTGCCACTGCCGCACCATGCCGTGGCCGCCGTTGTTGATGATGATGGTCTTCACGGGCAGGTTGTGGTCGTAGCAGGTCGCCAGCTCCTGGCTGTTCATCACGAAGGAGCCGTCGCCATCGATGTTGACGACGAGGTCATCCGGGTGGGCGGCCGCCACCCCCATCGCCGTGGGCAGGCCGTAGCCCATGGTCCCCAGGCCCCCCGAGGTGCACCAGCGCCGCGGATGCTTGAACTTGTAGTACTGGGCCGCCCACATCTGGTGCTGGCCCACCCCGGTGATGATGTAGGCCTCGCCGCGGGTGAGATTGGAGACCTCCTGCATCACGTACTGGGGCTTGATGGTGTTGTCGTCCCAGTCGAAGTGCAGCGGATGGCTCTTCCGCCACTCGGCGATCTGGGCCAGCCACTGCTTGCGCGCCTGCACGGCGACGGAGACGGGCTCGCCGGCCAGTTCCTCGCGCACGGCGTCCAGCAGGGCCCGCAACACGCGCCGGCAGTCGCCCACGATCGGCACGTTGACCTTGATGTTCTTGGAGATCGACGAGGGGTCGATGTCGATGTGGATGATCTCGGCGCGCGGCGCAAAGTCCTCGACCCTCCCCGTCACCCGGTCGTCGAAGCGGGCGCCCACCGCGATGAGGACGTCGGAGTCGTGCACGGCCATGTTGGCGTAGTAGGTGCCGTGCATTCCCAGCATCTCCAGCGAGAGCGGATGCTCGGACGGGAAGGCCCCCAGGCCCATCAGCGTCGTCGTCACCGGAATCTGGGTCAGCTCGGCCAGCTCGCGCAGCTCCGCGTCGGCATCGGCCGAGATGACCCCGCCGCCCACGTAGAGCACCGGCCGCCGCGCCCCCAGCATCAGCCGGGCCGCCTTCTTGATCTGCCCGGGGTGGCCATCGTAGTTCGGGTTGTAGGAGCGCAGCTGGACCCGCTCCGGCCATACCAGCTCGGCCTCCTTGACCAGGATGTCCTTGGGCAGGTCGATGTGGACCGGGCCTGGCCGCCCGGTGGCCGCGATGTGGAAGGCCTCCCGGATCATGGGCCCCAGATCCCGGCCGTCCTTCACCAGGAAGTTGTGCTTGGTGCAGGGCCGGGTGATGCCGCAGTTGTCGGCCTCCTGGAAGGCGTCGTTGCCGATGAGGTGGGTGGGCACCTGGCCCGTGAAGGCCACGATCGGGATAGAGTCCATGTAGGCGTCCTGCAGCGCGGTCACCAGATTCGTGGCGGCCGGGCCCGAGGTCACCATGCACACGCCGATCTTGCCCGTCGTCCGCGCGTAGCCCTCGGCGGCGTGGCCCGCCGCCGCCTCCTGGCGGACCAGAATGTGGCGGAGCCCTTCGAAGTCGTACAGGGCGTCGTAGACGGGCAGGACCGCACCCCCGGGCAGACCGAAGACAGTCTCCACCCCTTCCCGCTTGAGACACTCGAGCACCATGCGCGCACCCGACATTCTCACGTCAGTCCCTCCCAGCTCCTCGTCGCCCTAGAGCAGTCCGGCCGTGGCCAGGACTTCCTTGATGTCCTCGATGGCATCGCCGTCCGGCGTCCCCAGCGGCGGACGGCACGGGCCGCCGTACAACCCCTGCAGGTCCAGCGCCGCCTTGAGCCCGCCGATCCCGTGGCGACCGGGAATCCCACGGTCGGCCGGCATCATGCGGGCGGCGATCTCCCGGGCCTCGTCCCAGCGCCCGGCCCGGGCCAGGGCGTACACGTCGCACCACTCCCGGGCCGAGATGTTCCCCAGGGCCAGGATGCCCCCGGAGGCGCCGATGGCCAGCGCCGGGAGCAGCGCGGAGGCCGCTCCCACCAGGACCGAAAAGCTCTTCGGCGTCTGGTCGAGGATCTGCGCACACTGGGGGATGTTGCCCGACGAGTCCTTGATGCCGCAGACGTTGGGGTGGGCGGCGATCTTGGCCACCGTCTCCGCTTCCAGATTGATCCCGGTGTTCAGAGGGAAATTGTAAATCATCACCGGAACGGGCGAGGCCTCGGCCACGGCCAGGTAGTGCCGCACCTGGGCCTCCGGGCGGCCGAAGGGCCGGGTGAAGTAGTGCGGGGTGATCACGATGACCGCGTCCGCGCCCAGCTCGGCCGCCCGCTTCGACTGTCTGATGGTGTGCAGCGTGGAGTTCGTCCCCGTGCCGGCGATGAACCGCTTGTCCCGGGGGATGGCCTCGCGAGCCGCCGTCAGCACCTGGTCGCGCTCGGCCTCCGAGAGCATGGGAAACTCGCCGGTGGAGCCGAGCACCACATAGCCGGCCAGCGCCGTGACGTTCCACTTGCGCAGATTGGCGGCCAGGCGGTCGGGAGCCACATCGTCGCCACGGAATGGGGTCGTGACCGGAATGAAGACGCCGTCGACGCTAGGCATGGGACTCTCCTCCGGCCGCCTCGCGCTCCTTGAGCCGGGCCTGGGCGGCGGCGAGACGGGCGATGGGGATCAGGAACGGTGAACAGGACACGTAGCTCATGCGGACCTGGTGGCAGAACTCCACCGATGAGGGCTCGCCGCCGTGCTCGCCGCAGATCCCCACTTTGAGGTCGGGCCGGGTCCGCCGGCCCCGCTCGATCCCGATACGGATCAGCTCACCGACCCCTTCCCGGTCCAGGACCGCGAAGGGATCGTGCGGGAGCAGACCCTTCTGGAGATAGTCGGGCAAGAACTTGGCCACGTCGTCACGGCTGTAGCCGAAGGTCAGCTGGGTGAGATCGTTGGTTCCGAAGGAAAAGAACTCCGCGTCCCGGGCGATCTGGTCGGCCAGGAGCGCGGCGCGGGGCACTTCGATCATGGTGCCGATGGTGTACTTGAGGGGCACGCCCAGCTCGGCCACCACGCCGTCGGCGATCCGCTTGGTCTGCTCGTAGGTGAGCCGCATCTCGCCGACGGTCCCGGTCAGGGGGATCATGATCTCGGGCTCGACCTTTCCCCCCTGCTCGGCCACGGTACAGGCCGCCTCCATGATGGCCCGGACCTGCATGCCGTAGATCTCCGGATGGGTGATGCCCAGGCGGCAACCGCGATGGCCGAGCATCGGGTTGGCCTCTTGCAGGGAGCGGACCTTGGCCATCATCTCCTCGAGCCGCTGCCGCGCCGGGCTGATGCCCCGGGCTTCCAGGCGCGTGTACTCCTCCAGCAGATCGGTGTAGCGCGGCAGGAACTCGTGCAGAGGCGGGTCGAGGAGGCGGATGGTCACCGGCAAGCCGTCCATGGCCTGGAAGATGCCGACGAAGTCGTCGCGCTGGAGGGGCTGGAGCTTGGCCAGGGTGGCCCGCCGGGAGGCGGAGTCCCCCGCCATGATCATGTCGCGCACGAGGGAAATACGCTCCGCCGTGAAGAACATGTGCTCGGTGCGGACGAGCCCGATACCCTCGGCGCCGAACTCGCGCGCCTTGCGGGCGTCCTGGGGCGTGTCGGCATTGGCCCGCACCCCGAGGCTGCGGTAGCGGTCGGCCCACCCCAGAAACGTCCTGAACTCCTTCTGGATCTCCGGCTCGATCGTCTGCACGCCGTCGAGGATGACCTCGCCGGTGTTGCCGTCGACCGAGATCACATCGCCCTCGCGGACGATCCGGCCGCCCGCGACGAACACCCGGCGGTCCATGTCCACCGCCACATCGCCGGCGCCGACCACGCACGACTTCCCCATGCCCACGGCTACCACCGCCGCGTGGGAGGTGCGCCCCCCGCGGGCCGTGACGATGCCCTGGGCCGCGTACATCCCGGCGACGTCCTCCGGCGACGTCTCGGGCCTGACCAGGATGACGTGGCGTCCCGCCTTAGCCCACTCCACCGCTCGATCGGCATCGAACACGACCTCGCCTACCGCCGCCCCCGGGGAGGCCGGCAGGCCCCGGGCCAGCAACCGCCTGGCCTCCACGGCCCGGGCTTTGGCTTGCTCATCGAAGACGGGATGCAACAGCTCGCCCAGCGTCTGCGGCTTGACCCGCAAGAGCGCCGTGTGCTGGTCGATCACACTCTCGCCGACGAGGTCCACGGCCACCCGTACCGCCGCCGCCGCCGAACGCTTGCCCGAGCGCGTCTGCAGCAGGTAGAGCGTGCCTTCCTGCACCGTGAACTCGATGTCCTGCATGTCCTTGTAGTGGCGCTCCAGGCGGCCGGCGATGTCGAGGAGCTGATCGTAGATCTCGGGCATCCGCTGGTGCAGGGCGTCGATCGGCATCGGCGTGCGCAGGCCGGCCACCACGTCCTCGCCCTGGGCGTTCGAAAGGAACTCGGCGTAGAAGCGCCGCTCGCCCGTCCGGGGGTCGCGGGTGAAGCCCACGCCCGTTCCCGAGGTCTCGCCGAGGTTGCCGAAGACCATAACCATGACCGTGACCGCTGTGCCCCAGTCGTCGGGAATCGCGTTGATCCGCCGGTACTCCACCGCCTTCTTCGCGTACCACGAGTCGAAGACGGCGTTGATGGCCAGCCGAAGCTGCTCGTGCGTATCTTGGGGGAAGGGGTTGCCCGTCCGCCCGGTCACGATGTCCTTGAAGGTCTGGGTGAGCTTGCGCAGCTCGGCGGCCGGCACCTCGGGGTCACTCCTGACGCCGAGCCGGGTCTTCAAGGCCTCGAGCTGCTCGTCGAACACCTCGCGCTTGATCCGGAGCACCACGCTGGCGAACATCGTGATGAATCGACGATAGCAGTCCCACGCGAATCGCTCGTTTCGGGTGCGGGCGGCCAGGCCCTCCACGGTGGCATCGGTCAAGCCCAGGTTGAGGACGGTCTCCATCATGCCCGGCATGGACGTCCGGGCACCCGAGCGCACGGAGACGAGCAACGGCTGCTTGGCGTCGCCCAGGCCCAGCCCGGAATCGCGCTCGAGGGTGGCCAGCCCGGCCAGCACCTGGTCCCACAGGCCTTCCGGCCACTCGTGGCCGGCGCGGTTGTAGCGGGCCCAGGCCTGGGTCGTGATGGTGAAGCCAGGCGGGACCGGAATGGCGAGATTGGTCATCTCGGCGAGCTCGCAGCCCTTGCCGCCGAGCAGATTACGCATCAGGGAGGAGCCCTCGGCCTTGCCACGGCCGAAGGAGTAGACATACTTGGTCACCGCCCCGGAACCGCCCTTCGGCATTACTGGATCCTCACCACCATCGGCGCTGAGACTCCCTCCTGCCCCGGCCAGGGACCGAGCCCCGGCTCCAAAAACTGAGGGCCACGGGTGCGCTCACCCGTGGCCCTCTCACCGTCTCTGCCACGGGCTTGCTCCTGCCCGTGGCATCCGTCGCACGCTAGGTCGCGGATGCTCCGGGCAGGCCCGGCAGCGCCAGGAGAATAAGGCCCCGCAACAGTACGTGCAAAGTCATTTCGGGGAGTATACGGGGCGTGCCGACGGGCGTCAAGGCCGCCTCCGACGGGGCCCTCACCGGCTGCGCGCCCTTCGCGACACCGCCTCGGCTCCGAGCACCAGCGCCTCCACTGCGATCACGTGCTCGCGCATGGCCCGCTCGGCTCCAGCGTCGTCGCGCCGCCGGATGGCCTCCAGCACCCGCCGGTGGTCCTGATGAGAGCGCTGGGGCCGGCCCGGAGCATGAAGCGACTCCTCGCGGCTCTGCGTCAGCAGATCCATGATGGCGTGCACAATGCGGGTGATGGCCTGATTGTGGGCGGCCGCGGCGATGGCCGAGTGGAACTGGCCGTCCTGCGTCAGCCCCGTCCCCCCGCGATCGAGGTCCTTGGCCTGCTCGTCCAGGATGCGTTCCATCTCCTGGACCTCGTCGGGGGTGGCCCGGCGGGCGGCGAGCCCGGCGATGGCGGGCTCGAGCAGGCGCCGGGCTTCGAAGAGATCTCCGATCGCCTCGCGTTGCGTGGCCAGCACCAGCGCCAGCGGCTCGATCAGCTCTTCCACGGAGACGTGGCGTACGAAGGTACCCTCGCCCGGACGGATCTCCACGAACCCCAGGCTTTCCAGGGCCCGTAGCGCCTCCCGCACCGAGGTGCGGCTGACCACGAACTTGCCGGCCAGGTCCCGCTCGGGCGGGAGCTGATCACCGCTCTTGAGCCGCCCCTCGGCGATCATCGCTTTGATCTGCCGGACGATCTCCTCGTAGATGCGGGTGGACTTGATGGGCTCGATGCCCATGTCGGCCCGGGCCCGCCCGGGGCCACGACGCGGATCAGCGGGCGAGTCGGGCTTCACGGGTGTTCGGCCACCTTTCGTCGCTGCCGGGAGGGCTGGGCGAACCACCAGCCCAGCGCCGTGATCCCCACCCCGAGCACGAGCGGCAGTGGATAGTGCAGAACGTCGATGACGCCCTCGCCCAGCCACTGGTGGACGACGCGGTCCTTGAGGATCATCTCCCCGGCCACGTAGCCCAGGATGCCGCCGCCGAGCCAGACGATCCACGGGTAGCGACCCATGAGCCGGGCCAGGATGCCGCTGCCCCAGACCACCAGGGGCAGCGAGAGCGCGATCCCGAACACGACCAGGACGAGGTCGCCGTGGGCGGCGGCGGCCACGGCCAGCACGTTGTCCAGGCTCATCACCACGTCGGCCACGATGATGATCCAGACCGCCTGCAGGAGCGTGGTGCCATGCCGGACGTGGCCCTCGCCGCCCTCTCCCCCCGCGTCCTGGCGGATCAGCTTGATCGCGATCCAGAGGAGCAGGAGCCCGCCCGCGAACTGCAGCAGGGGAATCCTGAGCAGGTACGTGATGATGGTGATGAAGGCCAGGCGCAGCGCGACCGCGCCGAAGGTGCCCCAGATGCGCCCCCAGAACTGCTGCCGCCTGGGCAGCGTGCGCACGGCCAGCGCGATGACCAGGGCGTTGTCGCCGGCCAGCGTGAGATCGATGATGACGATGGACAGCCAGCGCGCCCAGAACTCGGGATCGACGAGGAAGGCCACGCGTCAAATCTCCCGCGGAGCAGGCGCGCCGGCGGGCAGGCCCCGGAGCCGTCGCCACCGGGGAGTGATGAGGGGCAGCGCGAAGAAGAACAGGGCCAATGCCGTGATGACGGCGGCGATCGGTCGCGTGAAGAAGATCGTCAGCGAGCCCTGGGACATGATGAGACTCTGACGCAACGCGTTCTCCGAAAGATCGCCCAGGACCAGGGCCAGCACCAGGGGCGCCAGCGGGTAGTCGAGCTTCTTGAAGACGTAGCCGACCACGCCGAAGATCAGCATGTACCAGATGTCGATCATGCTGTTGTGGACAGCGTAGGCCCCGATCGAGCAGATGACGACGATCAGCGGGGTCAGGATGGCGAACGGGATTCGGAGGATCGCGGCGAAGAACGGCACCAGGGTGAGGACCATCAGCACCCCGATGACGTTGCCCGTGTACATGCTGGCGATCAGGCCCCACACGAACTCCGGGTTGTCCACGAACAGCATCGGCCCGGGCTGGAGCCCCCAGATGATGAGTCCGCCCAGCATGACCGCCGCGGTGGGCGAGCCGGGAATGCCCAGCGTGATCATGGGCAGCATGGCGGCCACGCCCGCCGCATGGGCCGCCGTCTCCGGCGCCACGATGCCTTCGAGCTCACCCTTGCCGAACCGTTCGGGGTTGCGGGAAAACCGCTTGGCGAACGCATAGCTCATGAACGAGGCCGGCGTGGCGCCGCCGGGCTTGAAGCCCATCCAGAACCCGATCACCGAGCCGCGCACGAACGTCCGCGCGTACCGGGGCAGCACCTTCCACGTGTCGAGCACCACCCGGAGATTCATGCGCGCCTGCGCGCCGTGAAAGCGTAGGCCCTCTTCCACGGAGATCAGGATCTCGCCGATCCCGAACAGGCCGATGACGGCCACGATGAAGTCGAACCCCTTCATCAGGTCGGTGAAGCCGAAGGTCAGCCGGAGCTGGCCGGTCACGATATCCAGGCCCACCGAGGCGAGGATGAAGCCGATCAGGATCGAGGCCAGCGACTTGAGCGGGTTGCCGCCCCCCAGCCCCACGAAGGAGGAGAAGGTCAGGAACTGAATCGCGAAGAACTCGGGCGGTCCGAACTTGAGCGCGACCTCGGCCAGGATGGGCGCGAAGAAGGTGATCAGCACGATCGAGAAGAAGGCCCCGACGAACGAGGAGGTGAAGGCCGCGGTGAGAGCCTGCCCGCTCTCGCCCCGCTTGGCCAGCGGGTAACCGTCGAAGGTGGTGGCCACCGACCACGGCTCTCCCGGGATGTTGAAGAGCACCGAGGTGATGGCGCCGCCGAAGAGCGCTCCCCAGTAAATGCACGTCAACAGGATGATAGCCGAGGTGGGAGGCATCGTGAAGGTCAGCGGCAGCAGGATGGCCACGCCGTTGGCCCCGCCGAGCCCGGGCAGCACCCCGATGATGGTTCCCAGCAGGATGCCAACCACGGCGATGAAGAGGTTGAACGGGGTGACCGCGACCTGGAAGCCGAGCAGCAGGTTTTCGAGCCCCATCGTCAGTACCCCAGCCAGTCCTCGACGGGCCCTTTGGGCATGGGGACCAGGAACCACTGCTCGAAGACGACGAAGGCGAGCACGGGCACGACCACCGCGATCGTGAGGACCGTCAGCCAGTGGTGGCGGCCGACCCAGCGCATGTAGAAGCCCAGGTAGAGGGCGGCAGCCACGTAGAGGCCGAGCCCCGAGACGGGCCCGGGCGGGTCGGTGAGGACGACGAAGGCCGCGAGCGGGACCAGCACCTTGAGGACCGGCGCGAGCTGGCTGGGTGTGGCGAAGGACCGGTCCTCGCGCCGCCGCAATGCCTGAACGACCACGCCGACCGCGACGACGATCAGGCCGCTGGCCAGCCAGAACGGGAAGAACCCGCTGCGGGGTCCCTCGTCACCCCAGCCGATGCCGAGCCGGACAGCGTCGTACAGGGCGACGCCGCCCAGCAGCATCAGCACTGCCGCCGTGATCAGATCGGCGAGCCGCATCCTACTTCTTGACGAGCCCGCCCTTCTCCATCAGCTCCTTGTGGAGCTTCTCGTTCTCCTCGACCCACTTCACGTACTCGCTGCCGGTGGCAAAGGCGAACTTGAGGGCGCCCTTGCTGATGTACGTCTTGAACTCCTCGGTATCGGTGACCTTCCGCAAGAAGCCGATGTACCAGTCCACGGCCTCCTTGGGCATGTCGGGTGGGCCGAAGATCCCACGCAGCATGTTGTAGGTGATGTCGGCCCCCAGGGCCTCTTTGACCGTGGGGATGTCCTTCCAGTCCTTGTCGGGGATGCGCTCGGGGTCGAAGACCGCCAGCGGACGGACCCGGCCCGCCTTCCAGTGGCTCACGCACTCCGCCGGGTTGTTCACGGTGGAGTCGACGTGCTTGCCCACCAGGTTCACGCACACCTCGCCGCCGCCCTTGAACGGCACGTACGTGAACTTCACCCCCTGCGTCTGCTCGAGCAGGACGGTGATGATCTGATCCTCTTGCTTGGATCCGGTGCCGGCCATCTTCATCCCCGGAGTCTTCTTGACGGCCGCCATGTACTCCTTGGCGCTCTTATAGGGCGTATCGGCATTCACCCACAGGATGAAGCGGTCCAGGGCCAGGCGGGCCACTGGCGTGAAGTCCCGCCAGTTGAAGGGCGTCCCCGTGGCCAGCGGCGTGGTGAACAGGTTGGACAGCGTGATGATGATGGTATGGGCGTCGCCCTTCTTCTCCTTGACGTGCAGGAAGCCCTCGGCCCCGGCGCCGCCCGATTTGTTGACGACCACGAAGGGCCGGGGGCTGATCTTGTGCTTGTCGTTGATGCCGGCGATGAGCCGGGCCATCTGGTCGGCACCGCCTCCCGTTCCCGCGGGAATCACGAACTCGATCGGTTTGGTCGGCTCCCAGGCGGCAGCCGGTGCGGCGAGGGCGACGAGGGCCAGCAGCACAGCGCTGTGCAGCAGGACACGCCAGGCATGGGTCATTGGGAATTCCCTCCTCCTGACAGAGTTCGGTGTCCGCGCTTGATCACAGACTAAACAGCGCGGGGCCGAGCGCCGTTCGGCGCCCGACCCCGTCTCAGACCCACGATCACCGATCACCGACTTCGCTACTTCAGGGCGGCTTTGGCCGCCTCCACCCGCCGGAACGGCACGACGCCGGGAATCTCCCACTTCTGCCACATCTCGTCGACCTTGGCCTGGAAGTACCCGAGGTCCTCCTCCGTGAAGTGCGCGAAGCGGCCCTGCTTGAGGAGGTACTCGCGCACCGGCTTGCGCTGGCGCCCTTCCACGATGGCCTTGGTCTTGCCGTAGTACTTCACGTGACCGTCCTCGACCTCGTAGAGCGGGAAGATCCCCGTCTCGATGGCCAGCTCGCCCAGCTCGTGGGAGAGCATGGGATCGTAGTCCCAGCCCTTGGGGCAGGGGTCGAGCGAGTGGATGAAGGTGGGACCGCCGATGCTCAGGGCGCGGCGCACCTTGTTCATCATCTCCACCGCGTAGGACGCGCACACCGTCGCCACGTAGCGGCACTCCGGGTGCCCGGCCGCCATCATCCCCGCCATGTTCTTCTTCCACCGCGTGTGAATGAGCCGCTTCACTTTGCCGGGCGGGCTGAACGTCGTGTGGGCGCCGTAGGGCGTCATCCCGGAGAGCTGGATGTCGGTGTTGGCGTAGGACTCGTTGTCGTAGAGGAGGATCAGGGAGTTGTACTCCCGGTGGGTCAGGGTGGCCGAGATCGCCCCCACTCCCATGTCGGCGCCGCCGCCGTCACCGCAGAACGCGATCACGTTGATGGGCTCGGCCTTCATCTTGCCCTTGCGCATCAGGGACTTCAGGCCGGCGGCCGTCCCCAGCGCCGCCGAGCCCGACGACCCGAGCTGCGTGTGCATCCACGGCACCACCCAGGGCGTGGTGTAGTAGGTGGTGTTGGCGACGTACATGCAGCCCGTCGAGCCCAGCACAATCGTCCGGGGCCCGGCCGCCTTCACCATCAGCTTCATGACCAGCGCCGACTCGCACCCCTGGCAGGTGCGATGGCCGGATGTGAAGTACTCCTCGATCGTGACCCGCTTGATCCCCTTGAAGGGCTCCAGGATCTGCGTCGCGTTGGTGAACGTGGTCTCCGCCATCGTCGTCGTCTCCCTATTCCCGCACGCCGAGCCAGTGAGTCTTGGCGTCGGACTTGCCGGAATTCGCGGCATTGTAGCAAAGCTCCGCCGCCTTATACACGTCGTCCAGCGTCACTTCGCGCCCGCCCAGTCCGCCGATGAAGCTGAGCAGCGGCGGACGCTTGGGCGCGTTGTAGAGGGCGGCGCGGATCTCATTGGCCACCACGCCCGACGCGAAGGGTGAGCCGAACGAGTAGTCGCGGTCGATGACACCGATGGCGTGAGCCCGGGTCAGGGCCTGGGCCAGCTTCTCGTAGGGAAACGGCCGGAACCAGCGCAGCCGTACCAGCCCCACCTTCTTGCCCTGGGCCCGCATGGTGCGGATGCCGACCTTGATGGGCAGCGAGATCGTCCCCATGCCGACCAGGATCACGTCGGCGTCCTCGGTCATGTACTCCTCGAACCACGGGTTGTCCGGACCCCGGCCGAATACGCGGCGAAAGTCGGCGTAGGCCTCTTCGATCACCGTGTAGGCCCGCTTCATGGCCTCGTCGTTCTGACGCCGGATCTCGATGACCCAGTCTTCGTTGGCTTGCGGCGCCACCGTGATCGGGTTGTCGGGGTGCAACAATAAATCCCCTCGATCGTAGCGGGGCAGGAACCGCTCCACCTTCTCCTTGGGCGGCACCATGGTGATGGCCTGGGAGTGGGTGAGGAATGCGCCGTCGGCCGAGATGGCGAGCGGCAGGAAGATCCGCCGGTCCTCGGCCACGCGATAGGCAATGAGCGTGGTGTCCAGTGCTTCCTGGGAGGTGTCGATCCACACCAGCATCCACCCCAGGTCCCGCACGAACAGGGCGTCGTTGTGCTCGACGCCGAAGGCGCCCGGGTCATCGAGGGCCCGGTTGCCGACGAGGCAGATCATGGGCACGCGGAGCGGGGGCGTCACCACCAGGCACTCCATGGCGTAGGCCCAGCCCACCCCCGACGAGCCGCAGAACACGCGGGCGCCCACCGTGGAGGCGTGCTTGACGATCTCGAACTGGCTGTGCTCGCCCTCGGCCACGATGTACTCGGCCACCAGCTGACCGTTGGAGATCTTCTTGGCGATGGCCTGCATCACCGTGTCGTAGGGACGGATGGGGTAGGCGGTGACGACGTCGATATCGGCCAGGGTCAGGGCCTCGGCCACCGCTTCGCTCCCCGAGATGAGCAGCTCTTTGTCTTCACCGACGGCCGGAGCCGTTGTCGTCGCAACTGCCATGGTTCGTGGCCTCCCCTACAGCGTCTTGTGCTCGGCGTTCTCGCCCGGGATGCCGGCGGTGATCTCCACGCCCCCCGCGTCGAGGTCCCGCTTGATCTCCTCCTCGTACTGTCCGCGGAACCGGAAGCCGTGCGAGCGCACCGTGGCTTTCTTGTTGCTGATCATGTCCAGCATCCAGGTCTTATAGGCGGCTTTGTCTCGGCGCCACATCTCCCACTGGCTGGCGTTGTCCTCGAAGACCTGCTCGTTGACCATGGTGATGCAGTTCTCGACCGGGCACACGGCCTCGCAGACGCCGCAGCCACAGCACGCTTCCATGTTGGCGTCGAAGGTGCCGTCGGGCATGACATCGAAGCAGGAGTCGGGACAGGAGATCCAGCACAGATTGCACTTCACACAGGTATCGAAGTCGATCACCGGACGCATCGTGCGCGTGGTGAACTTCTTGAAGTAGGGGTTGCGCTCGGGCACGTAGCCCTTGCCGCCCTCCTTCGGCTTGCCGATGGGGATGGCTGGAATGGTGACGCCCTCGCGCATCTCCCACCACCGGGGCAGCTCGAAGGCGTAGGGCGTCTCGGGGTTGCCCTCGCCGGGTTGGATCCCGCGGGACTCCAGCCGCTCATAGGCCTTCCGGGCCGAGGCGACCTTGAGATCCGAGCCCCACTCCATCTCCTGAATGGCCTGGCACACGGCGTCCAGGCTCAGAAAGTCGGGCGCGATCTTGGCCAGAGCCCCGAGAATCCGGACCTCGGTGTGGTCTTCCTTGTAGACCCAAAGACCCGAGAAGGAGGCCTTGGCCCGGATCAGGCTGAGCGTCCAGGGCGCGTCCCGCTTGTGGATGTCCTTGAGCAGCGCATCGATGGGCTGCAGCGAGGTCATCAGCACGGTGCCGTTGGGGACCGTCAGCCGATTGATCGGTTGCAGGCCGTACCACGCCCAGGACTCCACGCCCTTGGACAGCGTGTCGTCCACGCAGATGCTGACGTCCACCTGCTTGGGCTCGTAGCGGGCCATGTTCTGCTCGAGCTCTTCCTTGGTGTCGGCGACAATCGCGAAATCCTTGGCCGGGATGCCATTGCGCTGGGGGCTGTCACCGTAGCGCCCGAAGGCGATCCCCCAGCGTCCGGCCTTGCGGGCGCTGAGCACGATGCCGCGCGTGATACGCGCGGCCAGGTTCTTTTGAAAGATGCCGCGGTAGACGACCTCGCACGTCAACGCTGCCATGCGCGCTCCTCCTGATACCGGGGCTCCGGGCTGGTCGGCTGGTCTGACCGCAATAGTGCCTATGCTCGCCCTGGCCTGTCAAGGCCCTGGGCCAGCCTAAGCGACGCGGCCCAGAAACTTCACGATCGCGTTGTTGAACGCCTCCGGCTGCTCGATGTTCGACAGGTGGGCGGCGGCCGGGATGACCACGAGCTCGGAGCCTTTGATGTGCTCCTGGATCGTGCGGGCCGCCGCCACGGGCGTGCCCTGGTCCTCCTCACCCACGACCACGAGCGTGGGCAGGCGGATGGCGGACAACCGATCCGTGAGGTCCAGCGAGGCGATCGCGTGGCAGCAGCCCGCGTAGCCGCGGGGGTCGGTTTCCCGGATCATCGTCCGCACGCGGTCGATCACCTCGGGCCGCCGCTGCCGGAACGGGGCCGTGAACCAGCGCTCGATGGTGGGCTCGACCAGGGGCTCCATCCCCTGCGCCTCCGCGGCCCGGATGCGACCCTCCCAGACCGGCTTGGCATCGACCGGGACCCGGCTGCTCGTGTCGCAGAGGGCCAGGCTGCGCAGGCGGTTGGGCGCCTTGAGCGCCAGGGTCTGGCCGATCATCCCGCCCAGCGAGAGACCGAGCCAGTGGGCGCGCTCGATGCCGAGGGTGTCCAGAAGACCCAGGGCGTCGTCGGCCAGCTGCTCGAGCGTGTAGCCGCCCGGAGCCACCTCGGTACCACCGTGACCCCGCGTGTCGTAGCGCAGCATCCGAAAGCTCCGCGTCAAGGCCGCCACCTGGGGCTCCCACATGCCGAGGTGGGCGGCCAGCGAATGACTGACGATCACCACGGGAGCGGCCGCCGGTCCTTCGAGCGCGTAGTTCACGCTGATACCGTTCGCCTTGGCCTTCATCGGTTCACCTCCCCTGGACGTCGATGGTCCACTCCAGCGCCTCGGCGGCCCGCGCGTCGTGCGCGCGTCCGCGCCGCCGCAGCTCGGCGATGACGCGCCGTCGCGTCTCGGCCGGGCGGTTCTGGCCGAGCTTGAATTTGGCCCGCCGGCGCGTGATGGTCAAGTGGACTGCGGCCAGCTGCCCCAGCGCCCCGCGGTAGAGCGGATCCGCGTGGTCCAGCGCGCGATAACCGCCCTCCGGCTGATAGCGGGCGAGGAGCCGGCCCTGCTGGGCCGCCACCGCCTCCGGCGTCTCGATCACCTGGGCCGTGCACTCGAAGATGACGGTGCGGTGGTAGGCGGTGGCCGAGCCCGCGTACTCCGTGTGCACCCAGTACGAGGGAATCACGGCCAGGACCTCGTCCACTTCGAACAGACAGCGCGGGCGCACCTTGAGATCGGCGATCTGCTCGTCGGCGCGGACCAGGTGCACCTCCACCCTGTCGGCCTCGTACACGAACGGGTAGAGGCCGAGGTGCGGCGTGCCGTCGTCGCCAACCGTGATCAGGCGGCCCAGCTCCTGGGCCAGCACCATGCGGTCCACTTCGGCGGGGGGGATGGCCGAGTAGTACTCGTGGAAGATCATCGGCCGCGGCTGCGGGCGACCATGTCGCAGAAGTACTGGTGGACGGTCGGCTCGTCGGTCAGCTCGGGGTGAAAGGTGCCGACCAGCACGCTGCCCTGCTGCACCAGGACAGGATCGCCCCCGTGCCGAGCCAGGACCCGGACACCGCTCCCGGTGGAACGGATCCGGGGCGCCCGGATGAACACCATGCGGATGGGGATGGGACGGCCGTCGAGCAGGGCCTCGCCGGAGGCCTCGAAGGACTCGCGCTGCCGGCCGTAGGCGTTGCGCTCGATCGCGACGTCGATCAGCCCCAGCGAGAACTGGGGCGGGTTCTCGACCGCTCGGGCCATCACGATCGCGCCGGCACAGGTCCCGAAGAGTGGCCGGTCCTCGGCGTGGAACTTCTCGAGCGCGGGCACGAACGCTCCGTCCTCCATGAGCCGCAGCAGCGTCGTGCTCTCGCCGCCCGGCACGATGAGGCCGTCGAGGCCGCTGAGCTCGGCCGCCTTGCGGACCTCCACGACGTCGATCCGGCACGTCGCGCTCGCACAACGCCCCAGGGCCTTGGCGTGCAGGGCGAAGTCGCCCTGCAGGGCCAGGACGCCGATCTTCATCGGTGCCTCCAACCCGTCACCAGCCGCGGGTCTGCAGCAGCTCTTCCTTGGCCAGCTTGGAGGTCTCGAGCCCGACCATGGCCTCGCCCAGCTCCTCACTGACCCGGGCCAGCACGTCGGGGTCCTTGTAATGCGTGGTGGCCTGGACGATGGCCCGGGCCCGCCGCGGGGGATCCTGCGACTTGAAGATGCCCGAGCCCACGAAGACGGCCTCGGCCCCCAGCTGCATCATGAGCGCGGCGTCGGCGGGCGTCGCGATGCCGCCCGCCGAGAAGTTGGGCACCGGGAGCCGGCCGTTCTGGGCGACCCAGCGGAGCAGCTCGTAGGGCGCGCCCAGCGTCTTGGCCTCGGTCATCAGCTCTTCGGGGCCGAGCGTGGTGAGCCGCCGGATACCGCTGGTGACGGCCCGCATGTGGCGCACGGCCTCGACGATATTCCCCGAACCCGCCTCACCCTTGGTCCGGATCATGGCCGCCCCTTCACCGATGCGCCTCAGCGCTTCGCCGAGATCGCGACACCCGCACACGAAGGGGATCCGAAACTGGAACTTGTCGATGTGATACGCCTCGTCGGCCGGCGTGAGCACTTCGGACTCGTCGATGAAGTCCACGCCGAGCGCTTCCAGGATCTGGGCCTCGACGAAGTGACCGATGCGAGCCTTGGCCATGACCGGGATGGTGACGGCCTGCTGGATCTCCTTGATCTTCTTCACCGAGGCCATGCGGGCCACGCCGCCTTCCTTGCGGATGTCGGCGGGCACCCGCTCCAGGGCCATGACCGACGTGGCCCCCGCCTCCTCGGCGATCTTGGCCTGCTCGGCATTCGTGACGTCCATGATCACCCCGCCCTTGAGCATCTCGGCGAGGCCGATGTGCTTGTGATCCGCGATGCGCAACCCGTTGAGCTCGCTCATGGTCTGTCTCCTTGTACAGGGCACGGGCACCCGGGCTTCGCCACGCCCGTGCCCCGCCGCAATGTCACGCTCGGTTATTCGCCCACCCGATCTGAGTCCCGATCACCCGGCCTGCCGCCACGCCCGTGCCCCGCCGCAATGTCACGCTCGGTTATCCACCCACCCGATCTGAGTCCCGGGCACCCGGGCTGTCGCCACGCACCCACCCGATCACACCAGCGGCAGCGCGGCGCGCTCGAGCGGCGGCGGCGCCGGCCGTTTCATGGCCTCCCGGATCACCTCGCCCAGCCGCTTGATGCCCTCGTCGATCCGGTCGGCACGTACCGCCGAGAACGATAGACGCAGCGTCCGCTCGCCCCCCGCATCCACGAAGAAGACGGCGCCCGGCGTGAAGGCCACCCCCCGCTCCAGCGCGCGCGGCAATAACACCGCCGCATCCAGGGCCGGGGGCAACGTGACCAGGAGCGAGAACCCACCCTGGGGCTCGGTCCAGGTGACACCCTCGGGCATGCGGCGGCCTAGCGCGGTCAGCAGCAATCCCCGGCGGCGCGCGTACTCCCGCACGACCCGGGTCGCGTGATGCTCAAGAAGCCGGCGCTCGCAGAAACGGTGGACGGCCGCCTGGAGCAGCGCGCTCGTGTGCAGGTCGGCCAGCTGCTTGGCCGCGGCCAGCCGTTCGATGACCGGCGCCGGCGCCAGGAGCCAGCCCAGCCGGAGGCCAGGGAAGAGAATCTTCGAGAAGGTCCCGATGTAGATCACGAGCCCGTGGCGGTCGCGCGCCTTGAGAGGACTGGAGGGCCGCGGCCCATAGTGCAGGCTCGCATCGAAGCCATCCTCAACGATGGGAACGTGATGACGCGCCGCCGCCGCGAGGAGCCCCTCGGCCGTCTCCGCGCTCATCGCCAGGCCGGTGGGGTTGTGGCAGCTCGGCTGGCAGTAGAAGAGCTTGGGCGCCTGCCGCTCGAGCAGGCGGGCGAAGGCGCCGACCTCGGGGCCGTCCTGGCGCCACGGCACGGTCAGCAACTGGGTGCCGAAGGCGCGGAAGACCTGGACCGCGCGGGGGTATGTGGGCTGCTCGATCGCGACCGCATCACCAGCATCCAGAAAGACCCGCGCGATCAGGTCGAACCCTTGCTGGGAGCCGTTGACGATGAGGATCTCGTCGGGCCGGGCTTCCAGCCCGAACCGCAGGAGATAGCCCGACAGGTGGCGCCGAAGCGGCGCGTAACCCGTCACCGAGCCGTAATCCAGCAGACTTGCGCCCTCCTCGCGCACAACCTGGTTCAGGATGCGCCGGAAGGCGTCGGTCGGAAACAATCCGCTGTCCGGCGCGCCTCCGGCAAACGAGATGACGCCGGAGTCCAGGCCAATCGGTGGCATCAGCGCCCGGCGGCGGCTGTCCTCGGCTTCGGTGATCCGGGCCCCGCGGGAGAAGAGGCTCGACCAGTCGATCGTCTGTAGGGCCTGGCGCGGCGCCTCGGGCGCCGGCGCTCGATCGGCGGGCCGCTCGGCGACGAACGTGCCCTGCCCTACGTGTGACCGGGCCACCCCGGCTGCCACCAGCTCCTCATAGGCCAACACCACCGTCGCCCGGTTGACGCCGAGCGCCTGGGCCAGCTCGCGCGTGGCCGGGAGCTTCGCGCCGGGGGCCAGGAGGCCCTCTCGCACGAGGCGCTCCAGATGCGTCTGGATCTGGCGAGCCAACGGGATCGGCCTGGCGCGATCGACAGGAATATCTACATGGTTCATCTAGCCGACCATTTTGATGCGGAAATCGATCTTGTCAAGAACCAATTGGCCGGGTGGCGATCCGACCAATCGGCCGTCGCCGTATAATGGCCGGGTATTTCAATCCCCCCTGAGGAGGCGACTGGATGGGAGCCATGAAGGAGTTCGCCGGGATCTTCTACCGGGAAGGCTCGCTCGACCCCAAGACCAGGGAGCTGGTCGCGCTGGCCGCCATGTCGGCGGCCGGCTGCACGTCCTGAGCGCCAGGACGCTTCGCGGCTGCGAAGCAAGCCGGCGCCACCGAGGACGAGATCAGCGAGGCCCTGTACTATGCGATGCGGGGGGCGGCCCGCGCCACCTGGTCGACGATCAAGTACATCCCCGGTATCGAGGATCTCAACAAGGAGTGGAAGACGAAGTTCGAGCGCGAACACAAGTAGGGGGGCATGGGGGTGGAGCGGCCGACCGCTCCGCCCCACACCGCCCCGGGAGACGGCCATGGCGGGTGAAGCTCCGATTCGGCAGGCAGTGAAGTGGATCGACGACCAGTTGCAGGACAACCCGAAGGCTGACCGCGTCAAGCTGCTCGACGAAGCCTCGCGCCGCTTCGACCTCTCCCCGCTCGATCAGGACTTCCTGTTCCGCCACATCGCCGAGCGCGGCCGCGCCAGGTCGTGAGCGAGGAGCACGGCCGCCGGATCCAGAGCCAGTTCGGTGGCAGCGCGGCGGCCTATGTGGCGAGCCCGGGACACGCCGCCGGCGACGACCTCGAGCGCCTGCTGGCCTGGGGCCGCGATCGGCGGCCGACCCGCGTCCTCGACGTGGCCACCGGCGGCGGCCACACGGCCCTGGCCTTCGCGGGCCTCGCGCGCCGTGTGGTGGCGTTCGATCTCACCGAGCCCATGCTGGCCGCGGCCCGCCGCTTCGCGCAGGGCCGAGGCGTCGCCAACATCGTGTTCGTGGCCGGCGATGTGGAGACCCTCCCCTTCCCCGGAGCGGCCTTCGACCTCGCCACCTGCCGCATCGCTCCGCATCACTTTGCCAATCCGGCCGCCGCGATCCGGGAGATGGCCCGGGTCCTGACCCCCGGCGGCTCGCTGCTGATCGAAGACATCCTCGGTCACGATGATGCGGAATGCGCGATGTTCGTCACCGAGGTCGAGCGTCGCCGTGATCCCACGCACGTCCGCGCGTACCGGGCCCGGGAGTGGATGGCGATCTTACGGGGGGCCGGGCTGACCATCATCGACGAGACGGTCATGCCCAAGGTCCGGCCCTGGGCGGAGTGGACCAGCCGGACCCGCATGAGCGCGGAGGCCCTCCGCGCGCTGGAGGACTACGTGCGGGCGGCCCCCGAGCGCTGTCGCGACGCGTTCCAGTTCCGCCTGACCCCGGACGGAGTGGAGTCCTTCACCGACCGGATGATCCTGCTCCGCGCCGACAAGGATTGATACGTCTTACCTCGTATCGACAATTCTCACGACCGTCGCGCCCCAACCGCCCCGCTCGGGCGGCGCATCGGCAAAGGCTGCGACCAGGGGGTGGCGGGCCAGCACCGAGCGCACGATCGTGCGCTGCACGCCCCGACCACGTCCGTGGATCAGGCGGACCTCGGTGAAGCCGCGCGCCTGGGCGGCCTCGAGGTAGTCGGCCACGACTGCGGGAATGTCGGCGGGAGCGAAGGTGTGCAGATCGAGGGCGTCCTCGATCGGGATGGGGACGGGCTCGTTCACGCGGCGGCGCACCTGAAGCCGATTACAACCTCACGCCGCCTCCGATGTGCTGCTGCCAGTGCTGGTAGCTCAGGAGATCCTCTCCCGAGAGCTTGCACTGTCAGAAGGTAGCCGAGCGCTCGAAGAAGGGCACGTCGACCAGCCCCACGTTCTCGGCGCGAGCCGTCTCGATGACCTTCTGCGTGACCATCTGCCTGACGAAGGGAATGGGGATCCGCCCGAGTCGATGCAGCACCTCGTCGGTGCAGCGGATGCGGGTGCCCGGGAGCACTGGCCCCTCCTGCCCCGTCGTGGCTTCCTCGGGCGCGTGCTCGCACGTCTCGGGCACGAGCTGCTGCAGGCGCAGGGACACGTACTCCGTCACCCACTGCTGGATGCTGCTCTTGACCGGGCCGAGCTCGACGCTGGCGCGCTCCAGCCGCTCGCCCACGGCGGCCAGCATCCGCTCCAGGCGCTCCAGTCGCGCCTCCAGGCCGGCCAGTCGGGCGTCGAGGCTCGCGTCACTCACGGGCGCAGGATACCGGCCCGGACGCGCCGAGGCAAGATGGTCGGTGCGCTACAATCGCTGCCGTGGCCGTTCCCCTGACCGTCCTCACCGGCCCGTCTGATCCGGCGGCGCGGCGGACCCAGGCACCGCCCGGCACGACCATCCTCAAGGCGGCGCACGCCGCCGGCATCGAGATCACCGCCACCTGTGGCGGCCGCGGCCGCTGCACATCCTGCCGGGTGAAGTTCGTCGCCGGCACCCTGCCACCACCAACCATCGCCGACGAGCTGCAGCTGGGCGACGATCTCGTGCGGGAGGGCTATCGCCTGGCCTGCCAGTGCCGCCTGGACGAGCCGACCACGGTGCTGGTGGCCCCGCCGATCGCGGAGGAGGCCTTCCAGATCCTGGGCGCCGGCCCCGGCGCGGCCCGGGCCACCGGCGTGACCATCGACTCGGGCATAGCCAAGCAGGTGGTGAAGGTCGCGCTGCCCCGCGAGGAACATCACCAGACTTCAGACGTCGAGCAGCTCGTGGCCGCCGTGGGCCTGACTCCCGGGGACGTCGCCACCGCCGCCCTCGCCGGGCTTCCCCAGGCGCTCCGGGACGACGAGGGGACGGTGACGGTGACGACCTTCGCCGGCCGCATCCTCGCCGTCGAGCGCGGCGATACGGCGGCAATGAAGTTCGGCCTGGCCATCGACATCGGCACCACCACGGTCGTCACCACGCTGCTCGAGCTCGAGTCGGGGGAGCAGCTCGCCTCCGTGTCGAGCCTCAACCCCCAGTCGGTCTTCGGCGGCGACTTGATGTCCCGGATCGCCTTCGCCCAGTTCAACCCCGGCAATCTCAGGAAGCTGACCACCCGCATCGTGGGGCTGCTCAACCAGCACGTGGCCGAGGTCTGCCGGGAGGCTGGCGTGCTGCCCAAGTGGATCTACAAGGTGGTGATCGTCGGCAACACCTGCATGCACCACCTGCTCCTCGGCATCGACCCCTCCTGGGTGGGCCTGGCCCCCTACGCGCCGGTCATGCGCCACCCACTCGTCCTGCCCGCTCGCGACCTCTTCCTGAAGGTCGCCCCCGAAGCCCGCGTGTGCCTGCTGCCCCTGGTGGCGGGCTTCGTGGGCGCCGATGCCGTCGCGGTAGCCCTGGCCACCCGCATCGACGCGGCCCCGTCGCTGCGGGTGGCCGTGGACATCGGAACCAATGGGGAGGTCATCCTGGGCTCGCGCCAGCACCTCTGGGCGTGCTCTGCCCCGGCCGGGCCGGCGTTCGAGGGCGCGCAGATCCGCCATGGGATGCGGGGCGCCCAGGGCGCCATCGACCGTGTCGTCGTGGAGGATGACCTGCGCGTGCACACGATCGGCGAGATGCCCCCGCTGGGCATCTGCGGCTCCGGGCTGATCGATCTGCTGGCGGGATTGCTCCAGGCCGGCGTGATCGATGCCAGCGGCCTCATCCGCGTCGAGGACCGCGACACGCTGCCGCCACGGCTGCGCGAGCGAGTGACCACGCGAGGCGAGGAGCGCCTGGTCGTCGTGCTCGGGGCCGGCGAGGCCGCCGCGCCGCGCGAGATCGTGCTCACCCAGGATGACGTGCGTCAGGTCCAGCTGGCCAAGGGCGCCATCGCCTCGGGGGTGGCCATGCTGCTCCACGTGGCGGGGGTGTCGGTCGACGCGATCGACGAGCTCATGCTGGCGGGAGGCTTCGGCAACTACGTGTCGATCCCCAGCGCGATCCGCATCGGCCTGATCCCCTCGCTGCCGCCCTCCCGGGTGCGCTACGTGGGCAACGCCGCCGCGCTCGGCGCCCAGCTGGCGCTCCTGAGCGAGGCCGAGCGACGCCACGCCGACGAGGTCGCCCGGCGCATCGAGCACGTCTCCCTGGCCGCTCATCCGGACTTCGAGCAGATCTTCGTGGACGCGATGAACTTCCCGGCGCCATGAGCCTGGCCACCCCGCGCCTGGGCGCCGACATCGTGGGGCTCACCGCCGGCCCCCAGAAGGTCGAGATCGACGCCCGCTGGCTCATGGCCTACGCGGCCTCGCTCGGCGAGGACGATTCCCGTTACTACGACACCACGACGCCGGCCGGCCCGTGGGCGCATCCCCTGTTCGCCGTCTGCTACGAATGGCCACTGGCCCTGGCGCTCCGCGAGCGCGCCATCGGCAGCGCGGCCTCCCGGTTTGGCGTCCACGCCACGCACGCGCTCACCATCCACCGGCCGCCGCGAGCGGGCGACCGGCTGTCGATCACCGCGCGCGTGGTGGCCGTCCAGCGCCAGCGGGCCGGCACGCTGGTCGTCCTCCGCTTCGACACGGTGGACGAGGTCGGGGCCCCGGTGACGACCACCGAGCACGGCAGCGTTTATCGCGGCGTGGAGGCTGACGCCAGCGTCACGGGCGCTCCCCGACCGGCGGTGCCCGACGCCGGCGCCGCGCGCTGGGACACGCCAGTCAGCGTCGGGGCCGGGGCCGCCCACGTCTACACGGAAGGCGCCAGAATCTGGAACCCGATCCACACCGATCGCGCCGTGGCTCTGGCCGCCGGCTTGCCCGGCATCATCCTGCACGGCACCGCCACGCTCGCGCTGGCGGTGTCGCGCGTCGTCCGCGCAGACCTCGGTGGCGACGCCACGCGGGTACGCGGCATCCGCGCCCGCTTCTCGGGAATGGTCGGCCTGCCTTCGACTTTCGTCGTCCGCGGCCGCGCTCGGGACGCCGCTCACATCGCCTTCGACGCCGTCGACGCCGACGGCCGTCCCGTCCTCAGCGAGGGATCCATCAGCCTATGACCCAAGCGATGACCCGCCGCCAGCGCATCTCGGCTGCCGTGAACCGCCAGCCCGTGGACCGCGTCCCCTATGCCGTCTGGCGGCATTTTCCCCAGGTCGACCGCAACCCGGCCGGCCTGGCCCAGGCCACGCTCCGGTTCCACGAGCGCTACGCCTCGGACTTTCTCAAGATCACCCCACCCGGTGGCTACGCGGTGGAGGCGTGGGGCTGCGTGGAGAGCAACGAGGTGCGTCCCGACGGCCATCGCCCGTGCGCGAGCTGCGCCGTGCAGCGGCCCGAGGACTGGAAGAAGATTCGCCCGCTCGACCCCGCCTCGGCGGCCGGCTGGAACCAGCATCTCGAGACGATCATCCGCATGGGGTTCGACCGGCGCATCGGCGACGCCGTCGTCATGCCGACCCTGTTTTCCCCGCTGTCGCTGGCGCGCAAGCTCTCCGGCGAACGGCTCGCTCAGGACCTGCGCGAGCATCCCGGGCTGGTGACCGACGCGCTGGAGGCCATCACCGAGACGGTGGTGCGCTTCGCCGACATCGCTC
Source organism: Candidatus Methylomirabilota bacterium (assembly GCA_036556905.1). GTDB lineage: Bacteria > Methylomirabilota > Methylomirabilia > Rokubacteriales > CSP1-6 > 40CM-4-69-5. The sequence continues at coordinate 28,272 of DATBIM010000100.1, forward strand.
TGACCGAAGGCGTGTCGGGCATCTTCTACTCGATCCAGGCGGCTAGCCGCAGCCTGTACTCCGAGGAGCAATACGCCGAGTTCGGCGAGCCCTACGACCGTCGAGTGCTGGAATCCGTGCGCGGCCGCTCGGCCCTCACCATCGTGCACTGCCACGGTGACCAGCTCATGTTCGATCGGCTGGCCCGGCTGCCCGGCCACGCCTGGAACTGGGACGATCGGGCCACGCCGCCCTCGCTGGCTGAAGGCTTGACCCAGGTACCGGGCGCGGTGATCGGCGGCCTCAATCAGTGGAAGACGCTGCGCGACGGCACCCCCGAGGCCGCCGCCGCCGAGGCTCAGGACGCCGTCGCTCAGACCGGGGGCGTCGGGCTGATCGTGGGCCCGGGCTGCGTGCTGCCGATGGAGACACCCGACCCCAACGTGGCCGCCGTGATCAAGGCGCTGGGCGGCCCGCTCAAGCGGGTGCCGGGGGCGACGGCTTGAGCCCGATGATGTTGAACGTCGGAATGGATCGGGAGAAGCCCTTCAGGGCCAGTGGACCGATCTCCTCGGCGTCGACGAGGTCCTCGACGGCGCTCAGGACGCGGGCCGGAACCAGGATCTGGCCGCCCTTGGCCTCGCCACACAGCCGCGCCGCGAGGTTCGTCACCGTCCCGATCGCCCCGTAGTCCCACCGCCCCTCGAAGCCGATCGCGCCCAGGGTGGCGTAGCCGTCGGCCACCCCCACGCCGAGCCCGAGCTCGTAGCCGCGCTTGCGCCAAGCCGCCGCCAGGGTCCCGACCCGCTCCCGCATGGCGACCGCCATGCGGACTGCGCGCTCCGCCGCGTTCGGCACCTGGACGGGATCGTTGAAGAACACCATCATGCCGTCCCCGGTGAAGCGCTCCAGGGTCCCTTCGTGCCCGAGAATGAGCTCCCCCATGGCCGCGTGGTACTCCCGCAGGACGCCCATCACCTCTTCCGGCTCCGACGTCTCGGCGAAGGCCGTGAAGCCGCGGAGATCGAGGAACACCACGGTGATCTGGCGGCGGTGGGTGCGCAGGGGGTCGTCGGCGCCCCCGGTGACGATGAGCTCGGCCAGCTGGGGCGAGAAGAAGCGCTTGAGGCGGCCCAGTCGCTCGATCTCGCCGACCTTTTCCTGCACGCGTTGTTCCAGGGTTCGCGTCCAGTCGGCCAGCTCGTCGTGCAGACGCTTCTTCTCCAGGCAGGCGCCGATGCGGGCCCGCAGCAGCGTCGCGTTGAAGGGCTTGGGCAGGTAGTCCTCGGCGCCGAGCTCGATGCAGCGGATGACGCTGTCCAGCTCGTCCAGGGACGAGATCATGATCACGGGGATGTGGCGGAGGGCGTCGTCCTTCTTGAGCTCCTCCAGCACCTGATAGCCGTTGATCTCCGGCATCATGACGTCCAGGAGCACCAGATCGAACTGCTGCGCCCGCACCAGGTCGAGCGCCCGGCGTCCGTCCTCGGCCGCCACGACGTCCTTGTAGCCCTCGCGCTGCAGGCGCCGCGTCAGCGTATAGCGGTTGTCCTCGTTGTCGTCCACCACCAGCAGCCGGGCGCTGCGATCGCTCACGCCTGAGAGCCCTTGCCCAATGCGGTCCGGATCTTCTCGAGCAAGCGTGGAAAGTCGATGGGCTTGGTGTCGTAGTCGTCGCAGCCGGCCGCGATGGCCCGCTCGCGATCCCCGGCCATGGCGTGGGCGGACAGGGCGATGACGGGAATGGCGGCGGTGTCCGGCCGGGCCTTGAGCCGTCGCGTGGCCTCCCAGCCGTCGAGCACCGGCAGGCTCAGGTCCATCAGGATCAGGGCCGGCGCCTCGGCGGCGGCCATGGCCACGCCCTGCTCGCCATCGGTGGCCACGACCACGTCGAACCCGGCCCGGCGAAGCCGGCCGCGAAGCATGAACACATTGTCGTCGTTATCCTCGACGTACAGGATCTTCGTCGCCATGGTCCCCGTTCGCCTCCCGATCCGATCGACGTCTGACGCTGGCGCTCAGCAGCCGGCTGATCTCGCGCAGGAGCTCATCGCGGTCACCGGCGTCCTTCCGGATGATCCGCTCGACCTCTCCGGAGAGACGGCGGCGGTCGGCTTCTCCCAGGTCCATGGCGGTGAGGACCAGGACCGGAACGTCGCGCCAGGCATTGTCACGTCGCAGCTCCCCGAGGAACTCGAAGCCATCCATCTCCGGCATCATGAGATCGAGGACGATGACATCGGGACGCGCCTCGGCCAGCCGGGCCAGGGCGACCCGGCCGTTCTCGGCTTCCGTGACCGCCCAGCCCTCCCGCTCCAGGGCCTGCCGGACGATCTGCCGGGTGGTGATGTCGTCCTCCACGACGAGCAGCCGACCAGCCCGACGGCTCCCGCAGAGGCGCCGCAGCGCCTCGTTCAAACGCTCCCGATCGACGGGCTTCACCAGATAATCGGCGGCGCCCAGGGAGTATCCCCGGCTCTGCTCATCGACGACGCTGACGAGGATGACGGGGATGTCGGCCAGGGCGGGGTCGCTCTTGAGCGCCGCCAGCACAGCCCAGCCGTCGAGGTCCGGCATCAGCACATCCAGGGTGATGGCGGCGGGCCGGGCCTCGCGGGCCCGCCGCAGTCCCTCGACCCCGTTGGCGGCGGTGATGACGGCAAACCCCTCCTTGAGGAGGAAGCGCTCCATCAGCTCGAGCACGGTCGGGTCGTCGTCGATCACCAGCACCACCGAGGATGTCGGGGTAGTCCGCGCCGTCGGGGACGCGGGGCGGACTGGCCGCTCCGCCCGCGGGGCCCCGGCGGCGTCCGTCACTTCGACCTCGGCCGGCAGCGTGACGGTGAAGGTCGAGCCTTGACCAGGCGTGCTCTGAACCGTGATGTCGCCGCCCATCATGCGGCAGAAGCGCCGACTGATGGCCAGGCCGAGCCCGGTGCCCCCATATTTCCTCGTCGTCGACGAGTCGGCCTGGGTGAACTCCTCGAACAGCTTCCCCATCTGCTCGGCGCTCATGCCGATCCCGGTGTCGGAAATGGCGAGGTGGATCCAGTCGGCCCCGTCCCGCCGCTGGCGTTCGACCGCGATCCGCACGACGCCCTGCTCGGTGAACTTGGTCGCGTTGCTGGCCAGGTTGAGCAACGCCTGCCGCACCCGCATGGCGTCCGCCCGCATGGTCCCGATGTCGGCGGGACAGTCCACCACGACCTGGTTTCCGCTCTTCGTGGCGATCGGCCGGATCGTCGTCGCCACGTCCTGGACGAGCGGCGCGATGGCGAACTGCTCGAGCTGGAGCTCCATCCGCCCGGCTTCGATCTTGGACAGATCCAGGATGTCGTTGATGAGGGCCAGCAGGTGCCGGCCGGCCCGCACGACGCGCTCGAGCGGCTCGACCTGGTCCGACTGGTCGGCGGCCTGGGCGTCTTCCAGGAGCATCTCGGCGACGCCGATGATGGCATTCAGCGGCGTCCTGAGCTCGTGGCTCATGTTGGCCAGGAACTGCGACTTGTGCTGGCTGGCGATCTCGAGCTGCCGCCCCTTGTCCTCGATCTCGCGGAACAGGCGCGCGTTCTGGATGGCGAGGACCGACTGGGTCGCGAAGGTCTTGAGCAGCTCCACCACGTCCGGGGCAAACTCCCCGGGGGCCTTACGGTTGACGACGAGACCACCCAGGATGTGGTCCTCCCGGAGCAGCGGCACCGCCAGAAGCGCCCGGTGCCCGGAACGCACGAGCACGTCGCGGAGCCGACTCCGGTACGCGCCTTCTTCGAGGATGTCCGGGATCTGGACCGGTTCCCGGGTCACCGCCACGCGGCCCACCGCACCTTCCCCCTTGCGCAGGCGCGTTCGCTGGAGCGCCTGGACGGTCTCTTCTTCCATGTTCTGGGTGGCACGCAGGAGGAACTCCTCGGCCATCTCGTCGTACTCGAACATCGCTCCCGCGTCCATCCCCGAGAGCTGGACGGCCCGCGACACAATCGTCGTCAGGACCGCCTCGAGATCGAGCGTCGAGCTGACCGCGCGGCCCACCTCGCTGAGCGCGCGGACCTCCTCCAGGGCCTTGCTGAGCTCTCGCGTCCGCGCCTCGACCTTCTGCTCGAGGCCCGCATACGATTCTTGAAGCTGCGCGGCCGTGCGGTTGAACTCCTCGCCGAGCGCCTGGAGCTCGTCACCGGTCTGAACGTGGATGCGGTGGCCCAACTCTCCGGCGCCGATTCGGGCTGCCCCCGCTTGCAGTATGCGGATCGGGGCGACCATCCGCCGGGCCAGCAGCACGCTGGCCAGCACCGAGAGCAGGAGCCCGAGGGCGAACAGGACCACGCTACGGACGATGGAGGCCTGAAGCGGCGCAAACGCCTCGGCGAGGGGCTGCTCGACGAACACGAGCCACCCCAACGGCGCGATCGCGGCGTGCGCGGTGAGGAACTGTCCGCCCTGCAGGCCGGCCGCGATCATGCCGGCGCTCTCGTCGCCCCCGGCCGGCTGCGGGCTACGCGCGGCGCGAACCTGGGGCAGCGCGGACAGATCGCGCTTCTGGAGGACCAGGCTGATATCCGGATGGGCGACCAGGCGGCCGAGCGAGTCGACCACGTAGGCATACCCGGCCTTTCCGATCCGGATCCTCGAGATCACGTCCCAGATGGCCCGGAGATTGACCTCGCCAACCGTGACCTCGACGCCGAACTCACCGGCCGGGACGGCCACGGTCAGGTAGGGCTCGGACTCGTTCCGGAAGTACACCGGGCTGAAATACGTCTTCCCCTGTCGCGCCTCCACGAAGGCCGGCGCCCGGGAGTGGTCCTCCTGGCTTCCCACGGCATCCAGGGCCAGGCGCGACACGCGCAGCTGCTCTTTGCCCGACGCGTCCAGGTGCCGGATCTCGGCGATGGCCGGGACGTTGCGCAGCAGGCGCAGGTAGTCGATCTCGCGCTGCTGGGACGCCGCTGCCGGCTGGTCGAACGCGGCCTGGGTCGTCCAGCGCAGCTGCCGCTCGATGTCCTGCACGAACCGCTCGATCCGCGCCGCCGCGGCCACCGCCTGTTCGCGCTCGAGACGGATGAGCGAGGCCTTGGTTTCCTGGTAGGAGAAGTAGAGCTCGACTGCGCTGCTGACCAGGAGCACGCCGCCCACCAGCAGGACAAGAACGCCGATGTATTTCCGGAACAGCCGGCCACGCGGCTTCTGGCTCCGGTCGGTCATCGCCGAAGCAGGTCGGCGCGCAACAGCACCTTCCGCGGCACCGTGATGCCGAGGAGGGCGGCGGTCTTCAGGTTCACGGCGAGGTCGATCTTGTCAGCCCCCTCCACCGGCAGGTCCTGGGGCCGCGTGCCGCGGAGGATCTTGGCGACGAGCCGCGCGGCCTGAACGCCCTGGGCACGGTAGTCGGCTCCATAGGACACCAGGCCGCCGTGGCTGACCCACAGCTCGGCAGAGAAGACCACCGGGATCCGGGCGGTCAGCGAGGTCTCCAGCATCACCGCCGGGATATCCATCGTGGCGATGTCGGGGGCCAGTAGCGCATCGCCCGGGCGGAGCTTCCTGAGCACCTGGTCGAGCTGCTCGGAGGCCAGGACTGTCTGGGGAACGATCTCCAGGCCGAGCCGCGGCGCCACCTCCAGGGCGCGCACGATCGCCGCGCTGGAGGGCACGTCGCCTCCGTGATAGATCGCCCAGACGCGGCGGAGATTCGGCATCAGCGTCTTCAGCGCCTCGAGCCGCTTGGGTACCAGCTCGGTCGTCAGGCTCGAGACCCCGGTGAGGTTGGCTTCCGGGCGGGCGAGTGTCTTGACGATCCCGGCCGCCACCGGATCGCCCACGAGCGTGAACACCACCGGGATGCGCTGGGTGGCGGCCTTGGCCGCCAGCGTGGCCGCCTCGTTGCTGGTGAAGATGACATCGACGCCGGCCTTGACGAGGGCCGCCGCCGCCACCGGCGTGGCCTGCGGATTGCCCTCGGTGAACTTGATGTCGAAGGCAACGTCCCGCCCCTCCTCGAGGCCGAGCTCACGGAGCCCCGCCTTGAGGCCCTCGACGGTCGGGTGATTCGCCGCCCACGCCTCATTGAGGACGCCGATGCGGTAAGGCCGGCGCGGCGTCTGGCCCTCCGCCGGGGCCAGAGAGGCGAGAATTGCGGCTCCCGCGACGATTCCCGCCCAGGCTCGCCACCTTTGCGACGCGGTCAGGGTCATAGGCGGTGATTCGATGGCAGCACGGTCTCACGCGGGCGACAGGGCAACCCAGGCGAGGCCATCGATCGCTCCGAAGTGCACGTCGAACGACAATAGCTCGGCGCCGGTTTCCATCGCGTGGGCAGCAATCCAGATGTCGTTCGTCGGGATCGGCCTTCCCTTAGCGCGGAGGGCGGTGGCGATTCGCGCGAACCGGTCGGCCGTGGTCAGCGTGACCGACACCAGGCTGACGTAGGGGTTCTCAAGGAATGCGTCGAGCTCGGCCACGTTCTTCTTGAGACGCGCTCCCAGGCGGAATCCAAGGAGAAGCTCCCCCGCGACCACGGTGGAAAACACGACGCCTTCGGCCCGGCGTACTCGATCGGCGACCTCGTCATGCCCTCGCATCAGCGCCGAGTACGCGTTCGTGTCCAGCAGAATCCTCATCGCCAGAGCGACGGATCGATCTCTTCGAGCTCACTGATCGCCCCTAGGAACTCGCTCTCCTCCGCCTTCGACCACGAACCGATCAGATGATCCAGCGAGTCGCCGACTACGTTGGCGCGGCGCCGAGGCACATCGAGACCCGCGCCCTCGCGGAGGAGGATCAACGCGGCCTGATTGAGGGACACGCCCTTCGCCTTGGCGACGTCGCGCAGGCGACGCTCGAGGTCCTTGTCGAATCCACGCACGGTCAGCTGTTTCACGGGGTCGACTCCCGCTGTGTGAGGCATGGATGAATCATGACGACTCATATTACGAGTCTTCATTCGGCTAGTCAAGGCGCGGCCGTTCTCTCAGGGGCGCCCGATCTGGACGCCTTGCCTGTCCACCTTGAACCGGCCGTAGACCGTGTGAAAGTCCAGGCCGAGGATGGCGTCCCTCACCTTCTCACTATGAAGGGAGCCCGCACGTCGAATCGCTTCCAGGAGCACCTGGCACCCGCCATACGCCTGTGCGGCGTGATACGAAATCTCGGCACCGGGGAAGTCTTTCTGGTGAGCCTCGACGAACTCCCGGGCGCCGGGATACTGGCGTGCGATCGGGATCAACCCTCCGGCGCGAAGGGTCACCAGTTCGGGTTCCCACTGCGAGGCGCCATAGACGAATTCGGCATCTGGTCCCACGGTCCGGTAGAACTCCGGCGTGGCGACGTCCGCCGTCGCGCCGAGCATCTTCGGGTTGATGTCGAGATCCTTCAGCAGCCGGAACATGGCCAGCGTGTCGTACGTGGCGACGATCAGCACGTCCGGGCTCGTGGCCTTCACCTTCCTGAGCATGCCCCCGAAGTCGGTCGTGCCGCGGGGGTAGGCTTCCGTGAGCACGGTTGTGAGGCCCTGCTTCCTCGCAAGCTCGAGCGCTCCCTGGGCGCTTGCCCTGGGGAAGAGGGAGTCCTCGTGGATCAGCGCGATCGTCTTCAGACCCCGCCGTGCCGCGATGTCGATCAAGCCCTCGAAGAAGGTCTCGGCTGGCGGCAGCACCATGAAGGCGAACCGGCGCCCCTTCTTGAAGATGGCGCTCGAGGCGGCTCCCGAGGCCACCAGCAGGCGTTTGTGCTTCTCGGTGACGTCGGCAACGGCTTCCGTGATCGGGGACGAGTACGGGCCGAGCACCGCGTCGACCCTGTCCTGGGTGATCAGCTTGTCGTATGCGCGCAGGGCGGTGGCGGGCTCCGACCGATCATCCTCGACCAGGAGATCGAGCTTCCGTCCGAGGACGCCGCCCGCCTCGTTCGTGTGCTTGATGCAGAGTCGATAGCCGCGAAGGAAATTCGGACCGAGCGCCGCATACGCCCCCGTCTGTGACACGGACGCCCCGATTCGGATCGGCGGCTGGGCCTCTGCGCCTGACCGCGGCCCGAGCCAGAGGCACACGGTGACGACCACCGCGATGCCGGCAACCAGGCTCCTCATGGCGTTACTCGCTCCGCGGTGCTACGGTCGTTACCTCAGGTCAAGGGCAAAGCGAATTGCCACCTCAATCTCCAGCATCTTCTCCGCCGAGAGAACAGCGATACGCTGCCGGATCAACGTCTTTGGAATCGTGGCAATATCGTCCAGGTTGACCACGCACCGCGAGGGCAGACCGTCGCTCGTATCGAGCTGCACTTCCACCGGGATGTTTCTCATAGTCCTGGTGACAGGCGCGACGGTGACTGCCGACCGGACCTGATAGGCTGAATCGCGGCTGAGCAAGACCACGGGCCGGCGCCCGCTCGGTGGGGGGAGTTATCCCCACCACACCTCGCCGCGCCGCATCTACCACCTTTCCCGCGGCAGCACCTTGGCGAGGAGCCGAACGGTCGCCTTTGCCCAGGCTGGATCCTCTGGCTTTCGGCGATAGCCATCCACGTACTGACGATCGAGTTGACCTCCCTTCAAAGCCTCGAGTCGCGATCGGCAGGCCTCGCGGATGAAAGCGGCCCGGCTCTCGGCCACTCGGCCGACCGTCTCGTCGATACGTGTGAGAAGCTCGGCTTCGATCGGCACCTGGATGACTTTGCGGATCACACGTTTTGCCACATCAACCTCCACACCATAATGTGTAGCCAATATCACATCAGATTCCACAT
>DATBIM010000101.1:0-16328 GCA_036556905.1 Candidatus Methylomirabilota bacterium
CGCGAGCTGACCTGGGTGTCGAGGAACCACTTCACCGACCGCGCGGCGAACGCCCGCTGGGAGCCCTCGATCTCCTTGAACAGGGGGTTGTCCGCCGATTTCTTGGCCGCGGCGGCGTCGTAGACCTGGAGCTGCTTCTGCAGCACGGAATCCGGGGTCTTGTAGAACCGCACTTTGTCCTTGGTCTGCAGCTCGATGTAGTCCTTGGAGTAGCGGTCGACGGCCTTCCACGACATGTCGGCCGAGGCCGCTTCCACCGCGTTCACGATGATGGCCTTCATCTTCTCCGGCAGGGCGTCGTACTTGGTCTTGTTGAAGCTGATCTCGAACTGCTCGGCATTCTGGTGGTAGCTCTGCAGCATGCACACCTTGGAGACGTCGGCGAAGCCCAGGATCCGGTCAGAGGTGGCATTGTTGAACTCGGCGGCATCCAGCAGTCCCCGGTCCATGGCCGGCACGATCTCGCCCCCGGGCAGCGCGTTCACCGCGGCGCCCAGGCCCGTGAACACGTCGATGGAGATGCCCACGGTGCGGAACTTGAGGCCCTTGAAGTCGTCGGCCTTGGTGATCGGCTTCTTGAACCAACCCAGCGGCTGCGTCGGCATCGGGCCGTAGGGGAAGGACACGACGTTGGCGCCGATCGACGCGTAGAGCTTGTTGAGCAGCTCCCGGCCCCCGCCGTACTTGTGCCAGGCCAGCAGGGTGTTGGCGTCCATGCCGAAGGCGGGGCCCGAGCCCCACAGGGCCAGCGCCGTCTGCTTGCCGTAGTGGTACACGAGCACGCCGTGGCCACCGTCGAGCGTGCCTTTGGACACGGCGTCGAGCAGGCCGAAGGCCGGCACCACCGCCCCCGCCGGCAGCACCTCGATCTTGAGGTCGCCGCCGGTCATGTCGTTGACCTTCTTGGCGAAGTCGTTGGCGTACTCGTGGAAGATGTCTTTGGCCGGCCAGGTGCTCTGCCAGCGCATGGTGATGGGCCCCTGAGCCCGAGCCACCATCGGGAAGCCGAGCGCGGCCGCGCCGGCTCCCGCGGCGCCGGCGACGGCGGCGCGCCTGAGGAAGCTGCGACGTGATGGTTGCGAGTCTTCAGCGACCTTCGTCGTCTCCTCCATAGACCCTCCACTTTCTGGTGAGGGAAGCTCCTCTTCCCGGGACGGTGACGGCCTCGCGCGGCACACGTTCGCCACGCATCTATAACGCCCTGGTCTCGCGGACAGGTCCCTTCCGCAGCGGGGCTTGCCTGACCATCAACACACTGGTCTGACCACCGCGCAAACCTACGCGGGTACCGTGGGGCTTGTCAAGCTCAGGGGGCGGGAAGCGCCAGGCTCAGTCGGCGTTCCCCCCGCCGGACCGTGAGCCGGAGCGGCCGGTCGAGCGATACCTCGGCCAGCGCATCCCGGGCGGCGTCCCGGGTGAGGACTGGCTGCTCCTCGACCTGCACCAGGATGTCCCCGACCTCGAGGCCGGCCTTCTCGGCCGCCCCGCCCCGAAGGACGGCGGCCACTGCCGGCACCGCGATGGCCGGACGCGAGCCGAGCGATTCGGCGGGCGCCTCTGATTCGCGAAGGGCGAACCCGAACTCCGCGGCCACCCGCTCGCCCACGACTTCCCGGGGCATCACCGCCAGTCGCACGGTGAGCTGATGCCGGCCCTCGCTCCTGAGCACGGTCAGCGGGGTGTCGCCCGTGGTGGACGCCGCGGCAATGAGTCGCTGCAGGAGCCGCGTCTCGGTGATGGGGCGGCCGCCGACGTCCACCACGACATCGCCGTTCTTGAGGCCGGCCCGGGCCGCCGGGCTGTCGGCGAGCACTTCGACGATCACGACGCCAAAGCCCTCGCGAATGCCGTGACGCCGGCTGATCACTTCCATCTCCTGCTCGGACATGTCGCGGATCCGGACGCCGAGCCAGGCCCAGGGTCGCGGGTTGGCCGCGGCGTCGGCGAGGAGGAGGAGGAGGGTCAGGGTCGCGGCGCTGATGAGCTTCATGCCGAGCCGCCCCGCCTGCGCAGGGCGTCCAGCACGCCCTCGAGCGCCCGGGCCACGCGGGCCAGTCGCTCGCCGACGTCGAGCGTCTCGAGCAGCATCTGGCGCACCTCCACATCGGGGAGGAAGGCCGCGGCCGCACGGTCGGCGATACGGCCGGGTTCGGCCCCCGCCTCCAGAAAGCCATCGGCGAGGTCGTCCGGACGGTCCAGGGCTTCCAGGAGCCGGCGGCACGCCGCGCGGACACGGGCCACCTGCGGCGCCGCCTCCGCGCCAGGCGGGATCTCGGTCAGGCGGCGCGCCCGCACGACGCGGTAGAGCGTGTCGGTCGACAGCTCGCTCTCGATCCGCACGCGCCAGCGGCCCTCGACCAGAATGTTGTAACGCCCGGTGGGCAAGCGCTCCCAGCGGACGATCTCGCCGGCGCCGGCCACCCGGGCCACGGGCGGCTTGCCGGCGTAGGTCGCCTCGTAGCCGGGGCGGAGGCGGGCGATGCAGAGCCGGCGATCCCGGGCCAGCGCGTCGGTGACCATGGCCCGGTACCGTGCCTCGAACACGTGAAGCGGCATCACCGTGTGGGGAAACAGCGTGATGTCGGGCAGCGGAAAGATGGGCAATACCAGCACGCCAGCGGCGTCGTCCGGCGGAGCGGACTCCGGGGTGGTCATCCTCCGTGCAGGCTCAGCCGATCCTGGGCAGCGCCCGCAACGGCGCCAGCTCCTCGAGGCGTCTGACCACGGCGGCCGCCAGGCTCCGGAAGGCGGCGGCCTGGGCCGACTCCGGGCGCCCCAGCGTGATGGGCAGGCCTTCGTCGCCCCCAACCCGCGTCTCCGGGTCCAGCGGCAGCTGGGCCAGCACCGGCACGCCGTACTCCTGGGACAGCCGCTGCCCGCCCGCGGCACCGAAGACGTCGGTGCGCTCGCCGCAGTGCGGGCACACGAAGCCGCTCATGTTCTCGACGACGCCGAGGATGGGCACGTTGAGACGCTGGAACATCGCCACCGCTTTGCGAACATCCAGCAGGGCGACGTCCTGCGGCGTGGTGACCATCACGACGCCGCTCAGGGGAATGACCTGCGACAGCGAGAGCTGGGCGTCGCCCGTGCCGGGCGGCATGTCGAAGACCAGGTAATCCAGCGCACCCCAGGCGACGTCCTTCAGCATCTGCTGGATGAACGAGTGAATCATCGGTCCCCGCCACACCACCGCCTCGCGCTCGCCCACCAGCAGCCCCAGGGACATGAGCTTGAGCCCGTGGGCTTCGACGGGAAGAATCTTGTTGGCGAACATACCGGGCTGGCCGCGGCTGCCCAGCATGAGCGGGACGTCGGGCCCGTAGACGTCGGAGTCCACGATGCCCACCTGGGCGCCCCCCGCCCGTAACGCCACCGCGAGGTTGACCGCCACGGTGGACTTGCCCACGCCGCCTTTGCCCGACGACACGGCGATGGTGTGCTTGACCTCGGGGATCATGTCGGCGGGCCGGACCGGGGCCGCCGGGGGTGCCGGCGCCGCTGCGCGCGGCGCGGCGGGCGCGCCGCCGAGCTTCACCTGGACGCGGGTCACGCCGGGCACCTGACCGACAACACGAGAGGCCATGCTGTGCAGGGACGCCTTGGTCGCGGGCGGCTGAGTCGTGAGGGCCAGCGTGAATGAGACCTCGGAGTCGTGGATGTGGAGGTCCCGGACCAGCCCCTGACTCACGATGTCCGCCTGCCCGGCGGGGTCCTTGACGCCGCGGAGCGCGTCGAGAATCGCCTGCTCAGTGACCATATCGCGTCACTATACCCTACCGCCGGGAGGGCGCAACGGCCCGGACCTTGCGTTGAGCGCCCCAGTCCTGCTAGAACGTTACGGTGATCGGTCCCGACGAGTTCCGTCGCGTCCTGGGCCACTTCGCAACCGGCGTCACCATCGTGACCACCTGTGACGCCGACGGCCGTGCGTCAGGGCTGACGGTGAGCGCGTTCACCTCCCTGTCCCTCGATCCCCCGCTGGTCCTGGTGTGCGTCGACCACAAATCGCAGACGTACCCGGCCCTGCGCGAGCGCGGTCGCTTCGCCGTGAACGTGCTCACCACCGGGCAGGAGGCGCTCTCCCGGCGCTTCGCGTCCACGCAGCTCGACAAGTTCGACGGCGTGCCCTACCGCACGAGCGAGCTGGGCCTGCCCCTGCTGGCCGCGGCCCTGGTTCACCTCGAGTGCGTCACCGTGTCCACGCACGTGGAGGGGGACCACACGATCTTCGTGGGCCGGGTCGAGCGGACCGGCGTCAACGACGGCGAGCCCCTGCTCTACTATCGCGGTCGTTACAGTCGGCTGAGCGCGGCACCGCCGTGATTCCCCTGTCGCGCCCGCCGGTGGACGACGAGCTGAAGCAGGCCGTGCTCGCCGCCATCGACTCGCGTCGCTACATCCTCGGCCCCGAGTGCCAGGCCCTGGAGCACGAGCTGGCCGTCCACGCCGGCACCGGCCACGCCGTCCTCACCAATTCGGGGACCGCCGCGCTCTGGCTGTCGCTGCGCGGGCTGGGCGTGAAAGCGGGCGACGAGGTGCTCGTGCCCGCGCACACTGCCTTTCCCACCGTGGAGGCCATCTGCGTGGCCGAGGCCACGCCGGTCTTCGTGGAAGTGGACCGCTGGTACACCTTCGCCGTCGAGGACGCCGCCGCCAAGATCACCCCCCGGACGGTCGGCCTGGTTCCCGTGCATCTCTACGGCCAGCCCGCCGACATGGCGGCGATCCAGGAGCTGGCCGCGCGGTTCGGGCTCTGGATCCTGGAGGACTGCGCCCAGGCCCAGGGCGCGGCCTGGGATGGCCGCCGCGTGGGCGGCTTCGGGCGGGCCGCGGTGCTGTCCTTCTATCCCTCCAAGAACCTGCCCGCCCTGGGTGACGGCGGGGCCGTGCTGACTTCCGACGACGAGCTCGCCGCCCGCTGCCGGCGGCTCCGCGACCACGGTCGGCTCGACAAGGACCGCCACGGTGAGATCGGTTTCAACCTGCGCTTCGGCGAGCTGCCGGCGGCCGCGCTGCGGGTGCTGCTCCGGCGGCTCGAGGCGATGAACGAGCACCGGCGAGCCCTGGCGGCCCGGTACGCCCGCGGGTTGGCGGGTCTGCCCCTGACGCTGCCGCGGGAGCGGCCCCACGGCCGGCACGTCTATCATCTCTACGTGGTACGGACACCGCGTCGCGACGCGCTGGCGGCATTCCTCAAGGCTCGGTCCATTCAGACCGGCGTCCACTATCCGGTGGCCTCGCACCGCCAGCCGGCGCTCGAGCGTCTGGACCCCCCGGCCCTGCCGTGGACCGAGCGGCTCGCCGAGGAGGTCCTCAGCCTGCCGATCTCCGCTCAGCACACCGAAGCGGAGATCGACACGGTGGTCAGGGCGGTGCGGGAGTTCTTCGGGGAACGTCACTCGGCGTGAAACTGCCGATCACCCCGTACCGCAGGCTCCTGCCCTACATCCGGCCTCACCTGCCCTGGCTCATCGTGGGCAGCCTGCTGGCCCTCGTCGTGGCGGCAATGGACGGGGTCGTGGCCTGGCTCGTCAAGCCGGCGATGGACGAGATCTTCATCAACCACGATCTGCTGATGCTCAAGCTGATTCCGTTGGCCCTGGTGGCGGCATACGTCGTCAAGGCCACCGCCCGCTACCTGCAGGCGTATCTGATGGCCTCGGTGGGTGAGCGGGTGGTGGCGAGCCTCCGCCACGACCTCTATACCCACATCCAGGGCATGCCGCTGGCGTTCTTCACCGCCCTGCACTCCGCCGATCTCATGTCGCGCATCCTGAGCGACGTGGGGCGGCTGGCCCGGGTCTCCTCGGGTGCCCTGGTGCTTGTCGTGCGGCAGTCGGCCACGATCGTGGCCCTGCTGGTGGTGATGTTCATGCGCGAGTGGGTGCTGACCCTGGCCGCGCTGGTGGCCTTTCCCCTGATCGCTGTCATCGTGAAGCGCATCGGCCAGCGGCTCTATGCCATCAACCGGCGTGTTCAGGAGCGCGTCGCCCAGCTGGCCGTCCTGCTCCATGAGTCCTTTGCCGGAACGAAGATCGTGAAGGCCTTCGGGCGCGAGAGCCACGAGCGCCAGCGCTTCGACCAGCTCAACGAGCGCCTCCTGACCCTGTCGCTCAAGAATGTTCGGGCCGACGAGCTGACCGAGCCACTCATGGAGGTGGCGGCGGCGCTCGGGATCGTGGCGGCGATGCTCTACGGCGGTTACCGGGTGATCCACGGCACCATGACCCCGGGCACGTTCTTCTCCTTCACCGCCGCGGTGATCATGCTCTACGGACCCGTCCGGCGTCTGGCCCGCGCCCTGAACACCATCCAGCAGACTGCCAGCTCGGTGGAGCGGGTGTTCGAGATCATCGACCGGCCCCCCACCTTCACCGACAAGCGCGGCGCGGTGGTGCTCTCGGGTTTCGAGCGCGACATCGTATTCGACCAGGTCGATTTCCGGTATCCCGGCGCCGGGGAGCCCACCCTCACCGATATCACGCTCACGGTGCGCAAGGGCGAGACCGTCGCCTTTGTGGGTATGAGCGGGGCCGGCAAGTCTACCCTGATGGACCTGCTGCCCCGCTTCCATGACGTCACGGCCGGCCGGATCCTCATCGACGGGCACGACGTCCGGGACGTCACCCAGGCCTCGCTCCGGGAGCAGATCGGAATCGTCACCCAGGAGACCTTCCTGTTCAGCGACTCCATCCACTACAACATCGCCTACGGGCGTCTGGACGCGTCCACCGACGAGGTGGTCCACGCCGCCCGCCTGGCCCACGCCCACGACTTCATCCTGGCCTGTCCCGACGGCTATCAGACCCTCGTCGGCGAGCGGGGCGTCCGCTTCAGCGGAGGACAACGCCAGCGCATCGCCATCGCCCGGGCCTTCCTCAAGAACCCGCCCATCCTCATCCTCGACGAGGCCACG
Organism: Candidatus Methylomirabilota bacterium; assembly: GCA_036556905.1. Taxonomy (GTDB): domain Bacteria; phylum Methylomirabilota; class Methylomirabilia; order Rokubacteriales; family CSP1-6; genus 40CM-4-69-5. The sequence continues at coordinate 6,920 of DATBIM010000101.1, forward strand.
TCCGACCTCGACGCCGAGAGCGAGTTCATGGTCCAGCAGGCGCTGGCCGAGCTCATGCGCGGCCGGACCGTCCTCGTCATCGCCCATCGGCTGGCCACCGTCCGCAGCGCGGACCGGATCGTCGTCGTGCACGAGGGGCGGATCGCCGAGGTGGGCCGGCACGACGAGCTGCTGGCCCGCGACGGCGTGTACCGTCGCCTCTACGCGCTACAAATGGAAGGGGTCCCCGGCTAGCGCCCCTCCGAAGCAGGAATTTGACTATATAAGAATATTACTATATTTATATTCTTGTGGCCGGGGCTGCCCCACCTGACCTTCAGACCTTCAAGGCCGACTTCTTCAAGGCGCTGGCTCACCCCATCCGCATCCGTCTTCTGGAGCTGTTGCGGGCCCGGGCCCGCAGCGTCCAGGAGCTGCAGGCCGCGCTGGGGCTCGACCAGTCCACCGTCTCCCAGCAGCTGGCCGTTCTGCGGGGCAAGAACGTGGTGGGGGCGCGCAAGGAGGGCACCAGCGTGCGCTACGCGGTGCGTGACCCCCTGGTGGGGGACCTCCTCGACGTGGCCCGGCGTATCTTCAACAACCAGCTGGCCGGCACCCGGACCATGCTGCAGGAGCTCCGGCGTGAGGCGCGCCGGCCGGCCCGGCGCTGATGCTCCGCCAGCTCCGCACCGCATTCCGAACCGGCATCGTCACCGAGCCGCCACCCCCGGGCGAGGCCCTCGCGCTGGAGGCCCTCGGCGCGCGGCTGGGTGAAGAGATCCACCGTCGCTTCGGACGGTCGCTGCATATTCGCCAGGTGGACGCCGGATCCTGCAACGGCTGCGAGCTCGAGATCGGCGGCCTCACCGGTCCCCACTACGACCTCGAGCGCTTCGGCCTGCACTTCGTGGCCTCTCCCCGCCACGCCGATTGCCTGCTGGTGACCGGGCCGGTGACCCTCAACATGGCCGAGGCTCTGCGCCGCACGTACGACGCCACGCCCGACCCGAAGATCGTGATCGCGGTGGGTGATTGCGGGCGCGACGCCGGAATCTTTCGCGGCTCTTACGCGGTGGTAGGCGGAGTGGCGGACGTGGTCCCGGTCGACGCGGTGATCCCCGGTTGCCCGCCGTCCCCTCGCGCGCTTCTGGCCGGGCTGCTCGCCGTGATCGGCCGGACCCCCTGATGGTTTCGCTGGCCTATGTCCTCGCCGTCGGCGGCGGTCTGGCCGCAGCGCTGCTGGGCCTGGCCGGCATCGCGGGCACGACCTTCACCGTGCGCGCCCCCGGCCTCCTGCCGCTGGGAGGCCTGGAATTCGCCCTGGACCCGCTCAGTGGCTTTTTCCTGGTACTGATCGGAGGCGCCGCCGTCCCCGCTTCGATCTACGCGCTGGGTTACGGTAGCAACGAACGGCGTGGCGTCCTCGTCTACAACGTGTTCGTGGCCTCGATGTGCGCGGTCCCGCTCGCCGCCAACGCGCTCACCTTCCTCCTGGCCTGGGAGTTGATGTCGCTCGCCTCCTACGTGCTGGTGGTGCAGTCCGGCGAGCGCGAGGCCGTCAGCGCGGCGTGGGTCTACGCGGTGATGACGCATGCCGGGCTGGCCTGCCTGCTGGCCGGCATGCTGCTGCTGGGCGCCTGGACGGGCAGCTTCCGCTTCGCTGACTGGTCGGCGACCGCGTCTGCCCTGCCGTCCTGGGGTGGCAGTCTGGCCTTCAGCCTTCTGGCGCTGGGCTTCGCCACCAAGGCGGGCGTGATTCCCCTCCACGTCTGGCTGCCCCTGGCCCATCCGGCGGCCCCCAGTCACGTCTCGGCGCTCATGTCGGGCGTGATGATCAAGCTGGGCGTGTATGGTCTGATTCGGATCGGGCTCGACTGGCTGGGCGATGGCCCGGCCTGGTGGGGCGTCGCCGTGATGCTGGCGGGCATCGTGTCCGCGGTCGCCGGCGTCCTCTACGCCCTCGTCGAGCACGACCTCAAACGCCTGCTGGCGTTCCACAGCATCGAGAACGTCGGCATCATCCTCATCGGGCTGGGCGCCGGCATGCTCTTCCACCTGGCCGACCTGCCTGCCCTCGCGCTGCTGGGCTTCGCCGCCGCGCTATACCACACGATGAACCACGCGGCCTTCAAAGCGCTCCTCTTCCTCGGGGCCGGGGCCGTCCAGCACGGAACGGGCACGCGGAACATGGAGGAGATGGGCGGGCTGATCAAGCGCATGCCGTGGACGGCGGCCGCCTTCCTGGTGGGCTCCGCCGCCATCGCCGCGCTGCCCCCCCTCAATGGCTTCGTCAGCGAGTGGCTCACGTTCCAGGCGCTGTTGCAGACCCTCAAGATCGATCGCCCCGAGGTGAACCTGGTCTTTGCCCTCGGTATCGCCGGCCTGGCCCTGACGAGCGGGCTGGCCATGGCCTGTTTCGTGAAGGCCTTCGGGATCACGTTCCTGGCCCTGCCCCGCAGCGAGAGCGCCGCCCGGGCTCACGAGGCCGGGGGCGCCATGCGGACGGGCATGGGCCTGCTGGTGCTGGCCTGCGTGGCCCTCGGGCTGGCGCCCACCCTGGTGGTGCCGGCGCTGGCCCGCATCGGCGCCGACGTCATGCGCGTGCCGCCGCCGGTCGATGTCGGCGGCTGGCTCACGCTGCACGTCTCCGGGGAATTCGCGAGCCTGTCCACGCTGGCCGTGGCCGCCGCGCTGCTGGCGGCCCTGGCCCTGCCCGCGGCCGTGCTGGCGCTGGCCGGCGTCGGCCGCCGGCGCCGGCTCTACGAGACGTGGGGCTGCGGGCGCCTTCTACAAACGGCCCGCATGGAATACACGGCCACCGCCTTCGCCAATCCCTTCAAGCGCATTTTCGACTTCTTCTACCGGCCGGCCACGCAGCTGGACATCGAGGCCCATCCCGAGTCGCGCTTCTTCGTCACCCGCATCGAGTACGCCAACCCCACGCGCTCGCTCGTCGAGGATTGGCTCTACCGTCCGGCCCTGAGCGCGCTCCACCGCGGGGCGCGCCGCGCCCGCGCCATCCAATCGGGCAGCGCCAACCTCTATCTCATCTATATCCTGGCCGCGCTGCTGGCTCTTCTGGTGCTGGCGTGATCGCCGACTTCGTCGCGGCCTGCATCCAGGTGGCTGTCGTCGGCGCGGGCGGCCCGCTCCTCGTGGGTTTGCTGCGAACGCTCAAGGCCCGCCTCGTCGGTCGTCGGGGGCCGCGACCGTGGCAACCCTACTGGGATCTGGTGAAGCTCCTGGGCAAGGACTCGGTGGTCTCCGTGACGACCTCCTGGGTCTTCCGCGTCACGCCCTACGTGCTGGTGGCCACCGTGCTGGTCGCCGCTCTGGTCGTGCCGGTGGTCGTGACCCGCCCCGCCCTGGCCTTCGCCGGCAACATCATTTTATTGATGTACCTCTTCATGCTCGGAACATTCTTCCTGGCGCTGGCCGGCCTCGACGCCGGGAGCGCCTTCGGCGGCATGGGCTCGAGCCGGGAGGTAGCGGTGGCGGCCCTGGCCGAGCCCACCATCGTGGTCGCGGTCTTCGCCCTGGCCTTGCGGGCCGGCACCATCAATCTGGGCGGCGTCGTGGAGCGCTTCGCCGCCGACCCGCTGCTCGTCGCCAATCCCGGCCACCTGTTGGCCTTCGCCGCGTTCTTCGTGGTGATGATCGCCGAGACGGGCCGCCTGCCCGTCGACAACCCGTCCACGCACCTGGAGCTGACGATGATCCACGAGGCGATGGTGCTCGAGTATTCCGGCCACGCGCTGGCGCTGGTGGAGTGGGCCTCAAGCATGAAGCTGTTCCTCTTCCTCACACTGCTGGCCAACCTCTTCTTCCCCTGGGGTGTGCCGGCCGAAGTGTCGCCGGCGCCGGTCGTGCTCGGGGCCCTGGCCCTGGCCGGCAAGCTCCTCGTCCTCACCGTGGCCCTGGCCGTGCTCGAGACATCGATCGCCAAGCTCCGACTCTTCCGGGTGCCGGAACTGCTGGCCGGATCATTCGCGCTGGCCCTGCTCTCGGTGACCGCGATGTTCCTGCTCCGATGACGGCGGTCACGAATCTGCTGGCCTTCCTGGGCCTCGTGGTCACGCTGCTGATCGTGTGGCGACAGAGCTGGCCGGGACGGCTCCGCCTCTTCATCGCCCAATCCCTGTTGCTTGCGCTCCTGGCCTGCGTCATCGGCGTCCTGGCTGGCAAGCCCGGTCTCCTCGTCGTGGCCGGCGTGGTGGTGCTGCTCAAGGCCTGGCTCATCCCCCGCGCGCTGGCCCGAATCGCCGTGGGGACACCGGTGCGATCGGTGGCGCCCGGGCACTCGTCGGCCGTGCCCGTGCTGGTGGCCGGGGCCCTCGTCGTCGTCGCCTACGTCGTGATGCTGCCCGTGAACGCGGCCACCACCTTGCCCACCGAGGGCGGCATCCCGCTGACCTTTGCCATGGCCCTCATCGGGCTCTTCGTCTGCGTCAGCGGACGCGACGCGCTGGGCCACCTGCTCGGCTTTCTCATGTTCGAGAACGGCATTTTCGGGCTCGCCCTGCTGGCCACGTACGGCCTGCCCGGCCTGGTGGAGGCGGGCGTGTTCCTCGATGTCCTGGCCATCGTGCTGCTCATGGAGGGCGTGCTGCTGCGCGTTCGTCGGGAGCATGACTCCATCGAGGTGAACCGCCTGGGGGAGTTGCGGGGATGACCCTGCTGCTGCTCCTGGGCATCCCCCTGGCCGGCGCGGCGCTGTTGACACGCATGGACGGCGGCGCCGCCCGGGCCACCCACGGCCTGACCGCCGGCGGCACGCTGGCCGCGGCCGCCGCCGTCGCGGCGGCGGTCACGCGGGACGGCAGCGTGACCGCGCTCGACGGCCTCCTGCGCGCCGATGCGCTGTCGGCCTGGATGGCCGGGCTCGTCGGGCTGGTGGCGACCCTGGCCGCCATCGAGGCGCCGCGGCAGGTCCCGCTCGCCGAGGCCCGCCGCTTCTACCCGCTCCTGCATCTGTTCACCTTCACCATGTTGCTCGCGCTCACCACGGACGACGTCGGGCTCATGTGGGTAGCCGTCGAGGGCACCACGCTGGCTTCCGTCTTCCTCGTGAACTTCGAGCGCTCCCGCTCCTCGCTCGAGGCGTCGTACAAGTACCTGCTCATCTGTTCGGTGGGCGTGGCCCTCGCCTTTGCGGGCACCATCCTCGTGTACTTCGCCGACATGCAGCAGTTCGGCGACGAGCCACACGCGCTCCGGTGGACGACGTTGTTGCGCCTGGCGCCCGGGCTGCCCGCGAGTGTGATCGAGCTGGCCTTCGTCTTCCTGCTCGTCGGGTACGGCACCAAGGCCGGGCTGGCGCCCATGCACACCTGGCTCCCCGACGCCCATAGCGAAGCCCCGGCGCCGGTGAGCGCGCTCATGTCCGGCGTGCTGCTGAGCGTAGGGCTCTACGCGGTGCTGCGCTTCAAGGCGGTGGCCGACCTGGCCGCGGGCCCGGACTTCGCCAGCCGGCTCCTCGTGGCCCTGGGGCTCGCCTCGCTGGGCGTGGCCGCGGCGTTCCTCTGGGCCCCCCGGAACTTCAAGCGCATGCTCGCCTACTCCAGCGTCGAGCACGTCGGGGTGGTGTGTCTGGGGCTCGGCTTCGGTGGGCCGCTCGGTGTGGCCGGCGCTGTCCTGCACATCGCCAATCACGCGCTGGCCAAGTCGGTGCTCTTCCTGCTGTCCGGGCGCATCCGCGCCGCGTACGGCACCGCGGAGATTCCGGCGGTCAGCGGCCTGCTGGCCGCCATGCCCCTGACTGGCCGCGGATTCCTCATCGCCATGCTGGCCCTCGTGGGGCTGCCGCCCTTCGGCCTCTTCGTGAGTGAGGTGATGATCTTTGCCGCCGGCTTCCAGGGCGGGCACGTGGCGGCGTCGGTGCTCGGTCTGGCACTGCTCGTCGTGGCCTTCTCTGGGCTCCTGCGCGCGACGCACCGGATGCTCTACGGACCGGCGCCCGCCGGCGCCCGCGAGACCGCCCACTGGCCCTCCGCGCTGCCGCTGGCGGCGGCCCTCCTGCTGCTCGTGGTCACGGGCCTGGCGTGGCCCCCGGGGTTGGCCGCCGCGCTCGAGCGGATCGCGAGCCTGCTGGCCCCATGACGATCGCCGTCGAGACCCTCGCGCAGGCCCTGCGCACCGGCGGCGTCGCCGAGCTGGTCCAGCGTGGTGACGGTGCGCTCCGCGGTCGGCTCGACAGCACCCGCCTGCCGGCGCTGGCAGAGGAACTGGCCAACCTGGGCGCGGAGCTCCAGCTCCTGGCTGCCGCGGAGCGCGCCGGAACCTCTGGCGACCTGATCCTGACCTACGTCTTCGCGCCGCCGGGCGGTCGCCCGGCGGCCGTCGTCCAGGTCGCCGTGGCCGAGTCCTCGCCGCGCTTTCCGTCGCTGGCCACCCGTTCCTTCGCAGCCAGCCGCTTCGAGCGGGAGATCCAGGATCTCTTCGGTCTGGTGCCCGTCGGCCACCCCGATCCGCGCCGTCTGGCCCTGCACCAGTTCTGGCCCGAGGAGTACCATCCGCTACGCCGTCACGTGGCGGTGCGGAGGGACTTCGCCGACGAGGGCCAGCCCTTCCCCTTCCGCCGCGTGGAAGGCGAGGGCGTCTTCGAGATCACCGTGGGCCCGGTGCACGCCGGCATCATCGAGCCGGGCCACTTCCGCTTCAGCGTGGAGGGCGAGACCATCGTCAACCTCGAGACCCGCCTGGGCTTCGTGCACAAGGGGATCGAAAAGCTCTTCGAGACTCTGCCCTTCGACCGCGCGCCGGAGCTCGCCGAACGGGTGTCCGGTGACGAGAGCGCCGCCCAGGCGCTGGCCTTCTGTCAGGCGCTGGAGGCGCTCGCCGGGTGTGCCGTGCCCCCCCGGGCGGCGTGGCTGCGCGTGATCCTCCTCGAGCTGGAGCGGCTCTACAACCACGTGGGCGACGTCGGCATGATCGTGAACGACACGGGCTTTGCCTTCGGCCACGCCCACTGCTTCCGCGTGCGCGAGGAGCTTCTGCGGCTCAACGAGCAACTCACCGGGCACCGCCTGCTCCGCGGGGCCATCGTTCCCGGCGGGGTCGTCGGGCCCATCGAAAAGGCGTCGCTCGACATCGTGGCGCGCCGCGTTGCCCACCTCGTGGCCGAGTTCTCTCAGATCGCTCGCCTGTGCCTGGACAACACCCTGGTGCTGGAGCGGCTGCAGGGCACGGGTCGCCTCACCCTGCGCACGGCGCGGGAGATGCAGGTCGTGGGACTGGTGGGGCGCGCCAGCGGAATCGACGCCGACGCGCGCCGCGACGCTCCGTGGGCCCCCTATGACGAGCTGGGGGTGCAGGTGCCCGTCTACACGACGGGGGACGTGTGGGCCCGGACGATGGTTCGGCTGGACGAAAGCCGGGAGGCCGCGCGGCTCATCGTCCTGGCCACCGACCGAGCACCCGACGGGCCGACCCGGGCGCCGCTGGGCCCCTTACCCACAGACGGCGACGCGCTCGGCCTGGTCGAGGCCTGGCGCGGGCCCCTCTGGTACTGGGTGCGGGCCGACGGGCCAGCCACCCTGGGGCGCGTGAAGGTGGCCGGCCCCTCGTTCAGGAACTGGCCGGCGCTCGAGTACGCGGTGCTCAAGAACATCGTCCCGGACTTTCCCCTGTGCAACAAATCCTTCAACCTCTCGTACTCCGGGAACGATCTCTAGATCTGCCTGAACCGGTTCACGATGGGCAACCGCCAGTCGCGCCCGAAGGCGCGGGGGGTGATCTTGACCCCGATGGGCCCCTGGCGGCGTTTGTACTCGTTGGCGTCCACCATGCGCACGACCCGGCGCACGGTCTCGGGCGCGAAACCCCGGGCCACGATGTCGGCGACGCGCTCGTCCTGTTCCACGTAGGCTTCCAGAATCGCGTCGAGCTCGGAGTACGGGGGCAGGGTGTCCTGGTCGGTCTGGTCCGGACGCAGCTCCGCCGAGGGCGGCCGCGTGAAGACGCTCTCGGGGATCACCGCCCGCCCGGCCCGCTCGTTGGCGTGGCGAGCCAGCTCGTAGACCAGCGTCTTGGGCACGTCCTTGATCACCGCGAAGCCGCCGGCCATGTCGCCGTAGAGCGTGGCGTAGCCCACGCCGATCTCGCTCTTGTTGCCGGTGGTCAGCACGAGCCAGCCGAACTTGTTGCTGAGCGCCATGAGCAGGGTGCCGCGAACGCGGGCCTGGATGTTTTCCTCGGTCACATCCTCTTTGAGCCCTTTGAAGGGGCGGGCCAGCGTGCGCCGGAAGGCGCGGAACACCGAGGTGATGGGCAGGTGGAGGAACTCGATGCCCAGATTCCTGGCCAGCCGGCGCGCGTCGCCCCGGGTCCCCGCCGAGGAGTAGGGCGAGGGCATGGTGACGCCGGTGACGTTCTCCCGGCCCAGAGCCTCCACCGCGATGGCGGCCACCAGCGCGGAGTCGATACCGCCCGAGAGCCCGATGACCACCCGCTTGAAGCCGTTCTTGCGCACGTAGTCGTGCGTGCCCAGCACCAGGGCCCGGAACACCTCGGCGACCCGTCCCAGGGCCGGTACCTCGCGCGGCGGCAACGCCGGCATCGCGGGCACGGGCAGGGCCGGCAGCGTGATGCGCCGCTCGGCCCCCGAGGCCTGCAGCTTCTCCTTGCGGCGGCGGGAGTCGTGCAGGCGCGCGCGGAACACGGCGTCGAGGTCGAGGTCGGCGACGACCAGATCTTCCTCGAAGGCCCGGCCCCGGGCCACGACGTCGCCGCGCTCGTTGACGATGAGACTGCCGCCGTCGAACACCAGCTCGTCCTGTCCCCCCACCAGGTTCAAGAAGGCCAGGCATACGACCTCGTCGGCGGCCCGGGTGGCCACCATCTTCTCCCGGAAGTGCGCCTTGCCGGCGTGGTACGGGGAGCCATTGATGGTGACGATCAGCTCGGCGCCAGCGAGCGCCTGGGCCGAGGTCGGGCCCGACGGGTACCAGAGATCCTCGCAGATGTTCACCGCGAAGGTGGCGTCGTCCAGCGCGAAGACGGGCGCCTCGGTGCCTGCCTGGAAGTACCGGTTTTCGTCGAACACGCCGTAGTTGGGCAGGTAGTGCTTGTGGTAGACACCGGCCCGGGCGCCGTCGTGCAGCACCGCCGCCGCGTTGAACACGTCGTCCCGGCGGTCGATGAAGCCCACGATGACGCTGAGGCCCCGACTAGCCCGCGCCACAGCCTCCAGGCTGCGGAGGTTGGCCTCGATGAACGCGGGCTTGAGCACGAGGTCCTCGGGCGGGTAGCCGGTCAGGGCCAGCTCGGGGAACGCCAGCAGCCGACAGCCCTGCCGCCGGGCCTCCGCGATCGTGTCCGTGATCCTCCGGACGTTGCCCTCGAGATCCCCGACGGTGGGGTTGATCTGGGCGAGGCCCACCCGGAAGCGCCGCATGGCGTCATTGTACCCCGCAGAGCCCGACGGCCCGCC
>DATBIM010000102.1:0-161821 GCA_036556905.1 Candidatus Methylomirabilota bacterium
CCCGATGATGCCCGAGGTGTTCCCGAGCTTCGGCTGCGTCCCGACGTGCTGGGGACGGCAGATGGCCTCGGGAAATTTCCCTACATTCGTGAGAGCCGTCGCCTGCGGGCGCTGGCGACGGTGCGCGAGCAGGACGTGTCCATCGACCATCAGCGGGGCGCCCGGGCCCGGCACTTCGCGGACTCGGTGGGCGTCGGCTGGTATCCCATCGACATCCACCGGGCCGGCCCCGACGACGTGGGCGTATCTTGCCGCACGCGGCCGTTTCAAATCCCCATGGGAGCGCTGATCCCCGTGCGCGTCCGCAACCTGCTCGCCGGCGCCAAGAACCTCGGTGTGACCCACATCACCAACGGCTGCTATCGGCTGCACCCGGTGGAGTGGAACACTGGCGAGGCCGCCGGAACCCTGGCCGCGTTCGCGGTCGAGACGAAACGGGACCCCGCCGACATCTGGCGCGATCCGATGGCGCAGGTCACGTTCCAGCGGCGGCTGGTTGCTGCCGGGGTGCCGCTCTACTGGTTCATCGATGTGGGCGTGGAGCATCCAGCCTTCACCACGCTGCAGATCGCGGCCGTCACTGGCGAGGTCGAAGGGACCCCCGACAGCCTGGAGGCAGCGGCCCTGCCCGCGGCCGTCCGAGGCCGGTACGGGCTGTGAACATCGTCGGCGTTCGCACGCTCAAGGCCGCGCTGGAGGACAAGGCCCGGCGCTTTCCCGGGGAGCCCTTCCTCTGGTTCGAGGACGCCGACGGCCGGGCCCAGGGCCCGTGGACGTGGCGCCACTTCGACTGCGAAGTGAACCGGGCAGCCCACCTCCTGCTCACGCGAGGGCTCAAGCCCGGTGATCGGTTCAACCTGCACCTCGGCAACTGCCCCGAGTTCCTCGTGTGCTGGATGGCGGCAGCCAAGACCGGCACCGTGATGGTGCCGACCAATCCCGTCTCGACGCCCGAGGAGATGGCCTACATCCTCGCCCACTCCGAAGCGCGGCTGGCCATCACGGAGCCCCGCTATGCAGCGGCCTGCCGGGCTGTACGCGATCGGTGTCCCGCGCTGCTCGACGTCGTGGACTGTCGCCCGCTCGAGCCTCTGCTGGCCGGCATGCCCGACACACCGCCCGATGTGCCGGTGGTGTCCTCCGACGAAGTCTCCATGCAGTACACCTCGGGCACGACCTCGCGACCCAAGGGTGTGCTGCTCACCCACGCCAACTACCTCTATGGTGGCGAGGTCATGGCCAAGGCCATGCGCGCCGCGCCCGGCGACCGCCACCTGGTCGTACTGCCGCTCTTCCACGCCGGGGCCCAGCTCCACGCGTTCATTCCCATGCTGCTGGTGGGGGGTAGCGTGGCTTTGATGGAGCGCTTCAGCGCCGGCCGCTTCGTGGATCAGACCCTGCGTCATCAGGCGACGCTGGCCGCGCTCTTCGCCGCGCCCATCCGCATGCTGCTGGCTCAGCCCCAGCGCCCTGAAGAAGCGACGACGCGCCTGCGGGCGGTGAGCTACGCCCAGAACGTGACGCCGCAGCAGTTCGAAGAGTGGCACCGGCGCTTCGGAGCCCCGCTGCTCCAGATCTGGGGGATGACCGAGACCATGTCGCTGCCGCTCATGCAGCCGCTCGACCTGCCGCCGAAGCCCCTGTCGATGGGCATGCCGGTGCTGGGTTACGAGGTGAAAATCGTGGACGAGGCGGGCCACGAGGTCCCGCCGGGCACGACCGGCGAGCTGATCGTGCGCGGGACCCCGGGCGTGAGCCTCATGAAGGGATACTTCAAGAATCCCGAGGCCACGGCCCAGACTCTGCGCGAGGGCTGGCTGTGGAGCGGGGATCAGGCCTTCATGGATACCGACGGCTACTTCTTCTTCGTGGACCGCAAGAAGGACATGATCAAGCGGGCCGGCGAGAACGTGTCGGCCTCCGAGGTGGAGGACACGCTCAAGCAGCACCCGGCCGTCTTCGACGCCGCCGTGGTCGGGGTGCCCGACCCCGTGCGCGATCAGGCCATCCGGGCCTACGTGATCCTGAACGACGGCGCCGCCGCCTCGGCCGAGGACCTGATCGCCTGGTGTCGGAGTCGGCTCTCGCCGTTCAAGGTTCCCGGGGCAGTGGAGTTCCGGGCGACCTTTCCCCGCACGTCGGTGGGCAAGATCCAGAAGCACCTGTTCTGAGCGAGCTCACCGCAGAGACAGAGACCACGCGAGGCCATGGCCCTCGCGGAGCCGCGCGGGATGTGCCAGCGTCACCCTCGCCGGAGGTGTCGGAGCGTCTCCTGGTAGATGGTCCGGCGCGGGCCGATGGCGACGAGATCGATCAGCCGCCGCGCCTCGACCCGGTAGATGATTCGGATCTGTCCCACCCGGAGGCTCCGCAGTCCCGCCAGCTCGTCGCGCAGCTCCTTGCCGACCGCCGGGTCGGTGCGAATGAGGTCGAGGCCCGCCCGCACCTTACGCTTGAGCTCGGGATGAAGGCCTCGGACAAGCTCCTCGATCCGTCCGGGTACCCGGAGGCGATAGGGCGCCACGATGCTGGCGCCACCCGCATCAGTCCTCGGGCAGCAGTTCCTCAAGCGTGTACGTCTTGGCGCCGCGCTTGAGCGTCCGCAGGCCACGCCGGATGTCCGCCATGAGCTCTCGGTCCGATCGGATTGCTTGCGTCTCCTTCCATCCCTCGTACTCGTCGGGGCTGACGAGAATGGCGGCTGGACGGCCGTTCCGGGTGATCACGATTTCCTCATCCGTTTCCACGACCTGGTCCACGAGGCGGCTGAGATTCGCCTTCACGTGGGCGAGCGGCAGCGTTTTCATGGGGGCCCCCTGGCCAGAAATGGTCACAATTATGACCAAACTCTACCCCGGGCGCCCCGATCGGTCAAGCCTGGTCGGGGAAAGAACGAGGAGAAGGCAGTGTGCCGGTCGCCAGCGTTGACAATCACGGCTCGGCAGGACAAGCTCGCTGCGGTCACGGCTTGCGTTCACCACGATTGCGGAGGCCCGGGACATGACATGTCCGCGCTGCCAATCGCCCAACCCGGAGGGCGCGCGCTTCTGTGAGGAGTGTGGCGCCTCGCTCGAGCTGCGCTGCCCAAGCTGCGGCGAGACGGTGGGCGCGGGAAAGAAGTTCTGCCGCTCATGCGGCAGCGTCCTGGGGAGTGAGTCGGCACCCGCTGTGTCCTGGTCCGGGCCCGCCGGGCCTCGGGCGTATACCCCACCTCACCTCGCTGAGCGCATCCGCCTCTCCAAGGCCGCCCTCGAGGGCGAGCGAAAGCAGGTGACCGTCCTCTTCGCCGACCTCAAGGGCTCCATGGAACTGCTGGCCGATCGCGACCCCGAGGAGGCGCGCAAACTCCTCGATCCCGTCCTCACGCTGATGATGGACGCCGTCCATCGCTATGAGGGCACGGTGAACCAGGTGATGGGCGATGGCATCATGGCCCTCTTTGGCGCGCCGCTCGCCCACGAAGATCATGCCGTGCGGGCGTGCTATGCCGCCCTCCGGATGCAGGAGGCCGTGCGCCGTTACTCTGACGAGCTGCGCCGCGCCCAGGGCGTGGAGGTGCAGATCCGCGTCGGCCTCAACTCCGGTGACGTCGTGGTGCGCTCGATCGGCAGCGATCTCCGCATGGACTACACCGCCGTGGGCCAGACCACGCACCTGGCTGCTCGCATGGAGCAGCTCGCGGCGCCCGGCAGCATCCGGCTCACCGCCGCGACAGTGCTCCTGGCCGAGGGCTTCGTCCAAATCTCCCCGCTTGGCCCGGTGCCGATCAAGGGGCTCGGCGAGCCGGTCGAGGTGTTCGAGCTGGTGGGAGCCGGCGCCGCTCGCACCCGACTCGAGGCCGCGGCGCGGCGAGGACTCACGCGCTTCGTCGGCCGGACCGCCGAGCTGGAGCAGCTCCGGGACGCGCTCGACCGGGCCAGCCTGGGCCGTGGCCAGGTGGTGGCGGTGGTCGGGGAGCCGGGAGTGGGCAAGTCGCGGCTCTTCTGGGAGCTCATCCACTCCCATCGCGTGCAGGGCTGGCTGGTCGTGCAGTCCGCCTCGGTCTCCTACGGCAAGGCCACCGCCTACCTGCCCGTGATCGAACTGCTCCGAGGCTACTTCGAGATCGAAAGCCGCGATGACCCGCGCAAGATCCGCGAGAAAATCACGGGCAAGGTCATGACGCTCGCCCCGGCGCTCGCGCCGACGGTGCCCGCCTTCCTGGCGCTCCTGGACGTGCCCGTGGATGACGCGTCATGGCAGACCCTCGATCCGCTCCAGCGGCGTCAGAGGACGCTCGACGCCGTCAAGCATCTGCTGCTGCGCGAGAGCGAGGTGCAGCCGCTGGTAGTGGTCTTCGAGGACCTGCACTGGATCGACGGGGAGACCCAGACCTTGCTCGACAGTCTGATCGAGAGCCTCCCCGCCGCGCGTCTGCTGCTGCTGGTCAACTACCGTCCCGAATACCAGCACGCATGGGGCGGCAAGACCTACTACCGCCAGCTCCGGATCGACCCCCTGCCGCCCGAGAGCGCCGACGAGCTGCTTGATGCGCTCCTCGGCCCTGACGTGGCCCTCGGCCCACTCAAACGGCTCCTGGTCGAGCGCACGGAAGCGAATCCCCTCTTTCTCGAGGAGAGCGCGCGGGCCCTGGTGGAGACGGGAGCCCTGGCTGGCGAGCGCGGCAATTACCGGCTCACCCGGCCCGTCGAGCAGCTGACGATCCCCGCCACCGTGCGGGCCATTCTGGCCGCGCGCATCGACCGCCTGGCGCCCGAGGCCAAGCGCCTGCTCCAGGCGGCCGCCGTCATCGGCAAGGACGTGCCCCTGCCGCTGCTGCTGGCTATTGCCGAGGCCCCGGAGCACGAGGTGCGCGCCGAGCTGACCCGCCTGCAGGCCGCGGAGTTCCTCTACGAGACCCAACTGTTCCCGGATCTCGAGTACACGTTCAAACACGCGCTCACCCACGAAGTCGCCTACGGAGGGCTGCTCCACGACCGGCAGCGCGCGCTGCACGCCGGTATCACCGAGGCGATCGAGCGTCTGTGGGCCGACCGCCTTCCCGAGCAGGCCGAGCGGCTGGCCCACCACGCCCTGCGCGGGGAGCTGTGGGACAAGGCGGTCGCCTATCTCGGCCAGGCCGGGCTTCGGGCCATGGCGCGGGGAGCCAACCGCGAGGCCATCCCCCACCTCGAACAGGCGCTCGCGACCCTCCACCGTCTCCCTGAGAGTCGGGAGACGGCCGAACTGGCGATCGACATCCGGCTCGATCTCCGGAACGCGCTCCTTCCGTTCGGCGATCTGGCGCGCATAGGGGACCTCCTCCAGGCGGCGGAGGGGCTCGCCAGAACTCTCGAGGACCAGCATCGGCTCGGGCGGATCGCCACCTTCACGGTGATCCACCGCCTGAGCACTGGCGAGTACGACGAGGCTGTCAGATTTGGCCACGAGGCCTTGAGCATTGCGCGCATCCTTGGCGATCGCCCGATCGAGGTCGTCGCCACGTCCTTCCTGGGCATGACGCACCTCATCAGGGGCGAGTTTAACGACGCCGCGACGTTCCTCGAGCGGAACCTCGCGCTTGAGGGCGATCTGCGCTACGAGCGCTTCGGGGCCCCTGCCATCCAGTCGGCGCTCTCGGGGGCGCTTCTCGCCGACGTGCTCTCCCAGCTCGGCCGGTTCGACGAGGCTATCGGGCATGTCGAGGCCGCCGTGCGGATCGCTGAGGAGGCCGATCATCCCTTCACGCTGTACTGGGGTTTGTTCGAGCTCGGTCGCGCCCACCTCCGTCGCGGGGATCTCTTGCGCGCGACCCGGATCCTTGAGCGGGGCCTTGATCTCTGCCGAACGTGGCAATTCGTCGTCGCGACACCATTGTTTGCCGCGACCCTCGCCACCGCCTACGCCCTCGCCGGCCATACTGACCGGGCGCTTCCGATGATCGCGGGCGCCCTCGAGGAGTTCCGCCAGCGTCAGATTCACCAAAGGCCGGCACTCATTCTGTTGCACGCAGCGACGACCTGCCTCGCGGCCGGCCGGATCGACGAGGCCGCCAGCCACGCCCGCGAGGCGCTGGCGCTCACCCGCCGGCTGGGGGCCCGGGGAAGCGAGGCCCACGCCCTCTGTCTCGCCGGCGATGTCGAGTCGGCAGCCGGCGCCGAGGACGCCGAAGGCTACTACCGCGAGGCTTTGGCCCTTGCCGGCAAGCTCGGCATGCGCCCCCTCGTCGCCCACTGCCACCTCGGCCTCGGCAAGCTGTACCGCCGCACGGACAAGCGCGAGGAGGCGCAGGAGCACCTCACCGTCGCGGCGACAATGTGCCGCGAGATGGACATGCGCTTCTGGCTCGAGCAGGCGGAAGCGGAGCTGAGTGCCCTCGCCTGATCATGGCGCGGATCGACCTGATCGACGTTGGCAAAACGCTCAAAGACCGGGCGGCGGGTGGTGCCGCCCGCGGATCGCCGTTTTCCATTCAGAAGCTGACGCTGAGGATCCCCGACGGCAAGACCATGGTCGTCCTGGGTCCCAGCGGCTGCGGCAAGACCACGCTCCTGAAGCTCATCGCCGGGCTGATCCCGCCCGATTCGGGCGAAGTGCGATACGACGACGTCGACGTGAAGGATGTGCCGCCCGGCAGCCGGCGCATCGGCATGGTCTTTCAGAACTACGCGCTCTATCCGCACTTCAGCTCGCGTACGAACGTCATGTCGTACTTCCTGTTCAGGAAGAAGACACCGGAGCTGGACGCGCTGGCCCGGGCCAAGTACCAGCGGACCAGTGAGCTCATGGGGGTGGAGCTCGAGTATCTCCTGGACCGTAAGCCCACCACGCTGTCCGGTGGTGAGAAGCAGCGGGTCGCCCTGGGCCGTTGTATCACCCGAGACGCGGCCCTCTTCCTGGTGGACGAGCCCTTCGCCAATCTCGATCAGGCTCTGCGCGAGAAATACCGGGTCAATCTGAAGATCCTCCTGCAGCAGTTCAGCATCACGACCGTGTATGTGACCCACGATCATCATGAGGCATTGATTCTGGCCGACCTGGTGGCCGTCATGGACCGGGGAAGGATCGAGCAGGTTGGAACACCCCAGGAGATCTACGACAGGCCGAAGAACGTCTTCGTGGCCGGGTTCTTGAACCTGCACATGGGCTGTCCGCCCATCAGCCTCGTCGACGCACGGTGCTGGCCTCAGACACAGCGGTTCGGAAATGTGTGGGTGGGCGCGCGGCCCGAGCACGTGGAGATCTTCGGGGAGCAAGGCGCGGACCGTCTGATGGGGACCATTGCCAGCACCCTGAGCCTTCCTCCGTTCAACACCAGGCTGTTCACCATCCGGGTGGGGGAGCACGAGGTTCATGCGCAAACCGCAGGCGACCAGAACCGCCGGGCCGGCGATCGGGTCTGGCTCACCTTCAGGCGATATCACCTCTTCGACCGGGCCTCCGGCCTGAGGCTCGGAAGCCATCCGGAAATCCCATGAGATGCAGACGTGATCACGGAGGGCAGGCATGACGCGTATGCTGCTTCGCAACGGATGGGTGATCACGATGGACGCCGCGCTGGGCGACATCGCCGGTGGCGACGTCCTCATCGAGGACGACCGGATCGCCGCCGTCGGCCCGCACCTGACGGCGGAGGGCGCCACGGTGCTCGATGCGACCGGCCTGATCGTGATGCCGGGGCTGGTCAATGCCCACATCCACACCTGGGAGATCGGCCTGCGCGGGATCGGCGCGGATTGGGTCAGCGCCCGCGACTACTTCGGCACCGTCCACGGCAACCTCGCCCAGCGCTACGAGGCCCCGGACAACTACGTCGCGAACCTGCTGGGGGCGCTCAGCCAGATCAACGGCGGGACCACCACCATCTTCGACTGGTGCCATAACTTGCGCACGCCCGATATGACCGATGCGGCCCTCGACGGGCTGGAGGAATCGGGGATCCGTGCCGTCTTCGGTCACGGCACCGCCAAGCCGATCGGCCGGCAGGACCCGCGGCCCTTCACCGAGATTCCCCAACCGCGCCAGGAGATCCATCGCCTGCGTAGCGGCCGCCTGGGCGCGGACGACCGTCTGGTCACGCTGGCGCTGGCCATCCTGGGACCGGACTGGGGAACGTATGAAGTGGCCGAGACCGACATCCGGCTGGCCCGGGAGTACGGCGTGATCAACAGCGCCCACACGTTCGGACGCCCGGGCAAGCGCATGGTGCCCGACGGTATGTACCGGCTTGGCAAGGCCGGCCTGCTCGGTCCCGACCACAACCTCGTGCACGGCAACTGCCTGGACGACGACGAGCTCAGGATGATCGTCGACGCGGGCTGCTCGATCTCGGCGACGGTCATGGCCGAGATGCTGAACTGTGAGCGGCCGGCGCTGCTGGGCCGGGTGGAGAAGCTGGGCGGCCGGCCCTCCCTCGGGACCGACGTCGATCCTTACTTCGCGGCCTCGATGCTGTCCGAGATGCGGCGCGCGTTCCTGCACCAGCGGGAGCTGGACAACCGCGCGTTGGCGGAGCACAAGCGGTACCCCGCGCAGCAGCACGCGACGACGACACGCTCGGCGCTCCGGTGGGCGACGCTCGGCGGCGCCCGGGCCCTGGGCCTGGAGCCGCGGATCGGCTCGCTCACGCCGGGCAAGCAGGCCGATATCGTAATGATCAGGGCGACCGATCTGAACATCTTCCCGTCGATCCCCCTCGGCGACCCGGTGCACGCGGTGGTGATGAACGCGGAAAGCGGCAACGTGGACACCGTGTTGATCGGGGGTCGGATCGCCAAGCGCCACGGCCAGCTTGCCTTCCCGGCGCGGCGAATCGACAAGCTGAAGGAAGATCTGCTGGTCTCCCGCGAGCGCGTCATGCGCGCGGGTGGCTTCGTCTACGCTCCCGCGCCCGCGGGTCCCCGCCCGTAGCCTGGCGCGCTTACCGCGTGGGGTGAGCCGTTGACAGCGCGGTGGCGGTGGTATGGAATGCGAGCCGACCGTACGCCCGTGGAGGAAAGCGAGAGGACCGATGACGCTGCCGCTGCTGCCCACCCACGTGATCGGAAGCCACGGCTTCCCCGGCTGGTTCTGGACCGCGCTGGACCGTATCAAGGCCGGCGATTACGGCCAGAGCGACGTCAAGGAGACGTTCGACGACGCCACCCAGCTGGCCGTCCGCGATCAGGAGCGGGCCGGCGTCGATATCGTGTGCGACGGCGAGATGCGGCGCTTCTTCTTCGTCCAGACCTTTTACGGGCGCATGGAGGGCCTGGAGACCGTCGAGCCCCTGCGCAAGACCGGGCTCTACGCCTACGACAGCGTGCCCCGGTATCGGCCGACGGCCAGGATCCGGATCAACCAGGGCCTCGGCATCGT
Source organism: Candidatus Methylomirabilota bacterium (assembly GCA_036556905.1). Classification (GTDB taxonomy): domain Bacteria; phylum Methylomirabilota; class Methylomirabilia; order Rokubacteriales; family CSP1-6; genus 40CM-4-69-5. The sequence continues at coordinate 9,337 of DATBIM010000102.1, forward strand.
GGACGACTTCAAATACCTCAAGACGCAAACCGACCGGCCGGTGAAGGCGACCTGCCCGGGGCCGGTGACGCTGTCGATCCACGTCCAGACGCGGCCGGGCGACGCCTACAACAACGACCGCCTGGCCCTGTGCTGGGATCTGGTCCCCGCCGTCAACGCCGAGCTGAAGGCGCTGGTGGCGGCCGGCGCCGACTACATCCAGGTGGACGAGCCGTCGGCGGCGATCGTGCCCGGCCAGATCGACGAATACGTGAGGATGTTCAACGCCTGCGTGGAGGGGGTGCGGGCCCGGATCGCCTACCACGTCTGCTTCGGCAATCTCCTGTCCCGCCCGCGCGGCAAGCGCTCCTATCGCTGGATGTTCCCGGCGTTGCGCGAGACGCGGTGCCAGCAGTTCGTCTTCGAGTACGCCAACCGGGAGATGGCCGAGATCGAGGACTGGAAGGAGATCGGCGTCGATCGCGACGTGGCCTGCGGCGTCGTCGACGTCAAGTCGTTCTATCTGGAGACGCCGGAGGACGTGGCCGAGCGACTGGAGCAGTGCGCGCGATTCATTCCGCTCGAGCGGCTGTCGGCTGTGCCCGATTGCGGGTTCTTCCCGGTGCCCCGGTGGCTCGCCTTCGAGAAGCTCAAGCGGCTGGTGGCGGGCACGCGCCTGGCCCGCCAGCGCCTGGGCGTGGCCTGAGCGTGGCCGGAGCGGAAAGGGGCGCCTGCCCATGAGGTCTGATCGACTCTTCACGACGATCGACTTCCACACGGCGGGCATCGGCATGCGCCTGGTGACGGCGGGCCTCGGCCGGCTCCCGGGCGAGACCATCGCCGCCAAGCGGCGGCACTTCGCCGAGCACCTGGACCACGTGCGAACCGGGCTCTGTCTGGAGCCGCGCGGGCACCGAAGTATGTTGATCGCGGTAATGACCGAGCCGGTGACGCCCGGTGCCGACTTCGGTCTGCTCTTCATGTATCCCGGCGGCTACTACGTGTCGTGCGGCGAGGCCACCATAGGCGCCGCCACGGTGGCCGTGGAGACGGGACTGGTGGCGCGCCGGAGTGACGCGACGCCGGTCGTCATCGACACCGAGGCCGGCCCCGTGGAGACGGTGGCCCGGCTGGAGGGCGGCCGGGTGCGAGAGGTCACCCTCAAGTGGACACCGGCGTTCGTCGTCAAGACCGCGCAAGTGGTGAAGGTGGCCGACCTGGGCGAGGTCGCCCTCGACATCGCGGTCGGCGCCGGCAATGTCTTCGCCATCGTGGAGGCGTCTGCGGTCGGCCTGGCGGTTCAGCGGGAGCGAGTCGGCGAGATCGCCGCCCGGGGGATGGCGGTGCGGCAGGCGATTGCCGAGCAGCTGGCAGTGAGCGTGCCCGGCCAGCGCCCCGCCGCTGTCGACAACGTGATTCTCCACGAGCTGCCCGACCGGCGCGGGGTGTCGAGGAACGCGCTGGTGTGGGGTCCCGGCCAGGTCGACGCCGCGCCCTGCGGCTCGGGCACGTGCGCGCGCCTGGCGCTCTTTCACCAGCGCGGCCGTCTGCGGGTCGGCGACACCATGGTCAGCGAGGGGCTGCTCGGCCTGAGCTTCGTCGGCCGCATCGCCGGCCAGACGGAGGTCGCCGGCCATCCCGCCATCCTGCCCGAGATTACCGGCACCGCCTACCTCACCGGCACCAGCCAGTTCTTCTTCGACCCCGACGATCCGCTGCGCGAGGGATTCCTCCTGTGAAGGTCCTGATCCTCGGCGGCGGCATCGTCGGCGTCACCGCCGCCTGGCCTCGGGTGAGGTTATGAGCTCGACTCGCCGAGCGTTCGTGAGCGGTCTCACGCTAGGCGCCGCGGTCGGGCTGCTTCGAATGCGGCCTGATCCGGTGGGGGCAGAGCCCCCGCCGGAGACCACGAGGTTGCGGATCAGCCACGGGCCCGTGTGCCAGGCCCCGCAATTCGCGGCAGAAGGGCTCCTGCGCGACGAAGGGTTCAGTCGGCTCGACTACATCAAGCAAGAGGGCGTCGGGCTCTATCGAGCGCTGGCTGCCGGCGAGGTCGACCTCAGCACGACGTTCGTCGCCCCCTTCATCATCCAGGTGGACGCAGCGGACCCCGTGGTGCTGTTGGCGGGGGTCCACGTGGGGTGCCTCGAGCTGTTCGGGACCGATCGGGTTCGCGGTATCGCTGATCTAAAGGGCAAGGTGGTGGCGATCAGTGCTCGCGGAGGACCCAGCCATGTCTTCCTCGTGAGCATGCTGGCCCATGTCGGTGTCGATCATCGCAGTGTCAACTGGGTCACGTATCCGAGGGATGAGGCGATACGACGGCTGGCCGCGGGGGAGATCGACGCCCTGATGGCGTTTCCGCCGGATCCGCAGGAGCTTCGCGCCCGCAAGATCGGCCGCGTCGTGGTGAACACGGCGAAGGACCGCCCCTGGGCTCAGTACTTCTGCTGCATGCTGGCCGGCAATGCTGAGTTCGTTCGGAAGAATCCAGTTGCCACCAAGCGCGCAGTGCGGGCGATCATCAAGGGGATTGACATCTGTGCCCTCGAGCCGGAACGGACGGCGCGGCTCCTGGTGGATCGGGGGTTCACGCCGCGCTATGACTACGCAGTGGGAACGTTGAAGTCGCTGCCCTATCGCCAGTGGCGGGAGTACGACCCGGAGGACACCGTGCGCTTCTATGCTCTCCGCTTGCACGAGGCTGGGATGATCAAGTCCACACCACAGAGGATCCTCACCCAGGGGACCGACTGGCGGTTTCTCAATGAGCTGAAGCGGGAGCTGAAAGGGTAGTGGCGCCTCGATGAGGGTCCTGGTCCTCGGCGGCGGCATCGCCGGTGTCACCGCCGCCTACTTCATGGCTCGTGACGGCCACGAGGTCACGGTGGTGGAGGGGCAGGATGCGCTCGGCCTGGACGCGACGGCGGCCAACGCCGGCATCATCGCTCCGGGCCACTCTTTCGCCTGGGGCTCGCCGCGCGCGCCCAAATTGCTCTGGCGCTCCCTCCTGGGTCACGAGACGGCGATCCGCATGAGGCTCGCGCCCGACCGGCGGCTCTACGCCTGGGGGCTCCGCTTCCTGCGCGAGTGCACGGCCGAGCGGGCGCGACGCAACACGCTGGTCAAGCTCCGTCTCTGCCAGTACAGCCAGACCGTGCTGAATGAGGTCGTGCGCAGCGAGGGCATCGCGTACCAGGCGACCACCCGCGGGGCGCTCTACCTCTACCGGGACGCGGCCGAGCTGGAGGCGGGCGTCAAGCGGATGGCGCTCCTGGCCGAGCACGGCCAGAAGCAGGAGGTGCTCGACGCCGAGGCGGTCGCGCGGCTCGACCCCGTGTTCGAGCCCGTCAAGCGCAAGATCGCCGGCGCCGTGCGCGACCTGACCGACTCCAGTGGTGACGCCCGGCTCTTCACCGAGGCCCTGGCCCGCGTGGGCCGCGAGAAGTTCGGTCTGACCGTGCGGCTGTCCACCTCGGTGACGGCGCTCGAAGCCGACGGCGATCGAGTGCGCGCCGTCCGGACCAGCCAGGGGCTTCTCACCGCCGACGTCTATGTGCTAGCGCTCGGTGTGTTCGCGGCGCCGGTGGCGCGGAGCATCGGCGTCAAGCTCCACGTCTACCCGGCCAAGGGCTACTCCTCGACCTTCCCGATCAAGGGCGACGGCCGGGCGCCCACGGTCCCCGGCGTGGACGAGCAGTGGCTGGTGGGCTGGTCGCGGCTCGGCGACCGCCTGCGTTTGACCTCGACGGCCGAGTTCGCCGGGTACGATCGGTCCTGGACGCCGCGCGACTTCAACAACATCCTGCGCTTCGCCCGTGACATCTTCCCCGAGGCCGCCGACTGGGACCGCGGCGAGTATCGCGCGTGCCTGCGCCCCATGACGCCGGACGGCCCGCCGGTGCTCGGCTACGGCCGCTACCGCAATCTGCTCTTCAACGTCGGCCACGGCCACATGGGGTGGACCATGGCCTGCGGCACCGCCCGCGTCGTCGCGGATCTGGTATCGGGCCGGCGGCCTGAGCTTGATCTCGAGAACCTGGGCCCGCGGGCCCAGGCGGGAGGGCTGGGCTAGAGGACCCGGCCCTTGCCGACCCTGGGCTGGGGCCGGCCGCCGTCGGCCACGGCCATCACCACGACGATCTCGTCGGGCCGCGGGGCATCGGCGACCATGACCGTCATCGTGTCGAAGTCGTCGAAGGACCAGACGTTGTCCTTGTTGCCCAGCGGCACGTCGATGGCGGTGCCGGCGGCGCCGACCTTGTTGTTGGACGGAATGATGGCCTCGCCGCCGCCGGCCGCTGCCCGCATGGGTTTCCCCAGCCTGGGGTGCAGGATGGCCGCGCCGTGCTCGATATCGCCGGACGTTCCCACGATCGCCGCCTTGCCGTAGCTCACGACCGGATTGCCGAGCAGGTCCACCACGCGTTTCATGAGCAACTCGCCCAGGGACGCCCCCACCTCGAAGAGCGCCGACAGGTCCTCGACGTAGCGCCCGGCGTAGGGGTTCGCGATCACGGCGATCCCGGCGGCGCGGTGAATGGGTCGAGGCAAGCGCTGACGCGTCTCGGCTAGAATCTCTTCGGTCGTCATCAGGATCTTCCGCACGTCCATCACGGGCCTCCCCAGCTGTCAGTGGGTGACGCCGCGGGCAAAGGCCGGGGCCGCAGCGCCTTCGATGTTGACGTTCACGCACGCCGGACGGCCAGAGGCCACGGCGCGGGCCAGGGCCGGGCCCAGGTCGTCCGGGTGCTCTACGTGCTCGCCCTGGGCCCCCAGCGCCTCCGCCACGCGATCGTAGCGCGTGGGCAGGAGCTCGCAGCCGACGGCGCGCTCGGCTCCATAGTGCTGGAGCTGGAGCTGGTACTCGGCGTTCCAGCGGGCGTCGTTGCCCACGACCGCCACCACGGGGATCCGGTAGCGCACGGCCGTGTCGAATTCCAGCGCGTGGAAGCCGAAGGTCCCGTCGCCCAGCACAGCAAACACCGGGAGATCCGGCCTGGCCAGGCGGGCCCCGAGGGCCATGGGCAGCGCGCTCCCGATCGACCCTGACGGGCCATTGATGAGCCGCACGGCCGGCTCCAGCCCTGCCTGGCACCACTGGCCGAACTCGCCACCGTCGGCGACCAGCACGCCCTGCCCGACCAGGGGCTGGAGCGCGGCACACAGCCGGAGCGGATGCATCGGGCGCGCGGAGGCGCGGCCCAGGTCTTCCCACGCCGGTGGCGTCGCCCGCCGGGCATCCTCGACCTCCTTCGCCCAGGCACTGCGTTGCCACGGACGGCGGACCGCGGCCTCTGCGAGCTGGTGCGCCACCGCGGGCGGATCGCCACCCAGCGCGAGGGCGACCCGATCGGCCGGCGGCATCGCATCGAGGTCCGCGTGAATGAAGCGACAGTCGGCGGCGAAGGCCGGGGGCTGGCCGAAGCGCAGAGTGAAGTCCAGGCGCTTGCCGAGCAGGAGCACGACGTCGGCGTGGCTCAGCGCCTCGCCAGCGGTGCGCAGAGCGGGATCGTTGACGCCGCGTGGGCTCTCCATGAGGAGCGCGGGAATCCCGGTGATCTCGGCGAGCCGGGTCACGCCGGCCCAGCGCGCCTCACGCCCCATGGCGGGGCCGACGATCATCAGCGGGCGTCGCGCGCCGGCCAGGAGATCGAGGGCTTCGGACACCGCGCGCGCGGGGACGGGCGCGGCCACGGCGGATCGGGGGCGGGCCGGCGCGACGGTGGTCACCCGAGCTTCCAACAGGTCGCCGGGCAGGCTCACGTGCACGGGACCCGGCGGCCACGCGCGCGCGACGTCGAGCGCGCGCGCCACGTCCTCACCGAGCGCCTCGGCGCGCTCGGCCAGCCAGGCCGCCTTGACCGCGGGCCGAGCGGCCCCGACCTGGTCCACTTCCTGGAACGCGCCGCGTCCCAGCATGCTCCGCGGCGCGTGGCCGCTGAGCAGGACCACGGGCGACTGCGAGCCGAGCGCGGTGTAGAGCGCGGACACCGCGTTCAGGTGTCCGGGCCCGGCCGTCACCAGCACGACGCCGGGTTCCTCGGTGAGCCGGCCCCAGCCATCGGCCATGTGGACGGCAGCCGCCTCGTGGCGGGTGTGGATCAGCGTGATTCCCCGGCCGACGGTGGCGTCGTAGACCGGAAGGATCTGGTTACCGGAGAGCGTGAAGAGCTGGCGGACGCCGGCCGCGATCAGCGCCTCGACGACCAGATCGGCGCCGCGGAGCGGGGACCGGCTCACACCCACACGCTCGGGCCCCTAGGGCCAGACCTGGACGTAGGCGGCGCGCTGCCGCTCCGAAACATCGCCGAAGTGCGCGTCATACTCTTTCCTCAGCCACGCCAGATGCTCGGACTCGAGAAACCGCCGCAGCGTCTCTTCGCTCTCGAATTCGTACACCGCGACGTACTGGAACTGGTCCTCGGGCAGGATCGCCCGGTAGCGGCGCGCGCTGACGACCCCCTTGAACTTGAACACGTCCGGCACGTGCTCGTGGTTGTACCACTCGTTGAACGCCTGCTCGCGGTCGCGCGTGATGGTCGCTTTTACCGTGAAAAGTGCGGTCGGCACAAGCTGGCCCTCCTCATCCTGCTGCCTTCCGGAGAGAGGTCGCTGACGCGGCCGACAGTAGCCCCGGACCAGGGAGCGACGCAAGGGCCCACCGCCCGTGGTTTCCCCCTGGCGGTTCCGGAGATGCCGCCGTAGACTTCGCTGTCGAGCGGGTCAGGACGTCGACCGGGGGAGCCCAGGGATGCTGCAGCGATTCACGGAGCGAGCGCGACGAGCGATGGTCCTGGCCACCGAAGAGGCGCGCCGCCGTCGGCACTCCGTCATCGGCCCCGAGCACCTGCTCCTGGGTATCCTCCAGGTCGCTGGTGATGTCGGCGTCCACATGCTGAAGCAACTTCGCGTGAGCCCGGAGACGCTGCGGGCTGAGGTCGAACAGGCCCTGAGCCAGATACCCGGCTCGGTCCCTGCTGGCGAGCCGGCCTTCTCTCTCGAGCTCAAGACTGTGCTGGCGGCGGCGCTCAGCCTGAAGCGGCGGCTCACGGTGGATCCCGATCTCCTCCTGCTCACGCTGCTGGCCGAGGACCATCCGGCGACCAACCGCATCCTGCGTGGGGCCGGAGCCGATCTGGTTCGGACCCGCCGGTTGACCGTGCTGGTGAGCGGCTTCCGCAAGCCGGTCACCGAGGAGGAGGTCCGCTTCATCGCCACCTCGAAGTGGCGGGTCCACGGGTCGCCTTCCCTGCCCGATCGGTGACCGCGGTGCGTATCGTCGACCTGAGCTTTTCCATCCGGCCGCATTTCCGCTGGACCGTGGCGTCGCAGCTGGTGGCGGCGCACGCGACCGGTCATCCGCTGCAGAGCACCGTGCTCACGATCAGCTGCCATGCCTACACTCACGTCGACGCGCCGCTGCATTATCTGGTTGCCGGGCGCGACGTGGCCGCGATGCCGGTCGACCAGTGGGTGGGGGAGGCCGCCGTGGTCGATCTGACCCACCTCGGTGCCAACGGCGAGGTGACCGCCCAGGATCTGCAGCGCCGCGCCGACCACGTCCGCGCCGGCGATATCGTGCTGCTGCGGACGGACTGGCCGAAGCGGGTGAGCGTCGAGACTGTGGAGTTCTGGAAGCAGGGTCCCTGGACGGGGCCGAGCGCCTGTGACTGGCTGGTGGCCCGGCGGGTCAAGGCCGTCGGCTACGATTATCCGCCCGATCACTGCACGCGTGACACCATCGCCGAGCCTCGCCGGCGCCCGGCCCGGGACGAGTACACCACCCATGCGATCTTCTTTCCCGCCGGCATCACGGTGATCGAGTATCTGACCAACCTCGACCAGATCGGCGCCCCGCGCTGCCGGTTCGTCGCGCTGCCCCTCAAGCTCGAAGGCGCGGATGGCTGTCCTGTCCGCGCCATCGCGATCGTGGAGTGATCCGGCGTCACTCTCCCAGGCGGACGCCGTTCAACAGGGTGCGACCAGTGACCGGCACCGGTTTGAGGAGCGCCTGCATGACGAAGCAGCCCCGCTCGGCGTTGCGCACGACCTTGGCGACGCGATCGGGCGGATCCGGCGACTCGATCTCCAGCGTCGTCTCGGCGCCCAGCATCTGGCCCTGGATGGTGTCGTTCAGCACCGAGCCGTCGACCCGGTAGCGCGCCGTCACCCGCATCCGCATGCCCTTCACCGTGACCTTGAGCATGTGCCCGTACCGGGACACCTGGGTCATGAGTCAGAAGGCCAGCGCGGCGCTGAAGTACATGAGCGGCGTGGGCGCCGAGCCCAGGCCGCCGAGGTTGGGACCTTCGTCGGAGGCGAACGTCATGTGGCCGGTGCCGCCGCGGCTGACCGTGGCCAGCTTGAGAAAGGGCGTGACCAGATTGACGTCGGCGTCGAACACGATCTCGCGGGTCTGGATCTTGGGATCGAGCCCATCGGGTACGGTGGTCATGGTTGCTCCTTTCGCAGGGTTTTCAGGATCTCCACCGTGCGGGCCGGTTCTGACCGCCGCGTATAGTCGGGATCGGCGTCCACCGCGCGGATGATGCCCCCGCGGTCGATCACGAACCGGGCCGGGATGGGCAGCCGCCAGGTGCCGTCGCCGTTGCCTCGCGCCAGGTCGATGCCGAACTTGAGATAGATCTCGCGCAGGTCGTCGGGCAAGGTGAAGACCAGGCCATAGGCCTGGGCCACCGTGTTACCGAGGTCGCGCAGCATTTCGAAGGGCAACGGCTTGGGCGCCTCGGTCTCGCGCGGCGTGCGGGCGACCTGGGGCGAGATGACGGCGAGGGTGGCGCCGATGGCGGTGATCTCGGGGAGCGCCTGCTGCAGAGCCTCCAGCTCTGCGTTGCAGTACGGTCACCAGCGCCCGCGGTAGAAGGACAGCACCAGGGGGCCGCGAGCCGTCAGGGCCGCCAGGCTGACTGGCCGCCCGTCGCTGTTGGGCAGCGTGAAGGGCGGAGCGGCCTGCCCCGGGCGCGCGACCCGGTCCATGATCCCGGAGGCCCGGAGATCGGCGATGCTGCGCTCCATGACCGCCCGGGCCTCGGGCGGAATACGTGTCTTGGACAGCTCCCGCATCGCGTCGAGCTTCGCCTGAAGTGCCATTGAGCTCCTCCGGGGTGGGTGGATCGCCGGCGTGGCCGTCTGCTCCGGGCCGGAGCATACCACATGTTCTTGACCGATCGTTCAGAAACTGGTACTGAGTGAGGCGTGGGCCGGCCCCGGGAGTTCGAGCGCGACGTGGTTCTCGACCGCGCCATGCGGGTCTTCTGGACCCGCGGCTACGAGGCGACGTCGGTCCAGCACCTCGTGGCCCGTATGGGCATCCAGCGCGGCAGCCTCTACGACACCTTCGGAGACAAGCGGAGGCTCTTCTTCGCGGCCATCGACCACTACGACCGCGTGGTGACCGCGAAGCTTCTGGCGACCCTGGAGGCCCCGGGATCGGGGAGGGACGCCATTCGGCAGTTCTTCCGGCTCAAGGTCGATGTGTCCGTCGATCCCGGGCGCCCCCGCGGATGTTTGGTGACCAATTCAGCGGCGGAGCTCGCCTCGCGCGATCGCGGGACGGCCACCCGGGTGGGCGCGGTGTTGACGAAGATCGAGGCCGGCTTCCATCGCGCCGTGGTCCGCGCCCAGAGGGCCGGCGAAATCGACCGCGCGCGGAACCCGCGGGCCCTGGCCCGATTCCTCACCAGCAGCGCTCAGGGGCTGTCCGTCATGGCCAAGACCTTCCCCGATCGCGCTGTCCTGGAGGACATCGTCAAGGTGATCCTGGCGGTCCTGGAGTGATGGGCGGCGGCACGGCACGTCGTGCGTCGAGATCAACGAGGAGGTTCCCATGGGCGAGATCATCCACGTAAGCAGGGGGCGCGTCGTCAAGGAGCCGGGCCGCGGCATGAAGACTGCCTACCTGGACGCCTTCCCCGACACGCCGATCCCCTACGGCATCCACGGCGGGATCAAGAACTTCTACAAGGCCGAGCCGGAGGTTGAGCGGCCGGCGACCCTGGACCATCTCGTAATGGCGGTGGCCGGGTGACTGACCGGCAATATGGGAAGCGCGCTGGATGCGCGCGGAATCAAGAGCTCGCCCGATAATCTCGTCGCCCACGTCGAGGGAATCATCGAGAACGTCGAGGGCGTCCCCCTCATCACCACGATCCGGGTCCGTTACACGTGCACGATCCCCAGGGGCAAGCGCGCCGAGGCCGAGCGCGCGCTCGGCGTCCACGAACGGGGCTGCCCGGCCAGCCAGAGCGTCCGGCGGGGAATCAACGTCGAGTACAGCGCCGAATTCGAGGAGGTCTGAAGCGCGCCCGGCCCGGCGCACCCACGCCGCCGAAAAACTTGGCGCCGGCATCGGGTTCTGGTCTCATGTTGGCCATATGCGAACGAAGCGGAACCCTCTGAAGAAGGCGAACCGTCCCGCCAAGGCGGACCTCCCCGCGAAGGTGAACCCAGTCTCCGCCGTCGAGATGGGGGCGCGCCAGCGGGAGATCTCGGTCTCCGAGTTCTTCACCAAGAACCGACATCTCCTGGGATTCGACAATCCGCGCAAGGCGCTGCTCACCTGCGTGAAAGAGGCTGTCGACAACGCGCTCGACGCCTGCGAGGAAGCAGGCATCCTCCCCGACGTCGTCGTCAGAGTGGAGACCGTCGCCAACGGGGAAGCTCCGCCTCCTCCCAGCCAGGCCAGCCGGTTCCGGATCACCGTCACCGACAACGGCCCCGGTATCATCCGCCAGCAGATTCCCCGGATCTTCGCGAAGCTCCTCTACGGGTCCAAGTTCCATCGGCTGCGCATGAGCCGGGGTCAGCAGGGCATCGGCATCTCGGCGGCGGGCATGTACGGCCAGCTCACGACGGGCAAGCCCGTGCAGATCATCTCCCGCACCGGTGCGCGCGCCCCCGCCCACTACTTCGAGGTCCAGATCGACACCAAGAAGAACGAGCCGCTGATTCTGGAGAAGAAACAGATCACCTGGGAGTGCGAGCGCGGGACTCAGGTGACCCTGGAGGTCGAGGGCCGGTACCAGAAGGGGCGGGCCTCGGTAGACGAGTATGTCGAGCAGACCATCATCGCCAATCCCCACGTCACGCTGACGTATTTCACCCCGGAGGGGGACACCAAGAAGTATCCGCGGACGTACCCGCAGCTGCCTCCCTCGCCGCGGGAGATCAAGCCGCATCCCTACGGCATCGAGCTCGGGATGCTGCTCAAGATGCTCCAGGACACGGGCAGCCACACCGTCGCGGGGTTCCTGGCCAGCGACTTCAGCCGGGTGTCACCGGCCCTGGCCGAGGAGATCTGCAAATCGGCGGGTCTGTCGCCCCGGGCCCGACCGCGCGACATCCACGGGCCGGCCGCCGAGGCCCTCTACAAGGCCATCCAGTCGACCAAGATCATGGCGCCGCCCACCAACTGCCTGTCCCCCATCGGAGAGCAGGCGATTCTGTCCGGGCTGTACCAGCAGATCAAAGGGGAGTTCTACACGGCGGTGAGCCGCCCGCCGGCCGTGTACCGCGGCAACCCCTTCGTCATCGAGGCCGGCCTGGCCTACGGTCGGGGGCCGGAGGTGGGAACGGAGCGCCCGGAGAAGCCGGCGATCCCCTTAGCCGAGGGGGAGGGGGAGGCGGGCGACAGCGAGCTGGCCCGCGTCATCCGCTACGCCAACCGGGTGCCGCTGCTCTATCAGCAGGCGGCCTGCGTGAGCTTCAAGGCCGTGCTCGACACCAGCTGGCGCAACTACGGAGTGCCGCAGTCCCGGGGCGCGCTGCCGTCCGGCCCCATGGTGATCTTTGTGCACATGGCCTCGGTGTGGGTCCCGTTCACCAGCGAATCCAAGGAAGCGATCGCCGATTACGACGAGATCCGCAAGGAGATCACTCTGGCCCTGCGCGAGTGCGGCCGTCGGCTGGGGGCCTTCCTCCGCCGGCGCGAGCGGGCCCACAGCGAGTTCCGGCGGCGCAACATCTTCGAGCTCTACATCGAGGAGGTCGTCGAGTCGTGCAACCGCCTCAAGGGGGGCCGGCTGCCCGTGGCCAAACTGAGAGAGCAGCTCCAGCGGATGGCCCTGCGGCGGACCGGCGGTGACAAGACGGACGAGCTGCTCGGGAAGAACGGCGGGGGCCCGGAGGGGCTGCCTCACTCGATCATCGTCACGCCGGAGGGGGTCGAAGGCGAAGTGCCGGTGGTGGTCGGCGAAGCGCCGTCACCAGCGTCGCCGAACGGCACCGCCAAGGGGCCCGGCGCCCTGGAGGCGGAGCGCGGTACGCGAATGACGTCGGGAACGCGGAAGGCTCAACGCGCGCGCAAAGGCGGCGCTCCGGCCGCGAAACGCCCGGTCCCCACCGCGCGCAGGAAAGCGTAGGACTGCACATGGCCCGGACGTCCCGGAAGCCGACCGCCGTCGAGAAGAAGCTGGTCGGGGTGGCCGACCTGGTGATCAGCGCGGCGGAACGCCGCAAGGATCCCACCCTGGCCATTCCCGTTCGCTCCCTGTCCAACATCACCTTCAACGAGCGCAAGGGCCTGATCGAGCTGGGGAAGCGAAAGCAGGCCCGGTCATTCTTCAACGTGGGCATGGCCAAGAAGTTCATGCAGACGGTGCTGGTGGCCGATGCCCTCTGCGAGCTCCAGCGGGCCAACCTCACGACCTCGCTGCGGGAGATCTACTACCGGACCAAGCACACGATCAAGAACTCGCACGAGAACACGCTCGACACCCAGGACGAGTCCGACCCGCTCATCGAGGACCTGGAGGTGACGCTGGAGGCCCTGCGGGAGGAGCTGCACGTGCGGGCCGAGAACGCCGGCTCCATCGTCGGGCCGCTGGTGCTGGTGGACGACGGCGACCGGGTGGACTGCGCCCGGCTGGGCAAGGGTGGCTACTCCGTGCCCTCGATCGTCGAGGAGGAGTATTTACAGATTCGGCAATGCACGGCCAGCTTCGTGCTGCTGGTCGAGAAGGGCACCCAGTGGAACCGGCTCTCCGAGGACAAGTTCTGGCGGACCCACAACTGCATTCTCCTGACCGGCAACGGCCAGCCGCCCCGGGGCGTGCGCCGGCTGGCCCGGCGGCTGCACGAGGAGAAGGGACTCCCGGTCTACGTCCTGGTGGACAACGACCCCTGGGGCTACTACATCTATTCGGTCATCAAGCAGGGCTCGATCAATCTGGCCTTCGAGAGCCAGCGCATGGCCATCCCCAGGGCCAAGTTCATCGGGCTGTCCAGCGCCGATCCCGAAGCGTACGGCTTGCCGCGCAACGTGGGCATCAAGCTCAACGACAAGGACGTCGCCCGCGCCCGTGAGCTCCTGGGCTATTCGTGGTTCCAGAAGAAGCCCTGGCAGGACGAGATCAAGCGGATGCTCGGGAGCGGGCTCAAGTATGAGCTGGACGCCCTCGCCAACAAGGACTTCCAGTACCTCACCAAGAAGTATCTTCCCCGCAAGCTCAAAGAGAAGGACTGGCTGGACTAGGCGGCGCCCCGCTCAGCGGCGGGCGGCCAGCCAGTCCCAGAAGCGCGCGGCCAGCGCGACGCACAGCTCGACGTCGGCGTCCAGCAGGTACCGCTCCCCGGCCAGCGCGAGACCGGCCGCGCGCACGCGGCCCAGGTAGGCCTCGCGCGAAGCGTAGCGCTCCTCGACCGACGGTCGGGGGTCATTGGCGGCGGCGCGCTCGCCTGCTGTCCATGGCAACGGGATCGTCGAGCCCGCGAATACCAGCAACTGCTCGGCGCCGCCGATGTCGGGATGACGGAGGTTCCACCCCGTGTGGGTGGCCAGCGGCGCGACGATCTGGGGCAGGCGAAGGCCGCCCGTCTCGTTGCCGTCGCTGTCTACCGCCGACACGAGGCTGCCCCAGCCGGGCCCGGGCCGCGGCGGCAGCGTCGTGAAGTCCAGCCGGAGGGGGCGAGCGTGGCGCCGGGGATAGCGGGCCGCGGGAATCCGCGCGAACACCGACGCCAGGCCCTCTGGCACGACGGCGGTGGAGTCGGCGACCCGCGGATGGCGGCTGGGCGGCGGCTCGGTGCCCTCGCTGACCCAGCGATCGAGGTTCACGAGGCAGGCACGCAGGAGCGGCGCGTAGTCGATGACGGAGCGCAGGTGCTGGGCGCGCTCCAGAGGTGCGCCGGGGTCGGCGGCCGGCGGCGGCGTGTCACTCGGCGGCCACACTCCGAGGCCGTGCTCGGTGCCGGCAAAGTGGTACACGCGCGTGTGCGGACCCAGGGGGTGGTCGCCCTTGCCGTCCACGTCCGTGTGGATCAGCGAGGCATCGCCGCGGTGATACTCGGCCGACGTGTTCGTGTACATGACTTTCAGTCGGCTGCCGCGCGCATCCAGCCGGGCGTGCAGCGCGCCGGTCCGTCCGGTCAGCGGATCGCTCTGGGGGCGGTCGGTGAAGGGGAACAGGTGGGCCATGGCGTTGGGGCGGTCCTTGGAATTCTGCCCGAAGCGCTGGTTGAACTCGCCGCGCATGCCGCCGGCGACGTTGGCGATGATGCCATCGAGCGCTTCCCGCCCGTGCTCATCGAGGTTCAGGTCGTCGTGGACGAGTGTGCGCAGCAGCCGGCCGGTCTGGGAGCGGCCGTAGGCATAGGCCCACCGGAGGACGCCGACGGCGGGGTTGCCGCTGGCCTCGTCGCCGTGCTTCAGCCATGCCGCGCACTCACGCAGCGCCACCAGGCCCAGGCCCACCACCGGCGCCCCGACCGCGGTGTAAGTCACCTGGTAGATCCGCCCCGCGGCGAAGCCGCCCTCGAGCCACACGTGGGCGGCGTCGGCCACCACGCGGCCGCCGTCGGCCCGGGCGAATCGCCAGCGGCCACGCGGGATCGTCTCGGCCTCCCCGTCCCGCTGATCGCGCACGGTCAGCACCGCGTCGCGCTCCTCGAGGTCGGCCGCGGCATAGGGGATGTGGCCCCGGTCGGAGAGCATGAGGTGCGAGGCGCGCGCGGCCGGGTGGAGCTGCACGAGCAGGCGACCCCGGAGCCGTCCACCATCGGGGCCCTGCGCCTCCGGCGCCTCGAGGCGGTAGAGACCCGGGTTCCTCGGCACGTCCCACTGCCAGCCGCAGGAGGCCACGACGAAGCCCCGCCGCATCAGGAAGCCGTCGCCGACGTCGATGGGGGGATTGGGGTCGGAGTCCGGCCCGAAAACCGGGCGGGTGGCGCGATTGAAATTCGGCACGGCCACGGTGTTGCCCCGGTTGACCACGTCGAGCAGCAGGCGACCGCTGGCGCGCCGACGGTCGACCGGCAGCAGGATCGACACGTCGGCCGCGCAGGCCACGCGGCCGCTCGCGTCGCGGGGGGCGAGGTCGAGATCCGTGACGCGCGCGTTGGCCGGATGGCCCGGGTCCACCGACAGGCGCAGCCGCCCCTTGAGCTGCTCGTAGGCGCCGACCTCGCCGAAGGGCACGCCACCGGCCAGGGGACGGCGAAGCTGCAGCTCGAACGCGGTCACCGCCCCACCTCGGCGCGGAGCCGCGCGCCCAGCACGCCCAGGGCGTCGATCATCGCGCTGACGGAGCGCGCGCCGGCCTGGAAGACGGCCGTGGCGTTGAGCGAGACCCAGCCGAAGCCCATGGCTTGCAGGGCCGCCACCCGGGCGACGACACGGTCGGGCTCGGCATAGAAACGCTTGGCGGCGGCGTCGCGCGGCGGCGGCGCCACCATGCTCTGCAGGCCGATGGCCCCGGGGTCGCGCCCGGCCTGCTCGGCGTAGCGATGGATCGCGCCGATGGCCCGCCGCGCATCGGCGGCCTCGTTCACCCGACTGGCCAGCCACCCGTCGCCCAGCCGTCCCACGCGGCGGTAGGCCGCTTCCGAGTTGCCGCCGACCCAGATGGGGAGCGCGCGTCCCTGCGGCGGCTTGGGCTCCATGGCCATGGCCGTGGCGTGATAGTGCTTGCCGCCGAAGTCCACGCGGGCCTCGGCCCAGTACGCGCGCAGCAGGGCGATGGCCTCGTCCATCCGGACCCCGCGCGTGTGGAAGTCGGCGCCCAGGGCCTGGTACTCCGACTCCTGCCAGCCCACGCCCACCCCGAGGCGCACGCGGCCGCCCGACAGCGTGTCCAGCGTGCTCACCTGTTTGGCGACCAGCGTGGGCTCCCGCTGCGGCAGCACGAGCACCTCGGTGCCGAGCGTGACCCGCGAGGTGACGGCGGCCACGTGGGCCAGCGTCATCAGCGCTTCCAGGATGGGCATCGCGGGGTTGTAGGGGCCGGGGGGACGTCCGTCGATGGGGAAGCCCATGACCACGTGGTCGAAGACGTCGATGTGGTCATAGCCCATCTGCTCGATGGCCCCGGCGAAGCGTCGCACCGCCTCCGGGCCCTCGCGGTAGGCGACGCTGGGGAACTCGATCGCGAGCTTCACGCCGCGCGCTGCGGCAGATCGTACAGCGCGGCCACGTTGTCGTGGGTGATCTTGCGGCGCACGCGCTCGGGCAGGCTGCCCAGGTGCTTGTCGAGAAGGAGCCGCGAGTTGGGCCACAGGCAGTCGGGATGGGGATAGTCGGCGCCCCAGATGATGTTGTCCTCGCCGATGAGGGGGATGATCGGCTCCAGGAACTGATCTTGCTGATAGGTGACGTATCCCTGCCGCCGGAAGTAATCGCTGGGCTTCAGCGAGAAGCCCAGGACCCGGGCGCGGTCCTCGTACTCCGTGTCCAGCCGATCGAACACGTAGGGCAGCCACGTCACCCCCGACTCGCCCAGGACGAACTTCATCTCCGGGTACCGCTCGCAGGCCCCGGAGGCGATGATCGACACCAGCACTTCCATGGTGTCGAGCTGGAACAGCGTGGAGCGCACGAGCCGCCACTGGCGCATGTACTTCTGCTCGAGCTCGGGCGTGTCCGGGGTGCGCAGTCCCTTGAAGCCCGTGGAGTGAAACGAGATCGGGAATCGGCACTCGGCCGCCGCCTCCCACAGGGGATACCAGTCGTGCTGATAGAGGGGCATGCTCAGGTGCTTGAAGGCCAGCTCACCGCCGCGCATCCCCATCTTGGCGCAGCGCCGGATCTCGGCCGCCGCCACCTGCGGGTCGTTGTTGGGGATCATGGCCAGGGGAAAGACCCGCCGCGGATCCGAGCGGCGGGCGAAGTCGGCGGCCCAATCGTTGTAGACGGCGTCGGCCCAGGCGCGCCGCTCACCGTTGGCGATGAGGTCGCTCATCATCAAGCAGCCGTAGATGACCTCGGCGTCGACCCCGTCGCGGTCGAGGTCGGCCAGGCGGAGCTCGGGCGTCGTGGGCCGCGGCCGGGCGCCGGCGCGATAGTCCCACTCGAAGCCCAGAGCCTTCATCTCGTCGATGTGACCGAACATCCCGGGGGTGTACTTGAGGAAGCCCGGGCCCACGCCGTTCCACATGCCCCGGTCCTGCGCCTCCACGAACCAGTGGAGGCCGTCTTCCAGCTCTTCCACGCGGGGCACCAGCAGCTTCCACTTCGCCGGGGCCTGGGCGGACCAGAGGTCAGGCGGGCAGTAGGTGAGGTCGATGTGGTTGTCGCCGGAAATCAGGCCGCTGGTCATGGCGCGCTCCCTGGACGCGAGATGGGGCGATGCTACTCCGGCCCGCCGGGTGACGTCCAGGGCTCTCCCGGGTTGCGGGTCGGTGCGCCGCGTGGCATGGTGTCCCCCCGGAGGGAAGACTGCGCGGCCGGCGAGGAGAACGCATGAAGATCAAGGCCAACGGCATCCACATCAACTACCGGATCGATGGACCGGAGGGCGCGCCCTGGGTCACCATGAGCAACTCGCTGGCCACGACGCACCGCATGTGGGACCCCCAGATCGCGGCCTTCACCCAGCGCTATCGGGTGCTGCGGTACGACAAGCGCGGCCACGGCGAGACCGACGTGACGCCGGGCCCCTACAGCTTCGAGCTGCTCGCCGATGACGTGCTGGGCCTGCTCGACGCGCTGCAGATCACGCGGACGCACTTCGTGGGGCTGTCGATGGGCGGCATGACCGGCATGACCATGGCCCTGCGCAAGCCGAGCGTGCTGCGCACGCTCGTCCTCTGCGATACCGCCAGCCGGGACCCGCTCGGCGATCCCGCGCTGTGGCAGCAGCGCATCGATGCCATCAAGGCCGGCGGCGGCATGGAGGCCCTGGTCGAGAGCACGGTGGCGCGCTTCCTCACCCCCGAGACCGTGAAGACCCGGCCCGCGGTGGCGGACGCCGTCCGGGCCATGGTGCGGACCACGCCGACCGAGGGGTACATCGCGTGCTGCCAGGCGATCGCCAAGCTCAACCTGACCGACCGGCTTCCCACCATCGCGATCCCCACGCTGGTCGTGGTGGGCGCAGACGATCCCGCCACCACGGTCCCCATGGCCGAGACGATTCACCAGCGCATCCCCGGCTCGGAGCTCGCCGTGCTCAAGCAGGCCGCCCATCTGTCGAACCTGGAGCAGGTGGAGGCGTTCAACGCGGCGGTGCTCGGCTTCCTGGCCCGGCACTGATGGCGGAGGGGGCTAGCGTTTCCCCCGCTGGAAGTCCTCCCGGGCCTTCCGGGCCTCGTCAGTGTCGCGGACCAGGAGGGAGACGTCAGCGTCCATGAACGACGCCGCATGGAGATGAGCATTGGCCGTGGCATTGATCGCTTGTTTCGTCATGGTCATGATCACCGGCGGCATCCGGATGGCCGCCTGAGCCAGCTCCATGGCCTTGTCCACCGCCCGGCCATCGTCGGCGATCTCCTCGATCAGTCCCCACGCCAGGGCCTGCTCCGGCCCCATTTTCTCGCACAGCATGACGATGCGTTTGGCCCGGGCCGGGCCGACGAGCGCGATGAGACGGGGAATCGCTTGCCACTGCAGGGTCAGGCCGATCCGGACCTCGGGAACGTACAGGAATGCGCTACGGGCCATGACGCGCCAGTCGCAGCTGATGGCGATGGCCACTCCCGCCCCGACCGCCGGCCCCTCGATGGCGGCGATGGTGGTCTGCGGCATCTCCTCCCAGGCCCGACAGCAGTGGCGGCCCAGGTGACTCCGCTCGCGCTGCGCGGCCAGGCCCGCCTCGGGACGCACTTCCTTGAGATCGGCGCCGGCGGAGAACGCCCGGGGCGTGCCGGTCAAGATCACGGCGTGGGTCTGGCCGTCATCGTGGAAGCTGTGCGCGGCCTCGGTCAGCTCGACGGTCAATTGCCGGTTGAAGGCGTTCAGGTGCTCCGGGCGCGCCATGCGCACGATGGCAATCGATCCCTGACGCTCGATGGTGACGGTGCTCCAGCTCATGATTCCTCCATGGAGGCAGCGATGGCTGACGTGAGGGTTCTGGATCGAGCATACACCGTGATCAACACACGCATGATCGCCACCGGGCAGGCCCCCCACTATACCGAGCTGGCCCGGGAGCTGGGGGTGTCCATGGAGGCGGGTCGGCGGCTGCTCCACGAGCTGGTCGACACGGGAATCCCCGCGTGGCTGCACCCGGACACCGACTACCTCGTGTCCTTCCCGCCGTTCCACAACCTGCCGACCCAGTATCGCGTCACCGTGGAGGGCGAGCAGAAGTGGTTCGCCCAGTGAGGGTTCGAAGCGCTGGCCGTGCGCTGGCTCTTCCCCGGCAAGACGGTACGCATCGACGCCCCCTGCCTCGACTGCGGCGAGCCTCTGGCGGTCGTCATGCGGGATGAGGCGGTTCTGGTCATCGAGCCGACGACGATGGTGGGCTACGCCTATAGTCAGGTGGGCGGTCCGCCGGAGAACCGCGCCTGGCGTTGAGCGGGGATGAACCTCTTCCGGTCGGAAGAGGACGCGCGGCGCTGGGCCCGGTTCGATCCGGCGTGGGAGGTGAATCTGAAGCCCGTCAGCGCCTGGATCGAGCGATTCAGCGGCGAGATGTTCCGCGCCCGCCACCGTCCCGACTTTATTTCGTGGTGGACGGAATGGCGGGCGCGTCAGCAGCGGTGACGGGAGACCGCGGTCGGGGGTGACGCTCGAGCGCGCGGGCCGTGGCGTCAGGGGATGCCGAGCTCCTCGAGAAAGCGGAGCACCGCCCGGCGGCACTCCTCGGGCTTCTGGATCTGCAGCATGTGCCCGGCGCCCGGGATCGTCTCGTACACGTACCCGAAGTCCTCGGCCAGCGCGCGGTTGGCGAACGCCGGCCCTGGGGCGGCCCGGGCATTCGGGTCGGCGGCAATCAACTTCACCGGCCCGCCGTACGCGTCGGCAGGGGGCCACACGTTGAGCGTCATCGCCTGCAGGTAAATCGACGCCTCCAGCTCGCGGGGGCAGGCGAGCACCCAGCCGTCGCCGGTGGCGTCAGGACGCAGCACGGCCCGGGCCATCAACTCGTGGCTGCCGGGAACCCAGTTGGCGTGAGCGCGGGTCTCGGCGTACTGCCGCGCCAGCTCGTCGGGGTGCGCGAAGCGGTGCGGGCGGCCCATCGCCCACTCGGCCAAACGGTGCTCGAAGACGTTCATGATCTCCCAGGTGCGGTGACCGGGAGGCGGGACGTTCGGCGGATCGAAGAGGATCAGCGCCTGCCACGGGAAGCCCAGCTCGAGGGCATGCTTCATCGCCGTGCGGGCGGACATCGAGTGGAATACGCCGACGCTCGGTCGGGGGCCCCAGTGGGTACTGACCTGGCGCACGATGCGCTCCAGGTCGAGCGTCATCTGGGCGTAGGTGTGGCCATCACGACCGGAAGTGGCGAGCGGGTTCTGGCCGTGGTTGCGGACATCGAACGCGACGATCTCGAACCGCTCGGCCAGCGGCCCCCAGAACGGGTAGTAGCCGTCGATGGCGAAGCCGTTGCCGTTGGAGAGAAAGAGGCGCAGGCTGCCGTCCGTCCGCCCATGACGACGGACGCGGATGACGGCGCCGTCGCCCATGACGAGATCGAGCGTCGCGTGGGGGGCCGGGAGGCGGATCTGCGTCAACCCTAGCGGATGCTCTTGAGGAACTCGACGAGGTCGAGGAGGTCGCGGACGGTCAGGAGCTCGTTGTAGTCGCCCATCCGGGACGTGCCGTCGTGGGCCATGTACCGGGCGGTGAACTGGCCGTGCGCGAGGTACCGGTCGAAGTTCACGATGGACTCGGCCAGGTATTCCCGGGGCAGGCGGGCGTGAGCCGCCGTGAGGTCGGGACCGATGCCGCCGGGCTTCTGTGTCGGATCCCCGAAGCGCTTGCCGGCCACGGTGTGACACGAGTAGCATTCCATCTTCACGAACACCTGCTGGCCGGCGGAGGCTGTCCCGGCAGGCAGCTCGAAGCGCCAGTACGCGGGCAGGCGAGGCTCGGCCGCGGCGGCGAGCGGAAGGTCACCGGGCGCGGCGAGGACGAGCGCGAGCACAAACCATCGGACCATGGGCAACCTCCGTGCGAAGCGTGACAGACTAGTCCGCAAGACCGGTGCCATGGCGCGAAACGCCGGAATTGTGGGTCCTTGGCCGTTCCCTTCAGCCCGGCCGGTGAGGCGCCGCTGACCCACTGGGGCCATCTCGCCCTCGTTGCCGTGCTGCTGGCCGTCGCGGTCCCGGCAGCGGAGACCAGCGACGAGCTGAAGGTCGCGGCCACGATCTTCCCGCTGTACGACATCGCTCGCAAGGTGGCGGGTCCCGTTGCCGAGGTCGTCCTGGTTCTGCCGTCCGGGGCCAGCCCCCACACCTTCGAGCCGACGCCGGCGAGCGTCCGGGCGCTCAGCGGGGCCCAGGCGATCTTCGTGATCGGCTACGGGCTGGACGACTGGGCAGCCCGCCTGGCTCGCGGTGCCGGCGTGCCGCAGCTGATACCGGTCCACGCGGGGATCGCGCTGCGACGCCCGGACGGCACGGCCGGCGGCCGCGTGGATCCCCACTACTGGCTGGCGGCGCCGAACGCGAAGGCGATCGCCCGCACCATGGGTGCGGAGCTGGCCCGGCGGGCGCCGGCCCGGCGTGCAGAGGTCGAGCGGTCGCTCGCCGCCTACCTTGCCCGCCTCGATGCCGCCGACGCCGAGGTGCGCGGGCTCCTGGCCGACCTGCCCACCCGGAAGATCGCCACCTTTCATGACGGGTTCGGCTACTTCGCGGATGCCTACGATCTGCAGGTGGCCGCCGTGTTCGAGCCGTACCCCGGTCTGGAGCCGAGTCCCCGGTTCGTCGTCGAGTTCCAGCGCAAGATCCGGGCTTCGGGCGTGCGCGCCGTGTTCACAGAGCCGCAGATGTCGGTCGATGCGCTGCGGCCCATCGCGCGGGATCTGGGGGTGACGCTGGCGATCCTCGACCCGCTGGGCGGCCTGCCCGGCCGAGAGGGATTCATCGAGCTCTTGCTCTTCAACGCCCGCGCCGTGGTGGCGGCGGCCTCCGGGCGGGCGCCGTGACCAGCATCGCGGGCATGCCCGTGCTGGAGGTCAAGGACCTCACCGTGCTGTTCGAGGGGCAAGAGCGGCCGGCCGTGGAGGAGGTTTCGTTCAGCCTCGCCGAAGGACAGATCGCGATTCTCATCGGTCCGAATGGCTCCGGCAAGAGCACGGTCCTCCGGGCGATCCTCGGGCTCGTACCGTACACCGGTGAGGTGCGGGTGCTCGGGATGCCGGCGGCCCAGGCGCGCCGCCAGATCGGCTACGTTCCCCAGCGGCTCGCGTTCGATCTGACCCTCCCGCTCACGGTTCGGGAGACCGTCCGCATGCCGTTGCTGGGGGCTCACGGTCCCGAGGCCGAGGCCTCGGTCCAACACTTCGTCGAGGCCCTCGGGGTCGCCGACCTGGTCGACAAGCCTCTGGGGACGCTGTCGGGCGGGCAGCTCAAGCGCGTGCTGATCGTGCGGGCCATGGTCACGAACCCGCGGCTCCTCCTGCTCGACGAGCCCGAGGCGGGGATCGACATCGGCGGCGAGCAGACGCTCTACGAGCTGCTCGATCGCCTGGTCTCGCATCACCGCCTCACCGCGCTCATCTGCTCCCACGAGCTCGATCTCGTCTTTCGCTTCGCGGATCAGGTCCTGTGCCTCAATCGGCGCCTGCAGTGCACGGGCCCGCCCGCTGAAGTGCTCACGGCGGAAGCGCTGGCCCGCCTCTATGGCCCGGCCACCGCGCTCTTCCGCCACCGCCCGGGAGGAGACCGGTGATCGAGGCGCTGGCCTATCCGTTCATGCAGCGGGCGCTCGCGGCCGGGCTGCTGATCGGGCTCGTCGCGAGCTCGCTCGGCGTCTTTGTGATCCTCCGGCGCTCGGCCTTCTTCGGTGACGCCGTCGCCCATGCCTCGCTGGCCGGTGTCGCGGCCGGCGTGGTCATCGGGTGGCCGCCGCTGTTCGTGGCGGCCATCGTCGCTGTCGGCATCGGTCTCTCGCTGCATCGGCTCGAGCGAGTCGGCCGGCTCTCCCTGGACACGATCCTGGGCTTCATCCTGCCCTTTTTCATGGCGGTCGGCGTGCTCGTGCTGAGCCTGAGCCCCGGGTTCCAGCCCGAGCTACTGTCCTATCTGTTCGGCAGCATCCTGACGGTCGGCTGGCCGGGACTGGCGACCACCGCCGTCGTTGCCCTCGTCGTCGCGCTGGGGCTGGCGCGGCTCGGCCGCCGCCTCGTCTTCGCGACCTTCGATCCCGAGGGCGCGCACGCGGCGGGGATCAACGTCGGCCGGCTGCTGACCGCCCATCATGTGCTCCTCGCGCTGGCCGTCATCGTCAGCATCAGTTTGGTGGGCATCATCCTCGTGAACGCGCTCCTCGTCATTCCGGCGGCGACCGCCAAGCTGCTGGCGCGGTCGCTGCGGCAGATGTTCCTGCTGGCTCCGATCGTGGGCGGCGGGGGCGTGCTGGTGGGCCTCATCGTGTCGTACTGGCTGGACGTGCCCTCGGGACCGGCGATTGTCGTGGTGATCGGCGGCGTGTTTCTGGTGGCGTGGAGTCGGGCGGCCTGGCGCGCGCGGCGCGTGCGGGGCGCGTCCCACCGGGGCGGATTATGACGTGGGTCATATCGAGCTGTCTCGGCACGGTGCACACTGCCGGGCAAGGGGGCACCCGGGATGATTACGCGTGCTCGGCTGGTGATCTCGCTGTCGATGGTGATGGCCGTGACGTCGGCAGCGGGATGCGGAGCCTGGCCGTTCGGCTCCCGCAGCCCCCTGCCGGCCACGGCTGCCGCCCCGGTTGCGACCCTGCCCCCGCACTCCGGTGAGCCGCTGCCCGTTCAGCTCACACCTTCGGCCACGCGCCCCACCACGCCCGCGTTGTTGGCCCTGGGCAAACGGCTCTACGACGCGCAGTGCGCGGCCTGCCACGGCGCCACTGGCCGCGGCGACGGCGAAGCCGCCTACCTCCTTTATCCCAAGCCCCGGGACTTCACGACCGCCAGCTACCGCCTGGTCTCGACATGGGAGCGCGTGCCGACCGACGAGGACCTCTACCTGACGATCTCGCGCGGGATGCCGGGCTCGGCGATGCCGTCGTGGGCCCACCTCGGCGAGGACGAGCGCTGGGGGCTCGTGCACTACATCAAGAGCCTGGCCGCGAAGCCGTGGACGGTGGTGCCGGCCGCCGATCCCCGGGGCGAAGGCCAGACGGGTCAGGGCCTCATCCGCGTCCCACCGGCCCCACCCTTCACGCCCGCCGCGCGCGCGCTGGCCCTGGAGCGGTACGCCGATGCCTGCGCCTCGTGCCACGGCAAGACCGGTCAGGGCGACGGCGGCGAGGACCAGAGGGACGATCTCGGCTATCCGACTCGCCCGCGCGACCTGACGGTGGGCGTGTTCAAGGGCTCGCCGGATCCCGAGCACCTCTATCGCCGCATCGTCGCCGGGATTCCCGGCACGCCGATGCCGATGAGCGACTGGGCGTATGGCGAGGAGGGGTGGCACCTCGTCAACCTGATCCGGTCGTGGTCGAGCGACAACCAGCGCCAGCGCGCGGAGATGCGCAAGTTCCACATCGTCGCCCGTCGAGTGGAGCGCCTGCCCGAGCACCCGGACTCGGGAGCCTGGCGGCTGACCCAGCCGGTGAACCTGCACCTGATGCCGCTCTGGTGGCGGAGCGACCGACCCGAGGAGATCACGGTCCGCGCGCTCCACGACGGCAAGCAGATGGCGCTCCTGCTGGTGTGGTCGGACACCACGGACGACGACACGGCGATGCGGCCCCAGGACTTCCGTGATGCGGTCGCCGTGCAGTTCGCGCTGACGCCCGATCCGCCGTTCTTCGCCATGGGAAGCCGTGGCCGGCACGTCAACATCTGGATGTGGAAGGCCGAGCGCCAGGCCGATCTGGAGCCGGCGTTCCAGGATCTCGAGAAGATCTACCCGAACCTCGGGATCGACTCCTACCCCAATTCCAAGATCCCCGCGGTGGAGCAGCCGACGCGGCACGCCCTCACGCTCGGCTCTGACCCGGTATTCGTCACCGGCTGGGCGGCGGGAAACATCGTCGCCGACCCCTTGCGCCAGAGCCCGGCCGAGGATCTCGTGGCCCAGGGGTTCGGCACGCTGCGGGCGCGGCCGCGTGACACCCAGGCCCTGGATGCGCGTGGCGTGTACGCCACGGGCACCTATCGCGTGATGCTCAGGCGCGACCTCGCGGGCCGGGGGCCGCAGGCGGTGACGCTCAGGCCGGGGGCGACGGTGCCGGTGGGCTTTGCCGTCTGGAACGGCAGCGCCGGTGACCGTGACGGGAAGAAGTCAGTCACGATCTGGCAGGACCTCGTGCTGGAGCCGTGACAATGGAGGAGACACCGATGAGCCGGCCGGAGATCGAGGCGCGACACGGCTCCGCTGGGGCGCGCCGAGCGCGGGGGGGCGTGGGGGGCCATGTCGGGGCCCCCCACGGGATGGAGCGTCGCGAGTTCCTCCGCTGGCTCGGTGTGGGCGCCGGGACGGCAGCCGCGGTAGAGCTGGGGCTGCCGCTGAAGCTGCTGGCGGCCGCCGACCCCGACGAAAACCCGCTGGCGGGATCGGTCGCCCGCGACTGGGAGAAAGTCTACCGTGAGCAGTACGCCTACGACCGCAGCTTCGACTGGGTCTGCTCGCCGAACGACACCCATGCCTGCCGGGTGCGGGCCTTCGTGCGCAACGGCATCGTCACCCGGCTCGGCAACACGTACGACTACCAGACGTACGCCGACCTCGACGGCAATCACGCCACGGCCAACTGGAACCCCCGGCAGTGCGCCAAGGGCTACACGTTCCACCGCGTGCTCTACGGCCCCTACCGTCTCAAGCATCCTATCGTCCGCAAGGGGTGGAAGGCCTGGGTCGACGCCGGGTTCCCGGAACTGACCGACGAGTTGCGCGCGAAGTACATGTTCGACAGCCGCGGGCAGGACGAGTTCGTCCAGATCGCCTGGGAGGACGCCTTCCGTTGCATCGCGAAGGCCCTGGTGGCGATCGCCGAGCGCTACAGCGGCGAGGCGGGCCGGGCCCGCCTCCTCGCCCAGGGCTACCAGCCCGAGATGGTGGCGGCCATGGGGGGCGCGGGCACCCGGACCGTCAAGATGCGCGGTGGCATGGGCCTCCTCGGCGTCATCGGCAAGTACGGGATGTATCGGCTCAACAACTCGCTGGCCTTGCTCGACGCCGCCATTCGCCAGGTCGGGCCCGAGGAGGCGAAGGCCGGCCGCACCTGGTCCAACTACACCTGGCACGGCGACCAGGCGCCCGGTCAGCCATGGGTGCACGGGCTGCAGGCCTCGGACTGCGACTTCAACGACCTCCGGTTCTCGAAGCTGATCATCATGGACGGCAAGAACCTGGTGGAGAACAAGCTCACCGACTCCCACTGGTTCATCGAGACCATGGAGCGCGGCGCCAAGATCGTGGTCATCGCGCCCGAGTACGGGCCGCCGTCCACGAAGGCCGACTACTGGATCCCCATCCGGCCCCAGACCGACGCGGCCCTGTGGCTCGGCGTCACCCGGTTGATGATCGAGAACAGGTGGTACGACGAGGCGTTCGTCAAGAGCTTCACCGATTTCCCGCTCCTGATCCGGACCGACACCCTGCGCCGGCTGCGCGCTCACGAGATCTTCCCCGATTACCGGACGACGCTCGCCGCGGATGGCCCGTCTATGCAGGTCCAGGGCCTCACGCCCGAGCAGCACGCCCGGCTGGGCGATTACGTGGTGTGGGACGAGGGCGCCAAGGCCATGCGGGCCGTCACCCGAGACGACATCGGCGCCCGCATGGCGGGCAAGGGGATCCGGCCGGCACTGGAGGGCACGTGGAAGGTGAGGCTGCGTGACGGCAACGAGGTCGAGGTCGCCACGCTGTGGACCCTCTACCGGGCGCATCTGAACGACTACGACCTCGACACGGTTGCCGAGATCACTCACGCGCCCCGCGAGCTGATCCGGCAGCTGGCCCAGGACATCGGCACCATCAAGCCGGCCGCCATCCACCAGGGCGAGGGCATCAACCACTGGTTCCACGCCACCGAGATGAACCGCGCGGCCTATTTGCCCCTCATGCTGACGGGGAACATCGGCCAGCCGGGCGCGGGCTGCCACACGTGGGCCGGCAACTACAAGGCGGCGCTCTTCCAGGGCAGCAAGCAGACCGGCCCCGGGTTCAAGGGCTGGGTCGCCGAAGACCCCTTCCGCCCGAACCTCGACCCCGCCGCCCACGGCCGGGACGTTGAGACCCACGCCTACACGAAGGACGAGGAGCCCGCGTACTGGAATCACGGCGACCTCGCCCTCATCGTGGACACGCCGAAGTTCGGCCGCCGCAACTTCACCGGCGACAGCCACATGCCGACGCCGACCAAGGCCATCGTCTTCACCAACGTCAACCTCATCAACAACGCCAAGTGGGCGTACGGCGTCATCAAGAACGTCAACCCCAAGGTCGAGATGATCTGCGCGATCGACCTGCAGATGACCGCCTCCATCGAGTACGCCGACATCGCGCTGCCGGCCAACAGCTGGCTGGAGTTCGAGGGGCTGGAGATCACGGCGAGCTGCTCCAACCCGTTTCTGCAGATCTGGAAGGGCGGCATCCCGCCCGTCTTCGACAGCCGTGACGACCTCATGATCCTGGCCGGCATTGCCCGGGCGCTGGGGGAGGTCACCGGCGACCGGCGGTTCGCCGACTACTTCAAGTTCGCGCTGGACGGCCAGCGGGAGGTCTACATCCAGCGGCTGCTCGACACCTCCACGACCACGGCCGGCTACAAGCTCGCTGACGTCATG
The DNA here is from genome assembly GCA_036556905.1 of Candidatus Methylomirabilota bacterium. GTDB lineage: Bacteria > Methylomirabilota > Methylomirabilia > Rokubacteriales > CSP1-6 > 40CM-4-69-5. The sequence goes on from DATBIM010000102.1 coordinate 37,443, forward strand.
GCCGGCAAGTATGGGCCCCCCGGCGGCGCCCTGATGCTCTTCCGCACCTACCCGCGCATCCCGTTCTGGGAGCAGGTGCACGACAGCGAGCCGTTCCACACCGACACCGGGCGGCTCCACGCGTATGCCGATGTCCCCGAGGCCATCGAGTACGGCGAGAATTTCATCGTCCACCGCGAGGGCCCGGAGGCGACGCCGTACCTGCCCAACGTCATCGTGTCGTCGAACCCACTGGTCCGTCCCGAGGACTACGGGATTCCGCTGGGGGCCGAGCACTGGGACGAGCGGACGATCCGCAACGTGAAGCTCCCGTGGCGCCAGGTCAAGGGGACGAAGAACTTCCTGTGGGAGAAAGGCTTCCGCTTCTACTGCCTGACGCCCAAGACCCGCCACCGCGTGCACTCCAGCTGGTCGAACGTGGACTGGCACATGCTCTACGACTCGAATTTCGGCGATCCCTATCGCCTCGACCGGCGGGCGCCCTCGGTCGGCGAGCATCAGCTGCACATGAACCCGCAAGCCGCTCGCGATCTGGGCATCAACGACGGCGATTACGTCTGGGTGGACGCCAATCCGGCCGACCGCCCCTACCTGGGGGCCAGGCCCGACGACCCGTTCTATCGGGTCTCCCGCTGCATGCTCCGCGTCAAGTACAACCACGCCTATCCCTACAGCTGCGTGATGATGAAGCACGCGCCCTTCATCGCCACCGAGAAGAGCGTCCGAGCCCACGAAACCCGCCCCGACGGGCGCGCACTGTCCGCGAACACCGGCTACCAGGCCAACCTCCGCTACGGCTCGCAGCAATCGGTCACGCGCAACTGGCACATGCCGATGCATCAGACCGACACCCTGTTCCACAAGGCCAAGGTCTCCATGAGCTTCATCTTCGGCGGCGAGGCCGACAACCACGCCCTCAACACGGTGCCCAAGGAGACGCTCGTCAAGATCACCCGAGCCGAGGCCGGTGGCCTCGGAGGCAGGGGCGTGTGGGCCCCGGCCACGACGGGGTTCACGCCCGACAACGAGAACGATTTCATGAAGCGCTATCTCGCCGGCGACCTCTACCGGAGGACCTGACCATGCCGTTCGCCGATCCGGACCCGACGGATCCTACCGTCCTCGTCGGAGTCGCGCTACCCACCGGGGCCGACGCCACGCGCGACATGGCGTGGGTCTTCGCCGAGGAGTTCGCGCGCATGGGCTTCGACGTCCCGCACATCCTCCGGCTGTTCCGGTCGCCCTTCTACGCCGGGGCCCACCAGGCGCTCCGGCGACTGGGCGAGCCCGAGATCGTCGCCATGATCGAGGAGTGCGTGCAGGTCTTCGGCCATCACGGGCGGGGGGACTAGCGATGGCACGCGTTCACAACTGGCACCTCGGTCGCGAGATGGCCTTCCCCTACGAAGCGGCGTACCCCGAGCGGCAGTTCGCCTTCGTGTTCAACATCAACCGCTGCATCGCCTGCCAGAGCTGCACGATGGCCTGCAAGTCCACCTGGACCTTCTCCAAGGGCCAGGAGCACATGTGGTGGGCGAACGTGGAGACCAAGCCCTACGGCGGCTACCCGATGTTCTGGGACGCCAAGATCCTCCAACTGCTCGACCGCGCGAATCCCGACGGCACTTCCTGGACCGGCCCCCTGACCGACGACCGCCGGGGCCCCTGGGGTCGCTTCTCGGGACGGACGATCTTCGAGGCCGAGCGCATGCTGACGCCCGATAGCGCCCGGGTGCTGGGCTACCTGCCCACGGACGAGGAGTGGAACTCGCCCAATATCTACGAAGACAACCCGGTGGGCACGCGGGGAGTGCCCGGTGAGTACCACAAGACGGGCGAGGCGCTGCCCGAGCACAAGACGTGGTTCTTCTACCTGGCCCGGATCTGCAACCACTGTCAGTATCCGGCCTGCCTGGCCGCGTGCCCGCGCAAGGCCATCTACAAGCGGCCCGAGGACGGCATCGTGCTCATCGACCAGGCCGAGTGCCGGGGCTATCGCAAGTGCGTGGAAGCCTGTCCCTACAAGAAGTCGATGTACCGGGGCAACACGCGGGTATCGGAGAAGTGCATCGCCTGCTACCCGCGGGTCGAGGGCAAGGATCCTGAGAGCAAAGGCGTGCCGCTGGAGACCCGCTGCATGACGGCGTGCATCGGCCAGATCCGGATGCAGGGCCTGGTGAAGCTCAACCCCGACGGGACCTGGGCCGAGGACCGGCAGCACCCCCTCTATTACCTCGTGCACGTCGCCAAGGTGGCGCTCCCGCTCTACCCGCAGTTCGGCACCGAGCCCAACGGTTACTACATCCCGCCCCGGTGGGTGCCGCGGCCGTACCTTCGCCAGATGTTCGGTCCCGGCGTGGACCAGGCCATCGAACGGTACGAGAATCCCGACCGGGAGCTCCTGGCGGTGCTACAGCTCTTCCGGCGGTCGAACCGGATGATCTTCGGGTACGAGGTCGTCGAGGGGCCCAAGACGTACGAGGGAACGCTGCGCGGTCGCAAGGTCACGCTCTTCAATGACACGGTGATCGCCTATGGCCGGGACGGCAAGGAGCTGTTTCGGACGACGGTCGAGGAGCCCATCCACGTCCGCGGGAGCAAGCATGCCAACTCCATCTGAATGCGCCGCGCTCGCCCCGGACGATCTGGCCCTGGCCCGGAGCGCGATGTGGGAGGCGCTGGCCCTGGGATTCCGGTCTCCCACGACGGAGACGGTGGCGCGCCTGGCCTCCGGGGAGGGAGCCCACGCGTTGGCCGACCTGGCCGCCGGCCTCGACTCCGTCGGGAACGGCCCGAGTCTCGCCCCCCTCGCCCTGGCGCTCGCCGTCGAGCCGTCGGCGACGGTCGCCGGGCTCGGCCTCGTCTATGACGAGCTCTTCGGTCATACGGCGCGGGGCCCGGCGCCGCCCTACGAGACGGAATACGGCGAGGACTCCTTGTGGGCCCCCCAGCGGGAGATGAGCGACCTGGGCGGCTTCTTTCGGGCCTTCGCTCTCGGCCTCGACACCCGGGCCCGGGAGCGCCCGGACCACATCGCTTGCGAGTGCGAGTTCCTCCTCGTGCTCGCGCGAAAGGAGGCCCGGGCGCTCGCGCTCGGCGACCAGGCCATGGCGGAGACCACGGCGCACGCCGCCCGGCTGTTCCTGCGCGACCACCTGGGTCGCTGGGCGCCGGCCTTCGGGACCCGGCTCGCCCGGCTGGATCCCGGGGGCTTCTACGGCGCGCTCGGCCGCCTCCTCGCTACCTTCGTCGCCACCGAGTGTGCGCGCGCCGGAATCGCCGCCGGACCGGGTTTCCTGCGCCTGCGCTCGGCGGAGCCCGACGAGACACCGGCGGCGTGCGGGTCGGTCGTCACCGAGGCGGGGGCGTGAGCGAGCCCCGGCTCGACCCGGAGTTCGATCCGCGGCTCGTCGAGGCCGCGGTGCTCACCGCGATCCGCGGGCACGCTCTGGAAGGCGAGTTCCACGCGGAGCGCGACCGGCTCTACGAGATCCCCGACCCCGAGGCGCGCGAGGCCGCGTTCGACGCCCATCACGTGCGCTGGTTCGCCCGTTTCGCGCTCGATCAGCCCTTCCGGCGTGCCCTCACCGAGCAGCCCGCGATCGCGGCCAGGTGCGGTCGCTGGCTGGTGGCCGGGGCCCGAGGCCCGCGGGACGAGGCCGCCGATCTGCTGATCGGCGCCGATGTCCGGCCGACGCTGCTGGTACGGGTGACGCCGGAAGCGATCGCCGTCCCCGGACGGCTCTGGCGCCTGCTGCAGCGTGAATTGCAGCACGTCGCCGATATGCTCGATCCGGGGTTCGGCTACGAGGCCACGCTTCCGGCCAGCGTGGGCGATGGTCCACGCGGACGCGTGGTCCGCGACAACTACCGGTTGCTGTGGGACACCTGGGTGGACGGCCGCCTCCTCCGGCGGGGCCTGCTGCCCGCGACGGCACGAAGAGATCGCCTCACCGATTTCACACGCGCCTTTGGGCACCTCGGGGTGGCCGTCGAGGCGGTCTTCGATCGCATCTTCGGCGCCGACCAGCTGACGCACAGCGCCCTCGTCGGTTTCGCCGCCGGCGAACCGAACGATTGGCGGCTCGGCTGAACCCTCGATGGCCCCCGGCCGGGTCGAGGCCCGTCGCTATGTGGCGGTTACCATGAGGGAGGCGAATCGCGGAATCCGGTCGTGTGGTACTATCACGCGGTTTCGAAGTTCGTGGCTCCGCCCCACGGCCAGGCCGCGGTGAGGAGCTAACGACGATGGACATGATGAGCAGGACCCCTTGTCCCGCCCGACATTCCGGGCCGGCCTGAGCCGATGAGCCAGGTGCATCGGTCGGTGCTCCGCGAGGGCGTGGTCGCCGGGCTCATCGGCGCCGCCACCGTCGCGCTCTGGTTCTTGATCTATGACGCCTGGCGCGGGCAGCCGCTCCTCACCCCGGCGCTCCTCGGGTCCGCGATCTTCTACGGCGTGAGCGGTGGGGCCGGTGTCCAGATCGCGGCCGGGCCCGTCATCGGTTATACGATCGTTCACCTGCTCGCCTTCATCGGGTTCGGCATCGTCGCGGCGTGCATGATGGTGGCCAGCGAGCGCGAACCCGCGATCTTCATCGCCTTCGTGACGCTCTTCGGGGTGTTCGAGGTGTTCTTCTTCGCGGTGCTGAGAACGCTGAGCCAGGAGGTGCTCGGGACGCTCGGGTGGTGGGCGATCCTGACCGGGAATTTCCTTGCCGCAATCGGGATGCTCTGGTTCCTCGTCCGTGGCCATCCCGAGCTGCCGTCGGCGCTCATCGGATCGTCGGGTCCCGTGCTTCGCGAGGGCGTGGTGGCCGGCGTCATCGGGGCGGCGGTGGTGGCCTGCTGGTTTCTCATCCTCGATGCCGCGGGGGGGGACCCACTGCGCACGCCACGGTTCCTGGGGACCGCGATGCTCCGACAGGACGACCCGGTGGGCGCGGTCGTGTCATACACGATCGTGCACGGACTCGTCTTCATCCTGTTCGGGGTGGCCGGTGCGTTCCTCCTGGCGGGCGCGGAACAGCGGCCGGTGTTCCTCTTTCCCTTCGTGATGCTCTACCTCGCGTTCGAGTTCTTCTTCTTCGCCGTCATGCTGATTCTGGCCAGGTGGGCCCTCGACGAGCTTGCCGGGTGGGCGGTGGTGCTGGGCAACCTCCTGGCCGGGGCGGCGATGCTGACGTACTACTTCCAGACCCACCGTTCCCTGGCCGGTCGAGTCGCCCAGGCGCTGGCCGAGGAGCCGTAAGCCGACTGCGCGGGAGAGGTGCTCATGCTGAACTGGCTCCGCTGGTTACCGGAGAACGTGTCGACGTACGGTGCCGACGTCGACGCCCTCATCGCGCTCATCTGGTACACCACGGTCGTCTGGTTCGTCCTGACCTTCGGGGCCATCGGGCTCTTTCTGGTTCTCTACCGCCGGCGGTCCGGTCGGCCGGCCGCTTACGTCCAGGGCGAGCGCCTGCGCCAGGCGCTCTGGGTGCTGGTGCCGGTCGCGATCGTCCTGGTCATCGACCTCTGGCTCGACTTCCGGGGGGCGCCGGTGTGGGCCAAGGTGAAGCTCGAGCGGCCGCCCGCCGCCCTGAGCATCCAGGTGACGGGCAAGCAGTTCAACTGGGAGGTCCTCTACCCGGGGCCGGACGGCAAGTTCGGCACCCCCGACGACAAGCTGTTCCTGGATGAGCTCCACGTGCCGGTGAACCGGCCGGTTCGTGTCGTGCTCAAGTCCCGGGACGTCATCCACAGCTTCTTCCTGCCAAACTTCCGGCTCAAGCAAGACATGGTGCCCGGCCGCGAGATCGAGGGGTGGTTCCAGGCGACAAGGCCGGGCCAGTTCGAGCTCCCTTGCGCCGAGCTCTGCGGCTTCGGCCACTCGGGCATGAAGGGCTATCTCTACGTGCATCCGGAGGCGGAGTACGACCGGTGGGTCAAGGAGCAGTGGTCATGACGACGGCCACCGCCGAGCACGTCGAGCGCGGCTTCTGGACCACATACGTCTTCTCGACCGACCACAAGACGATCGCCAAGCAGTACCTGACCCTGGGCCTGTTCTGGACCCTGGTGGGCGGGCTGCTGGCGGGCGCCATGCGCTGGCAGCTGGCCTGGCCCGACTCGGCGATCCCGCTGATGGGGGAGATCGGCCCGGAAGTCTACAACATGCTCGTGACGATGCACGGCACCATCATGGTGTTCTTCGTTGCGATGCCGATCCTGCTCGGCGCCTTCGGCAACTTCCTCATCCCCCTGATGATCGGTGCTCGTGACATGGTCTTTCCGCGGCTGAACATGCTGTCGGTCTGGACGTTCGCCCTGGCCTCGCTGGTCATGCTGGCCTCATTCTTCGTCCCGGGCGGCGCGGCCTCCGCGGGCTGGACGGCCTATCCGCCGCTCTCCGCCAAGGCCGCCTACACGGGGGTGGAGTGGGGCCTCAACCTCTGGATCCTGGGCCTCGCGCTGGAGTTCGCCTCGTTCCTGATGGGGGGGGTCAACTACCTGACGACGGTGATCGCGCTCCGGGCGCCCGGGATGACGCTCACGCGCGTGCCCCTGGCTGTGTGGCAGCAGCTGGCGGCGGCGACGCTCTTCCTCCTGTCGGTCGGGCCGCTCATCGGCGGCGCCGTCATGCTGCTGCTGGACCGTACCCTCGGTACCGGGTTCTACGCTCCCGAGCTCGGCGGCGATCCGCTGCTCTGGCAGCACCTCTTCTGGTTCTTCGGGCACCCCGAGGTGTACGTGGTGCTACTGCCCGCGCTGGGATTCGTGCTGGAGGTGCTCCCGGTCTTCTCGCGCAAACCCATCTTCGGCTATCGATGGATCATCGGGGCGACGGTGGTGGCCGCCGCCCTGTCCTTCATCGTGTGGGCGCACCACATGTTCATCTCGGGCATGGATCCCCGCCTGGCCATGCCGTTCAGCGTGACAACGATCCTGATCTCGGTCCCCTTCGCCTGGGTCGTCTTCGCGATGATCGCCACGCTCTGGCGCGGGTCCATCCGGTTCGACGTGCCGATGCTGTGGGCGCTGGGCTTTCTGACCATGTTCATCATCGGGGGCCTCACCGGGATCTTCAACGGCTCGGCCCCGGTCGACCTCTATGTCAGCCGCACCTACTTCGTCGTCGCGCACTTTCACTACACCCTGTTCAGCGCGGTGGTCTTCGGCGGCCTCGCCGGTGTCTACTACTGGTTTCCGAAGATGTTCGGGCGGATGCTGAGCGGCCCCCTGGGCCAGCTCCACTTCTGGCTCACGCTGATCTTCTTCAACGTCACGTTCTTCCCCATGCATCACATCGGGCTGGCGGGGATGGTGCGGCGCATCGCGAATCCTCTCCAGTACGACATGCTGGTGCCTCACCAGTGGCTCAACGTCCTCGCGACCTACGGCGCGCTCTGCCTGCTGGCCGCCCAGCTCCCCTTTGTGATCAACCTCCTCTGGTCGTGGCGGGCCGGGGCGCCGGCGCCGCGGAACCCGTGGAACGCTGCCACGCTGGAGTGGGCCGCCCCGTCGCCGCCGCCCCACCTGAACTGGGGCCCGAGCGTGCCCAGGGTCTACCGGGGCGCCTACGAGTACAGCGTCCCCGGGGAGCGCGAGGACTGGCTGCCCCAGGACCTGGCCCCCCTCGCGCGGTCCCGATAGGAGAGCACCCGATGGCGGTACGGCTCGAGGTCGAGGAGATTCCCGGCGGCATCCCCGCGGGAAAGGTGGCGATGTGGTGGTTCCTCGCCTCGGAGATCATGATGTTCGGCGGGCTCATCACCTGCTACATCGTGTTCCGCCTGGGAGGCTCGGGCTGGGCGGAGGCCTCGAATCACCTGAGCATGACCCTGGCGGCGACCAACACGCTCGTGCTGCTCACCTCGAGCTACACGATCGTGCAGGCGTTCGTGGCCGCCGAGCGCGGGAGCGCTCCTGCGCTGCGCCGACACCTCGGCCTCACGATCCTCGGTGGGCTCATCTTCCTGGGCATCAAGGCCGTGGAGTACACTACGGAGATCCGGGCCGGCTTCACCCCGGACGCCGGCATCTTCTGGTCCTTCTACTACACGATGACGGGCCTGCACGCGTTGCACGTCATGGGCGGCCTCGTCGTCAACGGCGTCGTGCTGCTCACCGCGGGCACGGCGATCAAGCACCCGCATCGGGTCGAGCTGGCTGGACTCTACTGGCACTTCGTGGACGTGGTGTGGATCTTTCTCTTTCCGCTGCTGTACCTGGCCTGAGGAGACGGCGATGACGTCCGGCAAGACTCATCCCAACTACACCGCGATCTGGCTCTGGCTGATGGCGCTGGTGGGCCTGTCGGTGGCCGCCAGCTTCTTGCCCGGCGGGCGGACGTTCGCAGTACTCGTGATCTTCGCGACCGCTTTTGCCAAGGCGATCCTCGTGCTGGCGAACTTCATGCATCTCCGCTTCGAACCGGTGTTGATTTATGCCCTCGTGCTGATCCCGCTCCTGTTTCTTGCCGTGCTGGCGGCGGCGCTGCTGCCGGACTTCGTGTGGCATTCGTTGGCCCGCTGAGCCTGGTAGCGTGTTGGCTGATGGGCCTAGAAAATTGATCCTAGGGTCCCATGGTGATCAGCCCGGAATCGCGCTAATTGAATAGCGAACCGAGGCGCAGCTCCCAGCACGGAGTCGAGGAGGTGAGAATGACCCCGCCGGATACAGGAGGCGCGGCCCCCGGGTGACGCTCCGGGGACCGCGTGAAGTCGAGGCAGGACCAAAGTCCCGGCGAATGCCGGGACGCGCCGGGGTGATTCCCTGCGCTGAGAGGCCCGGTTGGCGGATAGTCCGCCCCGGGCCTCGTGCTGGGAGGGAGTGGGAAATGGACGGATGGCTGGTTCTGGCGAGCATCGCGCTGCTGGCTGTCGGTTACGTCGTGATTCCAGTGGGTATCGCGGCGCGCCGGCATTTCCAGCGCCAGAAGCTGGTGCGCTGTCCCCTGATCGGTCTGGGTGCCGGCGTGCTCATCCGGCGCGCTGGTCTGGCCGAGGCGATCGGATGCCGCGGGCTCCGGCGGGTTGCCGATTGCACCTTCTGGCCCCGCCATAAGGCTTGCGCCCAGCGCTGCCTGGATGCGACGGAGGAGGAGATTCGCGACTTCCGCATGCCTCTGGTCTGAGATCTCGCCGGCCTGTCGCCCCTCCCCGAGCCTCTTCCTGGTCCGGGCGAAGCGCGGGTAGACACCGACAGCCTCGCGACCTAGAGTAGCCCCCGTGTCTGCCTGAGTCACTCCATCCGGGGGGAGTCCTATGCCTGCGCAAGAGCTGATCGTCGATCTCGCCATTCGCTACGGGTTCCAGGTCCTCGGGGCGCTCGTGATCCTGGGTGTCGGCTTCCTGGTCGCCTGGTGGGCAGGCAACGTGGCCGAACGGCCCCTGCAGCGCCTGGCCCTGGAGCCACCCCTGCGCCGACTGATCCTGCGCGCCGTCCGCCTCGTGGTGCTCCTCTTCGCGCTGATCATCGCCCTGGACAAGTTCGGCTTTCAGATCGCTCCCCTGGTCGCTGGCATCGGGGTGGCCGGCCTCGGCATCGGTATCGCGCTCCAGGGGGTGCTCAGCAACGTGGTCGCGGGGCTGACCATCATCTTCACCAAGCCCTTCCGGGTGGGCGAGCACATCGAGATCGTGGGGGTGAAGGGCGACGTGGCCACTATCGAGCTGTTCTCCACGACGCTCGTGCATCCCGATCGGTCGCGCACCATCATTCCTAATCGCAAGATCGTGGGCGAGATCCTCCACAACTTCGGGACGATGCGCCAGCTGCACCTCAGCGTGGTCGTGCCCCACGGGACCGACCTTCCCAAGGCGCAGGCCGTGGCCCGCGAGACGGCCGTCGCCAATCCCCGTGTGCTCAAGGACCCGGCGCCGGTGGTGGGCGCCGCCCTGATCGAGCCCCTCGGGATCCGCCTCGGGATCCGCCCCTGGGTGCGCGTGCCCGACGTCGTGCCGGCCGAGGCCGAGCTCTACGAGGCGCTGGTGGAGCGCTTCGGGCAGGCGGGCATCGGGGTGCCGCTTCCCCGGCAGGAGGTGCGCTTGCTCGATGGCGCGGGGGCGCGGTGAGGGGACAGGGGGACGAGGGGGCCACCGCCGTCGTGCTGTTCACGCGCGACCTCCGCGTGCACGACCATCCCGCGCTGGCCGAAGCCGTCAGGGTCGCCGAGCGCGTGGTCCCCCTGTTCGTGCTCGACGACGGATTGCTCGGCGGCGAGTTCGCCAGCGCGAACCGGCTCCGGTTCCTCCTCGAGGCGCTCCGAGACCTCGACGGCTCGTTGCGGGCGCTGGGCGGTGGGCTGGTCGTCCGCCGCGGCGACCCGGTCCGTGAAGTCCTGGCGATCGCGCGATCCGTGGGAGCCCGGACCGTCCTCGCCAGCAGCGACGTGAGCGCGTACGCGCGGCGGCGAGCACGACGCCTGACTGCGGCCTGCGGCGAGGCCGGGCTCGAGTTCCGGTCACTTCCCGGCGTGACGGTTGTCGAGCCGGGCAGCCTCACGCCCGGGACCGGCGATCACTTTCGCGTGTTCACGCCCTACTGGACCCGCTGGCGGGCGCTGCCGTTCCGGTTGCTGGCGCCGCGGCCGCGCCGCATTCGGCTACCAGCCGGCGTCGCCCGGGGCCGGCTCCCCGAGCTGCGTGACTTGACGAGGGGCGCGCCCTCGCCGGCGCTGCCCACCGGCGGCGAGTCGGCGGCGCGCGCTCGCCTCGACGCCTGGCTGCGCGGCGGTCTCTCGCGCTACCCCGAGCGCCACGACGACGTCGCGGCCGACGCGACGTCGCGCCTGAGCCCGTATCTGCACTTCGGGTGCCTCTCGCCAGTCGAGGTGGCGCGACGCGCGGCCAATCGGCCGGGTGGCGCGGCATTCATCCGCCAGCTCTGCTGGCGGGACTTCCATCACCAGGTGGCGGCGGCCTTCCCGGCCATCGCCCGGGTGGACTGCCGGCCGCGCGGGGACCGGTGGGACGATGACGCGACCGCGCTGGCGGCGTGGAAAGACGGGCGTACCGGTTACCCGCTGGTCGACGCCGGGATGCGCCAGCTCCGCGCGGAAGGGTGGATGCACAACCGGGCCCGTCTGGTCGCGGCCTCCTTCCTGGTGAAGGATCTCTACCTGGACTGGCGGCTCGGAGCCGCGCACTTCCTCGACCTGCTCGTGGACGGCGACCTCGCCAACAATGCCGGCAACTGGCAGTGGGTGGCGGGCACCGGAAACGACACGCGGCCGAATCGCGTGTTCAATCCCGTGCGGCAGGCGCGGCGCTTCGATCCCGGCGGAGGCTACATCAGGCGCTGGGTGCCCGAGCTGCGAGAGGTCGCCGACGCGCGCGTGCACGAGCCCTGGCGGCTCGAGGCCGCCGAACGCCGGCGCCTGACGTATCCCGAGACCATCGTGGACCACGCCGTGGCCGCGGCGGCATTCCGCGGGCGGCGGCGCTGACCGCCGTGCGCCGCACGACGATGGCCGGCCGCTCGAGCGCCGACCGTCAGCCGCCGCGGATCCGCCTCGGGGTGTCGGCGTGTCTCCTCGGCGAGAGCGTCCGGTACGACGGCGGGCACAAGCGCGACAGCTTCCTCACCGACGTCCTTGGCAGTCACGTGGAGTGGGTGGCGGTCTGCCCGGAGGTCGAGATCGGTCTGGGCGTTCCCCGCCCGACCCTGCGGCTGACGGGACGCCCCGAGTCGCCGCGGCTCGTCCAGGAGGCCACCGGCCAGGATCTCACCAGCCGCATGCGCGGCTACGCCGAGGAGCGAGTTCGCGAGCTCGAGCGGCTGGACCTGGATGGGTACGTCCTCAAGCGCGCCTCGCCCTCCTGCGGTCTCTTCCGCGTGCGTGTGTATCGGGACAGTGGCCTCCCCAGCGCGGACGGACAGGGCCTGTTCGCCACCGCCCTGATCGCGCGCTTGCCGATGCTGCCCGTCGAGGAGGAGGGGCGCCTGACCGACCCCAGCATCCGCGAGAACTTCATCGAGCGGGTGTTCGCGCTGGGACGCTGGCGGGCCTTGCTGTCTTTGGACCCGCGGCCCCGCGACCTCGTCGCCTTCCACGCCACGCAGAAGCTCGCCGTTCTCGCCCATTCCCCCGCGCACTACGCTCGTCTGGGGCGGCTGGTGGCGGCGGCGGGCCGGGCGCTCTCGCGCGAGCGTCTGGCCGAGTACGGGCAGATCCTCATGAAGGGACTGGCGGTGCGCGCCACGCGGGGCCGCCACGCGAATGTCCTGCAGCACCTGGCCGGCTACTTCAAGCGCGACCTCGGGCCCGACGAGCGCGCCGAGCTCGTCGAGCTGATCGATGCCTACCGCCGCGGCCTCGTACCGCTGATCGTTCCCGTCACCCTCGTCCGGCACCACGTGCGGCGCCTCGGCGTCACCTATCTGGCCGAGCAGGTGTACTTGAATCCGCATCCCCGAGAGCTGATGCTGCGGAATCACGTCTGAGCCGGCCGGGCGACCGCGCCGGGCCGACTTGGGGTCAGGCGGCCCAGGGCCTGGCGCCGGTCTCCACCTCGTACTGGATCGTCACGCGCGCCCGCCGACACGCCGAGCACCGGTCCCCCACGACGATATAGAAGCCCGGAGTCGCCCGGAGCACCGTGAGCGCCTTTCCCGCGTGCCCAACGGGGATGTGCAGCAACCCACTGAGGCAGGTCTGACAGAAGTGCGCGGGCGTGTGACGCCGCAGGAATCCGCTCACCACTTCCGAGGCTTCGCCCGACTCCGAGAAGCACCGCAGGTGCACCAGGCCTCCGGCATCGAAGACGACCAGCTCGCCCCGCTCGACAGACTGCTGGCATCGCGGGCAGTACTGCCAGGGCTGGATGCTCCTCACCATCAACTCGTCCTGCTGGAGAGGTTTCGAGCGTACCACCACTCAGGGGCTGGCGATAGTGCGCCGGGTGTCAAGCCCCGGGGAGTCCACCAGGATGCGGTTCAGACCGGCCTGCTTGCCGCGGTCCAGGGCGCGGCCGGCAGCCCGCAGGACGTCGTGGGGATCAGCCCCGCGCCGGTCCGGCCGGGCGACGCCACCGCTGATCGTCACCGCGACCGTCCATTCGACGCCAGCCCCGCGAGCCGGCCGGGTGCCCGGGCGCGGCCGCTCCGGCACCCGCACATCGACGGTCGCCACCTCGATGGCGCGCCGGACGACGTCGAGGTGGCGGGCGGCGGCCTCCGCCGTGGCGTGTCGGAAGACGATGGCGAACGTGCTGCCCTCGCAGTAGAAGACACGGCCCCCTCCGCCGACCTTGGTCAGGGCCTCGGCCACGCGCCGCAGCATGCGGCGGGCGGCGTCGGACCCATGCTCGGCGCGGAACGTCCGGAACTCGTCGATCTCCACGGCGGCCAGCGCGTAGCGGGGGGCAAGCAGGGAACGCCGGCGCAGCCGCCGGAGCGCCTCGTTGAGGGCCAGGCGTCCGGGAAGGCCCGTGGCATCGTCGAGAAAGGCGTAGCGTGAGGGACCCATGAGGGCGCCGGCGGCGAGAAGCAGCCCGGCGGTGACGAAATAGACGTTCACAGGCCGGCCGGCGCCGGCGCCGTCCAGCGCGAGGAACGCGGCGACCAGCGCCCAGGCCATGCCGGCCGGAAACGCGTGCCCATTCAGGGCGAGCCGGATCAGCACCACGCCCTGGCTGACGATGAACGCGACCAGCACGAGGTGGGGCAGGGCTGTCCAGGCGCCCAGGGGCGCCGCCGTCAGGGGCCGCTCAAGCGATTCGGCGAGGGCCGCCAGCTCGGGATGCCGAAGCGTGGCGACGATGCCGGCCTGGGCCAGGATTACCCCGAGCCGCAAGGCGCCCTGCGCCGTGACGATGTTCGCTTCGCCGAGCCAGACGATGACGGCGAGGTTCAGGGGCAGGAGCAGCCCGATTGCGTTGAAGATGGCACGATCACCGAAGTGGACCAGCGCGAGATCGGCGAGGACGAGGGTAGCGATGCCAAGAACGAGCCGGCCCCGGCGCAGCAGGATCCCCAGGGCCCCAGCGCTGCCGAACACCGCGAACGGCGCCACCTCCACGGCGGCGGTCAGCCAATCCGGCAGGGGGCCCGCCATGACCAGCCCGGCGGCGGTCGAAAGGAGAAGCGCGGGAACGGCGAGCGACGCGACCCGGGTCACGTGGGCAGGCGGAAGCAATGCCAGTACCAACCGCCCGAAGGAATGGTGCAGCGGGTATTCTCTCAGCTGAGTCATCGGCTGCTTGGCCGCGATGGCACATTCGGGCTAGACACCGGGCCAGCCTGACCCAGGGGGAGACGATGAGCATCGGACGCGCGGCAATCGGGGTGGTCGGCGACTTCACGCCCGGGAACCTCACCCACCAGGCGACGAACGAGGCCCTCACACACGTGGGGCTCTCGTTCGAGTGGGTGCCGACAGTGCAGGTGCGCCCGCACGATCCTGCCGGGCGTTTGGCAGACTACGCCGGGCTGTTCATCGCGCCGGCCAGCCCCTATCGCAGCATGGCCGGCGCCCTGGCCGCGATCCGGTTCGCTCGAGAGCGGGGGGTGCCGCTCGTCGCGACCTGAGGGGGCTTTCAGCACGCGATCGTCGAGTTCGCGCGCAACGTTCTCGGGCTCGAGAACGCCGATCATGCCGAGTCCAATCCCCACGGGGAGCGCCTCGTGGTCACGCCGCTGGCCTGCTCGCTGGTCGGTCGGGCGGAGCGGGTCGAGATCGTTCCCGACACCCGGGCCGCCGCCATCTGGGGCACCACCACAGCGCTCGAGGACTTCCGCTGCAACTACGGCGTCGATCGCGGCTACCATCGGGCGCTGTCGCAGGCCGGGCTCGGGCTCGCGGGGTTCGGGGATGAGGGAGAGCTCCGGATCATCGAGCTATCCGCCCACGCGTTCTTCCTGGCCACGCTGTTCCTGCCGCAGCTCCGGTCGACTCCCGAGCGACCTCATCCGCTCCTCGTCGCTTTCAGGCGCGCCGTGAAGCGCTGACGTCCCCTGCGGCCCTTCGGGCTCCGCGTGATGACGTCCGGGTAGTTGCCAATTGACATGGCACCAAACATGCCATAGTGTAATGGCTGTGAACATGGCACCGAGGTCGGCAACCATGAAGAATTTCCATCTTCCTCTCCCCGAGGAGACCTACCAGGCGTTGCGAGAGGCGGCGGTGGCCGTCGAGCGGCCGGCGACAGTCGTCGCGCGTGAGGCCATCGAGGAGTGGTTACGCGCGCGGCGAAAGACTGTTCTCCGCGAGGCGATCGCGGAGTACGCAGTGGAGCACGCCGGCACGGTCGCCGATCTGGACCTGGCGCTCGAGCGCGCTGGCGTGGAAGCCTTGCGGCCCCGCCGCCGGCGTCGATGAGGCGGGGCGAGGTCTTCTGGGCCGAGCTGCGTCCTCGCTCCGGCTCGGAACAGACGGGCGCGCGTCCGGTGATCATCGTCTCGCACGACGGATTCAATCAGACGCCGACGTGGCGCTCGGTCATCGTCGTGCCCCTCACTACATCTGACGCACAAGCTCGACGCGGACCCACGGCCATCCCGCTCACCCCAGGAACGGGCGGCCTCAAGGAAGACAGCGTGGCCCTCTGCCACCAGGTCACGACGCTGGATAGAGCGAAGCTGACCGAGCGCATCGGGGTTCTTCCCGCTGCCGCGCTCGCGCGCGTCGAAGACGGACTCCGGACGGCGCTCGACCTCGAATAACCCGGATCCGTGAGAGATTACCGCAGCGCGTCGCCACAGCCGCGGTACGCCTTGCCGTCGACCTCTACCTCCACGGTCGACGCGTGGCGATCGCCGCTCATCGAGTCCACGCAGGGGTTGTCGCGGATCCGCACGGTCAGCTGGTGGGTCTCGGTGCGGGCCGTGTGCACCGTTTCGCCCGGGGTCACGCGGCCGGGTCGCGCCGGGCGGGGCGTGGCCACGCGCTGGGTGCCGTAGCCACCCACGAAGACCATGCTGTCGGGCAGGAGCTCCCACGTCCAGCCGGGCTCGTTGCCTGACGCGCGGAACTCCACGCCGCGGGCCCGGGCGTCCTCCCGGATCGAGCGCGGCCGGTTCTCCAGACACCGATAGACGCGGCCGTCGAGGTCCAGGATCGCCTCGCGCCCCTTGCTCCACACGGAGACGCCGCGGTCGGCGTAGCGGGCGCCGGAGGCGGTGGGCAGGCGAGGGAGCCGGTGGTGGCGGTCGGGCAGGACGAGATCGATCGCCTCGCTCGCCCCGGCGCCGGGCGCAGTATTGGCCATGACGAACCTCGGCCCGTCGGCGCAGTCGAACGCGTAGGCCCGCAGCGGCGCGGCGGAGCCGGCCGGCGGCGGAGCCTGCGCTCCGGGACCGAGCGGCGCCAGCCTCACGCGCACGCGTCCACCGTCGTCGAGGAGCAGGAGCTTGCCTCCCTCGCGTCGAAAGCCGGTCGCGGCCCCGAGCGCGGCCAGGAACCGGCTCTCCTGCTCCATGACGGTCGGCGGGCAGGCCATCCGCGTGGTGCCCGCCGGCTTGAGCCGGATCCGGCCTTCACCCAGCTCGAGCGCTCCGAAGTAGCGGTTGCAGGCGGCCTGGCCCACGATGCGCTGGGCGCTGTCGAAGGTGAGGCTGGACTCCACACGCTCGAGGACGGCCCGCCCGTCGATCTCCTCGGCCCGCCACGAGGTGCCCATCAGGGAAGGGGACGGTGAGGGATCCGTCGTCGTGCGGCAGGCCGCCGCCAGCAGCGCCACCGCAGCCACGCTCACCCACCATCTCATCGCGGCGCTGACTCTCCCGGCGCGTTCTTGGGGGCAGCGGCCGGCGCCTCGAACCATTTGGATTTGGGCACCACGACCGAGCGCTCGGGCTGGGATTCGAAGGCCGGCGACATGATCTGCACCCCGAACTCGTTGAAGGCATCTTGGATCTGGGCGTGCAGGTCGGAGAGCACCCGGAACCGTTCCTCCGGCGTCTCGATGTGGGTGCGCAGCTCATACTGCACGGCGAAGTCGTTCAGGGCCCGCTGCAGCACGAACGGGGGCGGGCTCTTGCGCACGCCGGGGGTCCGCTCGGCGGCGCGCAGGAGCAGGGCATGGACCTGTCGCCAGGGCTGATCGTACCCGATGGTGACCGTGGCCGAGATCACCAGGCCCTCCACGCCGGCCAACCGGGAGTAATTGATCACGGTGCTGCCGGCCAGCACGGCATTGGGGATGGTGATCTCTTCCCGCTTGAGACTGACGAGCTTGGTCGAGAGCAGCCCGACCTCGGTGACCCGACCCACAATCTCCCCGGCTTCAACCACCTCACCCGGCCTCAACGCGCGGGAGTACACCACCACCAGGCCGCTCATGAGATGGTTCATGAGGCCGGCGGAGCCGAGCGAGATGACGAGGCCGGTGAAGATCCCAATCGCCTTGAAGGCGTCGGTCTCCGAGCCTGGAATGTACTCGTAGGCGATGGTGAGGGCGAAGATCCAGATCAGGACCCCGGCGATCCGCCGACTGGCCCGGGCCGTGTCCGGCTGCAGCCCGCGGAGGCTGACGGCGCCGGTCTCGACGGCATGGAAGAGGACATCGACGATGCGGAGGACGATCCGCGTGGCCAGGAAGATGACGACGATCGCGAACAGGCCGGGGATCGCCCGCAGCGCGCCAGTCCCGAACTTCCAGAGCAGGCCGACCAGGTAGTTGCCGAGGTGCTGGGCCCAGGGCCGGGTGTAGGGGAACTGGCTCAGGACGAAAGCCAGCCAGAGATACGCGGCGACGAGACCGACCGCCAGGGCGGTGATGCGGACTATCGCGCGTCGAAAGGCGTCTACCATCGGCCACAGATCCCGGCCCAGCACCGGGATCGCG
The DNA here is from genome assembly GCA_036556905.1 of Candidatus Methylomirabilota bacterium. GTDB lineage: Bacteria > Methylomirabilota > Methylomirabilia > Rokubacteriales > CSP1-6 > 40CM-4-69-5. The sequence continues at coordinate 55,217 of DATBIM010000102.1, forward strand.
CGGGCCCGGGTGGCTGTGGCGAGTCGCCCCAGCATCGCCTCCGCCAGGCGGCGCGTCCCCCACACGACCAGGACCAGGAGGGCGGTTGCGCCGAGGGACAGGGCCACGCCGCGAACCAGCGCCGGCAGGCGACGCTGCTCGGCCCGAGCCTGGAGCACGGAGCGAACCTGCCCGACGGCGTGCTCGGCGACGCTGGCTGGCGTCTCGTTGGTCGTCGGGTCCACGTCGCCCTCGACGACGCCGAACAGGATGCGGCCGCGGGCCACGACGAGCACGCCGCGCCAGGCACCGATGGTGGACGCCTCGGAGCGGATCTCGTCGGGGCGCACGTCGCCGGGAAGCTCCTCGATGCGCTGGACGGCCAGGGCGGCGCGGTCGGCGGGGCGGACTTGCCCGACCACCGCGCGCAACACTACGATGGGGCGGTTCCAGACCACGACCGTGGCAGGAGCCGGGGCGCCCCGCTCGAGCGCGGCGCTCTGTTCGGATTGCGGCGGCTGCGCCGGCAACGGGGCCGCGGCCACGAAGAGCAAACACGCGGCCGGGGCCAGCACCCTGAGGACCTGCCGCCGGGGACTCATACGCCGGCAGTTTACGGCGCGCGGGCCGGCCGCGTCATGGGCCAAAGGTCGTATTGATATGAGACGGAGGGTGAGGGGCTTATGGGCGCCATCGTGACCTCCAAACGTGCCCACCTGGTCGCCCTGGTGGCCGTGGTGATCGCCGGGCTCGCCGGCTGTGCGGGGATATCCCCGACCGGTCCACTCCCCGAGACCGCCGTGCCAGTCACCAGCTTCGAGGTCGTCAAGGGCAAGTGGGCCGGCATCGTGGCGCGGTCGCCCGCCAGCCGGCGGGAGGACCTGATCGAGCTCACGATCGATGGGGACGGCGCCTATCGGTTCACCTCCGCCCGGACGATCGGGGTCTTGCAGGGCGGCGGCAAGCTGATGCTCAAAGATGGAGCGCTGTCCTCGGCGTCCGAGCAGGGCTCGGCCAACTACCGCCTGGTCGACCGGGGCGGCAAGCACGTGCTCAAGGTGGAGGCCGTCGATCGCGATGGCCTCCGCTACTCGGCCGAGCTGACCCGGTAGCCGAGAGGACCCGGCGTTGCCTGGCGCCCTTCGCTGGATGCGCGGCCGCCGGCGGCGCTGGCTCGTCGCTGCCGTCCTGATCGCGGTGCCCATCGCGCTGGGCTTTCTCTTCACGGGGCCGGCACCGCCCCGGAGGATCACGCTGGCCACCGGGCAGCCCGGTGGGATGTACCACACCTTCGGCGGGCAGTACGTGGCGCGGCTCAAGGGCATCGGCCTTGGCACCGTGGTGGTCCCGACCAGTGGCTCCCTCGACAATCTGCAGCGCGTGCTCCGGGGCGAGGCCGACCTGGCCTTCGCCCAGGGCGGCACGGCCGCGCTCGTCCCCGATCCGACGTCCCGGCTCCGCGGCATCGCCGCCCTCTACCTCGAGCCGCTCTGGGTGTTTCACCGCGCGCCCACCTTGCGCTCGCTCTCCGAGCTGGCGGGCCAGCGCGTGTCGATCGGCCTGCCCGGCAGCGGCACCGAGGCCGTCGCCACGGCTCTCCTGCGGGAGCACGGCATCGATCCCGCGAGCTCCGACATCGTACGGCTCGCCAATCCGGCGGCCCGCCAGGAGCTCGAGCAGGGCGCGCTCCGGGCCGCCTTCTTCGTCACGGGCCCCGGCGATCCACTCGTGACCGGCCTGCTGGCGCACCCGGACGTCCGGCTCCTGGGTTTTCGCCGCGATGCCGCGTATGCGCGGAAATATCCCGCCCTCACGCCGGTGCGCCTGCCCGAAGGACTGCTCGATCTCCGCCGCAATCTGCCGCGGGAGGACAAGATGCTGCTGGCCCCGGCGGCGTTGCTCGTGTGCCGGGCCGACCTCCACCCGCGGGTGGTCGAGCAGGTCTTGAAAGTGGCCCAGGCCATCCACGCGCCGGGCAGCAGCCTGCTCGATCCGCCGCTCCGCTTCCCGACGCGCGAGGGCGTCGATCTACCCCTGCACGAAGCCGCCGAGGTCTACCTCACCCAGGGCGAGTCCTGGCTCTCCCGCACGCTGCCCTATCCGATGCTCCGGTGGATGCCGATCCTCCGTGTCCTGGTCGTGTCGCTGGTCCTGTGGATTCCCCTGATGCGCTTCCTGCCCGAAGTACTGGGCTGGCGCGTCGAGCGCCGCTTCAATCGCCTGTACGTGGCCCTGCGCGGCGCCGAACGGCGGCTGGAGTCGGCGCGGGATGTCGGTGAGCTTCGAGCCGGCCTGGCCGCGCTCGATGACGTGTCGCACGAGGCGCAGGTGCTGTGCGACAAGCTTCCGCCTGGCCGTCAGCACGACGTGTACGACTGGCGGGTGCACGTGGAGTTCGTCCGCGCGCGAGCGACGGCGCGGCTGGCCGCGATGGACAGCCAGACCGAGGGATAGCCACGGCCCGGTTGCCGGTGGCTACCTCTCGCGCGAGTGGGGAGGGATGGCGGGACCCGTCGCCGCTCCCGGCAGATTGATCACACGCACTTCCTGCTGGGGGAAGGGGATCGTCATCCCCGCTTCCCGCAGCGCCGCGTAGACGGCGATGCCGAGCTCGCTCCGGACGGCGACGTGCCGGTCAAGACGACCCGTCCACACCCGAAGCTCGAACCGGAGCGCGCTGTCGCCGAACCCCAGGAACAAGGGTTGGGGCGCCGGATCGGCGGCCACATCGGGGTGGCCGTGGGCCACCTCGCTGAGCACCTTCAACACCTGATCGGGCGCCGTGCCATAGGCGACGCTCACGGGGATGTCGAGGCGCCGGCTCGGATGGGCCGGCGTCCAATTCGTGACCTTGTCGGCGACCAGCATGGAGTTGGGGACGATCACCTCCGCCCCTTCCCAGGCGCGGACGGTGGTGGAGCGGATGCCGATGCGGCGCACCTCACCCTGAATCTCTCCGATCTGCACGGCATCGCCGACTCGTACCGGGCGCTCGAAGAGCACGATCAGGCCGGAGACGAAATTGTTGACGATGTTCTGCAGACCGAAGCCCACTCCGACGCCGAAGGCGCCGCCCAGAATGGTGAGCCGGTCGAGGTTCAAGCCCAGGGCGGCCATGGCCAGGACGAACCCGGCAAACACGACCGTGTACCGGACGAGGCTGGACAGCGCGTAGGGCAGGCCCGGGCGGAGCTGGAGGCGGGGAAACACGTCTTCCTCGAGGGCGAACCGGGCCAGGGATGAGAAGAGGAACGCGGCGTAGATCGTGAGGGTGAAGGCGAGAATGTCGCCGAGGGACAACCGCAGCGTGCCGGGAATCAGCTCGGCAGCGAGGATCCGGCGCCCGCCGGCGAGCGCCGGCTCGAGCAGGCCAAAATAGTCCAGGGTGCCGGCGGCCCAGGCCACCACCGACGCGACGTGGAGCACGGCGTGAGCCCGCTGCTCGAAGAGGGCATGGTGGCGATCGACCATGCTGAGCAGTCTCAGCGGCCAGGCGCGCAGCCCGAGCACGACGAGGCCTTCCGCCACCCGGCGGCCGGCGGCCAGGGCCAGCGCCAGGTAACCGCTGGCCGCGATCCCCGATCCGATCAGCCTGGCCAGGCTCATGTAACCGGCGGCCCCGCCGATGAGGGCGACGACGAAGCCGACCAGCGCCACGCGCGCCAGCACGAGCCGTCCTCGGCCCATCATGGATCCGTCGGCGGTCGCGAGGAGGTCGTGGACCCGCCCCGACCACAGCGCCCATCCGATCAAGAGCGCCCCCGCCAGCATCTCCAGGAGGAAGAGCCCGCGCTCCAGAAGCGGCAGGGCCACGACGAGGTCGCGGAACCGATCGACCAGGAAAAGGCCGGCCAGCGCGTAGAGGCCAGGGACCACGGCGGGGGCGAGCACCCGTCGCAGGATGACGACCGCCGGCAGCAGGGCGCCGATCTCGACGAGGTACCTGGCCGCGCGCGGCTCGTCCACGTAGATCCAGAAGGAGGCGAGCAGTCCCAGGACGATGGCGGCCGCGATGGGGTGCTCGAATATCTCTCCCAGCGACGTGGACGGGGCCTGCGTCGCCCGCCACTCACGGGCCCGATGCCGCACCCACCAGAGGAAGGCCACGAGACCGACGAGGAGCGCGATCTGAAACTGGATCCGGTCGGACTGATTCGTCAGGAAGCTCCGGAGCTGCTCGCGATGGGTCGCGAGCGACGATTGCACCAGTCCCGGTACCTCGGACAGCTGGCGCATCTGGGGACTCCAGATGGGCGGGCTTCCCCGCACGAGCAGGTCTCCCGCGGCCTGGCGCCGGCTCTGACCGATCAGGGCCAGGGCCTCCTCGCACCGGGCCACTTCGCGGGCGACCTGGTCCTGAAGGACCAGGGTGGCTGCCACCTGGGCCTCGACCTGCTTCTGCATCGCTGCCAGCGAAGTCAGCACGGCGTCGACACGCTCGGTGACCGGCGCCGGTGCCCGGGCCGTTTGTATTTGCTTCCGCGTCTGGCTCCACGTCTGGCGAAGCGCCACGAGTCGGCCGCGCTGCTGGTCGAGCCAGGTGGCCCGGGTGGTGAGGGTCTCCGTCCAGCCGGTGAGCACGAGCCGACTCGACTGCCACGAGTCGGCCAGCGCGTCCAGCGTCCCCAACCCGGGGCGGGAGGCGACGGTCTGGCTGGTACGAGCGGACCGCTCCCCGAGCCGCTCACTGAGCGCGGGCAGCTCGGATGCGATCCTGGCGACGGGGGCGGCCGGAGGCAGCTCGGCGTCCAGCACGCGCAGGAACGCGGCGACCTCCTCGGCGCGCCCGGCGATCTCGGCCAGAGGGATGGGAGCCGGAGTGTCCGCCCGGGCCGAAACCGCCAGGGAGAGCGCGACCAGTGCGAGGAGGACCCGGCCGCGCCGGAGAATCACTTGGCAGGCTTGGCCGGTGGGGCAGGCTTGTCCAGCGAGACTGCGAACGCCTGGGCGTAGGTGAGCTCGACCATATCGCCCGCCTTGACGCCCTCGAGGTTCTTCGGATTCTTCACCTTGAGGGTCTCCTGGTTGCCCTGCGGCCCCTTGATGGTCACGGTCTGGGCCTTCCGGTCGACGGCGGTGATCGTGCCCGTCACGGTGACCTCGCGGCCGATGGCGCCGGCCGGCGTCTCGCCCGGCTTCGAGCCGACCCGGCTCTCCTGCACGGTAACGCCGGGCGTCGCGGCCCCGGCCTTCTTCACCTCGATGGCGACCGCCTCCACATAGGCGGCCACCACGGGGTCACCGACCTTGACGACTTCGAGCTTGGAGGGATCCTGCACGTCGAGGGTCAGCGTCCGCTTGGGTCCCTTGAGCGTGATGGTACGGTTCACCTTGTCGACAGCGACCACCGTCCCTTTGACCTTCACCACCCTGGCCTCGCCTACCGCCGGCTTCTTCTCGGTCGTGGCCGGCGCCTTCTGGGTCGAGGTGCCGGGGGCCTGGGCGAGCGTGGCCGATACCGGAGCGGTGAGCACTGCGCCCATGATCAAGACTGCGACAGCGTTACGCATCAGCGTCCCTCCTGGCTGGAAGTGAGCGAAGCATAGCTCGCGTTCGAGGAAAGATCTAGCACGCGCCGGCTGGGGCCGCGAGCGGGACCAAAGTCGTACGGCAGGACCTGCCCTCTCTGTGCCAGTATCGTCGACTCGGGGGGTGCTGGTGCCTGCCGTGGGGCTGGGGCTACTCGCGATCGTCCTCGTGCTCGGTGCCGAGGCGTTCTGGCGTATGGCGCTCGCCGACGAGGTGACCGTCCGGGGGACCACCCTGAGTGGCACCGTGGTCGGCATCAGCGCGGCCGGCGTTGCGCTCAAGACCGACTACGGCTCGGGGACGCTCACGATTCCCTTCGACCGGATCGAGTCGATCACGACCGATGGGCCCTTGTATGTCTTCCATGGGGACCACGGAGAGGCTGTCGGCAGAGTGCTCGGTGTCGAGGGCGGCGCCCTGGTCGTCGGCGACGATCCGACCAGCGCCCAGCGCATCGACGTGAAGACCATCGTCGCGGCCGACACCCTGGAGGAGGTCGAGGGAAGCCTGGCCAAGCGGCTCCGCTATCGGTGGCGCTACTGGACGGCCAGCGTCGATGCCGGGCTCAGCTTCAGCGAGAGTACGGTTGACGAGCTCGACATCACGATGGGCATTCGCCTCGAGCGGCGCAAGAAGCCGACGCGGTTCCTCGCGCAAGGCTCCTGGCTCTTCGGCCGCGACCGGCCCGAAGGGGAGGAGGACCGGAAGACCGACAACGAGCTCCGCGGACTCCTCAAGGGCGAGTACGATCTCAGCGAGCGGATGTTCCTGTGGACCTCCCACGACTTCGAGTACGACGAGATCGATCAGCTGAGCCTCCGCTACGTGGGGAAAGGCGGTCCGGGATACCGGATCTTCGACGCCACGGACTACAAGCTCCAGGTGGAGACCGGCGTCGGGTACATTCACGAGCGGTTCTTCGGCGGTGACTCCGACGAGTTCCTGGCGATCACGTTCGGGGCGGAGGGGAGCGCCACGCTGTTCCTCGGCTGGCTCCTGCGCGGGCGCTTCGATTACCTGCCCGATGTCGGCGACTGGGCCGATAACTATCTCTTGCGGGGCGAGCTGAGCCTCTCGGCGCCGGTGACACCCAGCGTATCCTTCAAGTGGTCGGTGGTCGATACCTATGACAACACGCCGGCCCCGGACATCGAGCGGAATGAGCTCAAGATGCTTCTCACCCTCAGCCTGCGCTTCTGAAGAGGATGGACACCACGGGTTCGGCCTGGTGGCGGGTGGGTAATTTTTTTCCGCCGTGCGGTGGAAGGCCTCTCCGGCATCGGGTACCATACGCCCGCGATGAAGGCTCCCGCCGTTCGCATCGCGGCGACCGCGCTCCTGGTCGCCGGTGCCTACTACGTCGGGGCGAACATCGGCTTCATTCTGCGCTTCCCGCCGGCCACGCCGTCCGTGATGTGGCCGCCCAATGCCATCCTGACGGCCACGCTCCTGCTGGCGTCGCCACGTCGGTGGTGGATCTATCTGCTGGCGGCGTTCCCGGCGCACCTGGCCGCCGAGCTGGGAGCGTTGCCGGCCTCCCTGGTGCTGGCCCTCTTCGTCACCAACTGCAGCGAGGCGCTGCTGGCGGCGGTCGGGGTGCGCTGGTTCAGCGACGCCCCCACCCGCTTCGATACGCTGCGCCGGGTGACGGTGTTCATCGTGGCCGCGGTCCTGCTGGCGCCGTTTCTCTCCTCGTTCCTCGATGCCGCCGCGGTCACCGCGCTGCAGGGTGAGCCGTACTGGGTCGTCTGGCGGACGCGGTTCGTCTCGAACGTCCTGACCGGGCTGGCGCTGGTGCCGGCCATCGTGACGCTCGTCACGCTCGGGGGCGGCTGGATCCGACAGGCGCCGTGGCGGCGGCACGCCGAGGCCGCTGTCCTCGCCCTCGCCCTCATTACTGTCGGGATCGTCAACTTCGCCGGGCCCTTCGAGGGCCTGGGCGCCATCCCCGGGGCCCCCGTCACCCCGCTGGCGTTTCTGCTACCGTTCCTGCTCTGGGCGGGGGTGCGCTTCGGGCCGGGGGGCGCCAGCCTGGCTTTCCTGGGCACCGCGCTCATCGCGATCTGGGCGGCCACCCACGCGCGAGGACCCTTCATCGACTTGCCGCTCGCCGAGAGCGTTGTGGCCCTGCAGCTTTTCCTGACCATCGTCGCCGTCCCGCTGCTGTGCCTGGCAGCCCTGATCGAGGAGCGGGGCCGGGCCCAGGAGGCGTTGCGCGAGCGGCTGAGCTTCGAGGAATTGCTGGCCCGGCTGTCGCGCGCGTTCGTGCACCTGCCCGGACACGCGATCGACGGGGCCATCGAGACCTGGCTGCAGCGCCTGGGGCAATTCCTCGGGCTCGATCGGATCACGATCCGCCGGTTCTCCGCGGACGGGCAGACCCTGGCCGTGTCGCACTCGTGGGCGGCTCCCCAGTCGCAGCCGGTGCCTCTGATCGTGGCCAGGCGGGACTTGCCGTGGGCGGTCCGGCGCTTGCACGAGGAGCAGCCCGTCGTTTTCACCCGTCCCGACGACCTCCCGGACGACTCGGTGCTCGACCGCGCCTGGTTTCGCCGGACCGGAATCAGGTCGGGCCTCATCCTGCCGCTGGTAGGCCGCCGGGTGTTCGGCAGCCTGGCCTTTTTCGCGATCGCCGCGGAGCGGGCGTGGCCGGAGGAGCTGGTGCAGCGGCTTCGCCTCGTCGCCGAAGTCTTCGCGAGCTCCCTGGCTCGCCAAGAGGCGGAAGATGCCTTGCGAGCCAGCGAGGTGATGAAGTCGGCCATCCTGTCCTCGCTGAGCAGCAGCGTGGCCGTCCTGGACTTCGAGGGCCGGGTCATCGCCGTCAACGAGAACTGGACGCGGTTCGCCTGCCGGCCCGGCGCCTGGGATGCCCACGCCGGGCTCGGTATCAGCTATCTCGAGGCGTGCCGGCTGGCCGCGCGTGAGGGTGTGGCGCATGCCGCCGAGGCGCTCGAGGGGATCAACGCCGTGCTCGATCGCTCTCGGCCGATCTTCGTGCTCGAGTACGGGCAGGGCGACCGCTGGTTCGCGATGTCGGCGGTGCCGCTGGATCGGCCGGAAGGCGGTGCCGTTGTCTCATGTACCGACGTCACCGAGCGCAAGCGCATCGAGCTGGACGCCCAGCGTAGCCGCCAGGAGCTCGCCCACTTCACGCGGGTCTCGACCATGGGCGAGCTGACCGCGTCGCTGGCCCACGAGCTGAATCAGCCCTTGACCGGGATCCTGGCCAACGCCCAGGCCGCCCGACGCTACCTCGACGCCAGCCCGCCCGATCTCGGCGAGGTGCAGGAGATCCTCGGCGACATCATCGAGGACGACAAGCGCGCGGCCGAGGTGATCCAGCGCCTGCGTGATCTCCTGCGCAAGGGTGAATCCCAGCAGATCCCCCTCGACCTCAACGCGGTGGTCCGCGACGTGGCGAAGCTGGTGAGCAGCGACGCCGTCATTCGCAATGTGACTCTCACGCTCGCCCTCGATCCGGACCTGCCCGTCGTGAACGGGGACCGGGTCCAGCTGCAGCAGGTCATCCTCAACCTCCTGATCAACGGCATGGAGGCGATGGCCGAGAGCGGGGGCGACGAACGGCCCCTGGTCGTGCGAACCGAGTGCACCGAGGCGAAGGGGGTTCACGTGTTCGTGCAGGACGCCGGTCCGGGGCTGCGCAGCGGCACCCAGGAGCTGGTCTTCGAGCCGTTCTACACCACGAAGGCCGCCGGCATGGGCATGGGGCTGGCGATCGTCCGGTCCATCATCGAAGCCCACGAGGGCGCCATCTGGGCCGTGAACAACCCGACCGGGGGGGCCACCTTTCATTTCACCCTGCCGGGCCCTGGTGAGCGGACGGCGTGAGCGGGCACCCGCCGATGATCGCCGTCGTGGACGACGACGCCTCGGTGCGCCGTGGCCTGGCGCGGCTGTTGCGATCGGCCGGCTATCGGACCCAGACGTTCGCCTCGGCCCTGGAGTTCCTGGAACGCCGGGCCGGTGATGACCCGGCCTGTCTGGTGCTCGACGTCAGGATGCCGGGCCTGAGCGGGTTCGACTTGCACGAGGTGCTGACGGGCGAGGGCCTCGACGTTCCCGTCGTGTTCATCACCGGTCACGCCGACCTTTCGATGGCCGGGCGGACCGTGAAGGCCGACGGTGTGGATATCCTGGCCAAGCCCTTCGACGGTCAGGCGCTCCTCGCTGCGGTGGAACGAGCGTTGACCAGGGGCCAGCCAAGTCTCGTGCGGCTCGCCTCGTCATGAGAGCGCGATCGTTGGCCGCGCGGTCCCTCGGGCTCGCCGTCCTGACAGTGCTGCTGGCGCTGGGCTGCGGCGGACGCGGCCGGCTGGAGCTGATCCCCGGCGAGCAGGCCGGACCCAGCCTTGCCGCACTGGTGGACTCGGAGCCCGCGCGGCGGCTGCTCGTCGACCTCCTGGCGCGCCGCTCCCTCGATCAACACCTCACCGCGGCTCTCGTCAGCAGCCGGGACCCAGGTCCGGCGGCCGACCTGCTCGGGCTTCCCGACCAGGTCAGGCTCCGTGGGCTGGCCGAGGAGGTTTCGGTGGACTTCGCCGCGCTGGCCTTCGCCCGTGCGCTCTGGGCCGATAGGCGAAGCCGCACGCTGCAGACGGCCTTCGATGAGTACGTGCGCGAGGGCGCCGCCCGCTCCGAGGAAGTGCTGCGACAACCCGGGGGCTTCCCGTACACGGTGCTCTTTGCGCCGGCCTGGCTCTACCGGAGCCATCCCGAGGTCGGCGCCGACTTCGGGCGCCAACGCCGGCTCCTCGAGCGCCTGGGGATTCCTCATCGGCTGATCCCGAATCCCGAGAGCGCCTCGGTCGAGGACAACGCCTCCGCCATCGCCGCGACGGTGCGGGAGACCGGCTGCGCCGAGGGACGCCTGATCCTCGTCAGCACCAGCAAATCGGGAGCCGAGGTAGCGCTGGCCCTGTCCCGGCTGCTGGCTCCCGAGGAGGCTGCCTGCGTCGCGGGCTGGCTCAATACCGGAGGCGCGCTGGGCGGCACCCCGCTCGCCGACGCTGCCCTGCGTCCACCCGCCTCCTGGTTCACGAATCTCGTCTTGTGGTTCAACGGATGGAACCGGGCCGGCTTGCTCTCCATGGCCACGGGACCGAGCCGAGAGCGCCTGGAGGGCGCCCGGCTGCCCGACTCGGTTGCCGTCGTCAACCTGGTGGCCGTGCCGGTTTCCGGCACCGTCGGCTCCAGGCTCTACGGGAGCTACCAGATTCTCCGGCGCCACGGGCCCAACGACGGGGTGGTGCTGCTGGCCGACACCGTCTGGCCGGGGGGAGCCAATCTCGTGGCCCTCGGCTCCGATCACTTTTTCACGGCGCTGCAGGAGGACACGCCCGGCCTGGCGTTGCTCCGAGCGGTGGACACCGCGGTGCGGCTACACGGCGCCTGGCCCGTGTCGGCGGGCGTCGCGGCCACGATCGGACTGGCCGAGTAGGGGAGGGCGTCAGGCCCGACTAGCGAACACGCCGGCCGTTGAGATTGAAGAGGAAGCAGGTGTTCATGGTCGGCGGGTCCAGGACGTCGCGGTAGTGCTCGATCAGTCGCTCCAGGATGGTTCGGCCCTGCCTGATCGCCGCCTCCAGCGAGATGCGCTCGACGCTCATGTCTCTCAGATTGACCACGACGGCCAGGGTCGTGTGATGCCGATGGTCCAGGCCGTGGATGTCCGCCCGGGCCACGGTGAAGGCATCCTGCTCGGGGTCATACCTGACTTCCGTGGGGGCGTACTCGTAGTACTCGACGTCATCGACCCAGCGCCGGACGACCATGTTGAGAACAGCGTGCCCCCGGCCTCCCCGGTGAGTCTTGACATCGAGCGACATTCGATTGACTCTCCAGCCGTTCCTGAGCCTCGGGGAGGCCGCTGATCGTGCCTGGACGCCAAGGACCAGTGATTTCCCTGGCCGCTGCGACAGGACTGCTCGAGGCCATCGAGGCGGCCGGTCGACATCCCGACGAAGTGCTCCGCCCGCTCGGCCTGCATCGCACGCTGTTCTCCAGCCCGCACGGGTTCATGCCCTCGGCCGACTTCGCCCGCGTGCTGGAGGAGGCCGCGCGGGTCACCGGCGACGATTGCTTCGGCTTGCACTTCGGCGAGCACTTTCATCCCAAGAACATCGGCCCCTTGATCTACGTTGTCCTGAACTCGCCGACCATCGCGGTCGGCTTCGAGAATATTGCCCGCTACCTGAGGGTGCACAACGAAGCGGCCGAAGTGTCGTTCGCGTTGGGGCCGCAGTGGGCGTACCTGCGTCACACGCTCGCCGACCTGCCCGTCGAGAGTCGGCGCCAGCACAACGAATACAGTCTGGCGGTGGGGCTCGGCATCATCCGTCTGGTGGCCGGCAGCGACTGGGCGCCGGTCGAGGCGCAGTTCGAGCACCCGGCGCCAGACGAGACCTCCGAGCACCTCCGCGTCTTCCGGGCCCCCGTGTCGTTCGGCCACGCCGGCAACGCCCTGGTCGTCGAGCCGGAGTTCTGCCAGCGACAGATTCCGGCTGCCGACGCCCGACTGTATCCGATCTTGCGCCGATATCTCGACCGCGCCCTGGACGAGCTGCCGCCGGAAGGCGGTCTCCTGGCCTCGGTCCGCCGGGTCATCGGGGATCTCCTGAGGCAGGGCGAGCCGAAGCTCGGACCGGTGGCGAGCAAGCTGGCCATCGGTCCGCGCACCCTGCAGCGGCGGCTCAAGGAGCAGGGCGTGGACTTCAAGGCGCTGGTCGATGATACCCGCCGGCGCTTTTCCCTTCGCTATCTCCAAGATAGGAAGAACACCCTCACCGAGGTTGCCTACCTGCTGGGCTATTCCGAGGTCAGCGCCTTCAACCGGGCCTTCAGGCGCTGGACTGGCTCGACGCCGACGGACTACCGTCGTAAGCTGTCGGCGCGATAGCCAGGCGCGCGGGGATCTACGCGCGGGCATCTATCGGACGAAGGTCTCATTGCGGTTCGCCTGGGGTACGGGGCACCGTGTTCGTCTCGGACGTATGCCCGCACCGGGAGGAGGCGCCATGAGGGACGGCATGGGCTGGTCAGGCCACGCGGGGATCGGGCTGATGTGTCTGCTGGGACTGGCGGGCTGTGCCAAGCCGTCGGCCGAGACGGCGAGCGCAACGGCGACGCTGGAGGCGGAGCGCGACCGTGTCGAGGCCCGCCAGCTAGTCGATCGCGCCCGACTGACCCTGGAAAGCTTCGCCGCCGATCCCCGTCTCTCCGCCCAGTTCCGTGAAGTCACGCAGTCGGCCAGGGGCGTCTTCGTGGCGCCCGAGGTTCTGCGGGGCGCACTGGTTGTGGGCGCGTCCGGGGGCAATGGTCTGTTCATGACGCGGGGGGCCAAGCCTGGCGAGTGGCGGGGGCCGGCATTCTATAAACTGGCCGACCTGAGCTGGGGTCTCCAGGCCGGCGGGGACAGCTCGGAGGTAGTGCTGCTGGCGATGACCGAGCGTGGGGTGACTGCGCTGCTCTCCAACAACGTCAAGCTCGGTGCCGGGGTCGGCGTCGCCGCGGGTCCCGTCGGCGGCGGCGCGGCGGGCTCGACGGCCGCCCTCAGCGCCGACATCCTGAGCTACTCCCGCGCCAAGGGGTTGTACGCAGGCATCAGCCTCGACGGCGCCGTCGTCGCCACGCGCGACGAGTGGAACAGGGCCTACTACGGCAAGGAGGTCACCCCGACCGACGTCCTCGTCACGGGGGGCGCCCGGGATGCCGGCGCCGCCAAGCTGGTCGAGGCGCTCAACCGGATCGCCGTGGCCAAATGACCGCACCCGAAAGGGGGCTCCCATGCTCCTGACCCTGGCCCAGAACTGGTGGGCGATCGTGCTCCGTGGCCTGTTCGCCGTGCTCTTCGGCCTGGCCGCCTTCCTGTGGCCGGGTCTCACCCTGACGGTGCTCGTGTTGCTCTACGGCGCCTATGCTCTCATCGAGGGGGCCCTGGCCGTGAGCTGGGCCATGGTCAGACGCCGCGCCGGCCCCTTTCCCTGGGGCGTTCTGCTGGCGGGCCTGGCCGGGATCCTGATCGGGGTCGTCACCTTCCTCTGGCCTGGTCTCACCGCACTCGCGCTGCTGTACCTGATCGCGATCTGGGCCATCGTCCGCGGCGTGTTCGAGATCATCGCCGCGGTGCATCTGCGGCGCGAGATCGAGAACGAATGGCTCCTCGGGCTCAGCGGCGCCCTCTCCGTCCTGCTGGGTGTCGTCCTGATTCTGGCCCCCGGCGCCGGGGCGCTGGCGCTGGTGTGGTGGATCGGGGCCTTCGCCATCGCCGTCGGGATTCTGACGATGCTCCTCGGCTTCCGCCTCAAGGGGCTCAGAGACGCCAGACCCGCTCGGGCATGATGTCCGACGCGATCGTGTACGTGGTGGAGGATGACGAGGCCGTGCGCCGGGCGGTGGCCCGTCTCCTCCGCTCGGCGGGCCTGAGCGTAGAGACCTTCCCCTCGGCCAAGGCGTTCCTCGAGTACCCGCGGGCCGACCGGCCGGCCTGCCTGGTGCTCGACGTCCGGCTCCCGGGCCCCAGCGGCCTCGAGCTGCAGACGGCCCTGGGCGACGATCAGCGGGCCCTGCCCATCATCTTCATCACGGGCCACGGCAACGTGCCCATGAGCGTGCGCGCCATGAAGTCCGGCGCGCTGGACTTTCTCCAGAAGCCCTTCAACGACCAGGCGCTGCTGGAGGCCGTCCGGCGCGCGCTGGATCGCAGCCGCCAGGCGCGGGCCGAGAACGCCGAGCGGACGCTCGTCCGGTGCCGGTTCGAATCCCTGACGCCGCGGGAGCGCGAGGTCCTGGGCCTCGTGGTGACGGGGATGCTCAACAAACAGATCGCCTTGCGCCTGGGGGCGGCCGAGAAGACGATCAAGGTCCACCGGGGCCGTGTGATGCGCAAGATGGTGGCAGAGTCCGTGGCCGACCTGGTGCGGATGGCCCAGCGACTCGAGCTCTCCCCGCATCAGACCAAAGCCCCATAGCGGGCGCCCTCCTGCCCAGGCTAGAGTTCGGCATGGTGTCCACCAAGGCGCACCCCGACCAAGCGTCCTCCGAACGACAAGCCCGATCGGCGACGGTGTGCGTGATCGACGACGACGCGTCCCTGTTGCGGGCGCTGCAGCGCTTGCTCGTGGCTGACGGGTTCACCGTCGCGGTCTTCCCGTCGGCGGAGGTCTTTCTCGAGTCCGAGCGGGTCCACACGGCGGACTGCCTCGTCCTGGACGTGCATCTGGGGGGCATGAGCGGATTCGAGCTGCACGACCGGCTCGTGGCCGCGGGGACACGGGTTCCGGTCGTCTTCATCACCGCCCACGACGACGGTCCCACCCGCGAGCGGGCGCAGCGGGCGGGCGCCGTGGCGTACCTCCGGAAGCCCTTCGACGACGAGTCGCTGATCGGGGCGATCCACAAGGCGCTCGGCCGGTCCTGAGAGGCATGGGATCGAAGCTCGGGGCCGCCCTGGCGCTGGCCAGTCTGCTGCTGGTTGGATGCTCGAGCGTCTCCGTGCGCACCCAACCCTACCTCGGGGTCCAGCCGTATCCCGCGTCCGATCCGGCGCGGGTCGAGATCCTCGGCAAGGAGCCGGAGCGCGCCAAGGACCGGCTCGGTGAGATCTTCCTGGACATCGAAGGCAGTCCCTCGCGGGAGACCATCGAGGCCAAGCTCCGGACCGCGGTGGCCGAGCTGGGTGGCGATGCCGCCTTCATCGTGTTCGACCAGACCCGGCTGTTCCCGGTCGTATACGCCGATTACTATGGCACGACGGTGAGCGAGGCCGCCCGCCGGGGCATCGTGGCGGTGGCCATCAAGTACCGGTGAGGGCAAAGCACGGTGGAGGTCCGATGATATGCTCTCGCCCATGATCACGCGCCTGCATCACGTGACGGCGTGGCTGCTCACGCCGCTCCTGTTCGCCACGCTCGCGCTGCCCTTCGCCGCCCGCGCCCAGGCGCCGCCGCCCCCGCCCCCGCCTGGCCAGAAACCGGTCGCCGCGCCCGGACCGCCGGTTCCACCGCCACCGGCGCCGGGCGACCGGGCCTGGCCGCGCCAGCTCGTGGGCGAGGGGCACGTCATCACCGTCTATCAGCCCCAGATCGAAAAATGGGAGGGCAGCACGATCGAAGCCCGGACCGCCGTGGCGGTCGAGACGGCCGCGTCCCCCCAGCAGCACTTCGGAGTGGTCTGGTTCGTGGCCCAGACCCAGGTCGATCGGCAGAATCGGCTCGTCGCGCTCGATCAGGTCAAGATCGCGCGAGTGAACTTTCCCAGCGCTCCCGAGAAGGCGGGCGAGTACGCGGCGACGCTGAGCCGGAACCTGCCTCGCGCCGTGGTGACGGCCTCGCTCGATCGCCTGCAGGCCAGCCTGGCCGTCACCGAGGCCGAGGCCAAGAAACCGGCCAGCCAGCCCCTGAAGAACGAGCCACCTCGGATTTTCTTCAGCCCGAGCCCCGCCCTGCTGATCCTCGTCGATGGCAAGCCGGTGTTCCGCCCCGTGGAAGGCACGAAGGTGAGGCGAGCCATCAACACGCGCGCCCTGATCCTGCTCGACGAGAGCAGCGGCAAGTATTACCTGCGCGTCCTCGGTCGCTGGGAGGAGGCGAGCGCCCTTGAGGGCCCGTGGGCCATAGCCAAAAAGCCGCCCGGCACGCTGGAGACGGCTCGTCAGGCGGCGGCCAAGACGGGGCAGGTGGACCAGCTCGATGACCCGGCGCCGGGCATGAAGGAGGCGGCCGCCCAGGGGTCGTATCCCACGGTCTACGTGAGCACGACGCCCGCCGAGGTCTTGATAACGGAAGGGCGGCCCGAGTACGAGCCGATCGGCGGGACGCAGCTCCTGCACGTGAAGAATACCCGGGCCAGCATCCTTCTGGATCCCGCCACCAACGAGCACTACGTGCTCATCTCCGGGCGCTGGTTCCGCGGCAAGTCGCTGGCTCAGGGCCCCTGGGAGTACGTCCCCCACGACAAGCTTCCTGGAGATTTCGCGAAGATTCCCGAGACGCACCCGCGGGGAACAGTGCTGGCATCGGTCCCGGGGACCCCGCAGGCCCAGGAAGCCGTGATCGACAACAGCATCCCCCAGACCGCGACCGTGAACCGGGCCCAGACGAAGCTCACCGTGGCCTACGACGGGGCGCCGCAGCTCAAGCCCATCGAGGGCACCCCGCTGCAGTACGTGATCAACGCGCCCTTTCCCGTCATCCAGGTGGACGCCACCAGCGTGTACGCGGTGAAGGACGCCGTGTGGTTCGTGGCGCCGTCGCTGAACGGTCCCTGGACGGTGGCCACCTCGGTCCCGGCGGTCATCTACACCATCCCTCCCAGCTCCCCGATGCACTACGTCACCTACGTGCGGGTGTACGGCTCGACGCCCGACGTCGTCTACGTCGGCTACACTCCGGGCTACTACGGCACTGTCGTCGCGCCCACGACCGTCGTCGTGTACGGGACGGGCTATTACTATCCTCCCTACGTCGGCGCCTATTACTATCCGTACCCGCCAACTTACGGGTACGGGGCCGGCTTCGCGTGGGGCGCCTTCACCGGCTTCACCTTCGGCCTCGTCGTCGGTGGCATCTGGGGAGGGGGCGCCTACGTTTCGCACCACGACGTCGACGTGGACATCGACCGCAACATCAACATCGACCGGAACAACGTCTACAACAAGTGGGGCGACAAGCAGGTCAAGTCCAAGGTCCAGGACCGGGTCGGCAACCTGAGCCCCGAGCAGCGGCAGAAGCTCCAGCAGGACCTCAAGGCGCGCGACGGCGGAGGCAGGACGAACGACGTGCTGGCCGGGCGCGATGGCAACGTGTACCGTCGCGGGCAGGAGGGCTGGGAGCAGCGCGCCGACAAGGACTGGGACCGGGCCAACATCGACCGCGAGGCCCAGGGCAGGCTCGATCGCGATCAGCGGGCGCGCAGCGCCGGCGAGGCGCGCGACCGCGGCGTCTCGCAGAACCGCGCGTCGCAGGTCAGCCGGCCGACCGGCGGCGCCAGCCGCCCGGCCGCCGGGGGCGGCGGCGGCCGCGGGGGAGGACGGGGAGGACGGCGCTGACCGGGCGCGCGGACGACTCGTCCCGAATCACACCACACCGGGAGAGATAGCCATGAGATCACGAGTGATGTTGGCGGCGGTGGCGATGCTCGCGCTCGTTGCTGCCGGCTGCACATCGTATTACCGCATCAAGGACACGACCTCCGGCCGCACCTACTACACCGAGGAGTTCAAGCGGCGCAACGGGACGCTGATCTTCAAGGACACCAAGTCCGGAGCGGAGATCACCCTCCCCTCGTCGGAGATCGCCGAAGTGTCGGAGGACGAGTACAAGAAGAACACCGCTAAATGAGCGCCGTGATCGCTCGCCTCTGGCGCCCGCTCCTTGGTAGCGTGGCCCTCGGCCTGGTGCTGGCCGGGAGCGTGGCGGCGGATGAGATCTTGCTGCTCAACGGCGACCGCCTGACGGGCAAGGTCGTCGGCGCCGCCGGTGGCAAGCTCACCATCAAGACCGAGGCGGCCGGCGAGGTCACCGTGGACCTGGCCAAGGTCAAGACCTTCTCCACCGACGAGCCCATCGTGTTCAGGGTCGGCGAGGCCACGCTGCGCTCGCGCGCCACGGCCGGCGCTGACGGGACGGTCCAGATCATTCCGGGCCCCGGGGAAGCGCCCCGGGTGGTCGCGCTCAAGGACGTTGCCCAGATCAATCCGCCCCCCGTGAGGTGGACGGGCGCCCTCTCTCTCACGGGAATGGTTACCCGCGGCAACTCGGAGACGTCGAACATCGCCGCATCCTTGAACGCCGTCCGGCGCTCGGAGCACGACCGCATCACGCTGGGGGCCGGCTACGCCTACGGCCGGGAGAAGGACCAGGACACGGGCGACGAGTCGTCGACCGTCGACAACATGTTCGGCTTCGGGAAGTATGACTACTTCGTGTCCAAGCGGCTCTATCTCTTCGGCGCGGTTCGGGCGGAACGCGATCGGATCGCCGACCTCGACCTCCGCTTCACCCCGAGCGTCGGTGTCGGTTACCAGTGGTTCGAGACCCCGACCTTCAATCTCTCCAGCGAGGCGGGCCTGGCCTGGGTCTACGAGGACTACCGTGACCAGGGCAGCGACGACCACTTCGCGGCGCGGCTGGCCTACCACGTGGACTGGACGCCGTACAAGGCGGTCACGCTGTTCCACAATCTCGAGTGGCTGCCCGCCTTCGACGACCCGTTCGACGACTACAATCTGAACGGCGACGCCGGTCTGCGGGCCGCGATCTTCCAGGGCTTCTTCGCCGAGGCCAAGGTCGAGCTCCGCTACGACGCGACGCCGGCGCCCGGGAACAAGAAAGAGGATGTGCGCTATCTCGTGGGCATCGGCTGGTCGTTCTGACCTGCCGGGGCGCCCGACGCCGAGATTCGAGCGGAGGTGGGAGCTGACCGGGAAGACCCCCTGACGTAAGCCGAGCGCCGCCACCGAGCAGGGTCAGCGCTGACCGTCAATCGCCGGGGGCGGACTCACCCGGGGAAGCTCCACGTGCACCGTGAGACCCCCGCCAGGATTGCCGGTGGCCCACATCCGCCCGTCGTGGGCGCTGACGATCGAGCGACTGATCGAGAGGCCCATGCCGAGCCCGTCGCGCTTGGTGCTGACAAAGGGGGCGAAGATTCGCTCCAGGTCCGAGTCGGGCACCCCGACGCCGGTATCGGAAACGGTAAGCTCCACCGACCCCGCCGCGGACGCCGCCGTGGCGACGGTGATCTCCCGGCGCGTTGCGGCGCCGGCGCCGATGGCGTCGGCGGCGTTGACGAGGAGGTTCAGGAGCACCTGTTGCAGCTGGACGGGATCGGCCATCACGGGCGGGAGGGACGGGGCCAGGTCGAAGGTGGTGATGATGCCCTTACTCTGGAAATCGTGGCGCAGCAGCGTGGTCACGCCCATGACGAGCCCGTTGCAGTCCACCGGTTCGGGTCTGGCCTCCTCTCGCCTGGCCAGGGCCCGGAGCCGCCCGATGATGAGGGCCGCCCGCTTGGCGTCCTCTGAGATGTCGGCGAGGGCGTCCCGGAGATCTTCGGGGCCGGCCGAGGAGGCCTCCACCATCCGGCGGGCGGCCTGGGCGTTGGTGAGGATGGCGGCCAGCGGTTGATTGATCTCGTGGGCCAGCGCCGCGGTCAGCTCGCCCATGGTCGTCGTACGGAGCACGTGGGCCAGCTCGTCGCGCTGGTGTCGGGCCTCCTCCTCGGCCCGCCGCCGTCGGGTGATGTCGATGTGCGAGATGATGGCGCCGCCCTCCGGCCGTCGGAACGGCTCCACGACCAGCTCGAACCAGCGCTCGCCCGCCGGCGTGCTGGCCGGATACTCGAATGAGGCCTGGGGCGTCACGCCAGCGAGGACGGACTCGATCGCATCGAGCATCGGCTTGGCATACGGCTCCCCGGCCGCGGCGGCCTGGCGGCAGACGGCCAGGTAGTTCGCCCCGACGGGCGGCCGGGCAAATTCCGCCCCCGACTCCCCGATGGCCTGCGTCCACGACTCGTTGATGGTCAGGATCACGCCATCACGATCAACGGCCGCGAGTTGCCCGTAGAGCGACGAGAAGGCGGCGCTGCGCAGCATCGTGTGCTCGAGGAGCATCTGTCGGGCTGCCCTGACGTCGGTGACATCGATCCCGGAACCCATGTAGCCGAGGAACTCGCCACGGGCGTCCACGCGGGGCACGCCGTGGTCGAGGATCCAGCGGAACTCGCCGTCGGCGCGCCGGAGCCGGTACTCGAGGGTGAACGGCTCGCGGGCCGCGAAGGCTCGACGATATTCGCCGAGGCACTGCGTGACGTCCTCGGGATGGATGCCTTCCGTCCAGCCGTCGCCCAGCTCCTCCTCGAGCCTCCGTCCCGTGAACTGAAGCCAGCGGGTATTGAAGTAGGTGCAGCGGGCATCGACGCCCGCCAGCCACAGCATGGAGGGGAACGTCTCCGCCATCAGCAGGAAGCGCTGCTCGCTCTCGCGCATGGCGATCTGGGCCTGATCGAGCCCGCGCTGGACGTGCCGTCGTCGACGCCGCTCGAGGAGCAGACCGGCGATGAGCGCGGCCTGCAGGGCGATCAGGGCGGTGGCGCCGACGATGGGCCACCGGTAGAGCTCCCAGGCCGACGGCGAGCGGAAGCGCACGATGCTGCCGGCCGGAAGGCGGCGCTCACTGATAGACCAGCGCCGGAGCTGCCGGGCATCGAACATGGTGATGGCCCCGTCCTGCAGGATGACCTCCGGGGCGAGGGGTTCCCCCCGGAGAACGCGGAGTCCGAGCTCGGCAGCCCTCGCGCCCAGGGCCTCGAAGCTGATCAGGGCACCACCGACGATGCCGTGGCCGAGTAGCGTGTCGGCAACGCTGTAGATGGGCACGGGGGCGCCGGTGGCGACCTGCTTGAGCGCGTCGGGCGTGGTGAAGGTGCGGCCAGCGCCGTCGCGCAGGAAGCCACCCATAATGATGACGGTGCGCCTGGGCAGGGCCCGCACCGCCTCCAGGACCTGCGGCATGGGCAGGCCGGTCAAGTAGCCGAGCTGGACACGGTCGCGGTATCCCGAGAAGGCCTCCCGAGCCTGTGCTTCCAGGCCGCGATCGCTGTCACCGGCGCCTCCGACGAAGACGACGCGCTCGGTGTCGGGATGCAACCTCAGCACTAGCTCCAGTGTGGCCGCCCACGGCAGAACCATCGACACGCCCGTAACACCGGGCGGGAGCCGGGGCTGCCCGAGGGCTGAGGAGACGGGCTGGCAGAACACGATCGGGACCTCCGGGAAGGCCGCGGCCCGTTCCCGGAGGATGAGCCGGGTCATACCATCCCCGCACACCACGATCAGGTCCAGGCGACTCGCCGCATACTTCCGCGCCAGCAGCCGGAGCAGGTCGTGCTCGTTCCCCTGATTCGCCAGCCAGGAGAGGTCGATGTACTCGGTGTAGAAGCGGAGCGGCTCCGGGGAGCCCGCTTCGAGCGTCCTTCGCAATCCCTGGTCCAGGCTGATGACGGCCGGCACCAACCGAGCTTCCCCATAGATCAACAGCACCGATCTGGCGTCCGCGCCGGCGGTCTCCGTGGCCGTGACCACCAGCGAGGTCGCGAGGACGAAGATCAGACGGAGCGAAGCCAGCGCGAGGAGATTGTGAGGATCCATCCTGGCTGGCATAGTCGCCACGAAGCATAGCGCGTGGGCGGTCACAGATCTAGCACGCACCTGCCGAGCGCCCGCATAGGACGAAGGTCGTAGTCCCAAGCCTGCCGACTTGTGTCACCCTCTCGCTGAGTTCCCCCACAGAAAGGAGAGCGTTCATGAAACTGAGGTGCGAGCCGAGAACACGTGTTCGGATGCTGGCCGCCCTCGCCGCCCTGAGCCTCGTCGCCGGTGGGGCGGTTTCCGTCCGCGCCGACGACAAGATGGCCGCCGAGCAGCTGGTCACCAGAGCGAAGCTCGTGGTCGAGAGCTTCACCGCGGACGAGAAGATGGGCTCGCTCCGCGATAATGCGAAGAAGGCCAAGGCTATGTTCGTGGTGCCGGAGGCTTTGCGGGCGGCGTTCATCATCGGGGGCCAGGGAGGCAGCGGTGTCCTGGTCGCCCGCGACGCCAAGACCAAACGGTGGCTGGGCCCGACGTTCCACACTCTCGGCGGAGCCAGCTTCGGGTTCCAGGCCGGCGCGGATGCGGCCGAGGTGGTCGCCCTCGCGATGACCGAACGCGGCCTGACCAAGCTCCTCAGCCCAACCGTCACGCTGGGAGGAGACGCCAGCGTGGCGCTCGGACCCGTCAGCGCTGGTGCGGGAGCCGCCACGGCCGGGCTGAGCGCGGACATCCTGGTTTACTCCCGCTCCAAGGGGCTCTACGGCGGGTTCTCGGCCGAAGGCGCCGTGGTGAGCGTGAGGGACTCCCTCAACAAGGCGTATTACGGCAAGGAGGTCAGCCCGAGCGACGTCCTGGTGCGTGGCACCCCGCGTAACCCGAAGGGCGAGCCGCTGCTGAAGGCGGTCGATAAGCTCGCGGCCGCGAAATAGCGCAGACTCGCCGGCCGGGAACACCAGGCGATCGGGAGATTCACGAGCGCCCGGGGCCGAAGAATCGGGTGGCGCCGGGATGCAGGGGGATAGTGACGCCTCTGAGCGCGCTGTCCTTGGTCGCCTTGACGCCCTCGGCGCTCCCGGCCCCGGCGAGATCGGCCCCGGCGAAGACGAGGCTGACCACGTTCTCGACCTCGGCGTCCGGCGCGTCGGTCGTGCTGACGAGCAGCGCCGCCGTCGCTACCGTAGCGATGGGCTCGCCCTGACCGGGATAGGTGTTGACCGGCAGCGTCATCGCCACGAGGCCGGGGTTCTCGGCGAGGAGGCGGTTGATGCGGGGACTGGGCAGGGGCAGCAGCCGCATTCCTGTCCCCGCCGCCAGCTTCTGGAGATCCCGGGCGGGAGGGGCGATGGTGACGAAAAACGCGTCGAGCTGGCCGGCGCCGAGCCGCCGTATGGCCTCTTCGCGTCCGCGCTCGCTCGCCTCGCCCAGGTCGCGAACCCCGAGGCCATGGACCGCCAGCACCGCGACGGCGCTATATTGCGTCCCTGACCCCGACGGGCCGATATCAACGCGCTTGCCGCGCAGGTCCTCGATGGTGCGGATCGGTGAGGCTGCCGGCACGACGACGTGCACTGCCTCCGGGAAGAGGCTGCCCAGCGCGCGCAGCGTGGTGAGCGGACCACCCCGTGCGAATGGCCCGCGCCCGGCCACGGCTTGGGTCGCGACGTCGGCCTGAATGATCGCGTAGTCAGCCTCCCCGCGCGCGAGCAGCCCGGCGTTCTGCACGCTTCCCTCTGTCTCGACGTTTCGGAGGGCCACCTCGGGCCGCACCTTCTTCACGCTGGCCACCAGCGCCGCCCCGAAGCGCGCGTACTCGCCGCCGCGGGGACCGCTGGCGAACGTGTAGACGTGCTGGCGGCGCGCCAGGCGGCGCTGGATGTTCTCCGTGGCCCGCTGCAGCTCGTCGGAGATCACCTCATCCTGTCGGGGATCGACTCCGGGCGGCGGGATGGCGACCATCGCGGCCAGCTTGTCGATGAGCTGCTTCGACCGGGACGGTGGCGCCGTGTTCTCGGGGTCGGGCGCCGCGGTCACGGCGCCCGGCGCGGCCGCCACGCTCTTCCACGCGTCGCCGGACCACTCGTAGGTGGAAGATCCGTAGACGTGCACCATGTCGCCGGCGCGGTTCTGGGGCTTGATGCCGAAGAGGCCCTTCTCCGTCGCCCCCAGGGCAAAGCCAAGGCTGGCCGGGCTGAGCTGCTCCCAGCCGGCAAAGTCGTAGTCTTGGCGGAAGCGCAGGACGGCGTTGTAGTAGACGATCAGCCGCTTCGTCCCCTGCTCCCCCGAGGGGAGTGGCGCGCTGCCCTTACGGCCGAGGGACGCTAACTCGAGGAGACCGTCCTTGACCTGCTTCGCCAGCTTCTCCTGGACCTCCCGTCGCAGCGTCGCCTCGTCGGGACCTCGGGCACAGCCCACCAGCATGGTCGCGGTGAGAACCGCGAGTCCGGCCCACACCCTGGCCCGCACGCGCCGCATCCTCAGAACCCGAACAGTGGCAGGGTCAGGTACCCCTGGATGATGAGGGCATTGGTGATATCGATGAAGAAGGCCCCGACCATCGGAACAATGAGGAAGGCCAGCGGAGAGGGCCCCGCCCGCCCGGTCACCGCCTTCATGATGGCCAGGGCGGCGGCCGTGGACGACATGCCGAAGCCGACGTGGCCGGCGGCCATGATGGCCGCATCGTAGTTTCGGCCCATCACCCGGAATGTCACGAAGACGGCATAGGCGGCCATGGCCACCGTCTGTAGCGCCAGGATGAGCAGCAAGGGGCCGGCCAGGTTCACCAGGTCGAGCAGCTTCATCGCCATCAGCGCCATGACGAGGAAGAGCGACAACGCGGTGCCGCCCAGCAGGTCCACGCTGGCCTCGCTCAGCGAGAACCGCCGGGTCAGTGGCAGGACGTTCCTCACCACGACGCCGAGCAGGAGGCAGAAGAGGAAGTCGGGAAGGATGAACCCGGTGCCCTCCATCAGGTGTGCCAGCAACTGCCCGCCGGCCAGGCATGCCAGAATCACGAACAGGGCGTTGAGGAACGACGCGGCGGTGACGGAGTCCTCCGGCGCGCCCGCCGACGTCGGCGCCGCCTCCACGGGCGCCGCCTCGGTCGGGCCCGAGAGGCCGTGACGCTTGATGAGGAACTCGGCCAGGGGGCCGCCCAGCAGACCGCCCAGCACCAGACCAGCGGTGGCGCAGGCCATGGTCAGCTCCATTGCGCCCTGCAGGTTCATCGTCTCGCCGAAGCGGGTGGCGTAGGCGCCGCCGGTTCCGTGACCGCCGGTGAGGGTGATGGAGCCGCCCAGGAGACCGACCACCGGGTGCAGGTCCATGGCCCGGGCGGCGACCAGCCCGATCGCGTTCTGGACCACGATGTACACCGTGCACACCAGCAGGAAGATGAAGAGTTTGGGGCCGCCCTTGACGAGCATCCGGGCATCGGCGGCCAGCCCGACCGACGTGAAGAAGGCCAGCAGGAGCGGATCCTTGAGGCTCATGTCGAAGGAGACCCGGGTCCCGGCGAAGCCATCGGCCGTGGCCAGCACGATGGCGATCACGACGCCGCCCACGACGGGCGCGGGCACGCTGAAGCGCCCCAGCCAGCCCACCCGGGCCACCAGCACCCGGCCGGCGAAGAGTACGACGATGGCCACCAGGAGCGTGTAGAGCAGGTTGAGCTCGAACTTCACAGGCTCCTCGTCAGAGCAGATCCAGCTCGTAGTTGATGATGATGCGATAGTCCACGAGCGTGGAGGCGTCGCCCCGGCCCACGTAGGCGTTGCGGAAGCGCAGCGAGAGCCCCTTCACGGTCGGCACGTTGTAGGTGACGTCGAGATTTCCCTCGTGGGTATTGGGCTGGCTGCTTCCCGTCGCCGGGTCCTCGCGATCGGTGCCCATGGCGTAGAGCAGGTGCACGGTCAGGCCCGGGAGCGACAAGGGCAGCAGCGCCCCCCCGAAGTCGTACTTGACACCCACCCCGAACGCCTTCTCGTTGGCCCGGTCGAAATCCGTGACCATCAGAGACAGGTAGCCAGGCCACGAGCCCCAGGGGGAGCGGATCGAGGCTTCGTCGCCGGTGAAGTGCGTGGCCGCCCCCAGGGACAGGCCCTTGAACAGGAGGCGTGCCCCCGCGCCGACGTTCCAGGTGTTGAACTCGCCCAGCCGCTGGTCCCCGACATCTCGCTGGTCGGTGAACTGCAGACCGAACTGCATCTTGAGGTCTCGGCTGAACGCGTGCGTGTACTCGCCCTTGAGGAACGTGGTGTTGAACACCTCCTGGGCGTAATAATTGCCGGCGTAGAGCAGCAGATCCTTGATCGGCGTGAAGGCCAGGGAGGTCAGGATCAGCCCTTCGTCGCCGCCGGCTGCGCCCGCCTGTTGAGACATCGAGATGAAGTCGTTCGAGTCCCGAGGCTTGATGTTCCAGACATACCCCACGTCGTACCGGAGCCGGTCGAGCGTACCGGAGAGGGTGACGGCCTCGAAGGTGTTCGGGACCATCCGATTGTCTTGCGGGTTCACGTAGCCGTCGTCGATCTTCTGGCGGTACCCCTTGAAGAGGGCGTATTCCTTGTAGCGAAGCGCCGCCCAGGCCTCCCCGAACACTCCGATCTCGTCCCCGTCGGGCGTCAGCAGCAGGGTCCCCAGACGGTCGTCGGGGGCGTAGAGCGGCCAGGAGGTGTAGTACGTCGAGCCGATGGCGAAGATGTCGGCGAGCCAGCCGGAGGCGTACTGCAGCCAGCCGCCGAGCGCCCAGGCCTCGCTGGCCGTGTCGTTGTCGTTCTGGCGGTTGAAGTAGAAGGTGCGGAACCGGACGTTCAGATCGGTGTCGCGGAAGAACGGATCGAGCTTGCTCATCTCGTCCCGCAGCGCCGGGTAGCCGGTCTCGAGCAGGCCCGTCTGGGGCGGGGGAGGCGGGGCCGCGTCGGGCGACCGAACGGTCACGTCCTCCTCGAGGATCGGGGCCTTCGGCGGGGCTGCCGGCGCCGGTTGGGCGGGGCCGGGTTTCGGCGCCGGCTGGGCGACGGCCTGTCCCAGCCCCACCACGCATAGCAGCAGCGTCAGCGCGGGCAGCTGCCACCGCACGCTCATCGCCTCCTCCTTACTTTTTCGGCGCGCGCTTCGAAGCCTCGAACGCATCCCGGTAGCCGCGGGCAATCGCGCGGACCCCGCGCCCGATGTCGTCGTACACGTCGTCGCCCAGGTTGGCCAGGGACACGCGGAGCGACCAGTCCGGGGCCTCGAAACCGCCGCCGTTGAGCAGCACGATGCCGTGGGCCTCGGCCAGCCGGAAGGCGAGGTCCAGCGGGTGGACGTTCTTCTTGAGATAGGTGACCGCCTCCTCGCCGATGTTCTTCCGGGCCCAGAACTCGAAGTCGATGAGGCCGTAGTAGGCGTCGAAGAGCGGGTTGGGGGCCACTTCCAGGCCCAGCCCTTCGAGGAGCGCCCGGGCCCGTCGATGCACGATCTCCATGCAGGTCTTCTGGTAGCGCTTCTCGGTGTCCATGAGCTCGGACAGGGAGAACATGGTCATCATGACCTGCTGGGGCAGGGAGAGTCCCGCCGTGTGGTTCAGGCCGACGTCCCGGCTGTCCGCCACGATGCGGTCGATGAACTTGATCTTCCGGGGCTCGAGGGTGAGCGCGCCGTAGCGCTTGTCGAGCGCCTTCAGCGGGTCGCCGGTGTGCTTGGCGATCATTTTGTCGTAGATGTTGTCCTGGTGGAGCGCGATGACGCCCAGGCGCCATCCCGTGCAGCCAAAGTACTTCGAGTACGAGTAGACGCCGATGGTGTTGTGCGGCAACTCGCCGAGGAGCGATCGGAAGCCGGGCACGAAGGTCCCGTACACGTCGTCGGTCAGCAGCATGAGGTCGGGCCGCTTCGTCTTCACCAGGCTCGCGATCTTGCCGATGCTCTCCTTGCTCAAGGCCACTCCGGTGGGATTGCCGGGGTTGACGAGGAAGAAGGCCTTGATCTTGGGATCCTCGAGCTTCTTGAGCTCGGCGTCGGTGGGCTGGAAGCGGTTTTCCTGCGGCGACGCGATGTTGACCACGTTCAGCGCGTAGTCCTCCAGATGCGTCATCTCGAGGTAGGGTGTGAAGATCGGCGTGCCCAGCGCGATGGTGTCGCCGGGCATGAGGAGACGGTTGGCCTTGAGCGACTTGAAGAGATAGCACATGGCCGCGGTTCCGCCCTCGACCGCGTAGAGGTCGAACTTGCCGGCGGGGCGGGGATCCCCGCACATCGCCCACTGGAGGTACTCGTGCACGACTCGCTCGTTGTGCACGAGCATGCGATCGGGGACGGGGTAGTTGTCCCCGATGATCGAGTCCACCAGCTCGTGGACGAAGGCGTCGGGATCGAACTTGAACGTCTTGACCGCGAAGGCCACCATCTTGCCGAGGAAGGCCGCCCCCGGTGAGTCAGGGTGCTTGGCGAGCCAGGCCTCCAGGCGGGCGGCGATGCCCGGGGCGGCGGGCATGCCCGCGACACCGGCGGGATGCTCCATCACACGGCGGCTCTCGGTGAGGGCGAACTGGCCGAGCAGGAAGAAGCCTTCCCGCGGCTCGGTGGCGATCCAGTTCGGGTTGCCGCGGCCGGCGTTGAGGAAGGCGGTCTGCGTGGTCCTGGACGTCTTCTTGGCGAGCTTGATCAGCTCGTCCTTGATCTCGAACGGCCCCATCTTGTCGAACTGTGTCAGGTCGATGGTCATGGGTAGGCTCCTCGATAGGGTTCAGAGATTCATCAAGAGAGCATGAGAATGATCACCATGCCCCAGATCGTCAGCAGCGTGTTGCCGATGGCGTAGGTGACGGTATACCCGAGCGCGGGTATCTGGCTCTTGGCCGCATCAGTGACCATGCCGAGTGAGGCGGTGGTCGTGCGCGCTCCGGAGACCGCGCCCAGCAGGATCGCGTCGTGGAAGCGGAACAGGTACTTGCCGATGTACATGGCGAGGATCAGGGGCACCGTCGTCGCCACGGCGCCCCACATGAACAGGCTCAGGCCCTGCGTCTTCAGGCCGTTGATGAAGCCCGGGCCGGCCGAGATGCCGACGATGGCAATGAAGATGTTGAGGCCGACCGAGTTCATGAACCAGACGGTCGACGACGGGATGCGCCCGAAGGACGGCCGCACCGAGCGCAGCCAGCCGAACACGAGCCCCGAGATGAGGGCGCCGCCGGCGGTGGACAGCGTCAACGGCACTCCGCCGATCTTCCAGACCAGCGCGCCGATCAGGGCGCCGATCGTGACCGCGCCCCCGATGAAGGCGACGTCGGCCACGTCGGAAGGTCGATCGGGAACGCCCAGCAGCTTGGTGACGACGGTGGTGTCCTGCGTGCGGCCGACGATGTTGAGGATGTCGCCGCGCTCGATCTTCGTGTTCGGAAGGATGGGAATGGTGGTGGCGGTTGCCCCCCGCGTGATCTGGCGAAGGAAGACGCCGCGCGCCTCGGGCCGCTGGGCCAGCTCCGCCAGCGTCTTGCCGTCGACCGCCTTGTTGGTCACGTAGACGTCGACGCCTTCGACCGGGACGGCGAGCAGCTCCGGGTCATCGACCTCCTGCGCCTTCTCGCCGATCACCTTCACGAGCACTTCGCGGGTTCCGGCGATGGCCACCACGTCCCCTTCACGGATCACGGTGTCGGCCGTGCCCTCCTCGATTGTCCCGTTGCTGCGGCGGATGCGCTCCACGAAGACCCGGGCATTGGGCACCATCGCCTCGGCCTCGACGGCCCGGAGGCCGATGGCCTTGCCGCCCGGCTGCACGCGGAAGGCCCGCAGCTCCCAACGATGCCAGGCGGAGCCTGCGCCGCCCAGCGCCTTGGCGCCACCACCCTGCTTCTCCTCGTAGTCCTTGCACGCGGCCACCAGATTGATGCGGAGCAGGGCCGGGCCGACGATCGCGATCACGATCGCCGAACCGACCGTGCCGAAGAGGTACGTCACGGCATAGGCGATGGGCATCGCGTCGAGCAGCCCCTTGGCCTGGTCGCCGGATAACCCTAGCCGGTTGATGGCATCCGTCGCGAGGCCCATCGAAGCCGAGATGGTCTGCGATCCCGCATACAGCCCGGCCGCGTAGCCGAGATCGTAGCCGGCCACCTTGGCGACGCCGAAGGCGGCACCCAGGCAGAGCACGCACACGACGGCTGCGTAGATCGCCTGCGGCAAGCCGTCCTTGGCCACGCCCCGGACGAACTGCGGGCCGACGCCGTAGCCGACGGCGAACAGGAACATCAGGAAGGCAAACGCCTTGAGGGGCTGCGAGATGGTGATCCCGAGCTGCCCGATGACGACCGCGGCCAGCAGGGTGGCGGTGACGGCCCCCAGGCCGATGCCACGGTAGGTGAACTTGCCGACGTAGTATCCGATCCCCAGAGAGAGGAAGATGGCGATCTCCGGATACGTGCGCAGCGTCGCGGCGAACCACTCAAACATGGTGTCCTCCGTCTAGCGCTTGTGCGTGGCCAGCGCGTCAGGCTTCAGCAGCTCCAGGCCCTTGGCCGCGTTGTAGCCGTGGATCTCCTTCACGTCGAGCTTGCGCATGAACGTGATGATCTCTTTGGTGACGACCTGGCCCGGCACCATGATGGGGAAGCCGGGCGGGTAGGGGATCACGAACTTCGCCGAGACCAGCTCCGGGCCCTTGGCCAAGCGCTCGTCGATCTCCTTGCTCTGGAGCTTGACGTGCTCGATGTTGGCGGCATCGTACGCCATGTAGTACGCCTCGCGCATGTGCCCTTCCTGGGTGGCGCTCTTCGCATTGTCCCGGAAGGCGTCGTGGAAGCGCTGGAAGTCGGGCAGGTCGGGCACGTCCTCGACCAGCGACTTCACCCGCGCCTTGAAGGCGGCCAGCTCCTCTTCGCCCCCCTCGGCGAGCCGCTTCTCGATGGCCCGCGCCATGTCGGCCAGGGCCTTGATCAGATGGGCGAGGTCGCTCCGGGTGTTGTTGATGTTGATCTGGACGAGCACGCTGTTGCGGGAGGTCTTGTTGATCTGGATGTCGTGCTCGCTGGCCAGCAGCGCCTTGAACTGGGTGCCGTCGTACGCGGCAGCCCCGCAGAGGAGCGTGATCCGGGTCGGATCCAGGTAGAACTCGTCGTTGTCCAGCGCCCCGATCGTGTCGTTCATCGTCCACCCCGGTGCGCCCCAGTCGGTGAAGCCCGACTTCCGGTACTCGGCGGGGATCATCTCGGCCGGGGTGGCGATGCGGAAGTACTTGGAGATGAGGGGGTGCGAGTTGACCTGACGCCGGACTTCGATGGCCAGCTGGATGGCCCGCCCGACGAGCTCGTAGCCCTCCAGCTCCATCTGCCGGCGCGCCACGTCCAGCGAGGCGATGATCTGGAGATTCGGCGAGGTCGAGGTGTGGGTGAAGAACGCCTCCTTGAAGGAGGCCTCTACCGTGTAGAAATCCTGATCGGCGACGACAATGATCGAGCCCTGGCGGAGCGAGGACATCGACTTGTGCACCGAGTCGGTTTCGTAGACACGGACGCGCACCTGGTCGGGATCCGGCAGCAGCTCCATGTCCACCAGCTTCGGGTCCTTCGGGTCCAGCTTGCCGGCGCTGGCTCGGAACGCCTCGTAGCGCTTGCGGTACTCCGGGTCGCGCATCAGCTCGCGAATGGCGGCCGCCGCGCCCATGGCCGTGCGGCGACGTAGAAATGGCGAGAAGCGGGCGAACCCGAACCACGCCTCGTCCCACAGAAAGATCAGATCGGGCTTGATGGCCAGACATTCCAGCATGGTCCGTTTGGTGTTGGCGACGTGGCCGTCGAAGGTGCAGTTGGTCAGGACCACCATCTTCGCGCGGTCCAGCTTGCCCTCGGCCTTGAGCTGAAGCAGGGCCTTCTTGATGGGCTTGATGGCCAGGCTGCCGTACATGGAGTACTGGGTGAGCGGGAACGCGTCGATGTAGAGCGGCTGGGCACCCGCCAGCACCAGCCCGTAGTGGTGCGACTTGTGACAGTCGCGGTCGATCAGCACGATGTCACCCGGCCGGAGCAGGGCCTGGTGGACGATCTTGTTCGAGGTGGAGGTGCCGTTGGTGACGAAGAAGCTGCGGTCGCCGCCGAGCGCGCGGGCGGCCTTGTCCTGGGCGACCTTGATGTTGCCGGTGGGCTCCAGCAGGCTGTCCAGCCCACCGGTGGTGGCCGAGGACTCGGCCAGGAACAGGTTGGCCCCGTAGAACTCGCCCATGTCGCGGATCCAGTTGGACTTGAAGATCGACTTTCCCCGGGCCACCGGCAGCGCGTGGAACGTGCCGATCGGGCGCTGGGCGTAGTTCTTGAGGTTATCGAAGTACGGCGTCTCGTAGCGGTCCTGCACCCCGTCGAGGATCGCCAGGTGGATCTCCATCGGCTCCTCGACCCCGTAGAAGATTCGCCGGATCGGCGCCGCCTCGGCGGAGCCGGCCAGGCGGCCGACGTCGCGGTCGGTGGTGAGGTAGACGTCGAGCTCCGGCCGCCAGCGGCGCACCATCTGCCCCAGGAGGGTCCCTAGATCGCCGCTGCGCGCGGACTCGGCGATCTGCACCTGCCGGGTGAGGATCTCGCGCAGGATCGGCAGCGTGTGCTGCGAGGGGTAGGCGAAGCCGTCGCTGATCACGACGGCCTGCAAATTCGTGTTGAAGACCACGGCCAGGACCGCATCCTCGAAGCTGCCCACGACGACGGGCTCGTACACGAACTGGTCCTCGGCGCGGCGCAGCCGGCGAAACGTCTCCCGGATCTCCGGCCACATGGCCCGCTCGGCGGGCGACACATACAGAACCTCGAAGTAGGGTCGGCGGGCCTGGCCGCGACCGATCGACGGAGGCAGGACGTCGGGCAGGCGGGCCTCGCCCTCCTCGTCGGCCCTCCAGGGCTCCTGGTCGTCGCGGTAGCTGTTGGAGAGCAGCGCGCTGCTGATCCGCTGGACCAGACGAGCGAAGCCCGTCCAGTCCCCGGTCTCCAGGCGCTCGCGGAGCTGCGTCATCAATCGGGGTCCCGGGTAGCCGCAGAGGTCCTCCAGCGGTGCCAGCTCGGCCAGGAGCGCCTGCGGGTCCTCGCCAGGGCCGCCGGCCGGGCGCTGTCCAGTTCCGGCGAGCCCCTTGGCCACGCGGTTCAGCGTCCGCCAGCGGTCGATGCGCGCCTCTGAGGCGGCGAAGAAGTCCCGAAGAGTCGTCAGTTGAGTGGTGTCAGCCATGAGTTATTCTCCTGCTAGCAATCTGCCATCGGTCCGGATCCGGTCCCTGTCTCAGCGATTTCACGCGGCGGATGGTAGGCGAGTTTGCCACTTTCGTCCATCCGACCAAGGTCTCATTTATGCCGGTATGGCGTTGTGGTGTGCTCGCCGGGTGACACGATTGCCGATCGGGGGATGGCGGGCCCGCTGGTCCGGCAGTACAATCGTGCCCCCTCGTCCGCTGGCTGAAGGCGCGCAGCCTCGCCGCGCGGGTTGGGGCTGGGAGGCTCAATGTTGATGACACGACTGGCTCGCACGCTCGGGGCGCGACCGCTGGGGCATTGGCTGGCCGGCGTCGCGTTGCTGGCCCTGAGCGCCGGATGCCAGGGGGGAGACAGCAAGGCGTCCAAGCAGGCGCCGGCCCCCCCCCCGCCCACCGTCATCGTCGCCGAGGTAGACCAGAGGACCGTACAGGTTGGCGGAGAGTTCGTGGCGCGCACGGAGGGAGTGCCCACCGTGGAGACCCGGGCCCGAGTCCCCGGGGTGCTGGAACAGGTGTTGTTCCGCGAGGGCTCGGAAGTCCGGAAGGGTCAGCGGCTCTTCGTGATCCAGCAGGACGAGTACAAGGCGGCGCTCCAGTCGGCGCGCGCCCAGCTGGCCAAGGCGCAAGCCGACCTCACCCGCGCCCGGGACGTCTCGGTCATCGACCGAGCCCGGGCCAACCTCGATCAGGCCAAGGCCGATCTGGGGAGAGCACGTCAGGACGTGGCCCGCTATCGCCCCCTGGCCCAGGCCCAGGCGATCCCCCAACAGGATCTGGACACGGCGATCTCCCGCGAGCAAGTCGCGGCGGCCGCGGTGGAGGGCGCCGACGCCGCCCTCAAGGACACGGTGCTGAACCAGCGCACGGCCATCCAGCTCGCCCAGGCCGCGGTGGAGTCGGCCAAGGCCGCCGTGATCCAGGCCGACCTGAACCTCAAGTACACCGTGGTCGAGGCGCCGATCACTGGGATCATCAGCAAGCTGGCGGTCGATACGGGAAACCTCGTCGGCAAGGGAGAACCCACGCTCCTGGCCACCGTGTCGGCGATCCACCCCATCTACGTGGACTTCTCGATCGTCGAGGCGGACTACCTCCGGCTGGTCAAGCGCGAGCCCGGGCTCGGCCGCGGCGAGGTGCCCCGGGACCGCGCGCCCACGCTCGAGCTGCTCCTGGCCGATGGCAGCGTCTACCCGCACAAGGGCCAGACGATCTTCGTCGACCGCGCCATCGACCCGAAGACGGGCACCATCCAGGTCCGGGCGGAGTTCCCCAATCCCGAGCGGGTACTGCGCCCGGGTCAGTTCGCGCGGGTGCGCGCCATCACCGAAGAGGTGCCCGATGCGATTCTGGTTCCCCAGCTCGCCGTGCAGGACCTCCAGGGCGCGAAAACGGTGCTGGTGGTCGGTGAGGGTGACAAGGTCGCGCTGCGGACCGTGACCCTGCGCGAGGCCTATCAGCAGTTCTACATCGTGACGGCCGGGCTCAAGCCCGGGGAACGGGTCATCGTCGAGGGGATCCAGAAGGCCCGACCGGGGATGCAGGTGAAAGCCGAAGTCAAGCCCGCCACCGACGGGAAATCGGGTCCAGCTCCGCCGCCCGCGCAAGCCACCTCGCCGGACGCGGCCCCGCCGCCGGCGGCATCGCCTCCGGGGAAGGCGGACAGCGGGCGCTAGCGCCGTGGCCGACTTCTTCATCCGCCGCCCCATCGTTGCCATCGTCATCGCCATCCTCACCGTGCTGCTCGGGACCTATTCGCTCCTCCGGCTCAGCTTCGAACAGTACCCCTTCCTGGCCCCACCGACCATCCGGGTCACCGCCAACTATCCAGGCGCTTCGGCGGTGGCGGTGGAGCAGTCCGTGGCCACCCCGATCGAGCAGGAGGTCAACGGCGTCGATCGGATGATCTACATGAAGTCGTCGAACACCAGCGATGGCCGCATGCAGCTCGACGTCAACTTCGAGGTCGGCGTCGACCAGGACACCGCCAATGTGCTGACCCAGAACCGGGTCTCGTCGGCCCAGGCCCGCCTGCCCCAGGAGGTCGTGGCCCAGGGCGTCACCGTGAAGAAGCAGAGCCCCAGCATCCTCATGCTGATCTCCCTCTATTCCCCCGGGGGCAGCTACGACGCGAACTTCCTGATCAACTACGCCTCGATCAACCTGCGTGATCAGATTCTGAGAATTCCCGGCATCGCCCAGGTCGATCTCTTCGGCGGCACCGACTACGGCCTGCGCATCTGGCTCCGCCCCGACAAGCTCGCCAAGCTGGGCCTGACCCCGTCCGACGTGATCTCGGCGATCAAAGAGCAGAATCTCCAGGCGCCGGCCGGCCGGATCGGGCAGGCGCCAACGCCCGCCGATCAAGCGTTCACCTTCACGGTGAGCGCGCCGGGCCGCCTCGTGACCACCGAGGAGTTCGAGAACATCATCATCCGCGAAGCCGCCACCGGCTCGCCGGTGCGTATCAGGGATATCGGGCGCGCCGAGCTCGGCAGCCAGGACTACAACTCGTTCGGCCGGCTGAACGGCAAGCCCTCCGGAGCGATGGCGGTCTACCTGCTCCCCGGCGCAAACCAGCTCAAAGCGTCCGAGACGATCTACCACACCATGGCCACAGCCAAGGGGTTGTTCCCGCCGGATCTCGACTACACGATCGTTTACGACACCACCCCGGCGGTGGAGGCCTCCATCCACGAGATCGTGAAGACCTTCGTGGAGGCGCTGATCCTCGTCACGCTCGTCGTGTTCATCTTCCTCCAGAATCTGCGGGCCACGATCATTCCGCTCCTGACGGTGCCCGTCTCGATCGTGGGCACCTTCATCTTCTTCCCGCTCCTCGGCTTCTCGGTCAACACGCTCTCGATGTTCGGCCTGGTGCTGGCCATCGGCATCGTGGTGGACGACGCGATCGTCGTCGTCGAGGCGGTCATGCACCACATCGAGCACGGCATGGCCCCGCGCGAGGCGACGGTACAGGCCATGAAGGAAGTGTCGGCGCCGGTGGTGGGGATCGCGCTCATCCTGTCGGCCGTGTTCATCCCCGTCGCCTTCCTCGGCGGCCTCACCGGGCAGATGTATCAGCAGTTTGCGCTCACCATCGCTATTTCGGTGCTGCTGTCGGCCTTCAGCGCTCTCTCGCTGTCGCCCGCGCTCTCCGCCATGCTCCTCAAGCCCGCCCGCGCTCCCCGCGGCCCGCTCGGCGTGTTCTTCCGCGGATTCAACCGGGTGTTCGACACCGCAACGAAGGGCTACGTCGGCGTGTGCCGGATTCTCATCCGGCGCGCGGTGGTCACGGTCCTGGTGGTGGGGGTGGTGGTGGTCGGGGTCGGCCTGCTCGGCCGCGCCCTGCCCGCCGGGTTCATTCCGGAAGAGGATCAGGGTCTGTTCGGCGTCAACGTGCAGCTCCCGCCGGCGGCCTCGCTGGAGCGGACGAGCGCCGTGCTGCGCCGGGTCGAGGAGATCCTCGCCAAGGTCGAGGGGGTTGATTCCTATCAGACGATTGGCGGCTATGGCGCCGTTACCAGCACCTACCAGCCAAACTTCGGGAGCATCTTCGTTCGCCTCAAGCCGTGGGAGGAGCGGCATGAGGAGGCGCTACACGTGAGGGGCATCATGGCCCGAATGCAGCGGGAGCTGGCCGCGATCCCGGAGGCCGTGGCCTTTCCGTTCAACATCCCGACCATCTCCGGCTTCGGCGCGTCGTCGGGCTTCAACTTCCTCCTTCAAGACCGGAGCGGCACGCTGAGCGTGGAGCAGCTCGGCGCTCAGACGCGAGCCTTCCTGACGGCAGCGCGCGAGCGGCCCGAGTTTGCCTCGCTCTTCACGGCATTCGACCCCACGTATCCACAAGTGAAAGTCGAGCTGGACCGGGAGAAGGCGCGCACGCTCGGGGTGCCCGTGAACGAGGTCTTCCAGGCCATGTCGGCGGCGATGGGCGGCACCTACGTGAACGACTTCAACCGCTTCGGGCGTCTCTACCGCGTGTATGTCCAGGCTGACGCCGACTACCGTCGCAAGCCCGGCGACATCGGCGACGTCTATGTCCGTAGCAAGACGACCAACACCATGATCCCGCTCTCGACCCTCGTGACCATCACCTCGATTCCGGGAACGGAGCTCACCACCCGCTTCAACCTGCTGCGTTCGGTCGAGATCAACGGGGCCCCCGCGCGTGGGGTCAGCTCCGGGCAAGCCCTGGCCGCCCTCGAGGAGGTCTTCCGGCAGACGATGCCCAAGGAGATAGGCTTCGCCTATTCCTCCCTGTCCTATCAGGAAAAGATCGCGCCCCCCGCCACGCCGACGTTCGTCCTGGCCATCGTGTTCGTCTTCCTGCTCCTGGCCGCGATGTACGAGAGCTGGCGCCTGCCGTGGGCCGTGCTGCTGGGCTCACCGCTGGTGGCGCTGGGTGCCTTCTTCGGGGTGTGGCTCGCCGGTTACGACAACAACGTCTACGTGCAGATCGGTCTGATCATGCTCGTCGGGCTCGCCGCCAAGAACGCGATCCTGATCGTGGAGTTCGCCAAGGCCAAGCACGAGCAGGGCCAATCGGTGGACGAGGCCGCGCTGGAGTCCGCCCGGCTGCGCTTCCGGCCCATCCTGATGACGGCGTTCGCCTTCATCCTCGGAGTTGTGCCGCTGGTGCTGGCCAGCGGGGCGGGGGCCGGCGCCCAGAACGTCATGGGCACGGCGGTGTTCTGGGGCATGCTGATCGCTACCGCGCTGGGGGTCTTCCTGATTCCCGGGAACTTCGCCTTCATCGAGGGGTTGGGCCGGAAGCGCGCGCCGGCGAAGCAGCCGGCGGCCCCGCCGGAGGCGCCGGCCCCCGTGCCCGGCAGGCAGCACGCATGAGGCGCCGCGGGCTCGTGGCCGCCGCGCTCCTCCTGGGTGGCTGCACGGTCGGTCCCGACTACCAGCGGCCCGAGATGCCGGTGCCGCCCGATTTCCGCGGGCGGGCGCCGGACGTCCCGGTGAGCGAGCGGTCGATCGGCGACCTGAGCTGGTGGCAGATCTTCCAGGACGAGGCGCTGCAGGGGCTCATCCGCACGGCGCTCGTCGAGAACTACGATGTGCAGGTCGCCGCCGCGCGCGTGCTGGACGCGCGGGCCCAGGTGACCGTCACCCGCTCGTTCCAGTTCCCCGACGTGAGCGCGACAGCGAGCGCGCCCTACGTGCGGATCACCGAGGAGCGAGCACCGATCCAGCAAGAGGAAACGTTCAGCCCCCTGGGGACGCTCGATCTCTTCTGGGAGGTCGATCTGTGGGGCCGCCTGCGCCGGGCCACCGAGGCGGCCAGGGCCGATCTGCTCGCTTCCGCGGAAGTCCAGCGGTTCGTAATCGCCACGTTGGTGAGCGACGTGGCGACCGCGTACTTCCAGCTCCGCGAGCTCGACCTGGAGCTGCAGATCTCGAGGCGCACGCTGGGGTCCCGGCAGGGCTCTCTCCGGCTCGTGCAAGCCCGGCACCAGGGTGGGGTGGCGGCCCTGATCGACGTGCGGCAGGCGGAAGTCTTGCTGTACACGGCCGCCGAGACGATTCCCGATCTCGAGCGCCGCATCGCCCAGACCGAGAATCTGATCTCCCTGCTGCTCGGGCGGAGCCCGGACGCGGTGCCCCGGGGCCGCTCGACGGGCGAGCAGCTCGCGCTGGCCCCGCCCACCGTGCCCGCCGGGCTGCCGTCCGACCTGCTCGAGCGCCGACCGGACATCCGGCAGGTCGAGAACCAGCTGGTGGCGGCCACGGCCCGAATCGGTGTGGCCAAGGCCGACTATTTCCCCCGGTTCCTGCTCACCGGCGCGGCCGGGGGTGGCGGCGTGATGCTCAATGGCAACTGGTTCGGCCCCTCGGGGTTGCTGGCGATCGCGCCTCAGGTGACCTTGCCCATCTTCAACACGGGCCGCATCGGGGCCAGCGTAGATTCGGCCGAGGCCCGGGCCCAGGAGGCCCTGGTCCGTTACCAGCAGATCGTCCAGCAGGCGTTTCGCGAGGTCTCCGACGCCCTTGTCGAGCATCGGGGGCGGCGCGAATTCCGCATCCAGCAGGGCTTGCTCGTCGACTCGCTGCGCGACGCCGCCCGACTGGCCGACATTCGCTACCGCGGGGGCGTCACCAGCTACCTTGAGGTCCTGGACACCGAGCGCCAGCTCTTCGACGCCGAGCTATTGCTGGCCCAGAGCCAGCGCGACGAGCTGCTGGCGATCGTGCGGCTGTACCGGGCCCTCGGGGGCGGCTGGGCGCCATAACAATCGGCGAGCCTGTCGACCAGAACCGACGCGAGACCAGGATGCGGTGGTCGATCCACTGGCTCTTGACGGCCATGCCCGTCGCTGCCCTGCTGAACGCCATGGACGCCAGCGCGCCTGCCGTGTTCTTCTGCGCCGCCATCGGGATCGTGCCGCTGGCGGTGCTCATCGTCCACAGCACCGACCATCTGGCCGCGCGCACGGGTCCGGCGCTCGGTGGGCTGCTCAA
This sequence comes from Candidatus Methylomirabilota bacterium, assembly GCA_036556905.1. GTDB lineage: Bacteria > Methylomirabilota > Methylomirabilia > Rokubacteriales > CSP1-6 > 40CM-4-69-5. The sequence goes on from DATBIM010000102.1 coordinate 94,513, forward strand.
CGCGACGTTTGGCAACCTGCCGGAGCTGATCATCGCCATGGTCGCGCTGAGGGCGGGGCTGCTCGAGATGGTGAGGGCTTCGCTCATCGGGGCCCTGCTGGCCAACTTGCTGTTGGCTCTCGGCATCGCCTTTCTGCTCGGTGGCCTGCGCCACCGTGTCCAGGAGTACAACCCGGCGGCGGCGAGAAGCTACGCCTCCATGATGCTGCTGGCCGCGGTCAGCATGGTCGTTCCCGGCACCTTTCACCGCTTCCTCGGTGGCGTCGCCCCCCGGCACGCGGCGGCCCTCGACATCGGGGTCGCGGTCGTGCTGCTGACGGCCTACGCGCTCTACCTTGTGTTCATGCTCCGGACCCACCCGGAGGTCTTCGCTGGAACAGCGGCGGCCGAGCCGGAGGGCGGCGCGCGGTGGAGCCCGGCGCGGGCCGGCGCGACCCTGGTACTGGCCTCGCTGGGCGCGGCATGGATGAGCGAGATTCTCGTCGGGGCCGCCGAAGCCACCGGCCACGCGCTCGGGATGTCCCCCCTGTTCATCGGGATCGTTTTGCTGGCCGTGGTCGGTGGCGCGGCCGAGAGCGGGGCGGCGATCGCGATGGCCCGCCGGAACCAGATGGATCTGGCCGTCGGTATCGCGATGGGCAGTTGCCTGCAGATCGCCCTGTTCGTGACCCCGGTGCTGGTCCTGTCGAGCCGCCTGCTGGCGCCCGAGCCCCTGACCCTGGGATTCAGCCGGCTCGAGATCGGCGCGCTGTTCCTGGGCGCGCTGATCGGCGGGCATGTCGCTGGCGATGGCCGGTCCAACTGGTACAAGGGCGTCCAGCTGGTCGCTTTCTACCTGATCCTGGCGGCCATGTTCTACCTGATTCCGGCAGAGTCCGCGCCGGCGTTGGGACGCTCACCGTGAACAGGCGGCCGACCGATACGGCGATCGCGGCTCCCGGGCTGGGGGCGACGTGGAAGTCGATGCGGTTCCTCCAGCTCTTCGCGTTCACCATGCTGGCGTTGCTGCTGGTCCCGCTGCAGCTGCGCTTCCGGGTTCTCTGGCTGGTCCTGAGCGCCCTCTATCTCGATGCGGTTCTGGTTTCGCTGACAGTAGGCGGTCAGCGGGCGCGGCGGCGCTGGATATTCCTGTTCGGGTGGGGCCTGGCGGTGGCCCTGCGGATCGCGCCCATCGCCGAGTCTGATCTGGCGACTCTGTTTTACGCGACCTCGAGGATCGTGGTAGTCATGCTGCTCGGTGGATGTATCATTGCGACGCTCGACTATGTTCTGCGCGGCGCCGAGGTCTCCGTCGACCGGATCTTCGCGGCCATCGTGGCCTACATGCTAGCGGGCCTCGGGTTTGCCGCCGCCTATCAGACCATCGCGGCGCTCGCGCCCGAGAGCTTCGCGCTACCCGCTGGGCCCGACGGACCCGGGGCGACCGAGCTCCTCGAAGTCCAGCTCATCTACTTCAGCTTCGTTACCCTGGCCACGCTCGGGTACGGGGACATCACTCCGCGATTGCCGCTGGCCCAGATGCTGGCGGTGGTGGAGGCGGTCGCCGGCCAGTTCTATGTGGCCGTGGTCATCGCCTGGCTGGTGAGCGCCTACGCCGCGCAGCGCAGAGCCGGCGCCTGACGGGCTCGAGATGAGCCGCACCCTGATCTCCTCGGCGATCCTGTCGGAGCCGGGGGACTTCTCCCTCGTCCTCGGCGGTCCCCTGTATCAGCTCTGGCGCCGAGCGCACGCCGCCGGTCCCGCCATGGAGCTCGTGGGCCGCCGCGTGATCGGCATCTCGCTGCTGGCCTGGCTGCCGCTGCTGGTGCTGACGGCCGTCGAGGGCCGCGCGATGGGGGCGACGGTGCCCGTGCCCTTCCTCTACGACCTCGAGGTGCACGCCCGCTTTCTGATCAGCGTCCCGCTGCTCCTTCTGGCCGAGGTGATCGCCCATCAACGCATCCGACCGCTGGTTCGGCACTTCGTGGATGCCGGTATCGTCACCCCCGCGGTCGTGCCCGGGTTTCGCGCCGCGATCGACCGCGCCCTTCGCCTCCGGAACTCGGTGGCCATCGAGCTGCTGTTCGCCGTGGCCGTCTTCGGGTTCGGCTGGATGCTGTGGAAGGGCCTGGCTGGTGTGACCAGCTCGACCTGGTACGCGAGCGTGGGGCCGGCCGGCAAGAGCCTGACGCTCGCCGGCCAGTGGTACGGCCACGTGAGCACCCCCATCTTTCAATTCCTGCTGCTGCGCTGGTATTTCCGGCTCTTCGTCTGGTTCGTCTTTCTGCGGCGGGTGTCGCGTCTCGACCTTTCGCTGACGCCCACCCATCCCGACCGGGCGGGTGGGTTGGGGTTCCTGGCCAGCGCCCCCGCCGCCTTCGCGCCCGTGATTCTGGCCCAGAGCACCTTTCTCGCCGTCTTCATCGCCGTGCGGATCCTCTTCCACGACGCGGCCCTGCAGGCGTTCCAGTACGAGATCGCCGCCTTCGTCGTCCTCCAGTTGCTCCTGGTGCTGGGACCGCTCTGCGTGTTCTCTCCTGCGCTGCTGGCGCTCAAGCGGCGCGGCCGGCGCGAGTACGGCGCCCTGGCGACGCGCTACACCCAGGAGTTCCACCAGAAGTGGATCGGCGGGGCCGCCCCACCCGGCGAGCCCCTGGTGGGGAGCGGCGATATCCAGTCCCTCGCCGACCTGGCCAACAGCTACGAGGTGGTGCGCAGCATGCGCGCCGTGCCATTCGCGCGCGACGCGGTCATCCAGCTGGCCGTTCCCGCTCTGATTCCGTTCGCCCCCCTGTTGCTCACCGTGGTGCCGGCGGACCAGATCCTCAAGAGCCTGCTGGGAATGCTGCTCTAGCGTGAAAGGAGCGAGAACCGTGAAGACCAAGATCGTCCACCTCGGTGGAATATTGCTGGCGGTGGTCCTGCTTGCGGGCACGGTCGTGCCCGCTCACGCGCAGACCAGGAAACCCAACATCCTCGTCGTGTGGGGCGACGACATCGGCTACTGGAACGTGAGCGCCTACAACCAGGGCATGATGGGCTACCGGACCCCCAACATCGACCGCATCGCTCGGGAGGGGGCGCTCTTTACCGACTGGTACGGCCAGCAAAGCTGCACCGCCGGTCGGGCCGCCTTCATCACCGGCCAGTCGCCCTTCCGGACCGGCCTGCTCAAGGTCGGGTTGCCGGGCGCCAAGGAGGGCCTGCAGAAGGAGGATGTGACCATCGCCGAGCTGCTCAAGGCCCAGGGCTACATGACCGGGCAGTTCGGCAAGAACCACCCTGGGCGATCGTGACGAGCACCTCCCCACCGCCCACGGCTGACGAGTTCTTCGGCTCCCTCTATCACCTCAATGCCGAGGACGAGCCGGAGCACCCCGACTACTTCAAGGATCCCGAGCTGCGGAAGCGGTTCGGCACGCGGGGCGTGATCCGCGCGTGGGCCAATCCCGACGGCACCCAGAAGATCGAGACCACCGGTCCGCTGACCAAGAAGCGCATGGAGACCGTGGACGAGGACGTCACCAGAGCTGCCATCGATTTCCTGCAGCGCGCCACGGAAGCCGACAAGCCGTTCTTCCTGTGGTGGAACTCGACCCGCATGCACATCTGGACGCGCCTCAAGCGGCCAGCCAGGGCAAGACCGGGCTCGGGATCTATCCCGACGGGATGGTCGAGCACGACGGCCACGTCGGGCAGGTTCTCAACGAGCTGAGAAAGCTGGGCCTGGAGGGCAACACCATCGTCATGTACTCGACCGATAATGGGGCCGAGAAGTTTACCTGGCCCGATGGCGGCCAGTCACCCTTCCGGGGTGAGAAGAACACCAACTGGGAGGGCGGCTACCGCGTCCCCACGGCGATCCGCTGGCCGGGCGTGATCAAGCCCGGCACCGTGCTGAACGACATCTTCGCGCACGAGGACATGCTGCCCACCCTGGTGGCGGCGGCGGGCGAGCCGAACATCAAGGAGAAGCTGCTCAAGGGCACCACGGTCGGGGGCAAGACCTTCAAGGTGCACCTCGACGGCTTCGACATCGCCAGCGCCCTCGCCGGTAAGGGGCCGAGCCCGCGCAAGGACTTCGTTTACTTCAACGATGATGGCGCGCTGGTGGCGCTCCGTTACAATCAGGGGAAGCTCGTCTTCGCGGAGCAGCGGGCTCACGGCCTGGACGTATGGCAGAACCCGTTCGTGACCCTGCGCCTGCCCAAGCTCTTCAACCTGCGCTCCGATCCGTTCGAGACCGCCGACCACGAAGGGATGGATTACACCGCTGGCGTGTGGAACACCTTTTCCTGATGTGCCGGCGCAGCAGTACGTGGGGCAATTCCTGAGCACGTTCAAGGAATTCCCGCCGCGCCAGACGGCCGGTAGCTTTGCCCTCGACCAGGTGCTGGAATCGCTCCAGAGCGGTACCCAGGGCGGCGCCCGGTGAGTCCCGAATATTGCGAGGGGGAGAGACCGGGGGCGGTGCCGGGGCCGTGTGGGACCAAGGTCCCATGGGCGGGGTATCCGGTGACTGGTAGGGTCGCTCGGATGGACGCACACGTGGCCCGGGACCTGACGCGCTCGACGCTGGCCGTACTGTTCATCGCCGGCATGATCGTGGCCAGCTTCTGGGTCCTGCGACCGTTCGTCCCCGCGGCGATTTGGGCCACCATGATCGTGGTGGCATCGTGGCCGCTCATGGTGCGCGTGCAGTCCGTGCTGTGGGGCCGGCGCGGATTGGCCGTGGCCGTGATGACGCTCCTGCTGCTCCTCGGCCTGCTCCTGCCGCTCGCGCTGGCCCTCACCACGATCGTGGCGCATTCGCAGGAGATCGCCGAGGGGGTGCAGTGGCTCACGACCTGGTCGGTGCCGCCGCCGCCCGACTGGCTCGAGGGGCTGCCGCTGGTCGGCTCGCGACTCGCCGCCCGCTGGAAGGACATCGCGAGCATCCGCACCGAGGAACTCTCGGCGAGCCTGGCGCCCTACACGCGACAGATCATCGGCTGGATCCTCGGCACCGTGGGCACGATCGGGATGGTCCTGCTGCAGTTCCTGCTGGTCGTGCTGATCGCGGCGTTGCTGTATGCCTCGGGGGAGACGGTGGGCGACGGCGTGCGTCGCTTCGCGCGACGCCTGGCCGGGGCCCGGGGTGAACACTCGGCCCGGCTCGCCGCCCAGGCCATTCGCGGCGTGGCCCTGGGCATCATCGTCACCGCTCTGGTCCAGGCGTGCCTGGCCGGGTTTGGCCTGCTCGTGGCCGGCGTGCCGTATGCCGCGGTCCTGACCGCGCTGGTGTTCGCGCTCTGCATCGCGCAGCTCGGGCCCTTGCCGGTGCTGGTCCTGGCCGTCGTCTGGACCTACTGGTCGGGGAGCACCGGGTGGGCGGTCGCGTTGCTCCTCTGGACTATCTTCGTGACCGCCATCGACAACGTGATCCGTCCGATCCTCATCCGCAAGGGCGCCGATCTGCCGCTGTGGCTGGTGTTCAGCGGCGTCGTCGGCGGCCTGCTGGCCTTCGGCGTCGTCGGCCTCTTCGTGGGGCCGGTCGTGCTCGCCGTCAGCTACTCGCTCCTCGCCGACTGGATCAACACGGCAGAACCCGCACCTGTCACCGACTGAAAGGAGGCCCCTGATGTTCCTGCGCATCGCCGTCGTCGTGCTGGCATTGCTCGTCGCCGTTCCCACCTTCGCCCAGGACCGGCCCGCGGACACGATGCAGCTCGTGCGCGAGAAGGTCCGCGCCGACAAGAAGCTGCTGGTGGCCCAGAACATGGGTCTGACCGAGGCCGAGGCCAAGGGATTCTGGCCCGTCTACGAGGGCTACCAGCAGGAGCTCGACAAGATCTACGCGCGGATGGGCAAGGCCATCACGGACTACGCGAAGGCCTACAATGGGGATACGCTGACCGATGAGCAGGCCCGCAAGCTGAACGCCGAGGTGCTCGACATCGACGTCGCCGAGGCCGGTCTGGCCAAGACGTACGCGGGAAGGCTCGACAAGATCCTGCCCGCCAAGAAGGTCGCCCGCTATCTGCAAATCGAGCGGAAGATCCGGGCGGTCTTGCGCCACGAGCTGGCGGAAGCGATTCCGCTGGTAAAGTAGTCGGGAGCCAGCTGGCAGCGGGCCAGCAGGGAGTCCCCGGCCGATGAACGAGAGGAGCGTGTGATGAAGAGATGGATAGCGCTGGTCCCCGGAATTCTGGTCGCGATGGTCCCGGTCGTCTCGTCGGCGCAGTCGTGTCCGCCTGAGGTGGACCAGGCCAAGAAGATGCTCTCGACGGTCGTCAGCGCCCAGAAGGCGGCCCAGGCTCCCCGGCAGCTCGCCGGAGCCCGCGGGAAGGATGCGCAAGCGCCCCGGGGCCAGGACGCGCAGGCCCCACGCGGCCAGGATGCGCAGGCTCCGCGGGGGCAAGACGCCCAGGCGCCCCGGGGCCAGGACGCGCAAGCTCCACGCGGCCAGGACGCGCAAGCGCCCCGGGGGCAGGACGCTCAGGCTCCGCGCGGACAGGACGCGCAGGCTCCGCGAGCAGCCGCCAGTGCCCCCAGCGCCCCCGATCGCGCCAAGAGCACCGCGGTCAACAACGCTCGGAAGCTCATTCAGCAGGCGGAGCTCGCCTGCAAGCAGAAGGACAATCCTCAGGCCAGCGCGTACGCGAACGCGGCCATGGCGTTGCTCACTTACGCGAGGTAGGGGGGCAGGGTCGCGGCCGATGCCCTACGAGACTTCGATCATCGACAGCATCCTGCACCCCTCCGATTTTTCCGAGGCCAGCGAGGTCGCGTTTGCCCACGCGCTCAAGGCGGCGCTGGTCGCGCAATCGCGACTCACCCTCTTCCACGTCTCGCCGGACATGCACGGCGAGTGGAGCGATTTCCCCGGCGTGCGTCGGACGCTGGAGCGCTGGGGCCTGATTCCACCCGACAGTCCCCGGTCCGCCGTCCCCAGCCTCGGCATCCAGGTGGACAAGATCATCGCCTACGAACGCAACCCGGTGTCGTCCGTGCTCCGCTACCTCGACACGCATCCGGCCGACCTCATCGTGCTGGCTCCGCATCGCGAGGAGGGCGGCACGCACTGGTTCCGCGCGTCCGTCTCCGAGCCGGTCGCGCGCAAATCGGGTCAGGCCACGCTCTTCGTGCCGCATGGCGTGAAAGGGTTCGTGTCGCTCCAGGACGGCTCCGTGTCTCTGCAACGCATTCTGATTCCGGTGGCGGCCAGGCCGCGAGCCCAGTCAGCGATCGCCGGCGGTGCCCGTCTGGTCAGCCGGCTGTCTTGTCCGACGGGAACGTTCACCGTGCTGCACGTCGGGACCGCCGGCGACATGCCGGCGATCCATCCCCCCCAGGTGCCGGGCTGGCAGTGGGATCGGGTCACCAAGGTCGGCGACGTCGTCGACACCATTCTCGACACGGCCCAGCGCACCCGGGCCGACCTCATCGTGATGAGCACCGACGGACGGAACGGCTTTCTCGATGCGCTTCGGGGCAGCCACAGCGAGCGCATCCTGCGCCGTTCGCCGTGTCCGCTACTGGCGATTCCCGAGACGGCCTTCGTCGCGGAGGCGCTGAAGCAGGATTGACGGCGCCCGGGCGCCGGCCCGGTCACCAGACACGGAACACCGAGTCAGTCGAGATCGAAGGTTCGCCCCTCGGCGGCCGGCGTCACCGGGAAGTCGGGGTGGGCGTCGGCGAGGGCGGCAGCGATCGCCTTTTCGAGCGCGGCGTCGTCCCGCCCGGGATCATGATGAAACGGGACCAGGTGCTTGACCCCGGCCAGCCGGGCGAAGGCGAGGGCGTCGTGCATCGTGCTGTGTCCCCAGCCGGCGTGTCGGGGGTACTCCTCGCGGGTGTATTGCGCGTCGTGGAGAAGGAGGTCGACGCCCTGCGCCAGGTCGAAGCCGGAGGTCCATTCCGCATCGAGGGGAAAGCGGCGCGCCCCGAGTGCCGGCTCGTGGTCGGGAAGATAGGCGAGGGAGGCCCGTTCGGTCTCGATCCGGTAGCCGACCGTCGGACCCGGGTGGCACACGCGCGCCGCCCGGATCCGGAATGGGCCGATGGAGAAGTGTCCCCGACCCGTGTGGTGCAGCTCGAGCCGGCACGGTAGGTCGCGCAGCAGCACGGGGAACAGGGGCGGGGCGAGGTACCGTCGGAGGCGCGCCTCGAGGCTCAGCGTGGCGCTGGCCGGTCCCCAGATGTGGACTTCCATGGCGGGGTTGTAGAGGGGACCGAAGAACCCCAGCCCGATGATGTGATCCATGTGAAGGTGGGTCAGCAGCACGTCTATCCGGCGCACCCTCGGGGGCAGCTCGAGCGCAAGCGATCGGATCCCCGTTCCCGCGTCGAGAACCAGCACCGTGTCATCCGGGCCCGTCACGCGCACACACGAGGTGTTGCCGCCGTAGCGGGCCGTGGCCCAGCCGGGCGCCGCCAGGGAGCCGCGCACGCCGTAGGGTATGACCTTCATGGTCCCTGGTGCTCCCAGAACATCGCCACGGCCCCCAGAAGGCGTTCCTCCTGGTCGATGATGGGGAAGGCCGTGAGCTCGACCTGCAGCCGCACGCGATCGCTGCGGCGCAGCAGCCAGCGTCGGGCATGCGCGGGGCGCCGCTGCTGCAGCGCGATGAGCAGGGGCCGTCTGGGGTCTTCCGAGCCGTCGTCGGGATCATCGCTCAGCTCGACGAGCCGGTCGGCCTCCTCCGGATCGATGCGGCCAGTCTCCTCGAAGCGTACGCCGAGAATCCGCTCGGCCGGCTCGTTGTAGAAGATGACCGTCCCCGTCGTGTCCATGACCAGCACCGGCACGAAGAGGTACCCCGCCAGGTGGCGGACGAGGATCATCTCCACGGGCTGCTGCGTCGTCTCGGTGGTCATGGCGGCCCTCACCAGACCCGGAAGCCGGGAGAAATAAACGGGGTGGTGGCGGCGAGCCGCACCAGCGTCGGCCCGTAGGCGACGGCGATCAGGATCACCGCCAGCGCCAGCCACGGCCGCCACCGATCCAGGAAGGCCGGTGACTGATCCGCCCCCGACAGGGCCTCGGCGAACTCGAGGGCCGGCTGCTCGGAGCGTCGTGAGGCCGTCACCGTCAGCACCATGTTGAGGAAGTAGAGCAGCGCGCTGACGAAGAGCAGGGCCCCCCCGATGCCGACCAGCGGCAGCAGGCTCTTCCAGTCCGGCTGCATGTAGGAGATGTGGCCGATCATGGTGCGGCGCGGCATCCCGCGCAGCCCCAGCTCGTGCAGCGAGGGCGAGAAGATCATCATGCCGGCGAACCAGAGCCAGACCTGGCCCAGAGCCAGCCGGGAGCTCCAGAGCGGGCGCCCGGCCAGGTGCGGCACCAGCCAGTACGTGATGCCCATGAAGGTGAGGGTGACCGCGGTGCCAACCGTGAGGTGCAGGTGCCCGACGATGTAGGCCGTGTTGTGCACGACCATGTTCACGTTGAACGACGCGTTGACCAGCCCGCCGATGCCGCCGAAGGCGAACAGCACCATGGCCAGGACCTGCGCGGCCAGGGACGGATCGCCCCAGGGAAGCTTGCCGAACCAGGCCACCCAGCCCGTCCCGCCCCGCGCCCGGCCTCCGGTCTCCAGGGAGGCCACGACGTTGAAGAAGGTGAGCAGGCTCGGGAAGAAGACGGCGAAGGTGAGCAGCGCGTGCAGGAGCTTCCAGCCCTGATGAATGCCGGGATCGGCGTACTGGTGATGGATGCCGATCGGCGTGGAGAGGATCAAGAACAGGATGAACGAGGTCCGGGCCATCGGATCGCTGAACAGCTTGCCGCCGGCCTGCCGGGGGACCAGCGTGTACCAGGAGACGTAGGCCGGTAGCAGCCAGAAGTACACGATGGGGTGGCCTGTGAACCAGAACAGCGTCCGGGCCAGCAGGGCGTCGGTGCCGCTCAGCAGGCCCACCGACCACGGGATGATCATGAAGAGCATCTCGGCGGCCAGGCCCAGCGAGGCGATGGTCCACATCACAAACGTGACCAGCGACATGAACGCCGGGAGAGGCGTGCGGACCGCGGGGTTCCGGGTCCGCCAGGCGCGCCAGGTGAGGGCCAGATTCCACGTGACCAGCCAGGTGCCGGCCACCACCAGCGTGAGGCCGATGTAAAAGGCCCAGTGGGCCTTGAGCGGCGGGTAGAAGGTGAACATCACCGTCGCCGCGTTGCCAACCAGCGGGATGCTGGCCAGCGCGAGCCCCGCCGTCATGATCCAGAAGGTCAGCCAGCCGAGCCCGGCGCTGGCCAGCGGCACGCCGAGCGACCGGCTGAGAACGAACGGCAGGAACCCGCAGATGAAGAACGTGGTCCACACGAGCGCGTTGAGGACGCCGTGGATCGAGAGGCTGTGGTAGTGGGAGCGGACCACCGGCGCCAGCGACGGGTAGACCTCGAGGCCCGCGTACTCCAGGGCCTGGAAGAGGCCGGTGGTCACGCCGCCGAACAGGGCGACGAGGGCAACGATCAGATTAGCGGCAGCCAGCCGCCGCTCGGTCGCCGTCATGGTCTGGGCTCGACGATGATCTTGCCGGCCATGGTGTGGTGGGCGATGCCGCAGTATTCGTGGCAGATGATCGGGTACTCGCCCGGCGTGTCGAAGCGCGCCTGGGCGTGGGAGATCTGTCCGGGCAACACCATCACGTTGATGTTGTGGCGGGGCACCAGGAGCCCGTGGACCACGTCCTTGCTGGTGGCCCAGAAGTGCACCGTGGATCCGGCCGGCACCCGGATCTCGTTGGGCGCGAAGGTCCAGATCTGTGCGGTCAGCCGGACCTCGTACTGCCCGGGCGCGATCTGCACGACCCCGGGCTCCTTGAAGAGCGAGTGCTCGGCGACCTTGGTGGGATCGATCCGGCCCTGGTCGCCCACCAGGTTGATGCCGGCCCCGAACGCCGTCACGGCCAGGGCGGCGAGCATGCCCACGGGGATGGCGAAGCTCGGCAGGATCCAGGCCAGCTCCCAGAGGTGGACGGTCGTGGATCGCCGCGTGGCCATAACGTCAGCTCCGCCAGATCCGCAGATAGGTGTTGATCCAGAATGCCGCCAGGATGGCCAGGTAGATCAGGATGAACAGGAGCGCGCCGCGCGGCTGCGCTTCGCCCTCGGGCTCGTCCACGGGCGGCCCTCCCCGGGGTGTCAAGGTCGCGAACCGCCCGCGTGCTGGATGGCCTCGAGGACCTCGGCCGGATGGGCGGCCGCGTCCCGGACACGCGGCCAGTGCTTGCGGACGATGCCATCGGGGCCGATCCAGACCGTGGACCGGATCACGCCTTTGGTCTTCTTGCCGTACAGCACCTTGTCGCCGTAGGCGCCCCACGCTTGCATGACCCTTCGCTCGGGGTCGGTCAGGAGGGGAAAGGGCAGCTTGTACTTCGCCGCGAACTTCACGTGCGACGCCGGCGAGTCGGGGGAGACGCCGAGCACGACGACGCCCGCCCGCTGCAAGTCCGTGTGCAGGTCGCGGAAGCCGCAGGCCTCCTTGGTGCAGCCGGGCGTGTCGTCCCGGGGATAGAAGTACACGACGACGTCCCGGCCTTTGAAATCGTCCAGGGACACGGGCTTGCCGGTCCCGTCGCTGAGGGTGAAGCTCGGCGCTTTGCGGCCTTCCGTGATCGCGGGCATGGCTGGCCGTCCCGGCTCAGAGCTTCTGCAGCATCGTCTCCGCGCCGCTGACCTCGAACTTGCCCGGCTGCTCCACGTTGAGGGCCTTGACAACCCCGTCGTCCACGAGCATCGAGTAGCGCTGCGAGCGCACGCCCATGCCGCGCGCGGTGAGGTCCATCTCCAGGCCCAGCGCCTTCGTGTAGGTGGCGCTGCCGTCGGCCATCATCCGGACCTTGCCGCCGCACTTCTGGTCCTTGCCCCAGGCCCCCATCACGAAGGCGTCGTTCACCGCGATGCACCAGACCTCGTCGACGCCCTTGGCCTTGAGCTTGTCGAAGTTCTGCACGTAGCTGGGCACGTGCTTGGCCGAGCACGTGGGCGTGAAGGCCCCGGGCACGGCGAAGATGGCAATCCGCTTGCCCTTGGCCTGCTCGCTCACCGTGAAGTTGTTGGGGCCGATGGTGCAGCCCGGCCGCTCCGTGTCGATCAGCTCGGTCAGCGTTCCGTCGGGGAGTCGGTCACCTACCTTGATCGCCATCAGATCCTCCTAGGGGGCGGTGGTGGTGGCCGCGAGTATACAGGAAGCCGGGTGTCATCGCAGCCGGACCCAGCGGGGAGGTGGCGCCTTGACTTACAAAACTGCTATCGATACCATCTCGGTAAGCCAATGGAGTCGGTGACCCTATCGACCAAGTTCCAACTGGTCGTGCCGCGGGGCGCGCGCGAGCGTCTCCGCCTCCGGCCGGGGATGCGGATCACCGTTCTCGACAAGGGAGGCGTCATCTTTCTCGTACCGGAACGCCCCCTGCGCGCGTATCGCGGTATCGCCCGGGGCGTGAGCGTCAAGGGCCTGCGCGAGAAGAAGGACCGGTTCTGATCCTCGTCGATTCCAGCGGCTGGATCGAGTATCTGGCCAACCGGCCTCGGGCAGACCGCTTCGCGACGTACATCGAGGGGCGCGACCCGCTGCTCGTCTCCGTGATCGCGATCTATGAGGTGTACAAAGTGATCCGTCGGGAGTTGAGCGAGGAGCGGGCGGTGGAAGCCGTCTCGGCGCTCCGCCGGGCGACCATCGCGCCGGTGGACGAGCCTCTGGCGCTCGAGGCCGCCGACCTGTCCCTTGCCCACGGCCTGGCCATGGCCGACTCGCTCGTGTATGCGACCGCCCGCCGGTTCTCGGCGACCCTCGTCACCGGCGACACCGACTTCACGGGACTCCCCGATACGATCGTGGTCCGCTGACGGAGTACGCGCGGCGCGCCGGTCCGTTGGTTCGGCCGATCGCTGATGGACACCGCGCGCACCTTCGTGACCCCCGATGGCGTGACGCTGGCCTACCGCCTGTGGCGGCCGGGGTCGCCGCGCCGCACCGTCGTCCTGGTGCACGGGCTGGCCAGCAACCACACCCGTTGGGCCGAGTTTGTGGCGACGACACGGCTTCGCGAGTCGTGGGATCTCCTCCGCCCCGACCTGCGCGGCTTCGGAGCCTCGCTCGATCGAGGCCGGGTGGGGCTGGACGAGTGGTGCCGCGATCTGCGGGCGCTCCTGGTCACCGAGGCGGCACCACCGGCCGTGCTCGTCGGGCACTGCCTGGGGGCCAACGTCGTGTTGCACTTCGCGGCCGGCTCCCCGACGGCGACCCGGAGCCTGGTGCTGATCGAGCCGATGTTTCGCCAGGCCCTCACCGGCGCCCTGCGCCTGGCCGCGCGGCTTCGCCTGGCTGGAGCCACGCTGGCGGCCCTGGCGCGCGGCCTCAACCGGCTGGGCATTCACCGCCGGCGCCTGCCCACGCTCGATCTCGAGCAACTCGATCGCGAGGCCCGGGCGGCCGTGGCCGTCGCCGGCCCCGAGGCCTTTCCCGAGGCGCGCTTCGGCTCGGCGCTGGAGGATCTCAAGGTGACGCCGACGGCGGTGTACCTGGCCGGCTTGCAGGCGGTGACGAGTCCGCTGCCCGACCTTCGTGCGATCCCCGTGCCGGCCCTGGCGCTGCTCTCGCGCGGCGGCCGCTTCGGCGATCCCGACCTGACGGCCCGGTTGCTGGCCGCGCTTCCCCGGGGCGAGGTCGAGATGCTCGAAGCGCGCCACTGGATCCCCACCGAGAGCCCGACGGACATGCGCCGGGCGATCGAGGAATGGTGCGAGCGTGCTTGACAGGCGGCGGGGAAGCGACGATGCTCCTCGCGTGAACATCTTCAAAGCCCAGGCCGTCAAGGATCCCGCTGAGGTGGCCAGGGCAATTCCCGTCATCGACGTCGCGCCGGCCTTCGCGGGTCTCCCTGGCGGACTGGAGGCAGTCGCCGTCGAGGTCCGGGCTGCCTGCGAGCGCATCGGCTTCTTCTACCTCGCCGGCCACGGCGTGCCCGCTGCGGTGGTCGAGGCCGCCTTCGCCGCGGCCCGGGAGTTCCACGCGCTCCCGCTGGACGAGAAGATGCGGCTGCAGCTCAACGAGAACAACATCGGCTACCTGCCGGTGAACCAGAGCATGCAGCGGCATTCGACCGTGCACCGGGCGACGCGGCCGAACTACAACGAGAGCTTCTTCATCAGCCACGATCGGGGCGCCGCGCATCCGGACGTCCTGGCCGCCACCCCGCTGCGCGGCCAAAACCAGTGGCCCCCGGGCCACGCCGGCATGCGGAGCGCGATGCTCCGGTACTTCAAGACGCTGGAGGCGCTGGGCGAGCGGATGCTGCCGCTGCTGGCCCGCGCGCTCGACCTGCCGGCGGGCTACTTCGCCCCGTTCTTCGCCAACGAGGCCCACATCAACCTGCGCTTCCTGCACTATCCGCCCCAGGAGATCGACGACGACGAGCAGTTCGGCCAGGGGCCCCACACCGACAACTCGTTCATCACGATCCTGGCCCGGGAGGGCGGTCCCGGGCTCGCCGTGCGACTGCCCAGCGGCGAGTGGCTGGCCCCGCCGGTCATCCCGGGGACGTTCCTCGTCAATCTCGGCAACGTCATGAAGCGGTGGTCGAACGACCGGTTCCTGTCCACGCCCCACGGCGTGGTCAACGACTCGGGGCGGGATCGCTACTCGGTGGCCTTCTTCTACAGCCCCAACCCCGCCTCCGAGATCGCGTGCCTGCCGACCTGCGTTAGCGCCGACAAGCCCCCGCGGTATTCCCCGGCGGTGTACCGCGATCTTGTGCTGGAGTTCTACAGCGCCAACTATTTCCACCAGAAGGGTTATCCGCAGAGCTCCCTCCCCGCGCGCTGAGCCTCCCGGCTGGGATGACGGACCCCACACTGCGATTCGGAAGCGATCGCGGCGCACCGCGCAGCGAGGACGAGCCGCTGGTCACCGGACGCGGACGGTTCACCGATGACATCAAGGTGCCTGGCCAGGCCTACGCTGTGTTCGTGCGCTCCCCGGCTGGCCATGCCGACATCCGGCGCCTCGATGTCTCGGCCGCGGAGGCCCGGCCTGGCGTGCTCGGGGTGTTCACGGGACGCGATCTGGTGGCCGCGGGGCTGGGCGGCATCCCTCCGGCGGTGGCGTTCCCGGGGCGGGACGGCAGGCCGATGTTTGCGGCGCCCATGCCGCCGCTGGCGGTCGGCCGCGTCCGTTACGTCGGCGAGCCGATCGCCGTCGTCGTGGCGGAGACGGTCGGGCAGGCCCAGGACGCGGCGGCGGTGGTCGTCGTCGAGCTTGACGAGCTGCCCGCGGCCTCCGATGTCGAGCGCGCCATGGCCCCGACGGCGCCGGCGATCTGGCCCGAGGCTCCGGGCAACGTCGCCCTGGACTGGACCGACGGCGACGGCGCGGCGGTGGACGCCGCATTCGCGCGGGCCGCCCACGTTGAGCGCCTCCGCCTGCTCGACACCCGCCTGGCGCCCTCGGCCCTGGAGCCGCGGGCCGCGATCGGACAGTGGGACGCCGGGACGCAGCGCTACACCCTCATCGCCGGGACCCAGGGAGTGGCGGTGGTGCGCCGCCTGCTGGCCGAGGGCGTGTTCCGGGTGCCGGCCCCGCAGATCCGGGTCCTCACCTACGACGTCGGCGGTGGCTTCGGGATGAAGGTGCAGCCGTATCCGGAGTACGCGGTAGTGCTCTACGCGGCCCGTCGGCTGGGGCGGCCGGTGAAGTGGGTCGCCAGCCGGCTCGAGAGCTTTCTCGCCGACACCCACGGCCGTGACGGGGTGCTGGAGGGGGAGCTGGCGCTGGACGGGCAGGGCCGATTCCTGGCCTTCCGTGTGCGCACGTTCGTCGGCATCGGCGCCTACGTCTCGACGTTCGCGGCCGTCTTCGCCACGAACAACACGAAAAATTGTCTGTCGAGCGTGTACGTGATCCCAGCTTTGAAAATCGACGTGAAGATGGTGCTCACCAATGCCGCCCCCCTGGGGCCCTATCGGGGCGCCGGGCGTCCCGAGGCCATCTACCTGCTCGAGCGTCTCATCGACGCCGCGGCCCGGGCCCTGGGCCTCGACCGGGTGGAGCTTCGCCGCCGGAATGTGATTCCTCCGTCGGCCATGCCCTACCGGGCGCCGAACGCGCAGGTCTACGACAGCGGGGAGTTCGAGACGGTGATGGACACGGCGCTGGCCCTGGCCGACTGGAAGGGATTCCCGGGGCGCCGCGCGGCGTCCGAGCGGGCGGGACGGCTGCGGGGCATCGGCCTGGGCTGCTTCCTCGAGGTGGCCGGGGGCATTCTCGACGAGACGGTGGACCTGCGCTTCGCCGAGGACGGGACGGTGACGCTGCGCACCGGGGTGCAGGCCATCGGGCAGGGACACCTGTCGACGCTGCCGCTGGTCATCGCCCGGCGGCTGGGCGTCGACGTGCGCGCGGTGAAGCTCGTCCAGGGCGACAGCGACGAGGTCCCGGTGGGCACGCCCAGCGTGGCTTCGCGGTCGATGATGATGGCCGGCAGCGCCGCCCAACTCGCCTGCGACGAGGCCATCGACAAGGGCCGCCGGCTGGCCGCGCACGTGCTGGAGGCTGCCGTCTTCGACATCGAGTTCGTGGATGGCCGCTTCCGGGTGACGGGGACGGATCGCGGGATCGGGATCCTCGAGCTGGCCAGCCAGGCCCGGGCGCTGGCAGGAACGGGGGACGGGCTCGCCGACGGGCTGGATAGCACCGCCAAGTTCGTGTCACCCCAGATGAGCTTTCCCAACGGTTGTCACGTCTGCGAGGTCGAGATCGATCCCGATACGGGTGGGGTGAGCGTCGTCGCGTATGCCGCCGTGGACGATGTCGGCACCATCGTGCACGAGACCATCGTGGAGGGCCAGATCCACGGCGGGGTGGCCCAGGGCCTGGGTCAGGTGCTCGGCGAGCACGTGGTCTATGACGAGGCAGGCCAGCTGTTGACCGGCTCATTCATGGACTACATGATCCCGCGGGCCGACGACCTCGCCGAGATGCGGGTCGGCCACCACGGCGTGATCTGCACCACGAACCCCCTGGGCGTGAAGGGAGCCGGCGAATCGGGAGTCGCGGGGTCACTGCCCTCCGCGATGAATGCGATCCTGGACGCGCTGGCCAGCCGGGGTGTGCGCCATCTCGATCTGCCGATGACGCCGGCCCGCGTGTGGGCGGCGCTGGACCGGGCCAGGCCCGGTGGGGTAGCATGAGCGCCATGCGACTCTTCTTCTCCGCGCTCCTCGTCACCGCGCTGCTGGCCGGGTGCGCCAGCACGCCCCAGGCCCGAAGCGAGTTCGAAGATATTCCCGTTCCCCGAGGACTCGAGTACGTCGCGGATCGATCCACCGTCATCGAGTCGCCGTCGGTCAAGGCGGCCAAAGTGGTCTATCGCGGGCGCCTGGAACCCGCGAGCCTGGCCACCGTGATGCGCACGATCCTGGAATCGAACGGCTGGCGTCACGTGGGCACGACGACGGCCGGGGGCAGCTCGGCGCAGATCTTCGACAAGGGTGACAGCTCGGTGCAGGTCCGCATCTGGGAAGAGTGGTGGTACACCTATCTGGAGTTGACCGGGGGCCGGGCCCTGCCCATTCAGCGCTGATGCCGGCTCCGGGCCCGGCGCACCGCCCGCGGGCGTTCGTGACGGGCGCCTCCTACGGGATCGGGGGAGCAACCGCGCTGGCCCTGGCCCGCGAGGGGTTCGACGTGGCGGTGTCGGATCTGCGGGCCGAGGACCTCGACAGCACCGTCAAGGCCATCACGGATGCCGGCGCGCGGGCAGTGGCAGTGGCCCTCGACGTGCGCTCGCTCGCCAGCATCGACAAGGCGATGACCCATGTCCTGGCCGCCTTCGGCGGCCTCGACGCGCTGGTCAACAACGCCGGCGTTCCCCTGACGCGCCCGGCCGTGGAGGTCAGCGAGGCCGAGTGGGACGAGGTCATCGGGGTGAACCTGCGCGGCGCGTTCTTCGTCAGCCAGCAAATGGGCCGCCACCTGATCGACAGCAAGCGGCCGGGCAGCATCGTCAGCATCGCCTCCACCCACGGGGTGATCGGCATCGCCGACCGGTCGATCTACGGGATCTCCAAGGCCGGCATCATCCAGATGACCCGCATGCTCGCCATCGAGTGGGCGGGACAGGGCATCCGCGTCAATGCCGTGGCGCCGGGCACGGTGGAGACCCCATCCCGGGCCGCCGTCTTCGCCGCCAATCCCCAGCGCCGCGAGCTCATGATGAACCGGGTGCCGCTCAAGCGCTTCGGGACGGCCGAGGAGATGGCGGCGGCGGTCTGCTACCTGGCCAGTCCCGCCGCGGCGTACATCACCGGGCAGACCCTGCTCGTGGACGGCGGACTGACCGCCTACTGATCGCAACCCGGCCGACCGTCACGCCATCGTGCGCAGGTGCTCGTCGAGGCGGTCGTAGCTCGCCGACCAGCCGTCTTTCATCCCCGTGCCCAGCGCAGCGTCGCGAGCCTGCCGCGACGGATAGAGGACCGTGCACGTCATCGTCGTCTTGCCGTCCACCTCGGTGAGCATCAGCGTGTTGAGCGTGTCGGGCCACTCGCCGCCCCACGACTCGGTGGTGACGAGCCGCTCTCGGGGCACGATCTGACGGTACACGCCCCGCATCTCCATCTCGGTGTCAGATCTCCGCCAGGCGAAGTGCCACCCCCCGCCCGGGCGGAGGTCGATCTCACAGACGGGCATCGTCCAGCCGTCGGGACCGGTCATCCAATGCGGCACATGCTTGGGGTTGGTCCAGGCCTCCCAGACGAGCCGGCGCGGCGCCTCGACCACCCGCGTCGCGATGAGCTCCCGATCCGATGGTGTCGTAAAGGTCGTGACCATGATCCTTCTCCTCACGGCGTCCGCGCATTGGCGCGGGCGGTGAGCTCCTCGTCCATCGTGCGGATCTCGAATGGCCCCCCCAGGCGCACACCCGGATGCTTCGACATCAACTGGATCGCGTGATTCAGGTCCTGGGCCTCGAGGATCAGAATGCCGCCCAGTTGCTCCTTGGTCTCAGCGTAGGGACCGTCGGTCACGGATATCTTGCCGTTCCGCGCCCTGAGCGTGACCGCGCTCCGGGCGCTCTGGAGCGCCGCCCCACTGACGAAGTGGCCGTTCTTTTTCAGCATGTCATCGTAGGCGAAGCACTCCTCGACCATCGCCTCCTGCTGGCCCTTGGACATCGTGTCCCACTTGTTTTCCTCGAGATATCCAAGACATACGTACTTCATGACTTCCTCCCGTGAGAGTGAGTGGTTGCCGACACTGGATAGTCGCTCGGGAACCTCTCACTTCGACAAGCTCCTGGTATCACCGAGCCTTGAGAGGGAGGGTTGGCCGCCACAGATTCCTCCGTCTCCCGATCGGGCACCCTGCCCCCAAGGGGCCCGGCGTGGCTTTCAGGGGGTCGGCGAATCCAATCGGCCGGTGAGGGCGTCCCAACGGCGAAAGATCCGTCGATCTTGGAAAGGCAGGCATCGCCATGAAGAGCGCTCCCGACGTGGTCCGACTTCCTGGTCACAACGATGAGGCCATCGCACCAGTCACGATTTTCGATGCTCAGGGACGCGTCGTGCGCGTGGTTCCGGCGACGGAGTTCCGTCGCCCGGGCCCGGCCCCACGTGGCCACTGGCGCGAGCGGCGGGGCCGAGCTCTGAGCGCGACTGCCGGACGTACGGGGCCAGAGGAAGCCGCGCGGTAGTCCTCACGCCGACGCGTGTAACTCCGCCGCCCCCTGCTCCAGCGAACGGCATGTCCATCTCGCGGTACATGGTGGTCGCGGTGGTGAGGTGGGTGCGGGCCTGATCGCGCTTGCCCATCGTGCCATACAGGGTCCCGAGGCCCAGATGGCAGTGGGCGATGAGCGGGCTGGTGGGGCTCATCGCGAAGAACGGTATCCTGATCGTAGAGTTCGCCAACACGCTGCAGGCGCGCGGGCTCGCCAGGGTGGCCGCGCTCCGCGAAGCGTCGTTGACCCGGTACGTCCGGTGCTGATGACCTCGGCTGCTACCGTCTTCGGCCACTTCCCGCTGATGCTGGTGTCGGGGCCGGGCGCCGAGGCCCGCAACAGTATCGGGACGGTGCTGGTGGCGGGTATGACCGTGGGCACCCTGTTCACCCTGTTCGTGGTGCCGGTGTTCTACTCGCTGATCGCGGCCCAGCACCAGCCAACGCCGGCGCGCGAGCGGGTCGAGCCCGATGCGCGGTGGATCGTGGGAGGAGCAGGGCAAGGACAAGGAGGCCACGGAAACGGCGCGGGGCGTGCCTGGCATCCGGCTGGAGCCGGCCCGGCCCGGTGGTGGCTGGGACGCTCGACAGGTCGAGGATAAGGGATCACACTCGAAGGAGGACAGGCGTCATTGACCACACGGTCGTGCATTTCGAGATTCCGGCTGACGATCCCGAGCGGGCGGCCCAGTTCTATCGTGAGCTGTTCGGCTGGGAGATCAGCCGGTGGGAAGGCTCAGCGGGCGGGGGCGCCGAATACTGGATGGTGAAGACCGTCCCCACCGACGCGGCCGGACAGCCCACCCGCCCGGGCGTCAACGGCGGGCTCATGCGTCGGATGTTTCCGGGGCAAGCCCCCGTCAACTACGTCGGCGTCGCGAGCGTCGACGACTGTGTCCGACGGGCGGAGCAACTCGGAGCCAAGGTGAATCTAGAAAGGAGGCAACCCATGCCTGACAAGGTGAAGCCGATCCCGGACGGATACCATGCGGTCACGCCCTACTTGAGCATCCAGGGAGCCGCCGCCGCCATCGCCTTCTACAAGGCGGCCTTCGGCGCGAAGGAAGTCATGCGCATGCCGGGTCCGGGCGGGACCATCGGCCACGCCGAGATCGAGATCGGGGGCTCTCGGATCATGCTGGCCGACGAGCACCCCGAGATGAACTTCCGCGGCCCGAAATCGTTCGGGGGGACGGCGGTCCACCTCCATGTCTATGTCCCGGATGTGGACAAGGTCGTGCAGCAGGCGATGGCCGCGGGAGCGAAGGGGCTGCGGCCCGTCACCGACGAGTTCTACGGCGACCGCGTGGGCAGCCTGGAGGACCCCTTCGGGCACGTCTGGCACGTGGCGACTCACAAGGAAGACTTGTCGATGGCGGAGCTCAGCAAGCGCGCGGCGGCCCGGGCGGCGGCCGCCGCAAAGACGTGAGGCGGGGTGCTAGAGCGGCGTCTTGACGATGCGCCCACCGGCCTCGACGTACCACTTCTCGCTGGGGAAGGGCTTGCCGTTCAGGGTCGCCGCCATCCAGTCGGCCATGAGGACCGGCGGGAACGGCCCGACGTTGGCGGCGGGCACGTTCCCGACGGAGTGGCGCGAGTCCTGGTAGATCACCAGGCGCTTGGGCCCGGCCACGGCCCGCATCAGCCGCTCGGTGTGCTCGAGCGGGGAGAGCTCGTCGAACTCGCCGGCCACGCAGAGATAGGGCACCCGGATCTTCTCGGCATGCCCCTCCCAGGTCATGCCCTGGCGGAACGCATCGAACTTCGCCTCGTCGGTGATGCCGGACATGTACATGAAGCGCATCTTGAAGGTCGGTGAGGCCTCCTCGAAGATGGTGTGAAAACCTGGCTCGTGACAGACGGCCGAGACCGAGACCGCGCGGATGCGGGGTTCGTGGGCGGCGGCCAGGGTTCCGAAGAACGAGCCGAAGCTGTTGCCGCTGAGCCCGATGCGCGTCGGGTCGATCTCGGGCCGCGCCGTGAGCCAGTCCACCACGTTCGCGCCGGTGGCGATCCAGGCGTCCATGCTGAAGAAGATCTCCAGCACCGGGCTCTCGTACTGGCCGGGCCCGTCCAGCGCCAGCACGGCCAGGCCGCGGGACAGCCAGCGGTCGCCGTAGAGCGCGACGCTCATCTCCTTGAAGCTGTCCATGCCGGGCACCGATATCACCACGGGGAGGCGCCCGCCCCGGTAGCCGGGCGGCAGGTGAAACCAGGCCGGCAACGACTTGCCGTCGCGGAAGGGGATCCACACCGGCTCCACGTGGTGGTCGGCCAGCCGGGCGTACTTCGTGTAGCACTCTCGCTTCTTGCCGTTGTAGAAGCGGTTCTGCTCGTTGTTCTCGTCGATTGGCCACTGGGCGGCGCCCCAGTGGATGGCGGCCATGAAATAGTTGTCGCGCGCGGTCACCGGGTGATCGTCCTGCTCGGCGGCCTGGGCCTTGCTCTCGCGGCGGCGGGCCACGGCCTCGAAGGCCGGGGAGGCGTCGGCCAGGCGCACGATGCGCTGGCGGAGGCCCGCGAAGTCGGCGTTGGCCTCGGGGCCGCAGGGAGCGGACAGGTAGAGCGAGCGCGGCTGATCCCAGTCCATCCCCACGGAGCGGATGATGTTGTCGAGCAGCCAGCGCTGCTCGGTCCAGCGACGGGTGAGGGGACCGCCCCGGTCCACGGGCCTACGTCCAGGGCTGCATCTTGGGGCCGTAGCCACCGATACGGTCGACCTTGATCCGCACGAGCAGGCGCTTTTCCCCGGGACGGCGGAACGGATACTTGTCGGCTCCCAGGAAGCGCTTGGCCAGCTTGTCGATGTGGGGGTCGGCTCCCGCTTCGCTCACGCTGGCCTTGCCGTGGATCACCATGTGGGACTGGGGATCGTTGCGATCCTGCACGGACACGGTCACGCGCGGGTCACGACGCAGGTTCTTGGGCTTGAGCCGGCCTTCGGCGGTATTGAACAGCACCTCGTCGCCCTCGACGTCCATCCAGACCATGGTCACCTGAGGCTTTCCATCCGCATTGGTGGTGACGACGTGGCCATAGGCCTTGTCTTCCAGGATCTTCTTCACGGACGGCGGCAGCTTGATCGCCATGACTCTCATCTCCTCGTCGGACCGGGATTCGCTCAGCCGCGGCCGATGAACGGCATCTTCGTCGCCATGACGGTGAGGAACTGCACATTGGCCTCGAGAGGCAGGCTGGCCATGTAGACGACGGCCCGGGCCACGTGCGCCACGTCCATCGTGGGCTCGGGAGCGATGGCGCCGTGGGCCTGGGGAACGCCGGCCTTCATCTTCGCCGTCAATGGAGTTTCGGCGTTGCCGATATCGATCTGGCCGCAGGCGATGTCGTACTTGCGGCCGTCGAGGGAGGTCGATCGGGTGAGCCCGGTGATGGCGTGCTTGGTGGCGGTGTAGGGGGCCGAGTTGGGCCGCGGCACGTGGGCCGAGATCGAGCCGTTGTTGATGATCCGGCCGCCGCGCGGCGTCTGGCTCTTCATGATCTTGAAGGCCTCCTGCGTGCACAGGAAGGCGCCGGTCAGGTTCGCATCCACGACCGCCTTCCATTGCTCGTAGGTCAAATCCTCCAGGGGCACGGGTGGCGCGCCGCTGCCGGCGTTGTTGAAGAGCAGGTCGAGCCGGCCGAAGGTGTCCTTCGTCGTGGCGAACAGGGCGCGCACGGAGGCAGGATCGCCGACGTCGGTGGGGACGACCAGCGTGCGCGATCCCGACGACCGACCCTCCGTGGCCACCGCTTCCAGCATTTCCTTGCGGCGCCCGGCCAGTGCGACCGCCCAACCTTCCCCGAGCAAGGCCAGCGCGGTGGCCTTGCCCACTCCCGTTCCCGCACCGGTGACGATGGCGATCCGATCGCGCGTGGTCATGCCGCGGAGTCTATCACTCCTCCCGGGCTCGGCAAGGCCCCCGGGAGACTTGATACTATCCTGGCGGTCGAGTCCTCGGCCGAAAGGAGCTTCCCATGAAGGCAGTCCTGGCTGTACTGGCCGGCATCTGGATGCTGCTGGCGACGGTCCCCGCCCAGGCGCAGCAGCGCGTCACCATGCTGGGCGGGCCGCCGGCGGGCGTGTTCGGGATCTTCGCGACGGGGATCAGCACCTACCTGTCGAAGGCGGTTCCCGACCTCAACGTGTCCGTGGCCGCCACCGCCGGCTCCGTCGAGAATCCGCGCCGCATCAATGCCGGCGACGGAGAGATCGGGATCTCGTTCTCCTCGGACGTCCACGAGGCCTTCCACGGTCTGGAGAAGTTCCAGGGCAAGCCCCTGACCAACCTTCGCGCGGTTGGCGTCGTCTTCATGGGCGTGGGGCACCTGATCACCTTCGCCGACAGCGGGATCACGAGCGTCGCGGATCTGGCCGGCAAGCGCGTGGCCGTCGGCAATCCCGGCTCCGGGACGTTCGCCACCGCCGAGCGGATGTTTCGGGCCCTCAACATGTGGGACAAGATCACGCGGGTGCCGCTGCTCGGCGCCGCCGCCGGCGAGGCCATGAGCGAAGGCAAGGCCGACGCCTTTTTCTGGGGCGGCCCGGCGCCCGACCGGGTGACGACGGAGGCCGCCACCAAGAAGCCGGTGCGGGCCATCGACACCTATACGGCGCTGGCCAAGACCGACTTCTTCAAGCAGTATCCCTACTTCGCGAAGTACACGTTCGTGCCCGGCTCCTACCGGGGCATCACCGAGGAGGCCCACACGGTGGGCGTGCCCGCCCTGTGGATCGCGGGGAAGGACGTGTCCCCGGCGCTCGTGCAGAAGATGGCGGCGGCGGTCTACGGTCCCGAGGGCCACGCGCACATGATGAAGGTCCACGCGGGCTCCAAGGACATGGCGCCCAAGTCGGCGTTGCTGGGGATCACCATCCCCCTGCACAAGGGCGCCGAAGATCACTGGAAGTCGGCGGGGGTGAGCATCCCCGAGAGCATCCGCGCCCGGTGAGCTGAGCCCGCCCGAATGGCCGACGCGACGCCGCAGGCCCGGCGCCTGACCGGCGCCTGGCACACCGCCGCCCAGCTCATGCTGGGCGGCGTGTCGCTCTACTTCCTGTGGGCGACGTCGTTCGGCGTGGTGCCGCTCCAGTATTTCCGCGGAATCGCCGTGCTCTACAGCCTGGTGCTGCCGCTGCTCCTGTACAGGGCGTGGCGGACGAGCCGGCCCGACCGCCCCACCGTCGTCGATCTCGCCCTCGTCGTGGCCACCGTTGTCAGCATCGGCTACTGGATCGTCGAGCACGAGCAGATCGCCTACCGCGCCGGCGCCTACACCGAGCT
This sequence comes from Candidatus Methylomirabilota bacterium, assembly GCA_036556905.1. GTDB lineage: Bacteria > Methylomirabilota > Methylomirabilia > Rokubacteriales > CSP1-6 > 40CM-4-69-5. The sequence continues at coordinate 119,483 of DATBIM010000102.1, forward strand.
CGACTTCTGGATGGGCGTCGTGCTGATGCTGGTCTCCATCGAGGCGGCCCGGCGCGTGCTCGGCTGGGGCATCGCCATGTGCGCCGTGCTGCCCATGGCCTACGCCCTGTTCGGCGCCTACCTGCCCTTCGTCATCGGCCACCGCGGCTTCACGCTCCGGCGGATCGTGGAGTTCGTCTACCTGACCTCCGACGGCATCTTCGGGGTGATGGCCGACGTCGTGGCCGGCTTCATTCTGCCCTTCGTGGTCTTCGGCGCCTTCATGGAGGTGGCCGGCGTGGCCCGGTTCTTCGTGGACCTGTCCCTGGCCGCGCTGGGCCGGATCGCGGGGGGCCCGGCCCAGGCCGCGGTGATCTCCAGCCTCTTCATGGGCACCGTGAGCGGAAGCCCGATCGCCGAGACCGTCACGACGGGAACCGTGACGATTCCCCTCATGAAACGGACCGGCTTTCCCGCGCACATCGCCGCCGCCGTGGAGGGCGCGGCCTCGACGGGGGCGATGATCATGCCCCCGGTGATGGGCGCGGGAGCCTTCATCATGGCCGAGATGACCGGGATCTCATATCTGGAGATCATCAAGGTGGCGGCGATCCCGGGCATCCTCTTCTACCTGTCCGTGGCCCTCATGGTCTACTTCGAGTCGCGCAAGCTCGGCTTACGCGGCCTCCGCGCCGATGAGCTGCCCCGGTTCGGCGCCGTCCTCAAGCGCGGTTGGTATTTCTTCATCCCCATCCTCGTCTTGATGACGGCGCTGATCTGGGGCTGGGCGCCGGGGACGTCCGCGGTCTTCGGCATCGTGACTGCCATCGTGTTGAGCTGGGTGGTGCCGGGGGGCCGGCTCGGGCCGGCGCGGATCTGGGAAGCGTTGGTCGACGGCGGTAAGGCCAGCCTGTTCGTGGCCGCCCTGACCGGCGCCGTCGGCATCCTCATCGGCGTCCTGGCCCTCACCGGCATCGGCATTCGCTTCTCGTACGTCCTGGTGGACCTGGCCGGCGGGAGCCTGCCCCTCACGCTCCTCCTGCTCGCCGTCTCCACGCTGGTGTTGGGCCTGGCCCTGCCCATCACGGCCACATACCTGATGGTTGCCGTGGTGGCGGTGCCCGTGCTCGCGGATCTGGGACTGCCCCTGCTGACCGGGCACCTGATCATCCTGTGGCTGGCGCTGGACGCCAACATCACGCCGCCGGTGGCCCTGGGGCCGTTCGCGGCCGCGGCCATCGCCGAGGCCGATCCGATGCGGACGGGGTGGAGCTGCTTCCGCTTCGCCAAGAGCATCTATCTGATGCCGGTATTGATGGCCTACACTCACCTGCTGTTCACCGGGACGCCGGCCCAGAACATCATGGCCGTCCTCTCGGCGACGCTGGGGACGGTGCTCTTCTCCATCTTGAGCACCGCATTCTTCATCGTCAGGATGACCGTTGTGGAGTTCGGGCTCTTCGCGCTGGCCACGGTGCTGGCCTTCATCCCGTTCCCGCTGCCGATGGCGGCCGCCATCGCGCTCTTCGCCGGCCTCTTTGTTTGGCAGCGCCGGCGGGCCCGGGCGTTACCCAGCCCGCGCGCCGCCGCCCGGGCGCCGGGCTAGGCGGCTCGAGGGGGCTGGGCCCCTCTCAGCCGATGACGCGGCCTCCCATGACGCGGATCGTGTCACCGGTGACGTAGGCGGAGGCGTCGGAGGCGAGGAACAGGCAGGCGTCCGCGATATCTTCCGGGCGGCCCAAACGGCGGAGCGGGACCTTCTTGAGCTCCTCCGGTGAGCTTGGCGGGGCCTGACGGAACTCGGGGTACCACTCGGCGTAGCGCCGCTCGGTATCGATGAATCCCGGCACCACCATGTTGGCACGGATGCCGAAGGGCCCCAGCTCGGCGGCCAGCGCCCGGACCAGGCCCAGGAGCCCGGTCTTGGCCGTGGTGACCGCCGTGGTGTTGGGGCGCCCGGTGAGGCTCGACATCCCGCCGAGCGCGATGATGCTGCCCCGCCCCCGCTCCTTCATCCCGGGCACGACCGCCCGGGCCAGGTAGAAGGCCGAGTGGAGATCGACGGCCAGGACGTGGTGCCACTCCGCGAGCGACGTCTCGGTGAGGGCCTTGTGCGGGCGGATGGCCGCGTTGCAGACGAGGACATCGATGGCGCCCAGCGCGGCCAGGCCCTGGGCGACCATCGTCTCCACGGCGGCGGCGTCGGCCACGTCGGCGAGCACAGTGGTCACGCGCCCCCCGCTCTTGCGGCACTCGGCGGCGACGGCTTCCAGCTCCTCGCCGTTCGCCCGGGTGTTGAGCACCAGATCCGCGCCCTCGGCGGCGAACGCCAGCGCGATGGCCCGGCCGATGTTGCGGCTGGCCCCCGTGATGAGCGCGACCCGGCCCCGGAGCTGATCCGGCACGGAGCTCAGGACTGCAGCGCGAACTTCTGGAACGTGTGGCAGCCCGCCGGCACGTAGCCGCGGCTGCCGGCGAACGTCCAGGTGACCTCGCTCACGTAGACGTCGTGCTGGCTGTCCACGGCGATGCCGTGAGGGGCCGCGAAGCTGCCGGCCGCCACCGGATCCGGACCTTCGCCCCAGCGCGCGAGCACACGACCGTCGCGGTCGTAGACGCTGACACGGCCCGAGCGATTCGTACCGGCCGGTCCATACCGCCGCGAGGTCTGGCCCGGCTGCCACCACAGCTCGGAGACATACGCCCGGCCCTGGCCATCGAACACGAGGTGGGTCGGTCGCCGGGTATCGGTCCATTCGCTGAGGTACTCGCCGTCGGGGTTGAAGATCTGGATGCGGTCGTTCTCCCGGTCGCAGACGAACACACGCCCGTCCGCAGCCACCGCGATGCCGTGGGGCAGGAAGAACTCGCCGGGCCCCTGACCGGCCACGCCCCACGAGCGCTTCAGCTCGCCGGTGGGGGAGAAGCGGTGCACGCGGCAGTTCCCGTAGCCGTCGGAGATGTAGAGATCGCCCTTGGGTCCGATCGCCACGTTGGTCGGGCGGTTGAAAGGACCGCCAGGCTTGGTGGCAGTGGCCGTGTTCTTGCCGTCGTAACCCGTGTCAGAGGGCGTGTTCATGGTCCCCAGCGTCATCAGGAGCTTGCCGCTGGGAGTGAACTGCCGCACCGTGTGGTTGCCGTCATCCGTGGCGTAGACCGTCCCGTCGGGGCCGATCGTGATGCCATGGGTCCGCAGGGTGAACTGGCCCTCCCCCCACGAGCGCAGGAAGTTCCCCTTCTGGTCGTAGACGATGATCGGGTGATCGCCGCGGCAGATCAGGTAGACCCGGTTCTCGCCGTCGACGGCCACCCCGGCCACGTCACGGTGCTCCCAGCCGGCGGGAAGCTGCTCCCAACCTTCGACGACCCCGTAGCTCGTCGTGCTCACCTGCGCCATCGTTGGCCTCCGTCGCCCGTCCCGCGGTTCGGACCGTTGGCGATCGAGATCAGACTATGGGAGAGACGCGCGATCGAGTCAAGGGACGGTTCGCGACTCAGCGTACCCGGTAGGACTGGACCAGCCGGTTGCCGGCGCGATCGATCTCGACGACGACGGTGGCCCGGTCAGGATCGCGCTGCAGCGGGATCAGCACTGCCAGCAGGCCCGAGGGCGGATGGTCGTCGATCCTGACGATCATGTCGCCGGCCTGAATGCCGAGCCGGCCGGCCAGGCGGGGATCCGTCACCGCGAAGCCCTCCGCGCTGAGGACGCCCTCGATCAGGTTCGACGTCACCTGCCAGCGCCGGGCGGCGCGTGGAGCCAGCGGATTGAGCAGCGTGACCGAAGGCCCGTCCCCGGCCAGCGCGGCAAGATCCCGGACCGCCGGCGGGGGATCGGCGGCCAGCGGGCCGGGCGCGGCGCCACGGGCGGCGCGCTGATCGATCTGCCGGGTAACACCCGGCCGGGTAACACCCGCGGCCACGTCCTGGGCGCCGCCGCGCCCGACGACTGGCTTCTCGGCTGACGATGACTCATGTCCCCGTGGTCGGTCTCCGCCGGTTCGTCCGAGGATGAGCGCACCGGCGATGAGCATGCCCCCGGCCAGTCCCAGGATGATCATGGTCGTCCTGATTCGCCGCGGCCTTCTTGCCGCGTTCGCTCCCAGCCCCACGATCGCGACGAGACCGGCGGCAGCCAGGGCCACGGCGACGAAGGGACGGTCCAGCGCGAAGCCGGCGCCATGGGCGACCGGGCGGAGCACGCCACGGACGGCGGCGGCCAGGACCGGCTCGTTCCTGACCGCGCGTGCGAAGGGCGGACTGAGCGTGTAGTAGGCGCGGACGAGCAGTCGACCCACGGGGGTGGTCCGGAGCGCCTGATCGCGGAACCGACGGAGCGTCCGGACCTCGACGGTCAACCGCGAGCCGAAGGCCGCGGTGGCGATCACGCAGTCATCGTCGGCGTCGTCTTCTACCGGGACGGGGGCGATCAGATCGGCGAGCTTGACCACGAAGCCGTCTTCCCCGCCCTGGTTGGTCCTCTGAAAGGCGCCGGGCGTGGCGGGGAAGTCGGTGGCCAGGGTGAAGCCGGCCACCCACACGGCGCCGAGGGTCGCAGTGATGGCCTGACCGAAGTCCTGTCCGGCCGCCAGGTTGCCCGTTCCTCCGAATCTGATGATGTCCAGGCTGATGCCGTTCACGCCGCTGCGCTTGTTGACGACGACGTCCACATGGGACTGCGGGCATCCCGGAGGGAGGAGCGAGGGGTCGGTGCAGACCAGTTGATTGGCCACGAGCTGGACATCGCCGACGGCGTCGACCGCGACCGCCGTCGGGACGGCGCTGCTCGTGCTTCGCGACCAGGCGATGAGGCTGCCCGTCGCGTCGAGCCTGGTGACGAAACCCTCGGTGAGGCCGGTGAACACGTCACCACCGGTCGCGGGAAAGTTCGCCGACGTCGTGCTGCCCACGACGTGCGGACTTCCCGCCGTGTTGACGGCGATCCCGTTGCCGATGTCGGCGCCGGCCCCCCCGAGGAAGGTGGACCAGCCGAGGCTGGCGTCGGCGTTCACCCGAGCCACGAAGGCCTCGACCCCGAGCCCGGGCAGGGGCTGCAGGCTTCCGGCTGTCGTCGGGAAGTCCGCCGACAGGGTGAAGCCGGTCACGTAGGCCCGGCCGCTGCCGTCGAGCGCGATGGCGTTGGCGGTATCATCGTTGTTGCCACCGAGAAAGGTCGAGTACTCGAGGACAGTGCCCAGGGCGCTCAGCCGGGTCACGAAGGCGTCGCGGCAATCGACGGGCGGATTCCCGCACGTCCCGCCGCCCAGATCAGGCTGCAACGCACTGGCGATGGGGAAGTCGATGGACCTGGTGCCCCCGGCCACGTGAGCCCGGCCACTGCTATCGACGGCGATCCCGAACGCGGTGTCGAGTCCGGAACCGCCCAGGAAGGTGGAGTACGCGATCACCCCGTTGGGATCGAGCTTGACGACGAAGGCGTCGAAGTCGCCCTGGGGCAGCGCCTGGAAGCCGGCCGGGGTGGTCGGGAAGTCCGCCGAGTCGGTGAACCCGGCCAGGTAGGCGTTGTTGTTGGCGTCCACGTCGATGGCCCGGCCGCCGTCGGTGCCCGATCCGCCGATGTACGCCGAGTAGAGCAGGACCTGCCCGTTGGCGTCGAGCTTGCTCACGAACGCATCGAACCCGCCGGCCAGCGCGGTGGTGCCAATCTCCGGAAAATTGAGCGACGCCGTGTCGCCGGTCACGTAGACATTGCCCCCGACGTCCACGGCCACGCCGAAGGCCTGGTCGTCGCCGCTGCCCCCGAGATGCGTCGCCCACGCGATGACGGGATCGATCACCAGCGGGTGCGAGCGATCATGTGGCCCCAGCGCGAAGCCGGCTTGCGCCGGTCCGCGCACGACCCACGCCACCGGGATCTCACGCCGTGCCCGGTCGATCACCTGGTAAGCAACTGGCCGGCTGAGTCGCAGCGGGGGCCCGCCCGTGGTCAGAACCAGATCACCGGCGCCGTCCACGGCAGCGTCCCGGATGCCCTCGAATCCCAGCGCGATAGCCCCGGGGTCAGCACCAGGCCGGATGACGAACTCCTGCTCGATCCGCGATCCGGCGTGGGCCCTGTAGATGGCGTCGATTCCGGAATAGGCATTCCGATAGACGACGCCGTCGTAGGTCGGCACGTTCGTGTACCAATTCGCGGGGTTCCGCCCGAGGAAGTAATGCGTCCGGCCTGGCAGTGGCCGGAGGCCGATGATCTCGGAGTCCTGATGCGCTCCCAGGAGGCGAAGCTGAACCCTCTGGCCGGCGCGCCGGTCGGCCAGGATCACTCCGGACTGGGTGACGAAGAGCGCGTAGCCGGGACCGCGTGAGAGAAACTTTACGCGGGCGTCGGCCTGCCCGCGATTGGGCTCGAAGACGACTGGCAGGGGAGGGCCGGCGCTACCGGCGGCGGGAGCCGCGAGCACCGCAACCGCCAGTCCCACAGCGAGGCAGGTCCCTCGCATCGGCGCCATCCTACGGGCAGGAATCTCCGACGTCCAGAGCAGATTGAGAGCGCCGGCCCTGTGCTCAGGATCGGGCTCGCTCCTCGGGGTTCCGATCCACGATGCACAGACGACAGATCCGGTCGTCGAGGTCGGCGCTCAGCCGGTGCAACAGCGACCGGGGGACCTTGAGGAGCGCCTCCACCTCGTAGGCCAGCAGGTCGAGCCCCGCGATCACGCTGGCCCGCCAGGGATCGAGGAAAAAGTCGGTTCTGAACGCCTCGTCCGTGACCATCTTGCCGAGCGCCCGCTCCACCGATCTCTGGCTCATCCTGTCCTCCTCGCTCCCAGGAGAGAGCAAGAGGCACGCCGAATGAGTGGTGTCGTGCAAGTGGCTGAGACGGTGACGATGGTGACATGGCGAACCGCCGCGTCGATCGGAGGCTGTCGGGGTTGCCGCAGTGGCGCTGCGGATCCTGCTACAGACTGTCGAGAAATCTACAGCCGCTCAGGCGCCGTCCAGGCCGAAGCGTTTGAGGCGCGTGTAGAGCTGAGAGCGGGTCAGCCCCAACAGCCTGGCCGCGCGGGACTTGTTGCCCCGCGCCTTCTGCATCGCGTCGGCGACGATCTGCCGCTCCGCCTCGGCCAGGGGAGTCACCGGCGCGTCCGCGGCCGGCGGGGCGGTCTCATCGCTTCGGACCTCCCGGCGCGGCGTGATGCCCAGCTGGGCCGCGGTGATGAGACTGCCATCGGACAGGATCAGCGCCCTCTCCACGGCGTTCTGCAGCTCCCGGATGTTGCCCGGCCAGCTGTGGGCGATCAGCGCCTCGCGGGCGTCACGGCTCAGCCCGGGCTCCCCCTTGCCCATCCGCGCGCCGAGCGTGTGCACGAAGTGGTCGGCCAGGAGCAGCACGTCGTCGCCGCGCTCGCGCAGCGGGGGCAGGTGAACGGCGAAGACGTTGAGCCGATAGAAGAGATCCTCGCGGAAGCGGCCGTCCGCCACCGCCTGCTCCAGATCCCGGTTGGTGGCCGCCACGATGCGGACATCGGCCTTCAGCGTCGCGGTGCCGCCCACGCGCTGGAACTCGCGCTCCTGCAGCACGCGGAGCAGCTTGGCCTGCACGGGCGGGGTGAGCTCGGCGACCTCGTCGAGGAAGAGCGTGCCTCCCGCGGCCAGCTCGAAGCGCCCCGGCTTCTGGCGGTCGGCTCCCGTGAAGGCCCCGCGCTCGTGGCCAAACAGCTCCGACTCCAGCAGGGCCTCGGGCAGCGCCGCGCAGTTGACGGCGACGAACGGCCCGTCGGCGCGGACGCTGGCGTAGTGGATGGCGCGCGCCACGATCTCCTTGCCCGTGCCGCTCTCGCCGGTGAGCAACACCGTGGTCTCGGCGGGCGCCACCTTGGCCGCGCGCGAGAGGGCCTCGCGGACGGCCGGGGAGCGGCCGATGATCTGATCGAAGCCGTACTGCTGGCCCAGGGATTCCCGTAGCGAGGCCAATCGCTCCTCCAGCTGGCGGGCCCGACCCTCGGCGGCGGCCAGGCGCCGCTGCTCGTCGCCCAGGCGCTGGTGCTGCAGGGCCAGAACCACGGACTCCGCGACGTGCTCGGCGATCTCTACGTCGGCCCCGTCGAACCAGTATGGACGTCGCTTGCCGAAGTACAGCGCGCCGCCGACCACCCCACCACGGTGAAGGGCCACGCCGAGGGCCGAGCGCCCGCCGTCGTCCAGCATGAGGCGGTCCCCCGGGCTCTTGGGATCGAGCTCGACGAGCGCATCGCGAACCAGGATGGGCTGGCCCGCGCGCATTTTCTCGGCGAAGGAGAAGCTCTCGAGATCCATCCTCCAGGGCGCCGGCTCGGCCGGCGGCGCGCTGTCCACCTCGACGAGCTTCTCCAGCTCGCGCCCGCTGGAGGAGAGCAGGCAGATCCCCATCACGTCGAAGTCGAGGACCGGCTTCACCACCTCGGCGAGCCGGTCGAAGACGTCCTTGACGTCCAGGCTCGTGGCCAGCGCCGGGCCCAGCGCGGCCAGGCCGTGCAGGCGGCGCAGCCGACGTCGCTCCCGTTGCAGCAGCACGGTGCTCTGAATGAAGGGCGCGATGAGATCGGCGACCTGCCGGCCCGTGGCCAGGTGCTGGTCGGTGTAGGCGCCGGCGGTCAGGCTGCTGGCGGCCAGGCAGCCCACCACCCGGCCCCCGCTGTACAGGGGGAGGAGCAGGGCCGCGCGAAATCCCGCCTGGCGGACCCGATGCTCGATCGCGCCTTCGCGGGCGACGCGATCGTCGGCGCGAAGATCATCGACGCGGAGCGCCTCGCCGTCGAACACGGACCGAAGCCCCCAGTCGCCGACCCGATAGCGGCCCTCCGGCGAGAAGCCGGTGGTGTAGTGCCGGGCGTGCAGCACCGGCCCGTTCTTGGCGTGCTCGGCGAAGATGCTGAAGGTCCGGCGGTCGTCGTCGAGGTAGGCGATCACCAGCCGGTCGTGGGGGATGAGCCGCTCGAGCTTGGCCGAGAAATCGGCGAGAAAGCGTTGGGGATCGAACTCGTCCTGCATGGAACGGCCGATGGCCGCCAGGCATTCGACCAGGTCGGCCAGCGCCGTATCGTCGGCCACGGTCGTCATGGCCCCCAATCATACCGCGGGGACCCGAGCCCTCGGGGGCCGACGTCGTCAGCGTACGCGATACGAGTGCACGAGCCGCGTCCCACCGCGGTCGATCTCCACGAGCACCGTCGCGCGGTCGGGATCGCGCTGGACCGCGCTCAGCACGGCGAGCAGGCCGCGCGGTGGACGCCCGCCGACGCTGACGATGGTGTCGCCGGCCTCGATGCCGAGCCCGCGGGTCAGGCGGGGATCGGTCACCACGAAGCCGTCCGCGCCGAGGACACCCTCGATCAGATCTGACCTCACCGCCCAGCGGCGGGCGTCGCGTGAAGCCAGTGGATTGATCAACCGCACCGATCCCTCCCGGCTTGTGAGGTCGCGCAGGAGGTCCCGCGTTGCTGGCGCTGGGGGTGTGGTGAGCGGCCTGGGGCCAGGCCCGCTCTCCGCACGCCGGGCCGTCGGCGTGGGCCGGGTGGATGGAGCCGGGGCGGCGAGTATCTCACTCACGCCAGGCTCCGGCCGGGCTTCCCGCGCCGCGGCTGGTGAGGGCGCTGGCAATTGCCCGGGCCCCGCCGGCATCCGCTCCGGCCGGGCCAGAGCCAGCACAATGACGAGCAGCACTGCTCCGACGATGAGGCAGGCGAGCGTCACACCCAGGACCGGCCTCGTTTTCCTTCGCGTCACCATCCCCAGCGCCAGCATCATTGCCAGCCCAATTGCCGTGAGCGCGATGGTCACGAAGGGCCTCTCGACAACAACGCCGACACCGAGGGCGACCGGGCGAAGCAGGCCGCGGACAACGGCGGCCAGCCGTGGGTTCCTCGCGACCGTGCGCGCCAGTGGCGGGCTCAGCCGGTAATAGGCGCGGACGAGCGCACGGCCGGCCGGGTGGGTCATCAGCACACGATCACGGAACTGCCGGAGGGTCTGGACCTCGGGAGCCAGCGGTGAGCCGAAGGCAGCGGTGGCGATTAGGCAGCCGCCAACGCCTCCTTCCGGAAAAAATCCTCCCTCCGGAGGGCCACTGGGAGGGTTCGTGGCGATCGGATCGATCGGGTCCATCAGCTTGACCACGAAAGCGTCGGCTCCACCCTGGTGGGCCGGCTGCACGGCGCCGGGTGTCGTGGGGAAGTCAGCCGCGCGGGTGAAACCCGCCACCCAGAAAGAAACGACCCCGCGGGTGACGATGGCCTGGCCGAAGTCCTGGCCGGCCGCCAGGTTGCTTCGTCCCCCGAACGTGATGATGTCGAGCCGGTGGCCGTCGCCGCCGCTGCGCTTGTCGACGACGACGTCGACGTGGGATTCTGCGCATCCCGGAGGGATGGTGGGCATCGTGCAGACGAGGGTGTTGGCGACGAGACGAACATCGGCGAAGTTGTTGAGGGCGACCGCCGTCGGCACGGCGCTGCCGGTGCTCCGGGACCAGAGGACAGCGCTGCCTGCCGCGTCGAGCTTCGTCACGAAACCATCGGTAGCGCCGATGAACGAATCTCCCCCGGTGGCCGGGAAGTTCGCCGAGGCCGTGCTCCCGACCACATGAGAATGTCCCGCCGTGTCGACCGCGATGCCGTTGGCAGTATCCGAGCCGCTGCCGCCCAGGTACGTCGACCAGCCGAGACTGCCGTCGGCGTCCACCCTCGCGACGAAGGCGTCGAGCCCACCGCGTGGAGTGGGCAGCAGGCTCTCGAGGGTCGTCGGGAAGTTCCCCGACAGGGTGAAGCCGGTGAGGTACGCATTGACGTTACGGTCCAGGGCGATGCCGTTGGCAGCGTCGTCGTCGCTGCCACCGAGGAAGGTCGAATACTCGAGGTCGGTCCCAAGGGGATTCAGCCGAGCCACGAAGGCGTCGCGGCAGGGGAAGGTGTCCGGCGCGATCCCGCAGGTGCCGCCGCCCGGTGTCGGCTGGAGCGCATTGCTGATGGGAAACTCGCTGGACCGGGTGCCACCGGCCACGTGGGCGCGGCCGTTGACATCCACGGCGATCCCGAGCGCTGTGTCGCTTTCAGCCCCACCCAGGTAGGTGGAGTAGAGGATGGCGCCGGTGGGGTCGAGCTTGACGACGAAGCCGTCGAGGCCTCCCCCGTGGACCGGCTGGACGGTGCCGGCCGTGGTGGGGAAGTCAGGAGAGTCGGTGAATCCCGCTAGATAGACATTTGCCGCTGAATCCGCGGCGATGGCCCGGGCTCCGTCGGTGCCGCTGCCGCCGATATAGGCGGAGTAGATGAGGCTCTGGCCGTTAGCATCGATCTTGGTCACGAAGGCGTCGGTCCCTACCGGGAGGCCAGAAGCATCTGGGAAGTCAGGCGACGTCGTGTCGCCGGTCACAACGACGTTGCCGACGGCGTCCAGGGCGACGCCGAAGGCCTGGTCGTCACCGGTGCCACCCAGGAGCGTCGCCCAGGTGATGACAGGATCGATCACCAGCGGAAGCGAGCGGTCGTAGCGGCCGAGCCAGAACCCTACCTCCCTCGGCCCACGAACTATCCACGCGGCCTGAATCCCACGGTGGTGCCCGTCGATCACCTGGTGGGCCACTGGCCGGCTGAGCCGCACCTCGCTCTTCGTTGTGGCCAGCACGAGGTCGCCGGCGCCGTCCACGCTCGCCGCCTGGACCCCATCGAGCTCCAGCCTGATCGCGTCGGGATCAGCGCCAGGCTGGACCAGGAAGTCCTGCTCGATGCGCAGCGCGGCGTCAGCCCTGTAGACCGCGTCGATCCCCGGGTAGACCTCCCGGTACGCGACCCGCGCATACGTGGGCACATTCGTCCGCCAGTGCAGGGGATTCTGCCCGATGAAGTAGTGAATCCGCCCCGGCAGGGGCTCGAGACCGACCACCTCGGGTTCCTCTCGCGCCCCGACGAGACGCAGCCGCACCCGTTCGCCGGTGCGACGATCGGCGAGCATCGTCTCGGCGGCCGTGATGAAGAGCGTGAAGCCCGGCCCGCGCGACAGGAACTTCACCTGGGCATCCACCTGTCCACGGTTGGCTTCGAAGACGACCGGCCCGCGCGCCCCGGCGGCGCCGGGCACGAAAACCATGAAAAGCGCCGCAGCCACACCCGTGCCGATCCATGTCGCTCGTGGCATCGTCGACCTCCTGGGGAGGCGTTCGCGATGCCGGCGCATGGAGCAACTCCCGCGCCACCCAGGAACGACGAGGCCATCCGGCCAGATGCTGAAGGCTACTTATCGGTGATTGTTGCAAAGTCGCCACGTGTGGACCGTCCAGCCGCCGCTGATGTGGTTCTCTGCGCGGCCAGTGGCCGGCGAATCTCCGACAGCGAATCTGTCGAACCACGGTGCTGCGGGCACCTTGGCGTGTCCCGGGCCCGGGGCTATGGCGATACCTGCTGGGGGTTGCCGAGCGCAAGGCCGTTCCCAATGGCACTCGCCTGGCTGTGGGTGCAGTGCTGGCGCAGGCATTCACGAGATTTTGAGGGTTCCGGACGCCGGCTTTACGCGCCGTTGACGTCGCGCGCGCTACAACAAGTCTGGAGGAGGGCCAGATGGGCAAGAAGCCGGCCGAGCGAACAGTGACGACAGCAGCGAGGAACACCCTCGGGTTCGAGGCGACCGTTCCCTGCGGCTGCTGCGGCGCCCCGTCGCGGCGTTCCCAGAAGCAGTTCCGGGTGTGCGTGAACGGGCATACCTTCACCAAGAAGAGCGACCAGTGACGATGGTCCGTCCGCGCGGCGCCTGCCGGAAGCCAGGCGCCGCGCGGACGGGCTCGAGTCAGCGATGATCGTGCTGAAGTCGCCCTCCGAGATCGCGGTGATGCGGCGCGCGGGCCACATCCTGGCGGACGTCATGGACTGGCTGCCGACCTTCGTCAAGCCCGGCGTGTCCACGCTGGCGATCAACATGGAAGTGGAGGCCCTCATCCGGCGGCGCGGGGCCACGCCGGCGTTCAAGGGCTATCAGGGCTACCCGGCCACGGCCTGTGTCTCGATCAATGCCGAGGTCGTGCACGGCATCCCCTCCGCCGGCCGGCGGCTGGCGGCGGGCGACATCGTGAGCGTCGACGTCGGCTGTGTCCTCGACGGCTACTACGCGGACTGCGCCGCGACGCTCGCGATCGGCGAGATTCCCGCATCCGTGCGCGCGCTCCTCGCCGTCACCCGGGAGAGCCTGGAGCTCGCCATCGACGCGTGCCGCGTCGGCCGGCGGCTCTCCGACGTCTCCTATGCTGTGCAGACGCACGTGGAGGGCCACGGGCTCGCCGTGGTCCGCGCCTTCGTGGGGCACGGCATCGGCCGCGCGCTGCACGAGGAGCCCGAGGTGCCGAACTTCGGCGCCGCCGGGCGGGGTCTCCGACTGCGACCCGGCATGGTGCTGGCCATCGAGCCCATGGTGACGCTGGGCGCGCCGGAGGTCGAGGTGCAAGAGGATGGATGGACGGCGATCACGCGGGACGGCAGTCTGTCTGCCCACTTCGAGCACACGGTGGCGATCACGGAGCAGGGACCGGCCGTGCTGACCCGCCGGGACGGGCGGCCGTCCGCGCCCTGAGAGCATCAGCCGGGGCTGCCTCCAGGGCTCCGGCCAGCCCAACGTCCCCCGTCCTCCCTGGTAGCGCCTGTGTGCTATTTTCCACGCTCGACGAGGCGTCACGCCGCGACGACTCTGCATCACGGTCGGCGTCATGGCCATGGGGCTCGCGCTGGCCATGAAGCCGCGGGTGCGGCTCCACTTCTCCGCGGTCTCAGCGAAGGGATAGAGAGTCGCTTGACGAGGGCCACCCTCCTCTGCACCGTACGTGGTTGCCGGTTGCCGCTCACGCGCGAGGCGCGTCGCCTGATCTGCCCGGACGGGCATTCGTTCGACTTCGCGCGGAGCGGCTACGTCAACCTCCTGCAGCCCCACGATCGGAGATCGCGACGACCGGGCGACTCCCCGGAGGCGGTCGCGGCGCGCCGACGCATCCTCGCCGGCGTCGAGGGACCGCTCGTCGACAAGGTGGTCGACCTGCTGACGATCAGCATGGCCGACGCCGTGCTGGACGTCGGCTGCGGGGAGGGACACTACCTCGCGACCATCGCGGCGCGGTTCCGCTGCGCGGCGTACGGTATCGACATCTCCGTCGCGGCCATCGCCGCCGCCGCCCGGCTCCATCGGGGGCTCGAGTGGATCGTGGCGAACGCCGACCGCTTCATCCCGTTTGCCGAGGCCTCGTTCCGGGTCGTCGCCTCGATCACCGGGCGCATGAACCCGGGCGAGTTCCGGCGCGTCGTTCGGGGAAATGGGGCTCTGCTCGTCGCTGTCCCCGCCCCCGACGACCTCATCGAGCTCCGGCAGGCAGTGCTCGGCGAGGGGGTGCTGCGCGACCGCGTCGAGCGAACGATCGCCACATTCGCGCCATTCTTCACGCTCGTGCGGCGGGAGCGCATCAGTCACGCCGCGCGGCTCGACGCCGCCGCCGTCGCCGACGTCATGACCGGCTCGTACCGAGCGCTCCGCCGGAGCGAGCGTGCCCGGCTCGACGCGATCGGCGATCTCGACGTCACGCTGAGCCGTGACGTGCTGCTGTTCCGACCATCGTGACCCTCCCTGTCATGGTGCGGACGGGCGCCCAGCTCCGGGCCAGCGTGTCGCCATTCGGCCGAGGATCGGCGCTATCATGGGTCCCGTGCTCGAGCGGCTCGCCGAGCTGGTCAACAGCGACGAGGCCCTGGTCCGTCGGGGTCGCTATCTGAGCACGACATTTCTCGTCGAGACGGGCGACACGGCCTGGCTGGTCACGGTGATCGAGGGCCGGGTCGCCCGGCTCGAGCGCGGGCCCTTTCTCATGCGCCAGTGGAGCTTCGCCGTGCGGGCTCCGGCCGACGCGTGGCGGCGCTTCTGGGCCCCGCTGCCGGCGCCCGGCTACCATGATCTCTTCGCCATGGCCAAGGCCGGTCACGCGCGGATCGAAGGCGACCTCCTGCCCCTCATGGCCAATCTGCGCTACGTCAAAGGGGTGTTGGAAGCGCCCCGGGGGCGCGACCGTGGCTGAGCCCCACCTCGAGCCGATCATCGGTCGGTATCTGCGGCTCGTTCTGCAATCCCGCGTGCACCGGCTGTACTTCGAGGAAGCCGGGCAGGGGATCCCGCTGGTGTGCCTGCACACGGCGGGCTCCGATGGCCGCCAGTTCCGCCATCTGCTGACCGATGAGGCGGTCACGCGGCGCTTTCGCGTGCTGGCCTTCGACATGCCCCGGCACGGCAAGTCGCTGCCGCCGGCCGGCTGGCAGGATGAGGAGTACCGGCTCACCGCGGCGGCCTACGTCGAGCTGATCCGGAGCTTCTGCCGGGCCCTCGGTCTCGAGCGTCCCGTCGTGCTGGGCTGTTCGATCGGCGGCAAAATCGTGCTCCACCTGGCTCGCGATCACGCGCGCGAGTTCCGCGCCCTCATCGGGCTCGAGGCCGCCGACTACCAGGCTCCGTGGTACGACGACACCGGGTGGCTACACCGTCCCGACGTCCACGGTGGCGAGGTGGCCGGCGCCCTCATGGCGGGGTTGATGGCGCCGCAGAGCCCGAGCGAGTTCCGCTGGGAGACGCTGTGGGGCTATATGCAGGGCGGCCCCGGGGTGTTCAAGGGCGACCTGTACTTCTACCGGGTCGATTCGGACCTGCGCGGCCAGCTGGGCGGCGTGGACACCGAGCGCTGCCCGCTCTATCTTCTCACCGGCGAGTACGACTTCTCGTGCACGCCCGATGACACCGCGCGCACGGCGGCGCAGATGCCGGGGGTGAAGGTCACGATCATGGAGGAGCTGGGGCACTTTCCCATGAGCGAGAACCCCGACCGCTTCCGACGCTATATACTGCCGGTGCTGGACGAGATCTCCAGCATGGAGGAACGGCAGTCGCATCGCGCGTGAACGGGGGAGGTGTGGAGGGGCGGTAGTGGCACCTCGCGTGAGCGGGGGAGGTGTGGAGGGGCGGTAGTCGCACCTCGCGTGAGCGGGGGAGGTGTGGAGGGGGCAGTCTCTGCCCCCTCCAATACAATGGAGGCGCTATGAGACTGAAGGACCGGATCGTGATCATCACGGGCGGGGCCCAGGGCATCGGCCGGGCCTACGGCCTGGGTGTGGCCGCCGAGGGCGCGCGTGTTGTCGTGGCCGACGTGGCCGATCCCAAGCCCACCGTCAAGGAGATCGAAGCCCGCGGCGGCCAGGCCCTGGGGGTGGTCTGCGATGTCTCGCGCGAGGAGGACACGCAACGCCTGGCCACCGAGACCCTGGCCCGGTTCGGCCGCATCGACGTGCTGGTGAACAACGCCGCCGTCTACGGCACCCTCAAGCGTCGGCCGTTCATGGAGATTCCCGTGGAGGAATGGGACCGGGTGATGGCGGTGAATCTGAAGGGCCTGTTCCTGTGCGCGCGGGCCGTGTTCCCGGCCATGAAAGCTCAGGGCAAGGGCAAGATCATCAACATCGCGTCCTCCACCTTCTTCAAGGGCGTGCCCCACTATATCCACTACACGACGTCCAAGGGTGGGGTGGTGGGCTTCACGCGCTCGCTGGCCCGGGAGCTGGGCGAGTTCGGCATCCGCGTCAATGCGATCTCGCCCGGGTTCACGCTGAGCGGCGAGAACGAGAAGAACATCTCCGAGGAGCGCAAGCAGGAGAACGTCCGGATGCGGATGCTCAAGCGGGCCGAGGTGCCCGAGGACATCGTGGGCACGCTGATCTTCCTGGCCTCGGACGACAGCGATTTCGTCACCGGGCAGACGATCCTGGTGGACGGCGGCAGCAGCGTTCATTGAGATGGCGCCGCCCACGGCCATGAAGCTGACGCGGATCGAACCGGTCCTGATCGAGGTGCCACTGCACCAGCCGGTCCGGGGCGTGCACGGCCTCACCACCGTGCAACGGAGCGTGCTGGTCCGGGCCGTCGCCGACACCGGCCAGGAGGGCTGGGGGAACGTCGATCCCTCACCGGGATATTCGAAGGTCTCGGCCGACGAGATCCACGCCACCGTGGGTCGGCTGACGCCCGCGCTGATCGGCGTGGATGGGTTCAACCTCCAGGGGGTCCTGGCCCGGATGGACCGCGCGGTCCCGGATCAGCACGAGGCGAAGGCCGCCGTGGAGATGGCCGTGCTCGATCTCCAGGGCTGCGTGCTCGGCGTGCCGGTTCCGACGCTCCTCGGGGGCACCGTGCGGGACGAGGTGCGCTTCAACGCCTGGATCGGCGCGGTGTCGCCGGCCCAGGCCGCCCGCGAGGCGGCCGCCTGGGCGGCTCGCGGATTCCGCACGGCGAAGATCAAGGTGGCCGGGGCCACCGACGAGGGCCTGGCCCGGGTGGCCGCGGTGCGAGCGGCGGTCGGAGACGGCATGGCCCTCCGCGTCGATTTCAACGAGAGCCTGGCCCTGGCCGAGGCGGTGCCATTCATCCGCCGCCTCGAGCCCTACGCCCTCACCCTGGTCGAGCAGCCGATTCCCCGTGACGACATCGCCGGCCTGGCCACGATTCGCCGCCACATCGCGATCCCCCTCATGGCCGACGAGAGCGTGACCGGGCCGGCCTCGCTCATCGCGATCATCCGCAGTGAAGCCGCCGACATCGTGAAGCTCAAGGTGATGAAGCAGGGGGGGCTGTTCCGGACGCGGGCCATGCTCGAGTGCGCGGCGGCGGCGGGGCTCCGGGTCGTGATCGGGCACGGCTTCGGTCTTACCCTCTCCACGCTGGCCGAAGCGGCGGTGGCGGCGACCAGCGAGGCCGTGCTGGAGGGTTGCGAGGCGGTGGGACCGCTCAAGATGGCGGGCGATGTGGTGAGAGAACCGGTCCGGCTCGACACGGGGGTGTTGCGCCTGCCCACCGGGCCCGGTCTCGGCGCCACTGTCGATCCCGATTCGCTCAAGCGCTACCGGGTGGCCTGAGCCCCCGGCAAGGAGGAGACGCGATGAAGAACGGCTTCAAGGTCATGGACTCGGACCTCCACACGATGGAGCCCGATGGTCTCTGGGAGCGTTACCTCGACGAGCCGTTCAAGAAGTTCGCGCCCCAATTCCTGCGGGGCACGGCCAACGCGCCGAATCAGCCGGTGATCAAGATCGGCGAGCTCGAGCTCGGGGAGATGTCCAAGCGGACGCGGACCGCGGTGGTCGGCAAGGATCTGCAGCGGCGCGCGTTTGCCCGGCATCCGCACTACGAGGTCGCCCACGGGCGCGGCTACGACGCGGAATCCCACGTCCAGGCCATGGACATCGAGGGGATCGACGTCGCCGTTCTCTACGGCACCCGGGGCCGTCAAGTACTCATGCACGACGACCTCGACCCCCAGGTGGCCACCGCCCTGGCCCGCGCCCACAACAAGTGGACGCACGACTACTGCCAGTACAACCCGGCCCGCCTGAAGTTCGCCGCCCAGGTGGCCTTCCACGACGTCCCCGGCGCCATCGCCGAGGCCCGGCGGGCGGTGCGGGAGCACGGCGCGGTGGCGGTCATCGGCAACCCGAACCCCATCAACGGGCGCCACGTCCACGACCCCGCGATGGAGCCGCTGTGGAGCGCCATCGAGGAGCTCGGCGTGCCCGTAGGCTTCCATCCGACCGGCCAGGCCTCCCTCCGCGACGACATCGCCCGCCGCTATCTCGACACACCGAACGGCCGGGTGATCGGCGTGGCCGGCCGCAATCCGGTGGAGCTGATGATGGCGTTCGGCAGCCTGGCCGCCAGCGGGGTGCTGGAGCGGCACCCCCGCCTGCGCTGCGCGTTTCTCGAGGGCACGTGCGGGTGGCTCCCCTGGTATCTCTGGCGGCTGGACGAGGCGTGGGAGAAGTTCGGCCCCGGCTCGGAGGTGCAAATCTCCCAGCTGCCCAGCCAGTATTTCTTCCGGCAGTGCTTCATCGCTACCGACGCCGACGAGAAGCCCCTGCGCCAGGTCATCGAGGCGATCGGCGACGACAGCATCGTGGTCTCGACCGACTATCCGCATTCCGACGGCCTGTTCCCGGTGGCCATCGAGGAGTTCGTCCACCTGGAGGGCGTGGATGACAAGTCCAAGAAGAAGATCCTCTGGGACAACTGCGCGCGCCTGTACAACCTGAGCGGCCTCAAGTAGCGGGGCCCTGGTCTGGGGAAGGACAGCTCCGGGTTGGACCAAGGTCCCATAGCGTGGGGGCCCGGCGACTGGGAGAATGCGGTCGCTCCCCGTTTCGCAGCCGACGAGGACCAGGAGACGCCCATGACGTCGAGGATGATCATGAGGACGATACTGTGCGGCGCGCTGATCGCCACCCTGTTCACGCCTGGCCCCCTGTGGGGGCAGGAGCTGGACGGGACGCTCAAGAAGATCAAGACGGCAGGCACGCTCATCATCGGCTACCGGGAGTCCTCGCCGCCCTTCTCGTTCCTCGGGCCCGACAAGCGACCGGTGGGGTATTCCATCGACCTCTGCGTGCACGTGGCGGGCGCCGTTCAGAAGCAGCTGGGGCTGGCCGACCTCAGGCTGACCTGGATCCCGGTCACGCCCGAGACCCGGATCTCGGCAGTGGTCCAGGGCACGGTGGACATCGAGTGCGGCTCGACCACGGCCAGCCTGTCGCGCCAGGAGCAGGTGGACTTCAGCCTGATGACGTTCGCGGATGGGGGCGGTCTCCTGACTACCCAGGCGGCAAATCTGCGCGGCCTGGGTGATCTGACCGGCAAGCGAATCGCCATCGTCCCCGGCACCACCACGGAAAAGGCCCTGGCCGACTTTCTGAAATCGGAGTTCATCACCGTGCAGATGGTCCAGGTCAAAGACCACGCCGAGGGGCTGGCCGCCCTCGAGGCCGGCCGGGCCGATGCCTACGCCTCCGATCGAGGGATCTTGATCGGGCTGGCCCTGACGTCGGGCGATCCCAAGCGCTTCGGGCTGGCCAACTTCGCCTTCTCCTATGAGCCGTACGGGTTGATGCTTCGCCGCAACGATGCGGCGTTCCGGCTGGTTGTGAATCGGGCGCTCGCCGACCTCTACCGGTCCGGTCGGATCGGCTCCGTGTACGATCGCTGGTTCGGCGCGTTCGGCAAGCCGAGCCAGGCCATCCAGATGATGTACCGTCTCAACGCGATCCCCGAGTAGTCAGGCCTTCCCTGATCAGCGGGAGGTGCGGGCCTCGCGGATCGCCCGCCAGACGCGTTCGGGCGTCACCGGCATGTCGAGATGACGGACACCCAGCGGGGCCAGCGCGTCGTTGACGGCATTGAGGAGCGCCGGGAGCGCCCCCACCGTGCCGGCCTCCCCCACGCCCTTGGCGCCCAGGGGATTGATTTTGGTCGGCACGTCGTGGGAATCGACCTCGAAGAACGGAACGTCGTCGGCCCGCGGCATCGCGTAGTCCATGAACGATCCGGCTAGGAGCTGACCCGTCTCCCCGTCGTAGGCGAGCTGCTCGAAGAGCCCCTGGCCCAGACCCTGGACCACGCCGCCGTGGATCTGGCCCTTGACGAGCATCGGGTTGATCATGCGCCCGACGTCGTCCACCACGGTGTAGCGGACGATGCTCACGATTCCCGTCTCGGGGTCGATCTCGACTTCGCAGAGCTGGCTGCCGTTGGGGAAGGTGACTGCGGGCGCGGCGAAGGCCGCCGTCTCGCTGAACCCCGTCTCCATCCCGGGCGGCATCTGCCGGGGCTGGTAGGCCACGCGGGCGACCGCCGCCAGCGCCACGCCCTTGTCGGTGCCGGTCACGGTGAACCGACCCTCGCGGAACACCACGTCCTCCACCGCCGCTTCGAGCAGGTGAGCGGCGATCCGGCGGCCACGTTCGATGACCTTGTCGGTGGCCCGGACCACCGCCGAGCCGCCCACCGTCAGGGCGCCCGAGCCCCCGTTGCCCCGGCCGGCCCCGAGCAGATCGCTGTCGCCCCAGAGGACCTGGATCCGCTCGGGGGGCACGCCGAGCCGGTCGGCCACGATCTGGGCGAAGGCGGTCTCGTTGCCCTGGCCCATCGAGGTGGAGCCGGCGTACAGCGTGACCGAGCCGTCGGCGTTGACGCACACCTCGGCGGTATCGGGGTTGGGCCCGCTGTAGGGACCCCCCGCGACCTCGATCGGATTGGCCAGGCCGAGCCCCCGCAGTCGGCCGCGCTGGCGCGCCTCCGCCCGCCGCTTTTCGAACCCGGCCTGGTCGGCGAGCGACAGCGCCATGTCCAGGCCCCGGCCGAAGTCGCCGCAGTCGTAGGTGAAGACGAGCCCGGTCTTGAACGGCATCGCGGTGGGCGGGATCAGGTTGCGGCGGCGCAGCTCGAGCGGGTCCAGGCCGAGCTCACGCGCGGCCACGTCGATCACGCGCTCGATTGCGTAGGTGGCCTCGGGACGGCCGGCGCCGCGATAGGGCCCGGTGGGCGTGGTGTGCGTGTAGATGCCGGTGGTCTGCACGTGAATGGCCGGCGTCGTGTACACGCCGGCCACGCCGCCCACGTTGTTGGTCCCCGGCCCGGCGCTCCGGGGCGTGAGGTAGGCGCCGACGTTGAGCCCGATGGCCACCCGCAGGGCCAGAAACTTGCCCTGGGCGTCCAGGGCCAGCTCGGCCGTGCTGACGTTGTCGCGTCCGGCCTCGTCGCTGACGAATCCCTCGCGGCGATCGGACGTCCACTTCACGGGGCGGCCCAGGCGTCGCGCTGCCCACAGCACGAGGGCCATCTCGGGGTAGAGTCCGCTGCGCATCCCGAAGCTGCCGCCCACATCGCCCGTCACCACGCGCACGCGGCTCTGGGGGACGCGCAGCACGTCAGCCAGGAGCCCGCGGGTGAGGTGGGGCGACTGGATACCGGCGTGCAGGCTGTACCGTCCGACCCGCCGGTCCCACTCGCCGACGGCGGCGCGCGGCTCCAGGGGAGCGGCGGCCACGCGCGTCACCACGAAGTCGAGCCGCGTCACGTGAGCGGCGCCTTCGAACGCGCGCGCCACCGCGTCGCGGTTGCCCGCCTCCCACACGAACGCGACGTTGTCGGGCGCCTCGTCCCAGACGACGGGTGCCCCGGGACGCCGCGCGTCGGCCGTCGCCGCCACCGCGGGCCGCGGTCCATAATCGACGACGACCAGCTCGGCGGCGTCGACGGCCTGCTCGCGCGTCTCGGCGATGACGAGAACGACGGGATCGCCCACGTGCCGGACCCGCCCGCGGGCCAGGACCGGCCGCGGGGTCGTGAAGGCGGGAGAGCCGTCGCGCCGCTTGCGCGTGCGGTCGGTGGGAAGATCGCCGAGGCCGTCGGCGGCGACGTCGGCGCCGGTGAGGACGGCCACGACCCCGGGGGCCGTGCCGGCTGCGCTCGTGGCGATCCCGAGAATATCGGCGTGAGCGTGCGGGGAGCGCACGACGACGGCATGCGCCTGGCGCAACAGGTTCACGTCGTCCGAGTACCGCCCGAGTCCCTGCACCAGACGCGGGTCCTCGAGGCGTCGCACGGACTGCCCGACGGCGAACTTCTCGACCACGATCGGCTCACTCATCCTCACGCCTCCAGCCTGGCTGATCCTCTCCGCGGCGAGAGGATACTATGAGCGCGGAAGCTGGGAAATCTCGATGGCTTCGACGCCGAGGCTTGTCACACCGTGCCTTCTGCCGATCCGGGCCGATCAAGCCGCATCACGCGGTCCTTTTCTCGAGCTGTGGATAGCGGTGGACATGTGGACAGGACAAAATCGCGATTGGGGCTTGACAAGAAAAATGGGGAACCCGATGATGCGCGCACTCTGAGAGTTAGGCTCAGAGGAGAGGGGGCGTCCACCGGAACCCGTAGTGTTGCGACCCTGAAGATCACAGGGCAGGCTACGGTGACCTGGGCTCATCTGCCGAGACTACCTAGCTAGCGAAGCGGCAGAGACACAAGACCCGCCTCTCGGGGAATCGGCGGACCGGCCGGTCCGCCGATTTTCTTTTTGCCCGATCTCACAGGGAGGAGCGCCATGGGCCTCCACACCAGCATTGATCCCGAGCGTGTCGTCGTCACCGAGCCAGTACCGGGCTCCGACATCCCCGTTCATCTCATGTATGTCCCGACGCTCGACGGGCTCTATGCGCCCATCGGCCTGCGCCGGCCGCCCGGCGAGGGGCGCGTGCCCATCGTCCTGCTGGCCTCCGGCAACGGCGGCGGGGGGATGCCCTGGGTTCGCGAGGCCGTGCGCAAACGCGGCTACATCATGGAGCGACTGCTGGGCGCGGGCTATGCGGTGGCCTGGCTGCGCTACCGTGCCGAGGTGGAGCTCGGCTACAACAAGGGCGGTCGGCTGGTCGAGGATATCCGTCAGGGGCGACAGCTCCTCAACCGCTCCCCGCTGGAGTACGAGGACGAGATCGACATCGTGAAGTTCGCCAAGGCTCTGCCCTTCGTGGACCCGGATCGCGTGGGCCTGGCCGGTGTGAGTCACGGCGGGGAGATGATCTTCAAGCTCACCAGCGAGTACCACGGCGTCGCCGCCGGCGTGGCCTGTGAGCCCGCCAATCATGAGTTCCTCGACCTCACGCCGGACGCCACCGCCCACGTCAAGCCCGAGACCCAGATGCGCGACATCGAGGAGATGCAGATGCGGGAGGTGCGCAAGGTGCGCGCGCGCATCAACGAGACGGTGGCCCGCGAGCGTATCCGGAGTATCGGCACGCCGATCCTGGTCCTGGGGCGCGAGGCGGACCACCTGCAGGGCATCTTCCGGGTCAGCTACGACCTGCTGCGCGAGGAGGGCAAGGCCGCCGAGTGGCAGTCCTACGACCACCCCATGCACGGCTACCTCTTTCCCCTCCGCGGCGCCAACGGCGCCTACGCTGTGGACCCCACGCAGGAGGCGGCCATCGACCTGGCCATCGACTTCTTCCGGCGCCACATGAAGTGAGCGGCGGACCGGGTTGGCCCCGCTCGCTCGGGGGCCTAGGTGCCGATGCCGAACAGCGCCGTCATTCGCCGGGCGTCGAGCATCGCCGCCATCTCGTCCTCGGCCGGGCGCCGCGCGAAGCGGCTGGCCGCGTCCAGGAACTTCGGCAGCAGGCTGAGGTCGCCGGCCGCGTTGAGGAAGACTCCCGGGATGCCCAGGGCCCAGTGCACGGCCCGATCGAGGTCCGCCGGCTCGGCCAGGGGCTGGTACCAGGTGGTGTGCGTGCGGTCGCTGGTCGCCCAGGGCCCCCGGGCGACGGACTTGATCACCTGGACAGCGACATTGCGCTGGCGGCAGAGGGCCAGCACCTCCTCGAAGTCCCGCCGGTAGCGTTCGTTCTGGGCCATGAGGAAGTTGTAGGGCAGCAGCACCGAGTCGAAGTCGAAGCGGGCCAGGCTGCGCTTGTGCATGGCCGCGATGTGCCAGCCGTGCCCGGTCACGCCGATGAATCGCACCAGGCCCTGCTGGCGGGCTTCGACCGCGGCTTCCAGGGCGCCGCCCGGCCCCATGGCCTGGTCCCAGTCGTCGGGATGGCCCAGGGAGTGGAGCTGGATCAGGTCGACGTGGTCGACGCGCAGCCGCTCCAGCGAGCGGTGGATGTCCTCGCGGGCCCCCGACGCGGTCCGGGTTCCCGTCTTGGTGGCGAGAAAGAAAGCGTTGCGGTGGCGGGCCATCCAGGGCCCGATGCGCAGCTCGGAGTCGCCGTAGCGCGCGGCGGTGTCGAGGTGGTTGATCCCGTAGCGGAGCAGGAGCTCCAGGGCGCGGTCGGCGTCGGCCTGGCTGGCTCGGGCGAGCGCGGCCCCGCCGAAGAGCACGGCCGTGCTCATGTGACCGGTGCGTCCGAAGGGTCGGCGTTCGATCATGGCCTGCCCACCTCGTTTGCCGAGGATTGTACGCCTAACTATTGACAACACGCCGAGCCAGCCCCAGGATGACGTACCTTTACCCGGGCCTATCCGGGACTCATGGAGGGAAGGAAGCATGGGCATGCGCGCGATCGGCCTGGGGCTGGGCGTCCTGGTTCTCACTGCCTCGGCCCCCGGCCCGGCCGGAGCGCAGCAGCTGGTCGTGGCGGGGGCGCCCCCGATCCACGAAGTGACCATGCCCCATCTCGGCGCCCAGTCGTCGAAGCTGCTCACGCGACCCGTCTACGAGCACCTCGTCCAGGTGGACCCGGTGACCTGGGACTACAGCCGGCCGATGCTGGCCGAGCGCTGGCAGGTCTCACCGGATGCCAAGACCTGGACCTTCTCGCTGCGCCGCGGCGTCCCCTTCCACGCCGGCATGGGTGACTTCACGGCCGAGGACGTGAAGTTCTCGCTCGAGCTGCTGGCGGGCAAGGATTCGCTGGCCAGCACGACCGCCTACTGGCGAAAGACCCTCGACCGGGTCGAGGTGGTCGATCCTCACACCGTCCGCCTGCACCTCAAGGCCTCGACCCCCGACCTGCTCTTCGAGCTGTCGAACGGGCGCGAGACACAGATGCTCTCGCGGAAGTACGTGACGACGGTCGGGGTCCAGAAGGCCAGCGAGAAGCCGGTCGGCACCGGTCCCTACGAGCTGGTGGAGTGGCGCCGGAGCGAGTTCATGCGCTTCCGGGCCCTGGACAAGCACTGGCGAGTCGTCCCCCAGTTCAAGGAGCTCGTCTACAAGTTCGTGCCCGAGGACTCCACGCGGGTGGCCGCCCTCCGCACCGGCGACGCGGACATCATCGAGCTGCCGCGGAGCCTCAAGAAAGAGGTCCAGGCGGCCGGGTTCGAGGCGCGCCGCTCGCTCTGGCCGGGCGTGGTCGTGTTCGGTCTCCTGGGCGGGCAGTACATGAACGATCGGCCGACCTACAATGCCAAGGTCCCCTGGCTCGACAAGCGCGTGCGGGAGGCGATGAACCTGGCGGTGAACCGTCAGGCGATCGTCGAGCACCTGTTCCTCGGTGAGGCCCAGGTGAACACGGTGCCCATCATCCCGTCCTGGGTGAAGGAGTTCGGCAACCCGGCCTGGAAGCCTTACCCCTACGATCCGGCGCGGGCCAAGCGGCTCCTGGCCGAGGCCGGCTATCCCAACGGCTTCACCGCGGAGTGGCGAGCGTATCTCCTGAGTGGCGTGCCGGAGCTGGTGTCGGCCTCGGAGGCGCTGCAGATCGATCTCGCGAAGATTGGAGTCAAGCTCGAGCTGAAGCTGGTCGAGTACGCCGCCGGTGTCCGGCCCGACGCGCGGGCCCGGAAGCTGGCCGGCATCGGGATCCTCCATCGGACGGGCATCCCCCCGCTTCCCGGGAGTCAGATGGCGATCTTCTTCTCGAAAGGCGGCATCCTGGGCGGGGTGGAGTTGCCCGAGATCGAGGATCTGTTCTCGCGCCTGGAAAAGAGCGCGGACCCCGCGGAGCGCGCGAAGATGGTGCGGGCGATCGGTGACGTGCTCTACTCCGGGTACCACACGCTGCCCCTTGTCGACCTCTACCCCCTGTTCGGCATCAACCAGAAGAAGGTCGGCGAGTGGAAGACGACGGGGTACTACGGTTTCACGCACCTCGAATACGCCCAGAAGCGGTAGCCTCCGGCGTCCCGTGCCCGCTGGCCACGTGAGTCGGCCCGGCTGACGGAGTTCTGGCGGAATGCAGCGCTATTTGCTCCGGCGGCTTCTCCAGGGCGTGCTCACCCTGTTCGTCATCTCCCTGATCGTGTTCCTCCTGGCCCGGCTGTCGGGTGATCCGCTGCACATCATGCTGCCCGAGGAGGCCACCGCCGAGGACTACGCCACGGCGGCCAAGCACTGGGGACTCGATCGTCCCCTGCCCGCGCAGTACCTGGCCTTTCTGGGTAACGCGCTGCGCGGGGACTTCGGGCAGTCGATCCGGCTGCGCCAGCCGACCCTGGAGCTCGTCCTCGAGCGTCTGCCGGCGACCCTCCAGCTTGCCGGAGCATCGATCGCGGTGAGCCTGCTCATCGCCTTTCCCATCGGCGTGCTCTCGGCGGTTCGCCGGGGCAGCTCCCTCGATTACGCGGGCAAGGCGGTGGCGCTTCTGGGGCAGTCCATGCCGAGCTTCTGGCTCGGGATCGTCCTGATCTGGGTCTTCGCCGTCATGCTGGGCTGGCTGCCCGCCTCCGGGCGCGGGGGGACGCAGCATTACATCCTGCCGGCCATCGCGCTGGGGTGGTACCAGGTCGCGGCGATCATGCGGCTCGTCCGCTCCTCGATGCTCGACGTGATGGACAGCGAGTACGTCAAGCTGGCTCGGATCAAAGGCGTGGCCGAGCGTTGGGTCGTGTGGAAGCACTGCTTGCGCAACGCCGCCATCCCGCCGCTCACCTACATCGGGTTCGTGGTGGCCGTGTTGCTCACCGGCTCGGTGGTGGTCGAGACGGTGTTTTCGTGGCCGGGGATCGGGCTCCTGGCGATCGACGCCGTCCGCTACCGCGACTTCCCGCTCGTACAGACGATCGTCCTCATCTACGCGGCGAAGTTCGTGGTCATCAACCTGCTGGTGGACGTCCTGTACGTCTACGTCGATCCCCGGATCCGCTACCAGAGATAGCGAGGGCAGCGTGGCGATCGCGACGGCTCGAGTCGACGAGGGGGCAGCGGGGACGGCGGAGCGGAAGAAGGCGGCCCGCCGGACGCCGATCGTTGTGTTTGTCGCGGTCCTCCTCGTGATTCTGGTGATCCCGGCCCTGTTCGCGCCCTGGCTGGCCCCCCACGATCCCCTGGAGGGGCGTCTGGCCCACAAGCTCAAACCGCCAGCCTGGCTTCCCGGAGGAACCTGGGAGTATCCGCTGGGGACGGATCCCCTGGGGCGAGACCTCCTGAGCCGCCTCGTCTTCGGCGCCCGGGTGTCGCTGTCGGTATCCCTGGTGGCCATCGTCATCGGCGGCCTGGTGGGAACCGTCCTGGGCCTGTTCGCCGGCTACTTCGGCGGCTGGACCGACGCCCTGATCATGCGGGTAGTGGACGTGGCCTTCTCGCTCCCCACGATCCTGCTGGCACTGGTCCTGGCCGTGGTGGTGGGACCGAGCTTCGAGACGGTGATCGTGATTGTCGCCCTCCTGCTCTGGGCGCGCTACGCCCGGCAGGTTCGGGGTGAGGTCCTCAGCGTGCGCGAGCGGGACTTCGTGGCCCAGGCGCGGATCGCCGGCTGCTCGCACCTGCGCATCATCTTCGGCCACATCCTGCCCAACGTGACCAACACCCTGATCGTGCTGGCCACGCTGCAGGTGGGCTACGTGATCCTGCTCGAGGGCACCCTGTCGTTCCTCGGTGTCGGCATCCCGCCGCCCTCGCCGGCCTGGGGCCTCATGGTCGCGACGGGCCGGGGGCTGATCGTCTCCGCGTGGTGGGTCTCGTTCTTCCCCGGGCTGGCGATATTGATAACGGTGCTCGCGCTGAACCTGCTCGGCGACTGGTTGAGGGACCGCCTGGATCCCAGGTTACGGCAGGTCTGACGCCTCCATGAGCGTGCCGCTCCTCGAGGTGCGCGATCTGCGCACCTGGTTCTTCACCCGCTGGGGCGTGGTGAAGGCCGTCGACGGTGTCAGCTTCGCGGTTGGCGAGGGCGAGACGCTCGGTATCGTGGGCGAGTCGGGATGCGGCAAGAGCATCACCGCGCTCTCGATCCTCCGCCTGGTGCCCCGGCCCGCGGGGCGCATCGTCGGCGGCGAGATCCTCCTCGACGGCGAGAACCTCCTCGACAAGAGCGAGCGCGAGATGCGGCGTCTGCGGGGCAGCCGCGTGTCCATGATCCTCCAGGACCCGATGAGCTCCCTGAACCCGGTCTTCAGCGTCGGCAACCAGGTGGCCGAGGCGCTCCGCATCCACCAGGGGCTCCAGGGGCCCGGGCTGTGGGCCACCGCCCGCGACATGCTGCGCCGCGTCCGCATCCCGTCGCCGGAGCTGCGGCTGCGCGCCTATCCCCACCAGCTCTCGGGCGGGATGCGCCAGCGCGTCGTTGGCGCCATCGCGCTCTCCTGCCGGCCGCGGGTCCTGATCGCCGACGAGCCCACCACGTCGCTCGACGTGACGATCCAGGCCCAGTACCTCCGACTCCTCAAGGAGCTGCAGCAGGAGATGCGCCTGGCCCTCGTCTTCATCACCCACGACTTCGGCATCGTGGCGAAGATGTGCGACCGAGTGGCGGTGATGTATGCCGGCCGCGTCGTGGAGACGGGAGACGTCCGCGAAATCTTCAACCACCCGCGCCACCCGTACACCCAGGCCTTGCTGGCCTCGGTGCCGCCGCTCGAGTCGCGCGTGGAGCGCTTGGCCTCGATCGAGGGGCAGCCGCCACCGCTCCATACCTTGCCGCCCGGGTGCCCCTTCGTCCCCCGCTGCGCGCACGCGCGGACCGTCTGCCGGCAGGAATACCCGCCTACCGTGGGGGTGGGAAATGGCGACGGTCACCGGGCCGCGTGCTGGAAGGTTGCCGAGGGTTGGGATGGGTGAGGCCGTCCTCGCCGTCCGCGATCTCGTGAAGCACTTCCCGGTCAAGCGGGGGGTCGTGGTGAGCCGGCTGGTCGGCCGCGTGCGCGCGGTGGACGGAGTGAGCTTCAGCGTGGGCCGCGGCGAAACGTTCGCCCTGGTGGGCGAGTCCGGTTGCGGGAAGACGACGACGGCCCGCGTGATCCTCAATCTGGAGGCGCCGACCGAGGGCACCGTTCACATGCTCGGACGGGAGATCACGGGACTGCGGGGACGCGCGCTGCGGGCCCACCGCGCATCGGTGCAGGCCGTGTTCCAGGATCCCTGGAGCAGCCTGAATCCCCGCAAGCGAGTGCGGGCCATCGTGGGCGAGCCGCTCGTCGTCCACCGTGCCCTGCCCCGGGGCCAGATCGCCGCGCGCGTCGCCGAGCTGCTGGATCAGGTGGGGCTGGCCCCCCAGAGCGGCGACCTCTATCCCCACGAGTTCAGCGGCGGGCAGCGCCAGCGGATCGCCATCGCCCGGGCCCTGGCCCTCAATCCGGCCCTGCTCGTCCTCGACGAGCCGGTCTCCGCGCTGGACGTCTCC
This sequence comes from Candidatus Methylomirabilota bacterium, assembly GCA_036556905.1. GTDB lineage: Bacteria > Methylomirabilota > Methylomirabilia > Rokubacteriales > CSP1-6 > 40CM-4-69-5. Next base: position 149,341 of record DATBIM010000102.1, read on the forward strand.
ATCCGGGCCCAGATCATGAACCTGCTGCGCGACCTGCAGCGAACGCTGGGGCTGACCTATCTGTTGATCGCCCACGATCTCGCCACGGTTCGTTACATGGCCACCACCGTGGGGGTCATGTACCTGGGGCGTCTGGTGGAAGAGGCCGAGGCCGAGGAGCTGTTCACGCGGCCAAGCCACCCGTACACCCGGGCCCTGCTCTCGGCCGCGCTGCCGTCGCATCCGGACGTCAAGCGCGAGGAGGTGATCCTGGCCGGCGAGGTGCCGAGCCCGCTCCAGGTTCCCTCGGGCTGCCGCTTTCACACCCGCTGCCCGGTCGCGGTGCCGAAGTGCAGCGAGATCGATCCCCACGAGCGGGAGATCGTGCCCGCCCACCGCGTGGCCTGTCACCTCTATTGAGTGTTGTAGCGGGGACCGCGAGCTCGGTTAGGGCCGAGGGTGGCCTGCCCTGGGCGCGGCGCGTCGGCGACGTCTAGCAGGAGGGCGGCGTGGTCGCTGAGGAGGTCGCGTCGCCGTCGGCGCGCTGCGCCTCCCCAGGCGTAGGCGACCCCCCGGAGCCGCGAGAGCAGGGCCGGGTTGACGAAGGCCTGGTCGATCCGGAAGCCGTTTCGCCCGTTGGGCGAGTACCACGTGTAGGCGCGGGCGTCGGCCCGGAGATATCGAAAGGCGTCCCGCCATCCGCAGGCGTCGAGGGCGTCGATCCAGCCCTCTTCCCGTGCACTGAAGACCGCCACCTGCTCGTCGATGCCTCGGCGTCCGGAGTTGGTGTCGCCGAGCAGGAGCGCCGGCCCCGGGCGCCAGCGCCGGCTGCAGGCGAGCACCGCATTCAGGAACGGGTACTTGCGCCCGCTGACGCGGTTGGGCACGTGCATGGCGCCCAGGGCGACGGGTCGGGGCGCCGCGACGGCGACGGCCAGCCAGCGATGGGGCTCGGCGGGCGCTGCGCGCAGACGGATGCGCCGAAGGGGCCAGCGCGCGGCGACGAGGAGCGCGTTGGTGCGTGGCCGGGCTCGATCCGCAGTGGTGCGCTGGTGGGCCAGTCCGGCCTGGGCGAGCGCGTGGGCGAGCGCGCGGCTCGGCGCCGTGGCCCGGAACTCGGAAAGCACGACCACGTCCGCCCGCCAGCGCGTGAGCTGGCGCGCCAGGCTCCCGGCGCGCCGCCCGCCGCCCGCCCGGATGTTCCACGCCACGATGCGCATCGCGTCCTCACCACCGCCACCGGCGGATGGCTGCATACCCCAGCAGGCCGCCGCCGGCGATCACGAGAACCAGGCCCAGCATCCCGGGGAAGGCTTCGAAGAGCCGTATCGCCCGGAGTCCGGCGCGGAGGCCGAGGCGTGTCGCCGCTCGCAGCCCTTCGTGCTGGCGGATGAGATCGGCCACGGGCGGACTCAGCCGGTAGTAGGCGGCGACGAAGGCGCGGCCCGGCGCGCTGGCCAGCAGGTAGCGGTCCCGGAACTGCCGGAGGGCCTGGACCTCCCGGGCCAGCGGCGAGCCGAACGCCGCCGTGGCGATGAAGCAGGACGAGCCCCCTCCCGAGCTCATACTCTGGGGCGGCGGGGCGGCGGCGATCCGATGCACGGTGCCGCCCAGGCCGACGACGTAGATCTCGCCGGCCTCGTCTTCGCCGAACGACGAGATGTTCAGCGTGGTGTCGAGCACAAGCGTCAGGGGGGCGCCACTGGCCGCCGGGTGGAGCTGGAAGATCTCCCCGGTGCAGAAGTCGGCGAACACGTAGGCGCCGGCGGGCAGCGCGCCGCCCGCGCCACGATAGACGTAGCCTCCGGTGACGGAGCAACGCCCACCGGTATGACTGTATTCCGCGATGGGATCGATGAGGCCGGCCAGGCTGCACAGGGCCGGGTCGTTGCCCGTGCAGCGGGTGCCTTCGAAGATGCGCCAGCCGAAATTGCCCCCCAGCGTGATCAGATCGATCTCTTCGCGCTCATTTTGGCCGACATCGCCGGCGATCAGCTCTCCCGTCTGTCGATCGAACGAGAACCGGAAGGGGTTTCTCAGGCCGAAGGCGTAGATCTCATCGCGGCCGGGCGTCCCCCCGAAGAAGGGATTGGTCGGCGGTGAGGAGTAGGGCGCCGGCGGGCTCGGCATGTCCACGTCGATGCGCAGGATCTTGCCCAGCAGCTCGTTGATATTCTGGGCGCGGTTGGCGGGATCATTGGCGGAGCCGCCGTCGCCCGTCCCGATGTAGAGGAAGCCGTCGGGTCCGAACTCGATCATCCCTCCGTTGTGATTGGCGAAGGGCTGAAGAATGACCAGCAGCACGGTCTCGGTCGTCTCGGCGACGTCGCGGTCAGTGGCGGACGCGCGGTATTCCGCGATCACGGTCGTCCCGTCGGGCTCGCGCGTGTAGTTGACGAAGAACCGGCGGTTGCTGGCGTAGTCGGGGTGAAAGGCCAGACCGAGCAGGCCGCGCTCACCACCGCCGAGCACCCGGGCCGTGATGTCCAGGAAGACCGTGGGCGCCGGCGCGCCCGGCTGGAGGACCAGGATGCGGCCGGCCTGCTCGACGACGAAGAGCCGGTTGGTTCCGTCCCGGGCATGGGTCACGTAGAGGGGACTGCTGAGGCCGGCCAGCACCGGCTGGAGCTGAATGGCCGGGTAGGCGTCCCCGACACCCAGTAGAACAGCCAGGCAAGTGAGCACACCGGCGCGCCGCGCCCTCATGCCACGCTCTCGCGGGGAAGCGGTCAGGCCGGTGGCAGCTCGAGCCGCCGGCCGTCGAGCTCGAGGACCGACCCGAGCTGGCGGATGCGCTCCAGCTGATCGTAGTAGACGGTTTCCTCGACCATCTTGCCGTCGCGCACCCGGATGAGCGCGCAGAGCTGCTGGGTGACCCGCCGCCCGCTGGGCGCCAGACCGAGGAACGGCCCCAGATGCGTGGCCGTCGCGACGTTCTCGCAGATGACCCACTCCCCGGAGGCGACGAGCCGCCTGATCTCGATGGTCACGTCGGGGAAGGCCTTCCACCAGATGTCGTAATAGCGGGCGACCTCGGCCTTGCTGCGCAGGGTCACCCCGGAGGCCACCACGCGGTAGGTGATGTCATCGGCCAGCGTGGCCAGCGTGCGCTCGGGGTCGTGCGCGCTCTCGGCGGCGAAGTGCTCGCGGGCGAGCCGGACGTTCGCTTCCTCGGTGGGTGTCATCGCGTTCCTCCGCCCGACTATGCGGCGATGGCCGACGGCGTCGTGCGATAGCGACGGTAGCAGCTCACGGCATTGTCCCAGAGGAGCTTGCGTCGGGCCGTCTCGGAGATCGACGTCCAGCCCAGCACCGCGTCGACCGACTTGGGGAACCAGCTCTCCGAATGCGGGTAGTCGGTGGCGAACATCAGGGTTTCGTCGCCCAGCGCCTCGATGGCGTGGCGCAGCGATTGCTCACCCTCGTGGAGCTGGATGCTCTGGAAGTACTGCGGGCCGCGAATGTACTCGCTGGGTTTGCGCTTGAGGGGCGGCAGCGCGTGCTGGCACATCTCGACGTGCTCGTCGAGCCGGGCGGCCCAGAAGGCCAGCCAGCCATGCCCGCACTCGAGCGAGGTCAGGCGCAGCTCCGGGTAGCGGTCCAGCACCCCGGCGCCGATCAGCGCCGCCATGTTGCGCTGGGCGTTCCACACGTGGCCGGCCGACCGCTGCAGGAAGACGTTGTCCCAGGTGTCCCACATCCCCGGGGGATAGGGGATCGTCATCGTGAAGGAGTGGATGACCACCGTCAAATCGTGCTCCTGGGCCGCCGCCCAGATGGGTTCCCAGTCGGGGTCGTCGAGGGACATCGCGGGCGGGCAGATGGGGAAGATCCCCACCGGCCACACCTCCTGGCCACAGCGATGGATCTCGGCCACCGAGGCGGGCACGTCCCGGCCGGAGACGAGGATGACGCTGGTCAGCCGATTGGGGTAGGGGGCGCAGTAGTCCTTGAGGAAGCGGTGATAGGCCTGGTACATGGCGAGCTCGAGCGGCACGTCGTCCAGCCCACAGAAGGCCGGCAACCCGCCCGAGGGCAGGATCATGTTGACGTCGACGCCCTCGATGTCCATGTCCTTCACCCGCGCATGGGGGTCGAAGCTGACCCGGTCGCTCGGGAAGGGCGGGCCCTGCCAGCGCACGTCCCAGGGGGTGCCGCCGTCCTTCAGCCCGCTGGTGACGGCGGCCGCGGGCGGGACGCGCTCGCGCGAGCCGAGGCGACGGTTCAGCTCGGGGCGCTTGCCCACCCGGTAGCGCGACATGCCGGCCTTGGCCGGGGCCCGCTGGATCAGGGGTGGCACCAGCTTCGCCCGATCGCTGGCCGAGAGGTACTCCTCGATGGGCTCGGCCGGCTCGATGATGTGGGTGTCCGCGTCGAAGATCCGATATCCCTGGCGTGCCATCCGTGTTCTCCTCGCGGGCCGGTTGACGCCTTCCGGGCGACAACTTAGCATGAGCCGGCCAACTCTTCGACTCCCCGGGAGCTCTCCATGAACGAGCAGACACGCTCCACCCCCCCCATCCTCCACGAGACGCCATCCCCCATGGGGTCCTCCACGGCCGTGTGGGGCAGCGACGCCATCGCCGCCTGTCTGCGTGCGCTCGACGTGCCCTACCTGGCGCTGAACCCGGGGGCGAGCTACCGCGGGCTGCATGACAGTCTCGTGAACTACCTGGGCAACAGCCGCCCGCAGATGCTGCTGGCCATCCACGAGGAGGCTGCGGTGACGATGGCCCACGGCTACGCCAAGGTGGCCGAGCGCATGATGGGCGCGGTCGTGCACTCCAACGTCGGGCTCATGCACGCCACGATGGCTATCTTCAACGCCTGGTGCGATCGTCAGCCGGTGCTCGTCCTCGGCGCTACCGGCCCCTGGGACGCGGCCCGGCGCCGGCCGTGGATCGACTGGATCCACACCGCGGCCGACCAGGGCGCGCTCGTCCGTGACTACACCAAATGGGACAATCAGCCGGCCTCGGTGCCGGCCGCCTGCGAGGCGCTGATGCGCGCGGCCCAGCTCGCCAACACCGCGCCACGCGGCCCGGTCTACGTGAACCTCGACGCCGGACTTCAAGAAACGCGGATCGACGCGCTGCCCCCGCTGCCGGACGCTGCGCGTCACCGGGCCCCCGAGAGTCCGCGGCCGGCTCCCGAGCTGGTGAGGGAGGCGGCCCGGCTGCTCGGGAGCGCCCGGCGACCGGTCATCCTGATGGGACGGAGTCGGAGAAGCGAGCTCGCCTGGACGTCCCGCGTGGCGCTGGCCGAGGCCCTGAACGCGGCGGTGATCACGGATCTGAAGCAGGCCGCGGTCTTTCCGACCGACCATCCGCTGCACGCGGCGCCGCCCGCATCGTTCCCGCTGCCTGCCGCCCAGGCGGCGATCCGCGAGGCCGACGTGATTCTCTCGCTCGACTGGGGCGATCTCGCCGGCACCTTGAAGGCTGCGCTCGGCGCCGAGCCGGTGCCGGCCAGGGTCATCCAGGTGTCGTGTGACGCCTACGTCCATCGGGGCTGGAGCATGGATCACCAGGGCCTGCCCGTCGCCGATGTCTATCTCCTCTGCGAGCCCGAGGCGGCGCTGCCCGCGCTGCTGGACGCCGTGCCCCCGCGTCGGGCCGAGCGTCCCCCGGGGCCGGCGTACGAGGAGGCCCGGCCAGAGAGCGGCGACGCGCTGTCGTTACGGGCCCTGGCCGGCGCCTTCAACGAGGCGACGCGGGGCATTCCGGTGACCCTGACTCGTGTCCCCCTGGGGTGGCACGGTGGCTATCGTCACTTCCGGCATCCGCTCGATTACATCGGCGCCGATGGAGGGGCTGGTGTCGGCTCGGGACCCGGGATGACCGTGGGCGCGGCGCTGGCCCTCAAGGGGTCGGGGCGCGTGCCGGTGGCGCTCATGGGCGACGGCGACTTCCTCATGAGCGTGACGGCGCTGTGGACGGCCACGCACTACCACATCCCGTGCCTGATCGTCGTCTGTAACAACCGGGCGTTCTACAACGACGAGCTCCATCAGGAGCGTGTGGCCAAGGAGCGCGGCCGGCCCGTGGAGAACAAGTGGATCGGCCAGCGCCTGGCCGAGCCGGACATCGACCTGGCCGCGATGGCCAGGGCCCAGGGCGCCGAGGGCATCGGGCCGGTGACGCGCCCCGACGACGTGGGGCCGGCCATCGCCAAGGGGCTCGCGGCGGTCCAGCAGGGCGCCGTGTGTGTGATCGACGCGCGCGTGTTGCCCGGCTACGGTGTCGAGATGAGCGGCGCCCCGAGCCCGCGCCGGAGCTGAGTCGAACGCCGGCTCCACTGGCGGCGTGTTCTACAATCGAGAGGATGCGACCTGCCCGCCGTCTGCTCGTGCTGCTGGTCGTTCTGGCGCCCGGCCTCGCTCACGCCGCCGCCGTCGTCGTCCCGTCCGCCGAGTGGCTCATCGATCAGGTCCGCATCCTGGCGACCCCCGAGACGGAAGGCCGGGGGTCGGGCACACCGGGCGCCGACCGCGCGGCCAGCCACATCGCCCGGGTGTTCCAGGAGATTGGGCTCCGTCCCGGCGGTGACGCCGGAGGCTATCTCCAGACGTTTCCGGTACCCACGGGGACCCGACTGGGCCCCACCAACACCCTCACGCTGCTCGATCCCAAGCCCCGGACGCTGACCGTGGGACGCGACTTCGTTCCCCTGACGGTCTCCACCGACGGTGACGTGACGGGCGATGTCGTGTTCGTCGGCTATGGCATCACCGCGCCCGGTCTGCACTATGACGACTATGCCGGCCTCGACGTGCGCGACAAGATCGTCATCGCGATGACCCAGGAGCCGCGGGCCCGCGATCCGTCCAGCCCATTCCGGCGGCCCGACGCGTATCACTACTCCGAGCACCGGCACAAGATCATCAATGCGCGCGAGCACGGAGCGCGGGCGCTCGTTCTCGTGAGCCATCCCGCCGCCGAGCGCGACATCTTACCGGCGCTCCACGGGATCAGCCAGCCGTGGGGGATCATGGCCGTCGCGGTCGCCCGGCCGGAGGTGGATGCGCTGCTGACGCGCGCTGGCCGAAGCCTGGCCGACCGCGCGGCCGCCATCGACCAGGCGCTGGCGCCCCGGTCGGCCGTCACCGGGTTCCGGCTCAGCGTGCAGGTCAGCGTGGCGCGTGAGCAGGGCCTGACGACCAACGTCATCGGAATCCTGCCCGGGACCGATCCCCGCCTGGGCCAGCAAGCGATCATCATCGGCGCGCATTACGATCACCTCGGCCGCGGGGGCGAAGGCTCGCTGGCGCCCGAGCAGACCGGCACGATTCATCCGGGAGCGGATGACAACGCCTCGGGCACGGCCGTGATGATGGGGCTGGCCCGGGCCTTCGCCGCGGCGGGCGGCACCGCGCGGACGCTCGTCTTCATCGCCTTCTCCGGCGAGGAGATGGGCCTCCTGGGCTCCGCGCACTACGTGAAGCACCCGGTTGTGCCCCTGGACCGGACCGTCTTGATGGTGAACCTCGATATGGTGGGCCGGCTACGTAACGACAAGCTCTACGTCGGGGGCGTCGACAGCGGCAGCGGGCTCCGCGGTGTCGTGACCGACGCCGCCCAGCGGCACGGGCTATCACTCGAGCTGCGCGGCGACCCGTTCGCTCCCTCGGACCACGTGGCGTTCTATTCCGGCGGCACCCCGGTGCTCTTCTTCTTCACGGGCGCCCACGCCGACTACCACCGGCCCACCGATACCTGGGACCGGATCAACGCGAAGGGGTTACAGACCGTCGCCGAGCTCGTGGCCCGCGTCGCCGACACCGTCGCCGCCCGGGCGAGTCCCCCGGCGTATGTGAAGGTCCCGGCGCCCGCCGGAGGCTTCCGCGGCGTCGGCTACGGCCCCGTCTTCGGTGTGATCCCGGATTTTGCCGCGGCCCCGCAGCCGGGAGTCAGGATCACCGGCGTGCGGCCGGGGAGCCCGGCCGACAAGGCCGGGGTCCAGGCCGGCGACATCATCGTGAAGTTCGCGGGCGTCGAGGTGAAGACGCTGGACGATCTCACATTCGCCCTGCGCGGGCGCCGGGCCGGCGATCGGGTTGATGTGGTCGTCGTCCGCGACGGGCAGGAGCGGCGGGTCCGGGCGGTCCTCGACGAGCGTCGCTAGTGCTGGGCCGGGCCCTCGATCGCCAGTGTCGCGGTGTTGGCACGGCGACAGACCGAGCATGAGCCGTACCATCACTCCGATGGGGCTGAAGTATGTCGACGGCGTCGTGACGGGTCCGGCGGGATGCTCTTGGCGTAAGCCCGCGCCCCGGTCACCGCTCAGGGTCTCGGATGGGCCACGATGTGGGGCGCCTCCTCCGACAGGGACAACCCGTAGCCCTTGCACGTCACCCGGGGGTTCGTGGGGCTGAACAGCCCGGCCGGGTTTTCTTTCCACAGCCAGACGTGCAGATCATAGTGGTGCAGGGCCTTGGGCAGAAGCGGCTCATGCCCTTCCATCGGCCCGTCGAAGGGTTTCCCGAATATGACCGGCCGCTCCTTGACACCGGTCGCGAGGGGGATGAACCATTCGGCCCCGACGAGCCGGAGCTTGTCCCCGTCCGGCTCGTAGAGGAGGATCGCCGGGCGCATCGGGTCCGGTACCGGACCGACGAGCTGCGGGTTCAGGAAGTGGATGCCCATCCCGCCGGTGGGGTAGGCGACCTGGCCTTGCCCGCCGGGCCGGGGAAAGTGAATGCAGCCGACCGTGGAGAAGTACCCGTCCCGGACGGCGGCATAGGGATCGTGGTACTTCTCCAGCGCCGCGCGGACCTTCTCCAGCTCGGGCGGCACGGCGGGGCGTTCAACGCGGCTGCTCGAATCCAACGCGGCCCCGCACCCTGCTCCCACCAGAAGCACGAGGCCCAGCACCCAACAACGGCCATCTCGCTTCACCGTACTCTCCTTCGCTGTGGTCTCCCGTGAGCTTCAGTCACCCGCCCTACGATACACCGGCCGACTCACGGTCGCATCCCGTGAGCGGACGGGCCCGGCTCGCGCAGCGGAGCGGCCAGCCCGGCGAACTCGCACAGCAGCGGGCGGGTCTCCCGCGGGTCGATGATCTCTTCGATCCAGAACGTCTCGGCCGATCGGAACGGCGAGCGCAGCTTGTTCAGCCGCTCCTCGATCTCGGCCAAGGCGCGCTTGGGGTCGGGGGCCGCGTCCAGCTCGGCGCGGTAGGCGGCCTCGATGCCGCCCTCGAGCGGCAGCGAGCCCCAGCGGCCCGACGGCCACGCATAGCGCAGGCAGTAGCGGCCGCCGTTGCGGTGGGCGGCGCCGGCCACACCGAACACGTTGCGGATGATCATCGCGCACCATGGCACCGTCGTCTGCCAGATCGCCGACATCGCGCGCACGCCCTGCTTGATGGTGCCGGTCTGCTCGGCCTGGGCGCCGATCAGAAACCCCGGGCAATCGACGAGGTACACCACGGGCAAGTGAAAGGTCTGGGCCAGATCGACGAAGCGCTCGACCTTCTGGCAGGTGTCGGCAGTCCAGGCGCCCCCGTAAAACATGGGGTCGCTGGCCATGAGGGCGACTGGCCAGCCGTCGAGCCGGGCCAGCCCGGTGATCATGGCACGGCCGTAGAGGGCTGCGATCTCGAAGAAGGACCCCCGGTCGACAACGGCCTCGACGATGGCCCGCATCCGGTAGACCTTGCGCGGATCGCGGGGGACGGCGTCGGCGAGCCCGGGGTCGCGGCGCTGGGGGTCGTCGGTCTGGGGGCCGCGGGGAGGCACCTCGTAGATCGACGAGGGTAGATAGGAGAGGAAGCGTCGCGCCCGGATGAAGGCCTCGTCCTCGGAGTCCACGGCATCATCGACGGCGCCGGCCTTGAGCTGGAGCTCCCACCCGCCGAGCTGCTGTGGCGTGAGCTTTTCACCGACGCGTTCCACCACCGGGGGACCCGCCACGAATAGGGCCGACAGTCCCTTGACCATCACCGAGTAGTGGGCGGCGGCGAGATGGGCCGCCCCCAGCCCGGCCACCGAGCCCAGGCCCAGCGCGACCCGCGGGATGGCGGCCATGTTGGCGACGACCTGCTCCCAGCCGCTGACGGCCGGCACGTTGGCCCGCCCGGTGGTCTCGATGGTCTTCACCGAGCCGCCTCCGCCCGAGCCCTCCACGAGCCGCACCAGCGGCAGGCGCAGGTCGTGAGCCATCCGCTCGCACTGGTTGTGCTTGTCCTTGATGGTGGCGTCGGCCGAGCCGCCCCGCACGGTGAAGTCGTCGCCTCCGACGACGACCGGGCGGCCGTCGATGCGTCCCCGCCCGAAGACGAAGTTGGACGGCGTGAGATCGACCAGGTCGTTGCGCTCGTCGTAGCTGGCGCGGCCGGCGATCTTGCCGACCTCGTGGAACGTGCCGGCGTCGAGGAGTCGGGCGATCCGCTCGCGGATGGTCAGCCGCCCGGCGGCGCGCTGGCGCTCCACCCGCGCCGCGCCGCCGAGCCGCTCCGCGAGGGCTTCGCGACGCTTGAGCTCTTCCAGCTCGGGGTCCCAGCTCATGTGGCCTCCTGCAGCCACCGCCACACGCGCTCCGGCGTGATGGGCAGCGAGCGAATCACCACGCCGAACTCGGCCAGCGCGTCCTCTACGGCATTCGCCACCGCCGCCGGCCCGGGGATGGCGCCGCCTTCGCCCACGCCCTTGGCGCCGAGCGGCGTGACGGGCGAGGGTGACTCGAGGTGATCGACGTCGATGTCGGGCACGTCGAGCGCCGTCGGCTTGAGATAGTCCATGAAGGTGGAGGTGAGGAGCTGCCCGCGCTCGTCGTAGCGGAACTCTTCGAGCAGGGCCGCCCCGATGCCGTGAACGGTGGAGCCGTGCACCATCCCTTCCACGATCGCGGGGTTGAGCTCGCGGCCGCAGTCGTGGACGACCAGGTACTTGAGGATCCGGACCTGCCCGGTCCGGCGGTCCACCTCGACCACGCAGCAGTGCGCGGCGTTGGAGAAGACGAGCTGGGAGCGGACCCGACGGCCCTCATCGACGGGAGCCGCCAGCGGGTTCGAGTAGGCGTGGCGCGCCTCGAGCCCCGGCGGCTCGCCGGGGGGCAGGCCGAGCACGTCGGCGTAGGCGGTCCGCGCCACGTCGCGCAGCGTGAGGCTGCGCCCGGGGACGCCGCGCACGCGGAGCTCGCCGGCGGCCAACTCGAGATCCTCGGCGGCCACCTCGAGCCGATGCGCGGCGATGCGCAGGGCCTTGTCGCGCACCGCGCGGGCGGCGCCGATGACGGCGCCGACGTCGGTCACCGAGAACTTGTTGGAGTAGTTGCCCGACAGGTAGAGCCAGGGCGTGCTGAGCGAGTCGAAGCCGCGCTCGACGTGGACTTGATCCGGCGTCACGCCGAGCTCGTCGGCCACGATCTGCGCGACCACCGTCTCGTAGCCCTGGCCGCTCGCCGGGTCGCCCAGCGCCGCCCGCACGAGCCCGTCCGGTTCCACCCGCACCATGGCCGCCTCGGCCGAGCCCGAGGCTGACCGCCGGCCCGTCACCAGCTCATAGGAGGCGAGGTTCGTCCCCGCCGGCTCGACCGATGTGGCGATGCCGATGCCGAGCAGGCGGCCCTGCCGCCGGGCCCGGGCCTGCTCGGCGCGCCAGCCCTCGTAGCCGGCGCGCTCGAGGGCGCGCCGCAGCGTCGCCGGATAGTCGCCGCTGTCGTACTGCGAGCCGGTCGGCGTGGTGTAGGGCATCTGCGCGGGCTGCACGTAATTGCGCAGGCGCAGCTCCGCGGGGTCGAGGCCCAGGCGTCGGGCCAGCAACGCCATCGCCCGCTCGATGGCAAAGCACATGAACGGCTTGCCGATGCCCCGGTTCGCGCCGCTGGGACACTTGTTGGTGAGCACCGAGCCGGGCTCGTACCGGATGGCGCCGAGGCGGTAGCCGTTGGCGATGTTGCCGAGCTTGATGAGGTTGTGCTGGGCCGGCGTGACGAGGTTCTTGCCCTCGTCCGCGACGTCGCGGACGCGCAGCGCCAGCACCGTACCGTCCCGGTCGTACGCGAGCTCCACATCCATGACGCCGTTGCAGGCGTGCATGAGGGCGGTCAGGTTCTCCACGCGGTCTTCGATCCACTTCACGGGGCGGCGGGTCTTGCGGGCCAGCAGGGCGCAGATCAGGAGATAGGCGGGCCGGCGCTTGTTGCCGAAGGCCCCCCCGATGTCGGGACAGATCAGGCGGAGCCGCGACTGGGCCACCCCGAGCGACTCGGCCAGGATGGCCAGCGTCAGCCCCGGGCGCTGATCGTTCGTCCAGATCGTGTAGCTATCGATGCCGGCGTCGTGCTCGGCGATGCCGCCGAAGGTCTCCAGCGGGGTGGAGGCGTAGCGCTGGATCGCGAACCGCTCGCGGAGGACGCCGTGGGCGCGCGCGAACGCGCCGTCCACGTCGCCGTAGCTCAGCACGTCGTGCCAGAGGACGTTGGTGCCCAGCTCCGGGTAGAGCAGCGGCGCATCGGGCCGCATGGCTGCCTCGGGGTCGGCGACCGCAGGCAGCGGC
>DATBIM010000103.1:0-65570 GCA_036556905.1 Candidatus Methylomirabilota bacterium
GGGAGCCCTGCATGGTGTTCGGGCAACGGCGAAGTATGCGCCCGAATTTCGGGAGGTTGGGCTCTAGCGCGACCTCACGGCGTGGCGTGCGGTCTGTCAGTGCCCGGCGGCCAGGGGATGCAGCACGTCGATCGCCCAGCCGACATCGAGGGGCTCTCCCAACCACCCCGGTGTCGCGGTATGCGCGTGCAGGACGAGCCCCTGCGCATCGTGTTGTGCTCGGAGGATCTGCACCGGATCAGCTGCTACCGTTGCGGGTGGCGGCACCTCGGGCAGCGGGCGACCGTCCGGGCGTCGGAATCGCAGCTCGCCGTCCGGCTGTCGATCGACCTGGTAGCCCTCTTCGTGGACGGCGCGATGGTGGCGGCGACAGAGCATGGCGAGATTCGAGAGCGTGGTGGGGCCGCCCTGGGCCCAGTGGCGGATGTGATGGCCCTGGCCGACGCGAACCTGGCAGCCCGGGAAGCGGCAGCCGCGGTCCCGGTGGTGGAGGGCGCGTCTCAGGGCGGGTGGAATCGTCCGGGTCGGGGCACTGATACCTTTGGCCACCAGGCCGGCGATGATCGGGGCCACCGTCCCGGGCCCCGAGAACGTGTACCCTTCGGGCCCGGGCGTGAAGGTGAGGCGCCCGGCCAGCAGGGCCTGGAGGACCCGGCGGGCCTCCGGCGTCTCCTGCCTGAGCGTGCCCCGCCAGTCCCCGAGCAGCCGCCGCAGGGCGGCCAGGACGTCACCCCGATCACGCCGGGCGGCCCGCCGACGTGCCTGCTCGGCCAGGGCAGCCCGGAGGTGCCCGCGGCGTTGCTCCCTGTCCTGTAGGGCACTGAGGAGCGAGTCTAGCGGCCCCCCGGCGGCGATCGCAGCCGTCAAGCGGGTCACCTCGGCGTCGAGGCGGGCGAGCTCCCGGCGTTGCGGCGCATCCGGACCGTCGTCGCCCTGCTCGGAAAGGCGCTCCATGGCCTTCGCCAGCGTCGTCTCCAGCACGGCCACGTTGAGCAGCTGCGACTCGATGGCCCCCAGCACGGCCTCGTCGGCGTCGTCCAGCCGCACCTCCAGAGCGGTGTCGCAGACCGCCCGACCGCGCAGGTGCCGCGTCATGCAACCGAGCCGGGCGGCACGCTGGCCCCGCTTGCGCGCCGCCAGTGCCCCCGGCGGGCTATTCGCCGCAATTATCACGACCCTTGCAACTTCCAAATTTCATGACTATTGGATTTTCCCCGCAGCTACGTGGCAGGCGGTATTTGTGATAGGCGCGATCTTGTCAGGCGCGGCGTTTCTCCGCGACGTCGTGCGCGCTCTGAGGACGCCAGTAAATATCGACCGGCTAGTGGCCGACATGAAGGCCGTTCAGCCTGGCGGCGCTGGCGGTGGAGGTGAACCTGCGCGACCGTGGTATCAGTGGATTTTTGGCTAAAATGGCAACTGGCCGTGGCAACAGCAGTAGCTGACGACGTTACTGTCCGCGCGACCCTTTCAAGGTCGAGATCGCGGTTCGCGAAATCCCGCCGGGGGCACCACCGCGAGGCACTGGCTGGCTCTGCAAACGGGGTGGGGGGCACATGGATGGCCGAGCCTATTCGTCCGCCTCCATGGCAGCCTAGCGCTGGTGGGGTGTTCAGGCCGCCCGACGACGCTTGACATGGCGGAGTCGCCCCCTGCAGTATCTCAGGCGAGGCGCGGGCGATTATCCGCTGGCTCCCCTGAAGACCGAAAACGGCCTCGCGGATTCGGGGAAAGGAGACCGACATGCAAAAGGCCAAGGGCAACAAGAAGAAGAACGCGAAGAAGGCAAACGTCAAAGTCCGTGACCTGGCGCCGAAGGCGCCTAAGACCGGCATCGTAACGGGCGGCAGGCCATGTGCAACCGGCGAACATATCAAGGAGGTATCGCTCACCCCATGAGGTGAGGTTACACGCGCCGTCTGGCGGGTGAGGCCGCGCGACAGGGCGAGTGAACCTGCGGTTTTAACGATCGTGCATCTCTCCTTCTGTCTTTTCCCGAGGTCAGGCCGCCCGGCGCCGGGTGACGACCCCCCGGATCGGCACCGTGCCAAAGGTATCCGTACCCGTCCGGGCCCCGACCTCCACCACGCGCCCCTCGGGGTCGTGCCGCATCACCACACGGCTGGCGTCGCAGGCCAGGCGCTGGGACGTTCCAGTTGGAACGTGCGCGCCGTCCTCGAGGACGGATTGGCCCCGGCGCCTCGGGGTCCGCCAGCACGGCGGCATCGACGTGGACGACGACCTGGTACCGCTCGCCCGGGGCCCCCGGGTCGAGCTCATGATGCAGGGCGGTCTCGGCCAGCAACGCCAACGCGTCAGCCTGCTGCTGGGCCAGCGTCGACGTTTCCGCGGAAACGTCCACCGAGCCGGTGTCTGCGTGCTTCGCCCGTTGATACAGCACCTCGCGCGCTGCCGCCAGCGCCTGCCTGAGCAGCGCCCCGACTTCCGGCTCCAGCCGCCCCCGGACGACCACCATGCCGTCTGCGTCCTCATACACGTGCAGGGCCCGGCTCTTGTGCCGCCGGGCGGCTTCCTGGGCCTCGGCCTTGCGGTCCACCCGCCGCCAGCCCCGCACGATCCGCTCGACGTGCTCGGCCGTCCCCGCGCGCCCCACCGCCAGCAGCCGCTCCTCGGTCTCCGGCGTGGCCACCCGGGTCAGGGCGCGGACCTTGGCGTAGGACAGCTCCCCGCGGGCCAGGGCCCGGGCCAGCCGGGGCAGCGTCCCCAGGGCGCGCGCCACGCGCACCTTCTCCCGGGCCGCCCCCAGATCGAGCCCCACCCGCCAGCTGAGCCAGTCGGCGCAGGAGCGAAAGCCATTGCTCCAGCCTTCCCCGGCGTCGAACTCCCGGATCAGCTCCAGCAGGCGCGCGGTCGCCGCGGTGAGATGGGCCGAGAGCTCGGCGATCGCATCGCCCAACCGGTCGAGTTCCGCGAGGCGCTCGGGCGTGGGAAACACCGTTGGCGAGTGCTCGTGCATGACGCGCCCCCTTTGACTGGGGCGACTCTACACCCGGATTTCGGAGGCACCGGGGAGGCGCTAGAAAGAGCGATCTCGGGACGAGCAAAGATTTCCGGATTCGTCGCGTCAAGTCGCACCGGTGGGCCGCTACGCGCCGCTGGGCCCGTCTCCGGTGGAGACCGCCAATAACCGAGGTTGTCGTTGGTTGGAACTGTCAAGCTGAATCTCATGCGGAGGTGCGCCTCCAACCCCGGGCATCACCCATACTGCCGGCTTGACGGGCGAGGACATCCAGTTCAAGCACACCACACCAGGCCCCTACTCGATCAGGTACGCCGACCTCGCCGGCTTGAAGGCTCGCGGTAGCCAGAGGGGACGCCGGAGGTTGCCCGGGCCGGGAGCGGGGCGGGTCAGGCTCAGCCACTCCCGATACACCTGGTGGGCCTTCTCGGTGTCCACGACGATGTCGCCATACTGGTCATCCGGGTCGGGCCGGGACACCGATACCTTCTGATGCCAGCAGTGCTGGCCACTGACAGGATCGGGCTGGACCGGGAACGTGAGGTTCTGATTCACGCCGGCCTCCGTCCACCACACCCGTCGGGAGTCGGGATCGTCACTGGCGAACGGCGCGATCCCGTGCACCTGGCGCATCCGCCACCGACCCGGGCCGAGCTGCGTCAAATCCACCAGAGCGGTGGACCAGCGCTCGCCTCCGGCGTCTTCGGCCAGCCGCCAGCGGCCGAGGTGGTGGGAGCACGCGATGATCCCGGGTCGGAGGCCCTCGGTGACCCATACCCGATCGACGAAGTGGCCGATGGCGGTGCTGACCTTCACGAGATCACCCGTCTGCACGCCGATGCGGGCCGCGTCTTCGGGGTGGATCCAGATCGGGTTGGTGTGAGAAATCTCGTAGAGCCACTTGGCGTTGCCCGAGCGGGTGTGGATCAGGGTGGGCAGGCGAAAGGTGGGAAGCAGAACCATCTCGCCCCGTTCGCGGTCCAGGCGCGACCAGTGCACGTGGCTGCGCACGTAGTCGGGCACCGCCTGCTCCGGCCACTTCCAGCCACTGAGGGTCGAGGAGAAGAACTCGAGCCTTCGGGACGGCGTGGGGAAACCGGCCCGCACGGCCCCGTCCACCTCGAAGCCGATGGCCTCGCCGTCCTTCGCCGCGACCTTCGTGATCGGATCGATCGAGGCGCCAGCCAGCGCGGCGGCCGTCACCGCCTGCTCGTGGGGACGATACGGGCCTTCGTCGATGAGGAAGGCGCCGTACCGCCGCATATAGGCGAGCGGGGTGAGGCCCTCGGCCCGGGCCGCCTCGGGCAGCCCGGGCACGCTGTGCTCGAAGATCCACCGGTAGAACTCCTCGATGCGAAGCTTTTCCCCCGCGCGATAGGGCGACTCGAAATACCGGCGGATACCGAGGGCGCCGTCGGGGTCGATCCGCCAGGAGAGCTCGATCCAGAACTCGTCCTCCTCCCACACCTGGCCCAGGCCCGCCGCCTCGTGGGCCTGCCAGGTCCACTCGAACGTGCGGCCCTGACGCTCGAGGGCCACGCGGAGCACGGGCTGGCGGAAGCCGATCCAGCGGGCGGCGTGAGTCTCCTGGGACATCAAGTCATGACGCTCGGAGGCGAGTCCCATGGGCAGGACGTAGTCGGCGAACCACGCCGTCTCGCTCCACACCGGCGTCAGGCAGGCGTGGCGCTCGATCTTGCTCTCGTCGCTCAGCATCTCGATCCACGACATGCCGTCGGGGTTGGTCCACACCGGGTTGTAGACCCGCGTGAAGTACATGGCCAGCTTGCCCCGCTGCTCACGCAGGAAGTGGGGCAGCAGGTAGCTCATCTCGAAGAACGCCAGCGGGTACTCGCGGGGCATCAGCAGCTCGCTCCACACCTGGGCCGGGGGCGGCATCAGCGGCGGGGCCGGGATGAACTTGTTCCAGGCGTTCGGCGCCGTCCCCCCTTCCGCGGCGACCGCGCCCATCAGCACGACGAGAAAGTGCAGGGCCCGGGCGACCTGCCAGCCGCCCAGGTTGCCGGCGGCGGTGTTGCGCCAGATGTGGGTGGCCAGCGCGGGCCCGGCCTCGGCGATGGCCCGGGCGACCTCCACGATGGTGGCGGCATCGACGCCGCTCTCCTGCTGGGCGAACTCGGGGGTGAACGCCGCATAACGCTCGTCGAGCGCGCGCTCGAAGGCTTCGAAGGTGACGGGCAGGTCCGCCCGCTCCGCGCGCAGGTACTCCTCCCAGTTCACCCACCGCCGGACGAACTCGCGGTCGTAGCGGCGCTCGTGGATGAGCACGTGGGCCATGGCCAGCAGCACGGCCGCCTCGGTACCCGGCCAGGGGGCCAGCCACCAGTCGGCCATGGCCGCGGTGTTGCTCAGGCGCGTGTCCATGACACACACCTTGGCCCCGCGCATCTTGCCCTCCATGATCCGCTGGGCGTGCGGGTTGAAGTAGTGGCCGGTCTCCAGATGGGAGGAGAGCAGCAGCATGAAGCGGGCGTGGGCGTGGTCAGGCGAGGGACGGTCGATCCCCATCCAGAAGGCGTAACCGGCCCGCGCGCTCGATGAGCAGACGTTGGTATGGCTGTTGTGGCCATCGATGCCCCAGGCGTGGAGCACCCGCTGCAGATAGATGAGCTCGTGACCAGGCCGGCCCAGGTGGTACATGACTTCCTGAGGGCGGCGCGCGAGCAGCGCCGTGCGGATGCGCGCGGCGATGTCCTCGAGCGCCGCATCCCAGGTGACCCGCTCCCAGCGCCCGCCCCCGCGCGGGCCGACCCGGCGCAGCGGGTAGCGGATGCGCTCGGGGTCGGTCACCTGGTTCAGGGTGGCCGGGCCCTTGGCGCAGGTGCGCCCGCGACTTCCCGGGTGCGCCGGATTGCCCTCGAACTTCTGGATGTGCCCCCGGTCGCGATCCACGTAGGCGAGCAGGCCGCAGGCGGCCTCGCAGTTGAAGCAGATGGTCGGGATGAGGGCGTAGCGGCGGCTGACCTTTCGGGGCCAGGCAACGGCGTCGTACTCCTCCCAGTCGTCCCAGCGCTCGCGGGGCGGAAAGCTCATGAGCCCGCCGGCGGGCGGCGGGAGCTCGCGGGCGGTGGGATTGAAGGGCTGGGCGGGAAGATTCATCAGCTCAGGGGCACCGATTGACCGGACCGGATCCAGAGATCCTCGTAGAGCCAGAGCCCGCCCAGGGCCAGGACCGCGGCGACGATCGTGAGCGGCGCTGATTCCCACGCCACGGCCCCGAGGGCCGCCGCGATCGGCGCCAGGACTCCAGCCACCATCACGCCCGCCCAGAGCCGAAGGCTCAGCGGCCCGCGCCGGAGGAGCCAGGCTCCCAGGGCGGCGTCGCGGCTGGCGTGATGACTCAGGAGCTCGGCCATCACCAGGCACGCGTGGGCCACCAGCGCGAGCATCAGCAGGGGCGCCAGCAGTCCGGCCGGGGCGCCGGCAAAATCCATGATCGTGGTGACGCCGCCCTCGGATGTCACCGACGTGGGCGGCCGTTCCCACCCCGGGGTGGCGAGCAGGAGGATCGCGCTACCGGCCCCCACGGACGCGACGACGAGGTGGACGAGCTTCAGGGGACTCTGCCAGAAGTCGCGGCCTTCGGCCTGCCCGAAGAGGAACGCGCTGTAGCCCGCGGCGGCCAGCGCCAGCACGACGGCCGCGACACCGAGCGGACCGGCGATGACCTTTCCCGCGAACGACGTCAAGGCCCCCACACCCACCACGACGCCGAAGGCGATCAGGATCCAGGCGCCCCACACGAGCCAGGACCGCCAGTTGGGCTTGAGCAGCAGGTAGTGGAAGCGGTCGGGGCGCTTGAGGTCGGCGATCAGGAGCGCCGCGGTCAGGGCCAGGAAGACAAGGCTGATGAGGGCCGCCACCAGCGTGGCCCGAGGGTCGGCGCTCACGGGCACCCCGACCAGGAGGGCACCGGCGGCGATGGACTTCGTCCACAGGTAGGTCGAGACCTTCCAGCCCCAGGGCCGCGGCAGGTGCGGCACATCGTACACGGTGCGGGCCTGCGCATGGTCGCCGGCGGCCTGGGTCCGCTGCTGCGCGGCGACCAGGTCGACCAGGGACAGCTCCTCCTCCGGGCGCTGGGCCCAGAGATAGCGGCGGGCGACGGTCTGCAGCGCGGGTGTCAGCGCGGCGGTGTCGGCGCCAACGTAGTACACCTTGGGACGCGTCCCCTGCTCGGGCTTGCGGACCTGTACCTGCTCGGTGTCCACCAGGCGGGCGATTCGGCTCGTCGCATCGTCGAGGTCGCCGGCGACGATGGCCTGCTCCGGGCAGACGACGACGCAGGCCGGCTCGAGCCCGACCTCGGTGCGATGGGCACAGTAGTGGCACTTGGCCGCCGTCCCCGTGGCCGGATCCATGTACAGGGCGTCATAGGGGCAGGCCTGCATGCACGCCTTGCAGCCGATACAGCGGTCGCCATCGAAGTCCACGATGCCGTCGGGGCGGCGGTGCAGCGCCACGGTCGGGCAGATGGTGACGCACGGCGGGTCATCGCAGTGATTACAGCGCAGGACGGCGAAGTACCGGCGCGTATGGGGAAAGGTCCCGCGCTCGACGTACTTCACCCAGGTGCGGGACGCCCCCAGCGGGACCTGATTCTCCTCCTTGCAGGCCACGGTGCAGGCGTGGCAGCCGATGCACCGGCGCTGATCGATCACGAACCCGTAGCGAATAGGCGGCTCCCCTTCCTAGGGAACGATCACATCCCACCACACACGAAGTGCGGTCAGAGCGATCAGCACGACCAGGATCAGTTTGAGATGCAGGCCGCGCAGACGTCGGCTCACCGCCGCCCCCAGGGACGCCCCGGGGAGCGCGCCCAGGGCCACGGCGACCGCCGGCCCCGGCGGCACCTGACCGGTGATCAACTTGCCGATGACGCCCGCCGTCGCCGCTACTGCCGTGATGGCCAGCGAGCTGCCGATGGTCACGCGGATGGGGACGCCGATGACCACGAGCAGGAGGGGGACCAGCAGGAACGCTCCGCCCGCGCCCACGAATCCGGCGGCGAGCCCCACGCCACCGGACACTGCGGCGACACGAGCTCGGCTGAACCGCACCCGCTCCGCGGGGAACGCGTCCTGCCGAACGTCAACCGGCATGAGCATGAGGATAACCGCGGCGGTTGCCATCACCGCGAAGACCAGGAGGAGCCAGCGCTCGTGAGCGAATTTCGACAGCAGGGCGCCGGCGAAGGAGGCCGTGCCCATGGCGACGCCACCGATCCAGGCCAGGTCGACGTTCACTGCCTGATAGCGCCGGTGGGCCAGCATCCCCGTGAGCGCGGCCACAAAGACCTGAACCATGGTGACGGCCGCGACCGTCTTGACGTCGAGGGCCCCGACGCCGATCACGGGCGGCACGTAGAGCAGGAGCGGAATCATGATCAGCGCCCCGCCAATCCCGAGCAGGCCGGCCGCGAACGCACCCGCCGCGCCTAGACCGAACAGTGTCGCCGCCAGGGCCGGCCCCATAGAGTCCTGGATCAACCGAGCGCGGAGAGCTTACCTGTTTGCTCGTTCCAGGTAGCGGCCAGGGCCCAGGCGGCCGCCACGCCGAGGATCACGAGCAGCGCCGCGCCCCAGCCGAGCACGGCGGGCAGGAATACGGCGACGCCCAGCGAGCCGGTGAGGCCGAGCTGGGTCACGCCGAGCCGGACCAGCGAGGCTCCCAGCGCGAAGCAGGCGATGGCGACCCAGAGCTTGACCTGCCCCTCGCCCGCGCGCCAGATGGAGCCGGCGCCGCAGCCACCGGCCAGCGTCATGCCGAGGCCGAAGAGCATGCCGCCGACGAGAGCCCCGGCGCCGGCGGCGGCGAAGACCCACTCCGATCGATCCTTGAGGTCGGTGAACTTGAGGATGGCGAAGCCCAGCGTGCTGATGCCGAGGGCCAGCGCCGTGGCCCGGGTGTGCTCGGCATCGCCGGTCATGAAGGGCTCCCGGAAGGCGCGGACCAGGCAGAAGCGTGAGCGCTGAAAGATGATCCCGAAGACGACGCCGAAGAGGAGAAAGACACCCTGGGCCGCGTACCCGGACCGGCTGTAGACGAAGGGCAGGACCAGGAGCGCGAGCAATAGCAGGCCGCCCAGCAGCGGCTGGCGGCTATCGGCGTGGGCCGCGGCAAACACCCGCGCTCGTCCGCTCGACCACGACGGCCGGTGGGCAATCTCCCAGATCAGGTAGCGAATGGCCAGAAACGCACCGGCCCCGAGCCCCAGCATCATGCCGAGCCCGGCCAGCGACAGGGCGCTCGTCGCCGAAAAGAACCCGCCGATGTTGCAGCCGAAGGCCAGGACGGCGCCGGCACCCATGAGCAATCCGCCCACCGCACCCTTGACCAGCTCGCCGCCCGGCGGAATGCGGATGGCGAACTCACGGCTCAGCAAGGCCGCGGCCAGCCCGCCCAGCAGGACACCCAGGTTGAGCAGCGAGCCCGAGTAAAACCAGGGCGGCAGCAGATCGGGGCGGTGCAGGATCCCCAGCCCGGTGAGAACCCAGTCGCCCCAGTTGCGCATCCCGTCGGAGGCCGTCCACGGCCGGTCGAAGGCGAACAGGAACACGTTGACAGTGGCCACGAGCACCGCGGCGCCCCAGATCGGCCAGGGCCGCCGGAACATCGCGTCGTACTGAGCGGCGAGGAGGCCGTTCATGACTGGCGCCGCGGCAACTTGCCTCGATCAGCGCAGCGCGGCCTCCAGGCTCGGGGCCTGGGCCACGTGCAGCTTGGCCACCATCTCGTTGATCGGCTGCACCATCTGGCTCATATGGTGAACGGCCCGGCTCAGCGCCTCGGCCACCGCCGTCTGCTCCGCCTTGAGGTACTCATGCTGGCTCCGGAGGCCTTCCAGCTCCGATTGCAGCGTCCCCAAGTCCCGGCGCAGCGCCGCGATCTCGTCCCGCATGCGGTCGGAGCTCTCCTCCGCGGACGCCAGCTTGTCCCGGAGCCGCTGGTTGTCCTCCAGCACGCTGGGGATGGTGCGGCCGAGCAGGAGCTGACTCTCTTCGATCCAGCGCTCGATCTGCTGCCGGGCTTCGGTCGTCTCCATGATGCTCATCCTGATCTGTCCCCCCTCCCGAGGTTCAGAGGCCCCGAGGTCGCCGGCCCGGGGAGGTCTCCGATGGTCAGGTCACACGGCGACGTACGGCAGGCGGCGGAGAAACTCATCGTGCGAACACCGTCAGCGTATGGCGTGGGAAGCGGAATGCGAACCCAACATCTTGCGTGGTGCGGAATCTACCACGCAGTATTTCGTGCGCGCAAGGACATTCGTGCGTTTAGTGCTTTTCGGCCTTTTCCCGCTCCGCCCTGGCTTCCTTGATCACCCGCTCGGCCAAAAAGGCGGGCAGCTCTTCGTAATGGGAAAACTCCATCGAGTAGCCGCCGCGGCCGCCGGTCATCGATCGGAGCGACGGCTCGTAGGTCAGCATCTCGGACATAGGGACCTGGGCCCGCACGGCGGCGGACTCCCCGGTGGGCTCCATGCCCACGATCCGGCCCCGGCGCGAGTTGAGGTCGCCGATGACATCACCGGCAGTGTCGGCCGGGGCAGTGACCTCCACGTTCATGATGGGCTCCAGCAGGATGGGCTGGGCGTCGACGAACACCTTCTGCAGACCCATGGAGGCGGCGATCTGAAAGGCCATGTCCGAGGAGTCCACGTCGTGGTAGGACCCGTCGTACAGGGTGACCTTGAGGTCGACGACCGGATAGCCGGCCAGGATGCCGCGCTTCATGCAGTCGCGCACACCCTTCTCGACGGACGGGATGTAGTTTCTCGGAATGGCGCCACCGAAGATGTCGTCCACGAACTCGAACCCGCCGCCGCGCTGCAGCGGCTCGACCCGGAGCCAGGTATCGCCGTACTGGCCGCGGCCCCCCGTCTGCTTCTTGTACTTGCCCTGGCCCTCGGCCCGGCCCTTGACGGTCTCCTTGTACGGAATCCGCGGCGGCAGGAGGCTGACGTCCACGTTGTACTTGCGCTTCATCCGCTCCACCACCATCTCCACGTGGAGATTGCCCACCCCGGAGACCAGCAACTGCTTGGTCTCGGGGTCGAAGTGGTAGTGCACGGTGGGATCTTCCTCGGCGATGCGAGCCAGGGCGTTGGAGATCTTGTCCTCGTCCCCACGGGTCTTGGGCTGGATGGCGAAGGAGATGGCGGCCTCCGGGAACGGGATGCGCGGCAGCTCGAACGGCTGGGCCTCGTCGCACAGCGTGTCGCCCGTCTGCGTCTCCTTCAGCTTGGCCACGACCCCGATCTCGCCCGGCCCCAGCGTCTCCACGTTCTTGGACGTCTTGCCCATGAGCCAGGACACGTGGCTCATGCGCTCGCGGGCGCCCCGCCCGGGGTTGAGTAGGGTGGACTCGGACTTGAGCGTGCCGCTGAAGACCCGGAAGAGGCTCAGCTTGCCGACGTGCGGGTCGCTGAGGGTCTTGAACAGCAGCGCCGTGACCGGGGCCTTGGGGTCGGCCGCCCGGGCGGCCGGTTGCTTGGTCTTGAGGTCGGTGCCGCTCGTCTCTCCCCGATCGAGGGGTGAGGGAAAGGACTCCACGAAGAGGTCGAGTAGCGCTGCCGCTCCGATGGTCTTGGTCGCAGCCGCCGCCAGCACCGGGACCAGCTTGCCCTCGGCGATCCCCACCCGCAGCGCCTTGAGCATCTCCGCTTCGCCGAGCGAGCCTTCTTCCAGGTACCGGCTGAGCAGGTCGTCGTCGGTCTCCGCGGCCGCCTCCACCAGCTTCTCCCGGTACTCCTTGACCTGGTCGGCCAGGGCGGGCGGCACCTCGCCCTCGCGGACTTTGCCGTCGGCCAGCGTGATGGCCTTCATCTTGACGAGATCGACGAACCCCTGAAAGCCGCTCTCCTCGCCGATCGGCAGCTGCAGCGGGACCAGGCGCACCTTGAGCCGGCGGCCCAGCGCTTCCAGCGTGCGGAAGAAGTCGGCGCGCTCCCGGTCGAGTCGATTGATCACCACGGCCCGGGGCAGACCGTACTCGTTGGCAAACTTCCAGACCTTCTCGGTCTGCACCTGCACCCCGGCGACCGCGTCGACGACGACGAGGGCCGCCTCCACGACCCGCAGGCCGGCCCGGGCGTCGGCGATGAAGTCACCATACCCCGGGGTATCGATCAGGTTGATCCGGTGACCTTTCCAGTCGCAGTAGGCCGTGGCCGTATTGATCGAGATTTGCCGTTTGATCTCGTCCGGGTCGAAGTCGGTCGTCGTGGTCCCGTCCTCCACCCGGCCCAGCCGGGTGACGGCACCCGCGGTGAACAGCAGCGCCTCCACGAGCGACGTCTTGCCGACGCCCCCGTGCCCGACGACGCCGACGTTCCGAATCTTGCCGATCTCGATGGCCATCCCGAGACCTCCCTGGCGGCGAGCGCTGATGCTACCACATTTATCGGGGCATGGGCCCCGGGCTTCGCCACGCCCATGCCCCGCCGCAGAACCTCGGAGGGGGCCTCGACGGCGCCCTCCGATGCCTCCCCCAGAACAGCGGCGGCGGCAAAGCCGCCGCAGGAAGCAGCGAGTGCTAGCGCATGAGCACGTGTTGGACCCGGGAGGCAATTTCCTCTTCGCTCCCGGTCAGGTGGAGAGGAGGGGACAGGGCCGGTGGAGAATTCTTGAGCCCCGACCCGGTGAGGACCACCACCACGCGCGCCGCGGCCGTCACGGCGCGCCGGGCCGTCAACGCTACCAGGGCCGCCACGGTCGCCGCCGCTTCGGGTGCCGTCCACAGTCCCTCCAGCCGGGCCAGCAACCGCTGGGCTTCCTGGATCGCGTCATCGCCGACGGCAATGGCCTCACCCGCGCTGGCACGCAGGACGCCGAGCATCTGGCGCCCCGCGAACGGAGAAGGCACGCGAAGGCCGGGGGCCGACGTGACGGGGTTCGGCCACGCCGCCGTGGTCTCGGCGCCCTCGCGCCAGGCTCGCACCACGGGCGCGCATCCCTCGGCCTGGACGCAGACGAAGCGGGGGAGCGAGCCGCGGAGCCAGCCCAGCGCGGTGAGCTCCTCCCAGGCCTTGGCGATG
This sequence comes from Candidatus Methylomirabilota bacterium, assembly GCA_036556905.1. Lineage (GTDB taxonomy): Bacteria > Methylomirabilota > Methylomirabilia > Rokubacteriales > CSP1-6 > 40CM-4-69-5. Next base: position 13,041 of record DATBIM010000103.1, read on the forward strand.
CCCAGGAGGCCGGTGCCACCCCCCGTCGGGTAGACGAGCAGATCGGGCGTCGTCCACTCGAGCTGTTCGGCGAGCTCGAGCCCCATCGTCTTCTTGCCCTCCAGACGGTACGGCTCTTTGAGCGTGGAGAGGTCGAGCCAGCCCGTCGCTGGCGCCACCCGCCCCACGATCCGCCCCGCCGTGGCGATCGAGCCGTCGACGGTGAAGACGCGGGCGCCGGCGATGAGAGCCTCGGCGACGGCCGCGGCCGGGGTGTCGCGCGGCACGATCACCGCGCACGGCAGCCCGGCCCGCGCCGCATACACGGCGGCGGCGCCGCCGGCGTTGCCGGCCGAGGGGACGAGGAAGCCGCGGGCGCCCAGCGTCCGCGCGCGCGTGATCGCCATGCCCAGGCCCCGGGCCTTGAACGTGCCGGTGGGATTCTGGCCCTCATCCTTGGCCAGCAGCTGCGCGAGCCCGAGATGGCTGGCCAGGCGCGGCAGCGGGAGCAGCGGCGTGCCTCCCTCGCCCAGCGTCACGGGTTCCTCGCCGTCGTCCAGCGGTGTCAGCTCACGGAAGCGGTACATCCCGGCGGACCGGGCCCGCAACGCGTCCTTCGTCACGCGGGTCGCCACCCGGGTGAGATCGTAGCGGGCCGCCAGCATCTGCCCGCACCGCTCACACACCGTGAGCAATCGCTTGGCGTCGTGGCGATGGCCGCACACGGTGCACTCGACGTGAGCGAGGAAGCTCATGGAGCGGCGGCGTGGCGAAGCCCGCGCCGGTGCCTCAAATACTCTGGCGCATGATCGCCCGGGACGGCAGCGTGATGCCCCGCTCGTGCGCCATCTGCTCGAGCTCGGTGGGCAGCCCGAACCGGACGTTCTCGTCGACGACGTGGACCTCCCGCACGGCCGCGCCGTGGCGCCGGAGCGTCTCGACGGCCTCGGTGACGAGGACCTCCGGCGCGGAGGCGCCCGCCGTGACACCTACCCGCCGGGCGCCCTGCAGCCATTCGGGCTTGATGTCGCGGACGTCGTTGATCAGGTAGGCGCGGGTCCCCTTCGACAGGGAGACCTCCACGAGGCGGAGCGAGTTGGAGCTGTTGGCGGCGCCGATCACCAGCAGGACATCGACGTCGCCGGCCACGGTCTTGACGGCCGCCTGGCGGTTCTGGGTGGCGTAGCAAATGTCGTTGCGTGATGGTCCCACGATCTTGGGGAAGCGGCGTCGCAAGGCGTCGATGACGTCGCGGGTGTCGTCCACGGACAGGGTGGTCTGGGTGAGGTAGGCCACCTTGTCGGGGTCGGGAACGTCCAGGGCCTCCACCTCGGCGGCGTTGGCGATCACGATGATCCGGTCGGGAGCCTCGCCGAGCGTCCCGATGACCTCGTCGTGATCCTCGTGACCGATAAGGATGATGGAATAGCCCTCACGGTCGTAGCGGATCGCCTCCAGGTGCACCTTGGTGACGAGCGGGCAGGTGGCGTCGATGATCCGCAGGCCCCGGCGCGCGGCCTCCTCGCGCACCGCCGGCGACACGCCGTGGGCGCTGAAGATGACCGTGGCGTCGTCCGGCGCCTCCCCGAGCTCGTCCACGAACACGGCGCCTTTGGCCCGGAGCTTGTCCACCACGTGGCCGTTGTGGACGATCTCCCGTCGCACGTAGACGGGCGGCCCGCACACCTCCAGGGCCAGCTCCACGATGTCGATGGCTCGCTCGACACCGGCGCAGAAGCCCCGGGGGCCGGCGAGCACGATCTCGGCGATGGACTGCGCCATGGCGCCCCCTTACCTGTCGAGGTAGTACGCCTTCACCGGCTCAGTGTACCGCTGGTACACGGGGCCGATGCCGATCTCGAAGGCGCCCCGGATCGTACCAGAGCGTGAGACCGGTCTTCTTCTTATCGGTTTCATGGCTCGATGAGCACCTTCAGGGCCCGACCTCGGGCCATGAGGTCCAGCGCCGAAGGCACGCCCTCGAGCCCCATCCGATGGGTCAGCAGACCCTCCGGATTCAGCGCGCCCGTCTCCAGCAACGTGACCGCCTGCCGGATGAGATCGGGCGTGTGGTGAAACGCCCCGACCAGGGTCAATTCCTCGTAGTGCACGCGCCGCGTGTCCAGCGCCACGGTCGTCCCCGGCGCGCAGCCTCCGAACAGCACCACGGTGCCGCCGCGCGCCGTCGTCGCGATCGCCTGTTCCCAGACTTCGGGCCGCCCGGTCGCGTCGATGGTGACCTCCGCGCCGCGCCCGCCGGTCATCGCCTGGAGCGCCGACACAGGATCCGGCGTGGCCCGGGCATCGACGCACTCGCCGATTTTCAGCTGCTTGACCCGCTCAAGCCGCCAGCCGGCCTTGCCGACCAGGATGACCCGCGCCCGGCGCCCGGCCGCCACCAGTCCCAGCAGGCAGCCCAGCGGGCCATGGCCGAAGATCACCACGGTCTGGCCGGACTGGAGGCGTGCCCGCTCGATCCCTCCCAGGGCGCAGGCCAGCGGCTCTGCGAAGGCGGCCCGCGCCGTCGGCATCCGGTGGCTCAAACGGACGACGTTGCCCCGAACGAGGCGCGCCGGCAGCGCGATCGCCTCCCCGTAGGCACCGTTCACGAAGAGCAGGTCCTCGCACAGGTTGGGACGTCCATCGCGGCACGACCGGCATTCTCCGCACGGCGCGGAGTTGGCGGCGGCAACCCGGTCGCCCTCCCGGACGCTCGTCACGCCGGCGCCCACAGCGCTCACCGAGCCGGCCAGCTCGTGGCCGAACACGGTGGGCACCCGCGGAATCATGACCGGGTGACCACGGCGCAAGGTCTTCACGTCGGTGCCGCAGGTCAGGGCGGCCTCGATCCGCACCACGATCTCTCCCGGGCCGGGGGCCGGCCATGGCACCTCCTCGTAGCGGAGGTCGCCCGGCCCGTGAAAGACGACCGCCCTCACGGCGTCACGTACACCTTGAGGGCATCGCGGGACCGCATGAGCGCGACGCCCTCGTCCAGCCGCTCCAGCGACACCCGATGGGTGTAGAGCCCCTCCACCGCGATCGTGCCGCTGGCCACGAGCCGGAAGGCCTCGGCCAGGTCGGCGGGCGACGAGGAGTAGGTCGCCGTCACCGTCAGCTCCCGATGGTAGAGGGCGTCGAGCCCCAGAGGCAGCGCCGGCTCCGGCCCCCCCGCGAAACAATGCAGGCTGCCGCCGTCGCGGACCACGCGCGCGCCCCAGGCCACACCCCGGGCCGCCCCACCGGTCAGGATCACGTGATCGGCCCCACGGCCCTCGGAGAGGCTGGCGATGGCGACCGCCGCCGCCTCGGCATCGAAGGCCTCGACGCCGAGCCCCTGCGCCAGGGTTCGCCGGTGGGCGACCTCGTCCACGCCGATCACGGCCGCCCCGGCGTGGCGGAGGAGCCGGACGAAGAGATGCCCGATGGAGCCGAGGCCGACGACGGCCACCGTGTCTCGGGGCTGCACGTTGCCCCGGCGCAGAGCGCGCCGACAGCAGGCCAGCGGCTCCACGAACGACGCCGCCTCGTCACCCACGTGGACGGGCAGCACGAACGTGGCGTGGGTCACGTTCGGCGCCGGCACCCGCACGTATTCGGCGAACCCCCCGGGGTCGAGGTTGCTGGCCTTGAACCCGGGGCACATCGAGTGACTGCCGCGCCGGCAGTAGTGGCAGCTCCCGCAGGGCACGTGGTGAGCGACCACGACACGGTCGCCCACCGCCGGGGCGGCGACGCCCGGCCCGGCCTCGATCACCTCGCCGACGACCTCGTGGCCGAAGACGGTCGGTGCCGGCGTGGCCGGCCCCAGGATCTTGGCGATATCCGAGCCGCACAGGCCACAGCCCCGCACGCGCACGACGAGCTCGCCGGCGCCGGCGCGCGGCCGCGGCCATTCCTCCGTGACCAGACGGCCCGCCCCCCGAAAGACCGCCGCCCTCACGCGGCGCCTCGCTGCGCACCCAGCCGCGCCGAGGCCCAGCAGCGCAGCGCGATGCCCACCTTGCGCCCCGCCCCCACCGTGATCCGCTCCCCGAAGACCTGGAAGCGCCGGGCCTCGATCGCCTCCAGCAGGGCGAAGTAAATCGATCCCATGACCTCGGCCGCCACCAGGGAACGCGCGTCTGCGCGCGGGAAGGTCGCCCGCGCCCGACGGTAAAAGTGACGGGCCCGGCCGGCCTGCCGCTCCATGAGCTGTACGAAGGCCGGAGTGTAGCGGCCGTGCCGCAGGTCGTCCTCGTCCACGCCGAACGCGTGCAGGTCAGTCTGTGGGAGGTAGACGCGGCCGGCCCGGGCGTCAGTGCCGACGTCGCGAAGGATGTTCGTGAGCTGCAGCGCGATGCCGAGGTTCACGGCGTAGTCGCGGGCGCGGGGGTCGGAGTAGCCGAAGATCTCGATGGCGGCCAGGCCCACCGCCGAGGCGACGCGATAGCAGTAGAGGTAGAGGTCTTCGGCCCGCTCGTAGCGGACGCCGTCCAGGTCCATCTCCACCCCATCGACAATCGCCTCCAGCGCCTCGCGCGGGATCGGGAAGGCGCGGACGGCGGCGGCCAGGTGCTGCCCGATGGGGCGCTCGGGGACGGCGCCCGGGATGTAGCAGTGGGCCACCTCGTGGCGCCACCTCTGCAGCTCGTCCCGCACACGGGCGGGATGGGTGCCGCGCTCGGCGCCCACATCCACGACGTCGTCCACGGTCCGGCAGAAGGCATAGACGGCATAGAGGGCGTTGCGGCGGGCCCGGGGCAGGGTGAGGAACGCATAGTAGAAGTTGGAGCGGCTGCGCCGGGTCAACCGCGCCACGATGTGGGTGGGGCTCATGGCCGGACGACGCGAGCGGCCGGCCGCCACGCGGCGTAGCCGTGCCGCGCGAACCACTCCACGGCCTCGCCCAGGGCCTCACGAGGATCGGTCTGCGGCAGCCCGAGCTCTCGCACGGCCTTGCCCGGGCTGAAGTACATTCGCTTGCGCGCCATCCGCACGGCGGTGAGCGACACCGCGGGTGTGCCCCGTCCCAGGCGGGCGGCGCTCTCCATGCCCGCGGCGGCGAGCCAGGCGAGCGCATAGGGAATGCGGAAGCGCGGCGGGCGCAGCCCCGTCACCGCGGCGAGTGTGTGGAAGATCTCGGTCAGCGAGAGGTTGGCGTGGCCCAGGATGTACTTCTCGCCCACCCGCCCCCGTTCCGCGGCCAGGAGGTGACCACGGGCGACATCGCGGACGTGGACGATGTTGAGCCCGGTATCGAGCGAGGCGTACATCCGGCCGCGCAGGAAATCCACGAGCATCTTTCCCGTGGGCGTGGGCTTGACGTCCCAGGGCCCCACGGGAGCCGACGGGTTGACGACCACGATGGGCGCGCCGGTCCGGGCGAACTCCAGCGCGACCTGCTCGGCGAGAAACTTGGACGCCTTGTAGGGGCCCACCATGTCGCCCAGCGACACCGGCGTGTCCTCGGTCCCCAGCCCGCCGTCCTTGGGAATGCCCAGGGCGCCAACCGTCGAGGTGTAGACGATTCGGCGGACTCCCGCCTCGACGGCGGCGCCGAGGATGGCCCGCGTGCCCTCCACATTCGTGCGGTAGAGCTCCCGGGGATCGCGGGCCCACAGGCGATAGTCGGCCGCGACGTGGAACAACGTCGCGGTCCCGGTCGTGGCGCGGTGCAGCGACGCGGGATCGCGAAGGTCGCCCTCGACGATCTCCACGGCGAGGTCGGCCAGGGCTCGCCGGTCCCCGCCCGGGCGGGCCAGCACGCGTACGGTGGCGCCGGCCCGCAGCAGCTCGCGCACGACATTCGTCCCCACGAAGCCGGTACCGCCGGTCACCAGCGCGTCAGGCATGGGAGAGTGCTCGGGCGATCGTGCCCAGCGCGGCGGCGACCGTCCGGAGCGCGGCGTCGGCCCCGCGCCCCAACGCCAGGGCGTCGGCGACGGCGCGCGGGCGGGCCAGGGCCGCCCGCAGCGCCTGGCCGGCCCGCACCCGGCCTCCCGCGTCGACGAGGGCGGCCACGTCGGCAGGCACCGCCTGCTCCGCGGTATCGGAGACCGCGCGGATCACGGCCACGCGGAGACCCCGGGCCCGGGCCCATTCCACGATCGGCGCAGATTCCATGTCCACGGCGAGGGCGCCCGTGTCCATCCACAAGCGCGCCTTGTCGGCCGCGGTCTGGGCCACCTGGGCCACGGTCAGCAGCGCCCCGCGCCGGACCAGCGCGGCGACTCCATCGGTGGCGTGACGCCGGCCCGTCGGGGCGACGACGGCCTCGGGGACGACGAGCGCGCCGCGCCCGAGCCGGGGATCGAGCGCGCCACAGGCGCCGGCGGACACGACCAGCGGAGGCGCCGGCTCCATCGGAGCCCGCTCGGTGATGAAGCGAGCCCGCAGCCCCACGCACATGACCTCGAGGGCGCCGCGGCGATAGTGCGGCCAGCGCGCGCCGGCGACGCTGGCCAGGCGCAGGTGCCGGGCCAGACGGTGGGCCTCCACCTCCACGGCGGTGAACACCAGCACTGGCGTCACGCGGGTCGGGCCTCGGTCTTGCGACGGAGCCACGCCTCGTACGACGTGCCCGCCGCGGTGTCCCGCCCCGTGAACTGGATCGTGCGGACCTCGGTGTAGCGCAGGGTGTGCGAAGTCCCGGTCGGGTCGACAAGCTGCAGGTACGGCTCGGTCACGTCCCGGTCGCGATTGTAGACGTACCCGATCAGGTCACGCCCGTCTGTCAGGACGACGGTGACGTCGCCCCGGTAGTCGAAGGCCAGATCGATCACCTCGGCGAGCGGCATCTCATCGCCGGCGCCGGGAGCCCAACCCTCGAGCGAGCGCTCCCCGGACATGCGCTCAGAGGCGTCCGGTGACGGCGGCGACGACCGCCTGCCGGAAGCCGCGCCAGGAGCCGAAGGTGTAGTCGACCGCGGTGGGCTCGTGCCCGCAGTGCACCATGCAGTCCCGGCACTTGGGGTTGCCGCTGCGTCGTCCATACCGCTCCCACCGGGTCGTCTCCATCAGCTCGCGGAAGCTCGCGGCGTAGCCCTCCTGGAGCAAGTAGCAGGGCCGCTGCCACCCGAAGAGGTTATAGGTGGGGTTGCCCCACGGCGTGCACTCGAAGTCGAGCTTGCCCATCAGGAAGCGGAGGAACAGCGGCGACTGGTTGAATCGCCACCGCCAGCGCGGTCGTTCCAGGATGGCCGAGAACAGCGCGTGGGCACGCTGCCGGCGCAAGAAGTGTTCCTGGTCGGGGGCCTTGGCGTAGCTGTAGCCGGGCGAGACCATCATGCCTTCGACGCCGAGGTCCATCATGGCGTCGAAGAACTGGCGGACCCGCGCGGGGTCGGCGCCATCGAAGAGCGTCGTGTTGGTGGTGACCCGGAAGCCGCGCCGCAGCGCGTCTCCGATGGCGACCCGGGCCTCCTCGTACACGCCGTCCCGGCACACCGCTTCGTCGTGCTCGGGACCTAGCCCGTCCAGGTGGATGCTGAACGAAAGATACTTCGAGGGCTCGAACACGCCCTCCTGCAGCCGCTGCCCGAGGAGGATGGCATTGGTGCAAAGGTAGACGTACTTCTTGCGCTTCACCAGCTCGCGCACGAGCGGACCGATCTCGGGATACATCAACGGCTCGCCGCCGGGGATGGAGACCATGGGAGCACCGCACTCGTCCACAGCGCGCAAGCACTGCTCCACGCTCAGGTGCCGGCGCAGGATGTGGGCCGGATACTGGATCTTGCCGCACCCGGCGCAGGCCAGGTTGCATCGGAACAAGGGCTCCAGCATGAGCACAAGCGGGTACCGCGGGCGTCCCTTGAGCTTCTGGCCGATGACGTAGCTCGCCACCGTCCATATCTGCGAGAGGGGAACGCTCATCTCATCCTCGGCGAGAGGCCGGGCCGACTGAATGCGGGCACGCCGTAGTATAACGCCAGGCCCGGCCACGCGCGCCTGGAGTCCTCAGGACCAGTTCCACCATTTGTCGCGGCAGACTCGCATGTTACCATCCCGATCGTGACGGGCCTCGATCGCGCCATCGCCCGCGCCCAGGACCATCTCCTCGCCCGTCAAGCCGACGACGGGCACTGGGTCGGCGAGCTCGAAGCGGACACCACGATCACCGCCGAGTACCTGTTGTTCGGTCATCTCCTGGACCGGGTGAACCGAGAGCGCGAGGGCAAGGCGGTGCGCTATCTTCGCCGCCGCCAGCGGGCCGACGGCGGCTTCGACCTCTTCGCCGGCGGACCAACGAACCTGTCGGCCACCATCAAAGCCTACTTCGCCATGAAACTGGCCGGCGTCTCCGTGGACGACCCGGCCATGGTGCGGGCCCGGCAACGCATCCTCGAGATGGGCGGCCCCACCCGGGCCAACGTGTTCACCAAGATCCAGCTGGCTCTCTTCGGCGAGTACGACTGGAACGGCGTGCCGGCCATGCCGGTAGAAATCATGCTGCTCCCGCCGCCGTTCTTTCTGTTCAACATCTACGAGGTCTCGTACTGGTCGCGGACGGTGATCGTCCCGCTGCTCATCATCATGGATCGCAAGCCGGTGCGCTGGCTCCCCCCCGAGCTCGGCCTGGACGAGCTGTGGCCAGTGCCGCGGGAGCGGGCCAGCCTGCGCTTTCCCCGATTCCCCCGGCCGTTCAGCTGGCACGACCTGTTCTGGAAGAACTTCTTCATCGCGGTCGATGACGGCCTCAAGATCTGGGAGCGTTTCTCGCCCCGGCCTCTTCGCCGGCGGGCTGTCGAAGCCGCCCGCAAATGGTTGGAGGAGCGGCTGGCCGTGCCCGGGGGCCTGGGAGGGATCTTTCCCGCCATCGTGAACGCCGTACTGGCGCTGCGGGTGCTTGGTTACCCCGACGATCATCCCCTGGTCCGCGGCCAGCTCAAGGAACTGGAGGCGTGGGCCGTCGAAACGGCCGACGAGCTGCACTATCAGCCCTGTGTGAGTCCCGTCTGGGACACGGCTCTGGCCATCTACGCGCTGGTCGAGAGCGGCCTCGCCCCCGATCATCCCGCCCTGCACCGGGCCGCCGAGTGGCTGCTGGGCCGGCAAGTGCTGGTCCCCGGCGACTGGCAGGTGAAGCGGCCCTACGTGCAGCCGGGCGGCTGGCCGTTCCAGTATGACAACGACTTCTACCCCGACCTCGACGACACCGCGGTGGCGCTGATGGCCCTCGAGAAGCTCGGGGACCTCGACACCGAGCGCGTGCGGACCGCCAAGGAGCGGGGGCTCGGCTGGTTCCTGGGCATGCAGGGCCAGGACGGCGGCTGGGCGTCGTTCGACGCCGACAACGACCGGCTGTACCTGAACAACATCCCCTTCGCCGACCACGGAGCGTTGCTGGATCCCTCCACGGAAGACCTCACCGGACGCGGCCTCGAGCTGCTCGGCACCTACGGCTACCGGCGAGACTTCGAGCCGGTGGCCCGCGCGCTGGACTTCTTGAAGTCGGCGCAGCGGCATGACGGCGGCTGGTTCGGCCGCTGGGGCGTCAACTACATCTACGGGACCTGGTCGGTGCTGCGCGGTCTCCGCGCCGTCGGCGAGGACCCCGGCCAGGAATACGTGCAGCGCGCCGTCCGGTGGCTGGAACGCTGTCAGAACCAAGATGGCGGCTGGGGCGAGACCTGCGAGAGCTACGACCGCGCCGAGCTGGCCGGACGGGGCGAGTCCATCCCGTCGCAGACGGCGTGGGCGTTGCTGGCGCTGCTGGCCGCCGGTCGGAGGGGGCCGGCGCTCGAGCGGGGCATCGAGTACCTCATGGCCACCCAGCGCGACGACGGGTCCTGGGAGGACCACTTCTGGAACGGCACCGGCTTCCCGCGCGTCTTCATGCTGAAGTATCACCTGTACGCCAAGTACTTCCCGCTCTGGGCGCTGGGGGTCTATCGCCACAGCCTTGATGAGTGAGCAGCCGGTCCCAGCCGTGCTGCGTCCCCTCGACCGTCTCGGCGCGGGCGCCGTCGCGGTCCTGGACTCGCTCGGGCGCTTCGGGACCTTCCTGGGGATCGCCCTGGCCTCGATGGCGACCCCACCCTTCAAAGTCGAGGCCGTCATCAGCCGGCTGCACTACGTCGGCTATCGCTCCCTGGTGATCATCGTCCTCACCGGCGCCTTCACCGGGATGGTCCTGGGACTGCAGCTCCACCTCACCCTCAGCCGGTTCGGGTCCGAGGCCTTCCTGGGCCCGGCCGTGGCCCTGGCCCTCATCCGCGAGCTGGGACCCGTGCTGGCCGCGCTGATGGTCACCGGACGGGCCGGCTCCGCCCTCACCGCCGAGATCGGCATCATGCGGATCACCGAGCAGATCGACGCGCTGACCGTGATGGCGCTGAGCCCCTTTCGCTACCTGGTCACCCCCTCGATTCTGGCCGGCCTGCTGAGCTTCCCCCTCATGACCGCCATCTTCGACGTCGTCGGCATCTTCGGCGGCTATCTGGTCGGCGTGCAGCTGCTCGGGCTCTCCGAGGGCACGTACTTCGGGGAAATGCGCGCCTTCGTCCACATGGACGACATCATGACCGGGTTCTGGAAATCAGTCGCGTTCGGCATCGTGGTGACCTGGGTCTGCACCTACAAGGGATACTACGTGGGCCACGGCGCCGAGGGGGTAGCCCGGGCCACCACCCAGGCCGTGGTGCTCTCGTCGGTGCTCATCTTGATGTCGGACTATTTCATGGGCTCGGTGCTGCCGTGATCCGCGGTCGGTGAAATGATCAAGGTGGAAGGACTCACCAAGAGCTTCGCCGGGCAGCCAGTCCTGCGCGACCTCGACCTGGAAGTTCCCACCGGCTCCATCACCATCGTCATCGGGCGCAGCGGCGGGGGGAAATCCGTGTTTCTCAAGCACCTGCTGGGCCTCCTGCGCCCGGATGCCGGCCGGGTGGTGGTCGACGGGGTCGACCTCACCGGGCTCTCGGCTCGCGCCCTCGACGGGATCCGGGCCCGCTATGGCGTCGTGTTTCAGGGCGGGGCCCTGTTCGATTCCATGACCTGCGCCGAGAACGTGGCCTTTCCCCTGCGCGAGAAGACGCGGCTGACCCGCCCCGCGATCGCCGCGCGAGTCGAGACGGCGCTCGGCCAGGTCGGGCTGGAGGGGGTAGGGACCAAGTACCCCGAGCAGGTGTCCGGCGGAATGCGCAAGCGCGTGGCGATCGCCCGGGCGCTGGTGACGGAGCCCGAGATCATCTTCTTCGACGAGCCCACCACCGGGCTGGACCCCGTCCTCGTCAACAGCATCCACCGACTGATCCGCCAGCTCCATCGGCAGTTCAAGTTCACCGCCGTGATGGTGAGCCATGAGATCCCCGAGATCTTCGAGATCGCCGATACCGTGGCCATGTTGCACGACGGCCGTATCGTCGAAACGGGATCGCCCCGGGCCATCCAGGAGTCGACGAACCCCGTGGTGCGCCAGTTCATCCGCGGTGAAGGCGGCGGCAACGAGGAGGAGCCATGAACCGAGCGAACGTGAACATCGCGGTAGGCCTTTTCGTCGTGCTCGGTGTGTTAGCATTGGCCTACCTGTCGATCAACCTCGGTCGGGTCACGATTTTTGCGGGCGGCGGCTACGAGTTGATCGCGGACTTCCCGTCCGTGGGTGGCCTCCGTCCGGGAGCATCGGTCGAGATCGCGGGTGTCGAAGTGGGACGAGTCGAGTCCATTGGGCTGGGCGAGGATTACCAGGCGCGCGTGGTGCTCCGCTTGAACGCCGGCGTGCGGCTCCAGGACGATGCCATCGCCTCGATCAAGACCAAGGGGCTGATCGGCGAGAAGTTCATCCGCATCAGCCCGGGTGCTTCGGAAAAGCTCATCCCCCCCAAGGGGCGCCTGCGCGAGGTCGAAGCGCCCGTGGATCTCGAGGAGCTCATCTCGAAATACGTCTTTGGCAAGGTCTAGCAAGAGAGGAGGTTCATGGCATATGACGTCGCTGCGTGGCCGGCTCGTGCTCGCGCTCGCCCTGGCCGTGGCCCTCGCCCCTCCGGCGCTGGCCGGCGCCCCGACCGAGCAACTCCGCCTCCAGGTCGATCGGGTGATCAAGACGCTCGAGGATCCCCAGCTCAAGCAGGAGAGCAAGACCGTGGAGCGGCGGCGGTCGGTCCGTCGCATCGCCAACGAGATCTTCGACTTCGGGGAGACGGCCAAGCGCTCCCTGGGCCGTCACTGGGGGGCCCGCACGCCGGCCGAGCGTGAGGAGTTCGTCCAGCTCTTCGCCGATCTGCTCGAGCGTTCCTACATCTCCAAGATCGAGCTCTTCAACGGCGAACGCGTCACGTACATCGGCGAGACGATCGACGGCGACATCGCCACCGTCCGGACCCGCCTGGTGACCAAGCAGGCCACCGAGATCCCGGTGGACTACCGCATGCTCAAGCGCGACGAGCGCTGGCTCGTCTACGACGTCATCATCGAAGGCGTGAGCCTGGTGGCCAACTACCGGACACAATTCAACAAGATCATCCAGACCTCCTCCTATCCGGACCTGATCAAGAAGATGAAGGGCAAGCAGGAGGAGTTGCTGGAGCAGGAAAAGAAACGGACGTGAACGGCTCCGACTTCGTCGCGCTGCTGGAGGATCAGGGGTTCGACTTTTTCGCCGGCGTCCCCTGCTCGCTGATCGCCGACGTCATCGGCGCCCTCGAGCGCCATCCCCGGCTCCCCTACGTGCCGGCCGTCCGCGAGGACGTCGCCGTCGGCGTGGCCGGCGGAGCCTGGCTGGGGGGCCGCCGACCCGCCGTTCTCATGCAGAACTCCGGGCTGGGCACCAGCCTCAATGCCCTGGCCTCCTTCTCGGTCCTGTACGGCCTGCCCGCTCTCCTGATCGTCACCTGGCGGGGCTGGCGTGGGGAGGACGCGCCCGAGCACGCGCTGATGGGGGAGATCTCGCCGCGCCTGCTGGAGCTGCTCGGCATTTCCTATCGCGTGCTGACGGCGACCTCGCTCGCCACGGAGGTGGAGTGGGCACGCCGGCAGATGGAGGTCGAGCGCCGGCCCGTCGCGCTGCTGGTACCGCCGGGAATCTTCTCGGGAGACTCCCACGGTAGTCACACCTCGCGTGAACGGGGAGGTCTGGAGGGGGTGGGTGCAGGCCTCCAGCCGTATGCCGGAGGCGCCAGAACGCTCACTCCAAAGATCTCGCGGATGCAGGCGATCGCGGCCGCCGTCAAGGAGCTCGGGGACGAGCCGGTCGTGCACGCCAACGGCTACCCGTCCCGCGAGTCGTGCGCGGTTGCCGACCGGCCCCAGAATTTTTATATGATCGGCTCCATGGGCCTGGCCGCGCCCATCGGCCTGGGCCTGGCCCTGGCCCGGCCCCGCGGACCGGTCATCGTCTTCGACGGCGACGGCAATCTGCTCATGGCCCTGGGCGTCCTGGCCAATGTGGCGGCGCTGGCGCCGGCCAACTTCGTGCATTGCGTGTTCGACAACCAGACCTATGGCTCCACCGGCAATCAGCGTTCGCCATCCGAGCACGTACGCCTCGACGCGCTTGCCGCCGCGGCCGGCTACCGGCGCGTGACCGCCGTCGACGACGCCGAGCGCCTGGGCCAGGCCCTCAACGACATGGTGCGCGCCGAGGGCCCGCACTTCCTGCTCGTGAAGGTCACCGACGAGGAGGCCAAGGTGCCACGGATCCCGCATCCCCCGGAGGTCATCCGCGACCGATTCCGAGCCGGTCTGCTGCGCGGATGAAGGCGATCATTCTCGCGGCCGGGGTCGCCCGTCGCCTGGCTCCCCTGACCGACCGCACGCACAAGTGCCTGCTCGCCGTGGGCGAGCAGCCCCTGCTCACGCGGATGCTTCGCGCGCTGGAATCGGTCGGCGTGCGACAGACGGTGCTGGTCGTCGGCCACTGCGCCACCCAGGTGCGGGAGGTGGCCGGGCATCAGGTGGGCCGGATGCTCATCCGCTACGTCGACAACCCCCAGTACACCAAGGGCTCGGTCCTCTCCCTCTATGCGGCTCGTCGGCATTTGACGGAGCCCGTGCTGGTGATGGACGCCGACGTCCTGTTTCCCCGCGAGTTCCTCCGCCGTCTGCTGGCGGCGCCGGCCCCCAGCGCCTTCCTCCTCGATCGGGGATTCCAGGACACGGGCGAGGAGGTCAAGTACTACACGCGCGGCGAGCGCGTGATCGCCCTGGGCAAGAAGGTGGTGCCCGAGTCCTGGGAGACGGTGGGCGAGGGCGTCGGCTTCTTCAAGTGCGGCGCCGAGGCGGGTCCGGATCTCATCGAGCTGCTCGAGCGCGTCATCGCCGAGTCGGACGGCCGCAGCGAGTACGAGGATGCGCTGCACCTGCTCGTCCAGCGCCGTCATGTCGGGTGGGCCGAGGTGACCGGGCTGCCCTGGACCGAGATCGACTTCGCCGAAGATCTCCGCCGGGCCCGGGAAGACGTGCTGCCTCAGGTCCTGCGTCTCGACGGCGTGTGAGCCCGAGCGCCGCCCTCTACCTGGCCAGCCCCGGCGACGCCGGGCCAGCGCTGGCCAGGCTGGCCGGTCGCCCTCTCGCCTTTCGCGCCGTCCTGGCCGCGATTCGGGCCGGCTGCCCCCGCGTCTACGTGCCGGCGCTGTTCCGCCACGGTCCGCTGGAGCGCGCCGTCGCCACGTCGCCGTCGGCCCGGGCGGCGGTGGTGTGGTTGGAGGCCGGCGCCGTGCCGCCGGAGGGGTCGGTGCTCGTGCTGCCGGCCGCCGCGCTGATCCCGGAGGAATCCCTGCGCGCGCTGCTGGCGGCACCACCGACGGCGGTCCTGGCCGCCGCTCGTGACAGCGGCGTGCCCGCCGTCGTGGCCGGCGCCGCGCTGGGCCGGGCGTTGTGGCCATCGATCGTCGCGGCCCGCCCGCTGGGCGATACGCTCATGCGCGCGCTGAAAGACGAGCCGCGCACGACCGTCGTGGAGGGCGGATGGTGCGAGCGCGTCACCTCCAGCCGGGGCCGGGCCGAGGCCCAGGCGCGGCTGGACGCGGCGCTGGGCAGCCCGATCGATACGCGGCTCGACGTCCTGTTTCACCGCCGGCTGTCGCGCCCGCTGAGCCGGCTCGCCGTACGCTGGGAGATCACGCCCAACCAGGTCACCCTGCTCAGTCTGGCGGTAGGCCTGGCGGCGGCCTGGTGCTTCGGGCAGCCGGCGCCGGCGTGGGCGCTGGCCGGTCTCGCCCTCTACGCCCTGGCGGTGGTCCTCGATCACGTGGACGGCGAGGTGGCCCGGCTGGCCCTGGCCGAGTCATCCTTCGGCGCCAACCTCGACGTGGCCGTGGACACCATCATCCACACCCTCCTGGTGATCGTCATGGGGTTCACCGCGGAGCACGTCGCGGGCGCCGGGGCCGCGCTCACCGGCCTCGTCGCGGCGCTCGGCGTGGTCGCCAGCGCTCTGCTGACCCGAACGTCGCCCCCGGCCGCCGGTGGGATGGCCGGGATCCTGACCGCGCTGGGCAACCGCGACGGCTTCTACGCGCTCCTGGCGCTCTTCGTCATCGGCCTGGCTGTCCTGCCGTCGGCCCTGCCGGTGCTCATGCTCGTGGTGGCCGCCGGGGCCCACGCCTTCTGGCTGGGGCGCCTCCTCTACCGCCGGCGGCCGAACACGGAGCGGAACCCGAAGTAGGCGATCGCGTCCTTCATGTCCGAGACGAAGCGCCGGCCCAGGCTCATGGAGGGGTCGGTGACGTACTCCAACGTCAAGCTCACTCGCTCCTCGCCCTCGCCCAGCGGGGTGATGGCGTGCCACAGCGTATCGCCGTTGAAGAGGACCAGGGTCCCTGGCTCGGTGGCGAGACGGATTTCCTGCGCCTCGCGCTCGGGCTGACCGCGGAAGGGCTGGCAGACCAGGCGGCTCGAGGAGCGCTCGATGAGTCCCACCAGCACCGTGTAGCGCGCCCCGCGGTAGTACGAGGTGTCGTAGTGAAATCCGATGTAGTCGCCCGGCTCCGTGTAGAAGTACAGCGCACAGGCGTGAGGATCGCGCGCCGGACAGCAGTCGAGCGGCTGCCCGGTGATCCGGCGCAAGACGTCCAGCCAGGCCGGCGCACGGTACAGGGCGAGGATGGCCGGCGCCTGGCTGGCCAGCGTGAATGCGCTCACGCTGCCGCCTTTCTTCACGCGGGGGACGTAGTTGCGATGCACGGCCGGTCGCACCCGCTCGACCTCGACCAGGAACGCCTCGATCAGGGACGCGGGCAGGCAGCGCTCCAGGTGGACGAACTGGTTCTGGCGCCAGTAGGTGGCGCGGACCGCGTCCACGTCCAGGGCGCCGACGACACGCGCCATCTCCTCCGCGACCTGCCGCGACTCCACGCCGCTATGTTACACTGGCCTTCGCTTCGTTCTGCGCTGCCGGGTCATCGTCGACGGTCTCCAGGGAGGGTGCTCGTGGCCGCGGTTCGAGTGGCGATCATCGGCGTGGGAAACTGTGCTTCCTCTCTCGTCCAGGG
Organism: Candidatus Methylomirabilota bacterium; assembly: GCA_036556905.1. Lineage (GTDB taxonomy): Bacteria > Methylomirabilota > Methylomirabilia > Rokubacteriales > CSP1-6 > 40CM-4-69-5. The sequence continues at coordinate 29,435 of DATBIM010000103.1, forward strand.
CATCCAGCACTACCGCAATGCGCCCGCGGACGGCTTCGTGGCCGGTCTCATGCATCCGCGGCTGGGCGGCTACCACGTGGGCGATATCGAGTTCTCGGCGGCCTTCGACATCGACGAGCGCAAGGTCGGGCGAGACCTCGCCGAGGCCATTCTCGAGCCGCCCAACAACACCGTCCGCTTCGCCGAGGTGCCCCCGCTGGGCATCCCCGTCCACCGGGGCATGACCCATGACGGCCTGGGCACCTACCTCGCGCAAGTCGTCAAGAAGGCGCCGGGCTCGACGGCCGACATCACGGGGATCCTCAAGGACACGGGCACCCACGTGGTGGTGAACTTCCTGCCCGTCGGCAGCGAGATGGCCACCAAGTGGTACGTCGAGCAGGTGCTCGACGCCGGCTGCGCCTTCGTCAACTGCATCCCCGTCTTCATCGCCCGCGAGCCCTACTGGCGGCGCCGTTTCGAGGAGCGGGGCCTGCCCGTGGTCGGCGACGACGTGAAGTCCCAGCTGGGCGCGACCATCGTGCACCGGGTGCTGGCTCGCCTGTTCATGGACCGGGGCATCCGCCTGGAACACACCAGCCAGCTCAACTTCGGGGGCAACACCGACTTCTACAACATGCTCGAGCGCGAGCGCCTCAGCTCCAAGAAGGTGTCCAAGACGGATGCCGTCCGGTCCCAGCTCAGTCACGCGTTGCCGGCCGATGATGTCCACATCGGCCCCAGCGACTACGTGCCCTGGCTGCACGACCGCAAGTGGGCCCACATCCGCCTGGAGGGTCGGGGCTTCGGCGACCAGCCCATCAACGTGGAGCTCAAGCTCGAGGTGTGGGACTCGCCGAACTCGGCCGGGGTCGTCATCGATGCCATCCGCTGCGCCAAGCTGGCGCTCGACCGCGGGCTCAAGGGGGCGCTGCTGGCCCCGTCGGCATACCTCATGAAATCCCCGCCCGAGCAGTGGGCTGACGACGTGGCCCGCCAACGGCTGGAGCGCTTCATCGGAGGAGACGAGTAGGGCCGTTGGCGGTCAAGAACCCGACCGGTCGCGCCCTGGGTCAGCTCGTGCGCGCGGCCTGCGCCTGCCCAAGCCTCACGGTGGTGCTGGCCCTGCTGCTGGCCGGGGCCTCGGTGTGGTACGCCTTCACCAGTCTGGGGCTCGCCACCTCGACCCGGGCCCTGCTGCCCCGGGGCCTGCCTTACGTCGAGCGCTTCGTCGAGTACGACCAGGAGTTCGGCGAGCTGGACGACCTCGTCATCGTGGTGGAGGCCCGCTCGCTGCCCGAAGCCACGGTGTACGCCACCCGCCTGGTCCGGGAGCTGCGCCTTCGCCAGGTGCCCCTCAACCGCATCGCCTACCGCATCGATCCCAAGCAGTTCGAGGGCCGGGCCCTGCTGTACCTCAGCCGTGAGAAGCTGGCCGAGATCCGCGACCGGATTTTCGATTACCAGGAGTTCATGGAGGCGTTCGCGCTCCGGCCCACCCTGGACCAGCTCATCGAGGGAACGGCCACCCAGGTCGCCGGGGCGTTCATGTCGGGGTTCCTGGACCTCGGCCTGGGCCCGGCGGTCGGTCCCAGCGACTTCCGCTTCATCGAGGACCTCGTGGAGCAGGTGGCGGCCCGGCTCGACAGGCCAACCCCGTATCGCTCGCCATGGGGCGCGCTCTTCTCGGCCGAGGACGACCACGGCGCCGGCTACTTCCTGTCCGACGACCAGCGGTTGCTGTTCATCCTGGCCGAGCCGGCGACCGACCGGGGCAGCTTCACCGGGAACCGTCGCTCGGTGGAAGCGACCCGGGCCGTCATCGCCTCCTTGCGGCCACAGTTTCCTCTGGTCAACGTCGGCGTGACCGGCAAGCCCGCCCTGTCCAGCGACGAGATGACCACGGCCTTCGCCGACAGCCAGAAGGCGACCCTGCTGGCCTTCGCCCTCACCCTGGCCTTCCTGGCGCTGGCCTTCCGCCGGGTGGGCAAGCCGATTCTCATGCTGGCCGTGCTCGCCATCAGCCTGGGCTGGTCGATCGGCCTGGTCACCGCGGTCATCGGCCATCTCTCGCTCTTCTCGGTGATGTTCGTCTCGATCGTCATCGGCATCGGCATCGACTACGGCATCTACTTCCTGTTTCGTTACGAGGAGGAGCTCTTCCTGGGGCGGGGTCTGGCCGAGGCGCTCCAGATCAGCGCGGTGCGCAGTGGTCCGGGCATGCTGCTGGGCGCGCTCACCGCCGCCGGCAGCTTCTACGTGCTGGCGTTCACCGACTTTCGCGGCCTCCAGGAGCTCGGCATCGTCTCGGGCAGCGCCATTCTCCTGTCCTGGCTGGCCATGATGACGGTCCTCCCGGCCGTCCTCATGCTGGTCGACCGCCGGCACGCCGGTGCGTCCCTGCGCGCGCTGCCGCGGGCGGCCGAGCTGGAGCGCGTCCGGGTGCCGTTGCTCGACGTGGTCGCGGCCCACCCCAAGACGGTGCTCACGCTCGCGGCGATCCTGAGCATCATCTCGGCGTGGGGGCTCCTGGGGCTTCGGTTCGACTACAACCTGCTCAACCTCCAGGCCAAGGGCACGGAATCCGTGACCTGGGAAAAGAAGGTCCTGGGGGCCGCGGGGCGCTCGGGCTTCGCGGCGCTGACCAGTGCCACGACGCTGGACGAGGTGCGACGCAAGCACGGGGCGTTCACCCGGCTGGCCAGCGCCTCCGAAGTGGACTCGGTCCTGCTCCTCATCCCCGAGGACCAGGACGCCAAGCGCAAGATCATCAGCGATTTCGCCCCCCTGGTGGCCCCGGTGCGGGTGAGCCGGCCGCTGCCACTGGATCTCGACCGCCTGGTCGGTTCCCTGCAGACCCTGCGCCGGCGGCTCGGCATCGCCGCCAACGAGGCGCCGCCCGGCGAGGGCAAGGCGCGCCTGGAGAAGCTCAATGCCCGCTTCGACGGGCTCCTGCGCCGACTGCGCCAGGGCGATCGTGAGACCATCGAGCCGGCGCTGACCCACCTCCAGCAGCAGCTCTATCGGGACTTCCTGAGAAATTTCCAGCGGCTGCAGGCGAATCTGGCGCCCCGGCAGGTGGGCCTCGACGATCTGCCCCGGGAGATCCGAAACAAGTTCGTCAGCGACCGCGGCCTGTTCCTGCTCCAGATCCATCCGGCGGTGGACATCTGGGACCGCGAGGGAGCGCGCCGCTTCGTCGAGGACCTCCGGACGGTGGACGCCGAGGTCACCGGAACGCCGGTCATCACCTTCGAGGCCATTCGCCTGATGGAACGGGCCTGCAAGCAGGGCACGCTCTACGCGATCGCGCTGGTCGCGCTGATGACGGCCGTGACGATCCGGCGCTGGCGGGAGACGCCGCTGGCCCTGCTGCCGCTGGGCCTGGGGCTGCTGTGGACCTTCGGGCTGATGTCCTTTCTCGATCTCAAGGTGAACCTCGGCAACATCTTCGCCATCCCCCTCATCCTGGGGGCGGCCACCGAGTTCGGCACCAATATCGTGCTGCGCTTCATGGAGGGCGGTCGGGACTACGAGGGCCCCCTCATCGCGCGCAGCACCGTGATGGCCGTCCTCTTCAACGGCCTCACCACGATCGTGGGCTTCGGCAGCCTCATGCTCGCTCACCACCGAGGGATCTTCAGCCTGGGCCTCCTGCTCACGCTGGGGATGGTCACGAGCCTCACGGCCGCCCTGGTCGTGCTGCCCGTGCTGCTCCGGATGGTGCGGCAGATCCGCGTCGCGCGTCATCTCCGGCGCCTGGCCCGCGCGGTGGCCACGCAGGCCACTGTCTCGGTGGAATCGCCGTCGCGGCCGGGTGGCGAGCCCGCGCCCCGCGTCTAGATCGAAGACGCCCCCGCCCCTATTGACGGACCCGAGGTGGCGGTGTAATCAGGCAGCGCGACGACCCATCCGCTCACGGAGGAACCATGAAATCCACGAGAACCATCGTCCTCGCCTGGATCGCGTTCGCTCTCCCCGTGCTGATTCTCGCCGCGGTGCTCTGGCGCGGGCCGGCCTCGGCCCTAGCCCAGCCGCGCATCGTCTGGAAGGTCCAGAGCGCCTGGCCGGCCAGCAATCTCCTGCACATCTCGGCCGTCGAGCTGGCCAAGATGATCGAGGAGATGTCGGGCGGCCGGCTCAAGTGGGAGATGATGGCCGCGGGCACGGTGGTGGGCTCGTTCGAGGTGCTGGACGCCGTCAACCGGGGCCTCATCGACGCCTCCCACGCCTGGCCCGGCTACTGGGCGGGCAAGAACTCGGCGGCCGGCCTGTTCGCGCCCGGCCCCGCCGGGCCTTTCGGGATGGACCGCGAGGAGTATCTCTCCTGGCTCTTCGCCGGCGGGGGCCTGGAGCTGTACAACGAGATGCTCCAGAAAGAGCTGAAGATGAACGTGGTGGTGCCCGTGTTCACCACCAGCCTGCCCTACTGGGAGCCGCTGGGCTGGTTCAAGAAGCCGTTCGGCAACCTCGAGGAGCTGCGCAAGCTGAAGTTCCGGTCCTCCGGGCTGGGCCTGGAAATGATGAGGACGATGGGCGTCTCGGTGGTGACCCTGGCCGGGGGCGAGGTGATCCCGGCCCTGGAGCGGGGCGCGGTGGACGGCGCCGAGTGGGCCATCCCCAGCCACGACATCCTCATGGGGTTCCAGAACGTCACCAAGAACTACTACATGCCCGACCTGCGCCAGCCGGCGTCCTATCAGGAGATCCTGATCAACAAGAAGAAGTGGGACGAGCTCCCGGCCGACCTGAAGGCGATCGTCAAGTGGGCCGGCATGGCCGAGATCATCCGCATGACCGCCTACAGCGTAGACCTCGACAGCAAGGCCGTCGAGGAGCTGGAGAAGAAACACGGCGTCCAGATCCGACAGACGCCGCCTGACGTCCTCAAAGCCCAGGTGGCCGCCATCGACAAGGTGTACGAGGCCGAGGCGCAGAAGAATCCCTTCTTCGCCAAGGTGCTCAAGTCGCAGAAGGAGTTCGCCTCGCGGGCCGTGCCCCACGCCCAGAAGATCCGGCCCCCGATCGAGGTGGTCGTCGCGCACTACTGGAAGAAGTAGCGGCAGAACAACCCCGGGAGGCGGCCATGGAGCTCAAGGAGATCTCGCTCGTTGCGACCGACGTCATCATCCGGGTCGGCCTCAAGATCCTCGGCGCCATCGTCCTGTGGGTCGTGGGCCGCATGGTCATCGGCTTCGCGGTCCGTCTGGTGAGACGGGCGCTCGACCGGCAGCGTCTGGATCCCACGCTTGCCCGCTGGACAGGCTCCACGCTGGTCGTCGTGCTCAACATCATGCTCATCCTCGCCATCCTGAGCCTGTTCGGGGTGGAGACCACGACCTTCGCGGCTCTGATCGCGGCCGCCGGGGTCGCGATCGGCGTGGCCTGGAGCGGCCTCCTGGGCAATTTCGCCGCGGGCGCCTTTCTCATCACCTTGCGCCCCTTCGGGGTCGGTGACTTCGTCACGGCGGGCGGCGTGACCGGTACCGTCGTGGAGGTCGGGCTCTTCGTGACCACCCTCACCACGCCCGACAACGTGCGCACGGTCGTCGGAAACAACAAGATCTTTGCCGACACCATCCAGAACTACTCGGCCAACCCCTATCGGCGCGTGGACCTCCTGGCCCAGCTGTCCCACGGCGTCGCCCCCGCGCAGGCCATCGGACTCCTGAAAGACCGTCTCGGCAACATCCCCAATGTGATGAAAAGCCCGGCCCCCGACGTGGAGATTCTGCAGTTCACCCCGCTGGGACCGGTGCTGGCGGTTCGCCCGTACTGCAACAATGCGCACTACTGGCAGGTGTACTTCGACACCAATCGCCTCATCCGGGACGCGTTCGGCAGCGCCGGTTTTCCGGCGCCCGAACAGCACGTGCACGTGCGCACGGCCGCCGCGGTTGGCGATGGCGCTTCGGCCGGCCGCGCGGCGAGAACGTAGACCACTGGCGGGGCTTGCCGGCGATCAGCCGACGAAGGCCGCCAGCATTCCATCCGCGCAGATGCGCCGGGCGGTGATGGCGCGACGCAGCGCCAGCCGCCCGCGCGCCTGCTCCTCGTCGGTCACGGCCAGCCGCTCGAGCAGGCGCACCGCGCGCGCCGCGTGGTCCCCCTCGACCTCCATGTGGACGGCGTAGAACTCCAGCGCCTCGCGGGCGACGCCGTAATGGCGCTCCAGGGCCCGGGCCATCCGCTCCATGTGGACGGGGTTGATGGACTCGGTGGCGATGTTGCCCCCGCACAGGGCCTCCAGGGGGGACGTGCGCTGGAGCAGAAACAGCTCGTTCTTCTCGATGATGGTGGTGGGCAGATACTCGGTGGCGAAGATCTCGTCACGGCTGAGCCCCAGGCCCTCGGCCAGGCGGAGATACAGGTAGGCGTGCGCGGTGGTCTTGCCGCCCACCGTGTCCTCTCCCCCCTCCTCCACGACCAGCGGGATGAGCGCGCGCTGGCGCTCGAGGTCCTCGAAGGTGGGCATGTAGCCCCCCACCGAGATGATCTTCCACGCCGCGTGACGAAGGGTGTCCAGGAAGAAGCACCCCTGCTCGCGAATCACCCGCTGTACCTGGGACCGGCTCAGTTGGCCCTCCCAGATCAGCCGGAACAGCCGATGATGAAGCCAGGGGTGCGTCTCCTGAGCTTCCCGCAGCAGACTCCTGGAAAACTCGGCGGGCTTCACAGTCATTGAACCCTCCGCCTCGAAAGTACCCGCCGGCCGGACGTTACTCCGGCGGCTATCCGCGGCGACGGCACGGGGACCGGCACAACCTTCCCCGCCTTGTGGCGCTGGCCGCATCGTCCGCAGCTTCACCCCGCGGGGCGGCGGGCACCCGACATGATACGCCTAGAGCCGGGCCACCTCGACCAGGTTGGAGTGAAAGGCGGGGCCGCCGCCGAGATCGGTCACCCGATCGCTGGTCAGCACGTTGACCCCCTGTCCGCCCGGGTGGAAGCGGTGCCACCAGATCCCCTCGATCACCACGACCCCGGGCCGGGTGGCGTCGGTCACCCGCGCCGTGAAGCGGGCCGTGCCCCGGTCGTTGAACACCCTCACCGGGGCGCCGTCTTCGATCGCCCGCGCGGCCGCGTCTGCGGAAGCGATCAACACGGTCGGCGTCTTCTGCCGATCCCGGAGGCGCTCGGACTGGCTGAAGGACGAGTTCAGGAAGAACCGGTTGGGTGGCACGATGCACTGCAGCGGATAGCGCGCCTCGAGCTCGACATTGTCGGGGCCCTCCACGAGCGGCACGTACGTCGGGAGCGCCGGCCATCCCCGCGCCGCCAGGCTCGCTGAATAGAACTCCACCTTGCCTGATGGCGTCGGGGCCCCGTCGGCAAAGGGCCGGTAGGGACGGGGAAGGTTGAGGCGAACCGAGCCTTCCTCGCGCAGCCGCTCGTAGGTGATGCCGGCCACGCTGACGTCGCCACCGGCGAGAAACTCCTGGATGAGGGACGCCGGCCGTTTCGCGTAATGCTCGCGGGCCACCCCCAGCGCCTCGGCCAGCAACGCGAACGCCTCCCAGTTGGACTTCGTCTCGCCGGGGGCGGCCAGGACGGGCAGGGCCAGCTGGAGATGAAAGTGGCCGTAGGAGCGGTACAGGTCCTCGTGCTCCAGCGACATCGTGGCCGGCAATACCATATCCGCCCAGTGCGCGGTGTCGGTCATCACCTGCTCGTGGACGACCGTGAACAGGTCCTCCCGGGCCAGGCCGGCCAGGACCCGGCCCTGGTTGGGGCAGACAGCGGCCGGGTTGGAGTTGTACACGTAGAGGGACTTCACGGGCGGCGTGAGCGCGGGGTCGGTGAGCACCCGGCCCAGGTGGATCATGTTGACGGTGCGGGGCGACGGCGTCGGTATGAGGTCGGGCCGCTCGAGCACCGCGTAGTCGAAGCCAAACGCCGCCCCGGACGACAGCAGGGCCCCCCCGTGGGGATCGGCGTAGGCGCCGGTGAGCGCCGGCAGGCAGGCGATGGTCCGGCACGTCATGCCACCGTTGTCGTGACGGCTGATCCCGATGCCCAGGCGGATGAACGTGCGAGGACTGGCCCCGTAGCGTCGCGCGAAGCTGACGATGGACTCGACGGGGAGCCCCACGATCGGGGCCACCCGCTCAGGCGCATAGCCCTCCACGTGGCGGACGAGCCGCTCGTAACCGAGGGTGGCCCGCGCGACGTACGCGCGATCCACCCGGCCCTCGCTGATGAGCACGTGCATGACGGCCAGGGCCAGGGCCGCGTCGGTCCCCGGCCTGACCATGAGGTGCTCGTCGGCCTCGGCCGCGGTCGGCGTGCGATAGGGATCGATCGTGATGATCCGGGCGCCCTGGCGGCGGGCCTGCTTGACGAGGGTCATCACGTTGATGGTGGAATAGGCCGCGTTGATGCCCCAGAGCACGACGAGTTCGGCGCCCACCATCTGCTCGGAGTCGTTGCCGGTCACCGCCCCCACGGTGGCCCGCCAGCCGGCGTAGGCCGTCGACACGCAGATCGTCCGGTCCAGGCGACTGGCCCCCAGGGCGTGGAACAGGGGATGGCCGGCGTGGTACTGCACCTGCCCCATCGTCCCCGCGTACGAGAACGGCAGAATCGCCTCGCCGCCGTGGGTACGGATGATCGTTCGCCAGCGCTCGGCGATCTCGTCGATGGCGGCCGACCAGGCCACCGGCTGGAAGCGCCCGGCCCCTTTGGGTCCCACCCGTCGCAGCGGGCGCAGCACGCGCAGCGGTGAGTGCACACGCTCGGCGTAGGCGCGCACCTTGCCGCAAATCACGCCCTGCGTGAACGGATGCGCGGGGTCCCCGGTGACGCCGGTCAGCCGGCCGTCCTCGACGGCAATCTGAAGGCTGCACGCGGACGGACAATCGTGAGGGCAGACCGAGCGCATCGCCAGGTACACTATCATGGTCGCGATGCTCGCCTGGCTGCGTCGGCTCCACCCGTTCCAGACCGCCGACGCCCAGCGCCTCGCCCTCCTCTTCGGGATCGTCTACTTCGCCCAGGGGATGTTCGACCTGCCCACCCAGACACTCACCCTCACGCTCAAGGAACGGTTCGGGCTGTCGGCCGGCCAGGCGGCGACCTTTTTCCTGATCGCCACGATCCCCTGGTACATCAAGCCGCTCTACGGCTTGATCTCCGACTTCGTTCCCCTCCTGGGCCGGCGCCGCAAGAGCTACCTGCTGGCCTCGTCCGGGCTCGCCGCGGTCTCCGGCGCCACGCTGGCCGCCATGGGCAGCCAGCCGTATGCCGTTCTCGCCGTCTTCGTGACCCTGATGGGGTTGGGGCTGGCCTTCACGGACGTGATGGTGGACGCCCTGATGGTCGAGAACGGCCGCGCCCTGGGGCTCACGGGGGCGTTCCAGTCGGTGCAGTGGGCGGCCATCTACGGCGCGTCCATGATTGTCGGCGTGGCCGGCGGTCAGCTGGCGGGGCAGCGCCGCTTGCACACCGCCTTCGCGGCGGCCGCTTGCTTCCCCGTCGTCTCCTTCGTGATGGCCCTGCTGTTCATCCGGGAGCCGCGCACCGCCGCCGACCGCCAGGCGTTCCAACGGACGCTGGCCTCGATCCGGGAGGCGCTGCGCGAGCGAGAGGTCTGGGTGGTGGCCGGGTTCATCCTGTTCTGGACGTTCAGCCCCTCGTTCGGTCCGGCCTTCCTCTACTATCAGACCGACACGCTCAAGTTCAGCCAGGAGTTCATCGGCCTGCTCTACTCCCTGAACGCCGCCGGCTACGTGATGGGCGCCGTGATCTACGCTCCCCTGTCGCGCCGGGTCCCGCTCAAGCGGCTCATCGTGTGGTCGATCGGCGTGGCCGTGGTCACCACCCTGGGCTACCTGCTCTACGAGACCCCGGCGTCGGCCGTGATCATCGACAGCGTCTTCGGCGTGGTGGGCATGATCGCCCAGCTCGCCTTCCTGGATCTGGCCGCCAAGGCCTGTCCGCCACGCGTGGAGGGGAGCTTCTTCGCCCTGCTGATGTCGGTCTACAACATCGGGGTCAAGGGGTCGCAGATCACCGGGGGGTACCTGTACGACATTCTGGGCTTCACGCCCCTCGTCCTGATCTCGGCGACGGTGACCGCCCTGGCCTGGGCGCTGGTGCCGCTGGTCAGGATCGAGGAGATCGAGGCCAGGGCGCGCGCCAACGCGCCGTCCTAGGTCGTCTCCTCCGGCGCGTTCGTCGCGGCGACCCAGGCCCGACGCAGCCAGCGCAGGGCCAGGCCGATCTCGGCCGGCCCCGTCACGTCGAGCTCCACCCAGCCGCGACGCGCGAAGCGGCGATGCGGCCGGATGCGGGGGTCGCGGAGGGCGCGGGCCTGGTCCTCCTCGCTGAGCCGGATCCACAGGTCATGCTGCTTGACGCGCAGGGGAAAGCAGGCGAAGAGCCGGGCGCCCACGAAGTAGCCCCAGCGGCCGAACATCGGGGTGATCTTGACGCCGGACCAGCGGCCGAGGGCGTCGTTGAGAGGTTGGGCCGGTCCGCTGCCGCCCTGGCTCAGCGTGCGGCGGGTGCGCCGCCCCCGGCCCATGCCGCGGAACCGCGGGCTCATGAAGATGGCATTCTGCCATTGACAGTTCCTGGCCTGCATGCGAAATGTTTCGTCTCATGGGCGGCTCGAGCAGTGAGCGCGTACGCTGGGCGCGTGTTGAGGGCGCGGCCCTGCTCTTCACACCGCCCTTTCTCGATTACCTGCTCGGTCTCCACGACGAGTTCAGCCCCCGCGTCCACCAGCTCCTGACCCGCCGGGCCGACGCCCTCCAGCGGGCGCTCACACGGGGCATCCTCCCCGGTCACCCGCCGCCCGGCCCGGCCACCACCGGCGACTGGAAGGTTCCCCCCGTCCCCGCCGACCTCCTGGTCCCCGGCATCGAGATCTCCGGACCGTGCTCCATCACCTCGATGTTCATCAACGCGCTGAACCCGGGGCCGGAGGGCGAGCGCGCCGAGGGCGACCTCGACGATGACGAGGACTCCGGTGGCCATCGGCTCATCGACACCGTGCGCTCGGCTCACAATCGCGTGGCCGCGGTCCACCGCGAGCTGCACTTCGTGGATGCGGAACGGGGCAAGGAGTACCAGATCGCCGAGGGCGAGCTGCCCTTCTTCATGCACCGCGACCGGGGGATCCACCTGCCCGAGCCCGACGTCACGATCGACGGCCAGCCGGTGAACGCGGCCATTCTGTCCACTGCCCTCACCCTGTACTACGCGGGCCGGGCCCAGGCCGAGCGCGGGCAGGGCATCTACTTCTACCTGCCCAAGCTGGAGTTCGCCCCCGAGGCCCGCCTGTACCGCGATCTCTTCGCGGTGAGCCGCCGGCGGCTACCCTGGCTCCGCGACGCCACGATCCGGGCCGTGGTGCTGGTGGAGTCGCTGCCCTGCGTCTACGAGATGGAAGAGATGCTGTACGAGCTGGGCCCCTACGCGGCCGGGCTGAACGCGGCTCGCTGGGATCTCAAGGCCAGCATCTTCGAGTACGTCATGGCGGATCCGCGATCGGTGTGGCCCGACCGCTTCGGCGTCGACATCAAGACCACGCCGTTCCTGGCCGACATCTTCCGCCGCCTCGTCGCCATCTGCCTCAAGCGCGGCGCCGTGCCCATCGGCGGCATGGCCACGGCCCTGCCCAACCCCGACCCCGATGTGAATCGGGCCGCCGCGGATGCCATCCGCGCCGACAAGGAGTGGGAGGCCCGGCAGGGCTTCATCCGCGCCTGGGTGGCCCACATCTTCCACATGAAGACCGCCGCCGAGCCGTTCAAGCGGCTCCGGGCCCAGGGGTGGCAACCGCCCCCCGAGCTCAGGGATGAGGCCCGCTACCCCGTGCGCATCGAGGTGCCAGCCGGGCCGATCACCCGCGAGGGCACGCGCCGCAACGCGCGAATGCTCATCGAATATGTCGAGGGGTGGCTCAACGGACGCGGCGCCAAGGGAATCGACAGTCTGGCCGGCAAGCCCGGTGTGCATCCCGCGCTCATGGAGGACCTGGCCACGGGCCGGATGTCCGTGGCCCAGATCGCTCAGCGCATCCGCCATCGGGTGCGGGCCAGCGAGGGCCCCGCCGATGTCCACGACTTCGCGCTGATCAAACGGTTGCTCCAGGAGGAGGTGGCGGACATCCTCCGCCGGGCCCAGCCCGACCGCGAGATGGCCGAGCGCTACGGCAAGGCGGTCAGGATCGCCATGCGGTGGATCCGGAACTACGTGGACCTCGACTTCCGCAGCCTGGGCACGTACTCGCGGGCCGATCTCGACGCCATCGCCGCGGCCCCCGACGCGTTTTAGCATGTGGAGGGGCCGCGACGACTCCTTGAACTTGGAGGGGGCAGAGGCCGCCCCCTCCAAACCTCCCCGCTTGCGCGAGGTGCGACGACTCAGGGAAACCGGTACCGGCTGATGTGCAGATGCACCCCGTGACTGGACACGGGGTCCACAGTCACCTCGCCGGCGCCGCGCAGGAGCTTCACGCCCGCGCGGTCGCACGCCTGCGTGAGCGCCGTGAATTGCTCGGCGACAAAGGACAGGGCCACCAGCCCCTCGGCGCCGCCCACCTCGTCGGCGGGTACGACGAGCAGCGTGCCCGGCCCCGCCGCCAGCATGACGCGGCGGCCGTCGGGCATGGCCACCTCGGGCAGGGCCAGCAGCGAGGTGAAGCGCTGCGCGGCCGCGCGGGGCTCGCCCGCTCCGATGACGACCCGCTTGAGCTCCAGGGGCGACCGCGCCGGGTCGGCCCCGGTTTCCGGGGTGGCCAGCTCCACCAGGGTGCCTGCGCACGCGCGTGGATGCAGGAAGGCGATGCGCCCGGCCAGCCCGTGACGGGGCGTACGATCGATCAGGTCCGCGCCACGGCGGGCCAGCTCGGGCAGCGCGCTGTCCACGTCGGCCACCTCGAAGCAGAGGTGATGCAGGCCCTCCCCGTGCCGAGCGAGATAGCGGGCCACCCCGCTGGTGGCGTCCAGGGGCTCGATGAGCTCGAGCTCGCTCTGACCCGCCGCCAGCAGGGCCGCCCGCACTCCCTGCTCCGCGATGGTGGCCTCCTTGAGCAGGGGCAGGCCCAGGGTGTCGCGGTAGAAGCGATAGGCCTCGGCCACGCGCCGCACCACGATGGCGACATGATGGATGCGTCGCACCACGTGGGGCCGCTCGCTCAGCGGATGAACGCGGCGGCCCGGCGGGTCCGGGCGTCCCGGATGCGGATCCGGTGGTTGGGCAGCAGGGTCGCCGGCAGGCGGCGCACGGGGAAATAGCGGAGCGCCAGCGTCTCCTCCGACGTGCTCAGCGCGCCCCCCCGCGCCGAGCACTCGAAGCACACGGTGATGTAGTGCCAGACGGCGCCGTCGGGATAGCGGACGACCTGGAGCGCGGCATCGGAATAGACGCCGACCACCCGCTTCACCGTCACCTCGAGCCCCGTCTCTTCACGCACCTCGCGGCGCACCGCGTCGGTCACCGACTCGCCGATCTCCACGGAGCCGCCGGGCAGCCCCCACTGGCCGCCATCCGAGCGCTGCTGCAAGAGGAGGTGGCCACGTCGGTCGAAGATCACCGCGGATACGCTTGCCCGGATGCCCCTGGCCCTGGTGGCATCGGGCTCGAGCGTGATCACGGGGGCCACCCTACCCGAGCCACCGAACGCGCGCAAGCACGCTACCCCTCGCTGAACAGGCGTCGAAATTGCTCCCAGGCCATCGGCGCCGTCGCCGCCACCGCCGCGTTCTCCTCGACGTGCGCGACCGACTTCATGCCGACCAGCGCGGTCCCGATGCCCGGGGTGGAGCGGACGAACTGCAGGGCCCGCTGGGCGTCGGTGGTGAGCCCGGGCAGGTACTCGGCCACGACCGGCGGCAGGTTCCGCGTCAGCTGGCCCTGGTAGACGGAGGCCGAGGCCATCACGTAGATCCCCAGGCGGCGGGCGGCCTCCAGCACCGTGACCGTGTCCGGGCCCACACGCTGGTTGGCGCGGGTGAAGGCCTCGGGCATGGCCAGGTTGTAGGGGAGCTGGATCATGCGGAAATGGTGGTCGGGGCCGGCAATGTCACGGGCGGCCGCGACAAGCTCCTCCAGGGAGAGATAGTCGGGGTCGTTGGGCGTCTGGCGATACCCGTTCCAGGTAGCGGTGCCGTATGTCGTGATCTGGCCCTGGCGCACCGCCTGCTCCAGCGCCAGGAACGCGTCGCGGATGCGGTCGAGGAAGCGTGGCCGGTCGAGCTCGGTGAGCTGGGTCTCCGGGTTGTGCAGGTAGTAGACGTCGATCGTGTCCACGTTCAGGTTACGCCGGCTGCGCGCGATCTGGTCGTGCAGGTACCGCGGGCTCATGCAGTGCGCGCCGCCGGCGACCTCGTCAGGCTTGATGATCCCGGTCTTGAGGTAGGTGTCGGTGACGTAGGTGCGGGGATCGACGGCCGCCTCGGCGTCGAGCGGGATGTAGCCACCCTTGCTGGCCACCACGATCTCGTCACGACGGAGCACGCCCCGATCGATGTGCTCGGTCAGCGCGGCCCCGACCGCTCGCTCGCTCCGCTGGTGGCGATAGTTGATGGCCGTGTCGATCACGTTCAGGCCGCGCTCCAGCGCGCGGCCCATCGCCCGGCGGTACTGGGCGTCGGTGGCGACGTCCTCCGCGCCCAGATAGGTGCCCAGGCCCAGGCTCGACACCCGTCCCAGCGGGGCCCAGACCCGATAGTGCTCGGCGACAACGCCAGGCGCGAAGCGTCCGGCGTAGCGGCTCGTTCCCTCCTCGGTCGCTCGTCCCGTCAGCATGGCCCCATTATGCCTCGCGGTAGAAAAGCAGCAGCAGCGCGACGGCGAGGAGGCCGGCGCGCCAGAGCCAGCCCGGAGCCTCCCCTGCCTCGGGCAGCCGCAGCTCGAGCCAGCGGGCCCAGCCCGCCAGCGTGCCGAGGATGCCCAGGGGCGCGTGCGTCACCTCGGTGAGGAACTCGGCCTTGAGCCCGAGCATCGCGTGCGAGTGGGTCAGCAGCATGGCCCCGCCCAGCGCACAGAGGAGGGGGAAGACGTAGCCCCACGGCTGCCGGGGCAGGCGCGCCGTCCGGACCATCCACTCGAAGACGCTGAAGGCGACGATGAGCACGACGAAGGCCCGGTGCTGGAGTACGTCGGGAAGCAGCATGCTCTCCCAGAAGCCCGCCGGCCCCAGCGGCCAGGCCCGGGGGTCGCTGCGGAAGAACAGGAACGCGGCCATGCCGAGAAAGGCCAGCGGCCAGTGGCGCGCCGCGCGGACCCCGAGCCGCTCCAGCACAGCGAGCAGGCCCATGGTCAGCACTACCAGGCCGGCCCAATGATGGTTGTACTCCGACCAGGCCCGCTCCACCGCGGTGCGCTGGCCGGGCGGCGCCATGAGCGGGTCGGCGGCGCGGAGCAGCTCGTCGATGGGCGGGCTGACGAGCCGCGGGGGGGCCGGCCGGAACCGCTCGGCGACCTCGCCGGCAGTGGCCCGCTCCTCCCGCACGTCGGCCGCGGGTGGGAGCGCGGTGAGCGAGGCCGCCGCGAAGAGCACGGTGATGGCAATGCCCAGCTCGGCCTCGGCCGTGCGGGCCACGCGCGGGTCCGCGGTGCCGGTGGCGCGCCGCACCAGGCGGAAGTTGACGTAGGCCAGCGGCAGGACGGCCAGCAGGAGCGCGGCCTTGGTCAGGATCATGACGCCGTAGGCCGTGCCCACCAGGGCGCCCGGCTCGCCCACGTAGAGGACAGTGAGCAGGACGCCGGTGACGACCAGCGTGCTCACCGCGGCCAGGGCCAGCGCGGAGAACCGCCGTGCCACCTCGTGATCCCGCGGCGCTGGTTCGTCGCGCGGGGCCCAGGCATGCCGAACGAGGTGACCCAGACCACCGACCCAGGCCGCGACGGCAAGCAGATGCACCGCGTCCAGCGCGAACAGCACGCCACGGCCCTCCAAGCGGGCGGCGGCGTGGCTCAGTGCCGCGCCGGTGGCTCCCAGTCCCACCGCGAGCCCGCCCAGCGCCGCCCACGCCGCCAGGCTTCCCGGACGCGTGGCCAGGTATGCGGCGACGACCCCGAGCCCCAGGGCCAGACCGATCCGGCCCAGGGCCGCCCCGGCGAAGCCCGAGCCGAGGAACGAGGCGAGCGGCACGGCGTCCAGACGCGCGGTGAGCGCGGCCAGCGTGACCCCGAGCACCGCGGCCTGGGCGGCGGCCGCGAGCAACGCGGCGATGGCCACCAATCGCAAGGCCCGCGAGGTCTGCCCGGCGGGCTTGGCATGTGGCTCCACGCGCAGGACGAGACCGACCCAGGCCACGCCGCCCACGGCCAGACAGGTGCACGTGAGCAGGAGACCACGCAGAACGACGTCGGCGAGACCGGCCACGGCCCGGCCTCAGGGCCCGACGCGAAATGCGAACGTCCCGCTGACCACGTGGCCGTCCGCCGACATCACGACCCACGCCACCTGCCAGGGGCCCGGGCTCAGCGCGGGCGCCCGGGCTTCAAGTCGGTCAGCCGGCCCGTCGGCGCTGATCGCCAGCGGCCGCGCCCGCCCCTGGCTGTCGATCAGCCGGAGGCGACAGAGCCGCTTCTCCACCCGATTGTTGAAGACGAGCGTGATCACAGCCGGGGAGCCCTTCGTCACCGCGCCGGCCGCGGGCGACGACTCGAGCAGGAGCGAATGGGCGGCGGCGGGGCCGGGCAGAGCCAGCAGCAGCGCGCCGGCGAGCAGCGCGAGGGCTGGCGTCACCGCCAGTCGTCGAGCACCAGGTGGGTGGGGTCCTCGTAGTCTTCCTGCCGACCGCGCTGCATGCGGACCATGGTGAAGTCGACCTGGTACCCGGCGCGGAGCAGGGTGCTGTAGGCGGTGCTGTAGCGTGTGTAGACGGGCAGGATGACGCGCTGCAGCCCCAGCTCCTGCCCATGCTCCTCGAGGGCGGCCAGAAACTGCTCGAGGAACTCCACTCGCTTCTGCTGAGGATCGATGGCCAGGTACTTGACGTAGAGGGAGCCCATGGGGGCCTCGCTCACGCCGGGCGTGTGGCAGATCGCGAATCCCAGCAGCTCCCGCCCACGCTCGAGCAGCAGCGTGTCTCCCAGGGCCAGACCGTCGACGATCTCGATTTCCTTGGCCACGTCCAGGCCCCGGCAGATGGCGTTGGTGATGCGGTGGAGCCGAGGCAGCATCCCCTTCTTCTTGGCCTCCTCCAGCGTGGAGAATCGCCGCACGGACAGGGGCGACTTGACGGCCCGGAACAGGGGGGGCCGGCCATTGTGCCGGTCCAGGGCCCGACTCATGACCGCCGCCAGGGCCTTGGGCCGAAAGCCCAGCTTGTGATAGAGGCCCAGGTGTTTGGGGCTCGTGGGGTAGGTCACACACCCCTGCAACGCCGTCTTGTTCTCCTCGAAGAAGGTGAGCACGGCCTGGATGAGCTGCTGGCCGATCTTCTGGTTCTGGTAGTTGGTGAGGACGGCCACCGGGCCGAGAATCCCGACGCTGCCCCAGGTCACTCCCAGCGCGGCGCCGACGAGCTTGGTGCGGTCCTCCTCCGCCACGAAGCAGCCCCAGGGCTCCATGAGCCAGCGGTGATGAACGTACTGGGCGCCGCTGAACGGCTGGCGCGGGCGAGTGCCCAGCTGGCGCTCCAGAAAATCACCGAACGTCTGATCGATGACGTCGCGCACGCGCGAGAGATCGCCCTTGCGCACACGACGGATGTGGACTTTGGTGAATCGTCCCTGGGAATCGGCGCCGAGGCGATCGACCGTCGCCCTCACGCGGAGGCACCCGCCAGGTCTTCTAGCAGGGTGATCACCGCGGAATGGTCGAGCTGGCCGCGCCCCTTCACTCGCAGGGCGTTGAAGAGCTCCTGCACGACGGCAGTGGCCGGCAGGGGTACGCCCAGGGCGCGCGCCGACTCCATGATGAGCCCGAGATCCTTGTAGTGCAGGTCGATCTTGAACCCGGGCTTGTAGCTGTTGGTGACGTAGTTGGGCGTCTTCTGATCCAGGCAGCGCGAGCCGGCCAGGCCTCCAGCCAGCGCCTTCAGCGTCAGCTCCCGGTCGAGCCCGGCCTTCTTGGCCAGCGTGAGCGCCTCGCCCAGCGCGGTCAGGTTGACCGCGACGATCACCTGGTTGGCGAGCTTGGTGAAGCCGCCGAAGCCCAGCGGACCGAGATAGGTGATGGTCTTGCCCATCGCCTGAAAGATGGCCAGCGCCTCGTCGAACACGGTACGGTCGCCGCCAACCATGATGGAGAGCGCGCCCTCGATGGCCCCCTTCTCGCCGCCGGACACCGGGGCATCCAGCATGCGGACGCCCTTGGCCTCGAGCGCCTTGCCGACGCGCTGGGAAACGATCGGCGAGATCGTGGACATGTCGATGAAGACCAGACCTCGGCGGGCGCCCTCGACGATGCCGTCCTTGCCCAGCGCGACCAGCTCGACGTCCGGGGAGTTCGGCAGCATCGTGATGAGGACATCGACGCGTCCCGCGACTTCGCGCGGCGAGTCAGCCGCTTTGGCGCCGGCAGCCACCAAGTCATCTACCGATGCGCGACTCCGATTGTGGACAAGCAGTGGGTAACCAGCCTTGAGAAGATTTCGCGCCATAGGACGACCCATGATCCCAAGACCAATGAATCCAATAGCTTGCGGCATGCGACCCCCAGGGGGCCAGGTTGGTGGAACGTCGCCGTTAGTACCATATGGGGATGTGGTGAATCAAGGCCAATTGCTGACCGCACAATAAAACTATTTCCAATAGGGAAATGGCCTTCGGGCTGGCGGTCAGCTCTTCTTCGTCCCCCACAGGTCCCGGGCCAGCCAATCCAGCCCCAGGCCCTTCAGCGTCTGGGGCAGCGGCTTGCCGGTCTTGCGGTCATAGCCGACCTTGCCGTACCACGTCTCGACCATCTTCTCCCACTGCTCGCCGACGGCCTGGCCCTTGGCCGGGCCGTCGTGGGGAGTCGAGCCGTAGCGCACGGACGGACGCTCCTTGTCGACGCCGATTCCGCAACGCAGGCGAATGGCCCGGAAGAGCGCCGCCGTGCGGCGGCCGAAGCGCATGGCCTCGTCGAGCGTGTACGGCCAGCCGGTCGCCGCCCCCAGCGCCCGCGCGAGGTTCTCGATCCGGGTGCGGCCCGTGAAGATGCAGATCCCCAGGGAGTCCTCGAAGTGGCGGCGACCCCGGATGCCAGCCACCTGGGTGGCGACCTCCTCGCCGTTGAAGGGATTGATGCGGGTGGGAAGCCCCAGCTCGGCCACGTGCACCGGCACGCCGGACTCGAGCGTACCCGTGGAGCCGGTGCAGGTGTCGAGCATCTCGTCCCAGCGGCCACGATGGTCGTGCCCGCGCGGCGAGGCGCCCTGGGCCGTGTAGATCGCCGCGTCACGGGCCGCGCCACCCAGGCGCTCGGAGGCCACCTTGACGCCTTCGGCCAGCACGTCGCCGAAGCCCTCGCGCTTGACGAGCATCTGCAGCAGCCGGTTGGCCCCTTTGATGTCGCCCCACTTCAGCTCGAAGCCGAGCTGCTGCCTGGTGATGAGCCCGCGCTCCTGGCACTCCATCACCCAGCCACACAGCCACCCGAACTCGTTCACATCCACACAGGCCCGGTCGAGCTGGGTGTTGAGCCAGGACACGCCCTGCTGGTCGGTCGCTCCGATGGTCCAGCCCGCCCCCGACCAACCCTCGTACTCGGGCTCGTCCACGATGGCACCCTTGAAGTCGCCACTGCGGATCACCTGCATGTGGCAGTGGTGCATGCCGCAGGCGTTGCACTGGTGGCCTCGGTGATCGAAGCCCTCGCGCAGCTTGGGCGCCTCCCAGCGGGTGAGGTCGTCGTAGGGCACATTCGTGGTGTAGTTCTTGATGGGCAGGACGCCGAGCTTGCCCAGGTTCACCACACCGGGCAGCGTCCCGTACTCGTACAACGACTTGGCCGAGGGATCGGTCTTGAGATCGTGAGCGATGTCGTCGGCGGCCTGGATCACGCCCCGATAGTCGGCGGCCCGCAGCGCCCGCGTGCCCTTCGCGATGGCCACGGCCTTGAGGCGCTTGGCGCCCATCACGGCGCCGCAGCCGTTCTTGGAGGCCACGTGGCCGTAGTCGCCGTGGATGGCGGCGAAACGCACCCGATTCTCCCCGGCCACGCCCGCTGTGTAGACGGACAGCTGATGGCCGGTGAGCCCCAGCATCCGCCCCAGGGTGTCCTGAGTCTCCCAGGTGTCCAACCCCAGCAACGGCCGGGCATCCCGCAGCTCGACGACGTCGTCATTGATGTAGAGATAGACCCAGTCTTTCGACTGACCCTGGATCACGATCGCGTCGTAGCCGCAGTACTTGAGGTTGGTGCCGAAAAACCCGTTGGCCTGGGTAGAGGTAGGCCCGTTGGTCATGGCCCCGATGGTGACGACGGTCAGCGCGCCGGTGCCCCACACCGGAAGTCCGGCCAGGGGACCGGTGGCCAGCACCAGGCGATTGTCCGGATGATCCCAGGAGACGTTGCCCTTGCCGCCGCGGGTCGCCGTCTCCCGATAGAGGATGAGCGCACCGAGACCGGCGCCCCCGAGCCAGGTCCGCATGTCCTGGGGGCTCCAGGGCTCCGCCACACACTTTTTCCTGGTGAGGTCCACGCGCAGGAGCTGCCCGGTGTAGGCGCCGGGCAGCGGCCTGGCCGCGGACGTGGCCTTGCTACGGGGTGTCGCGCTCGTCGTTGGGCTCATACCGCCACCGGGGTAGTGCCGGGCGCCTTCGACGGGCGGCCCAGCACGGTTTCGTCGAGCAGCCGTCGCGTCGTCTTGGACGCGATGTAGGCCGACTTGATGTCGAACGGGTTCGCACGGAGCATGTCCTTGAAGCGGCCCAGGGGCATCTGGGTCTGGACGAGCCCCTTGAGCATGCCGACGTCGTTCGTCGTCCAGATGTCGCTGGAGGGTCCCAGGATGATGGCGCCCACCAGCCGGTCGCCCCGCCAGAGCAGCTTGCGGTAGGCCGGCCGGTCCCGTTTCACCGCGGTCATCGCCTCCGCCCCCGTGTCCTCCCAGGCCCCGAACGAAGCGACGTCGAGACGGCAGACCTCCACGATGTTCATGAGCAGGCTGCCCGCGTAGCGGACATCCTTGCCGGCCATGTTTGCGCCGACCACCCGCCCGTGCTCCTGGGCGGTGGGCTCGATGGCGTGCAGGGCGGCGGCCCCAGAGAGCCGGTCCGGCCCCTCGGCCACGTCGCCGGCGGCGTAGACCCGGGGGACGCTGGAGCGCAGATGGTCGTCCACCACGATCCCCTGCTTGATCCGGATACCGGATGACTTGAGCCATTCCAGGTTCGTCCGAATCCCCGTGGCCATGATCACGGTGTCGGCCACGACATCGGGGCCCTTGGCAAAGCGCAGGCGCTTGCGGCCCCGGGCCTCCTCGATGCGCGTCAGCGTGGCGCCGGTGCGAATGGCGACACCGTGATCGCGCAGCCAGGTCTCCACGAGCTCGGCGCCGGTGGGATCGATCATGCGGGGCAGGATCCGCGGGGCGATCTCCACGATCGTCAGCTTCGCGCCCAGCGCCAGGATGGAGTTGAGAATGGTGAAGGCGATGAACCCCGCCCCCACCATGACCACGTGGCCACCCGGCCGAATGTCGGCGATGAGGGCTCGGCACTGGTCCATCGTCCAGAAGGAGTGGACACCGGCCAGGTCGGCGCCCGGCACCGGCGCCTTTACCGGGGAGGAGCCGGTGGCGATGAGGCAGTCGTCGTACTCCACGGTCGTGCCATCGTCGAGGGTGCACACGCTGGCCGCGGTGTCGAGCTTCACGGCGCGCCGGCCCAGGTGAGCCTTGGCGCCCCATTGAGCCAGCACGGCCGCCGTGGCCGTGAACACGTGCGACTCGGCGATCGAGCGATCGAGATAGTAGGGCAGCACCATGCGCGAGTACGGCTTCTCGGCGCTGACCAGCGTGATCTCGGAGCGCTCGCCTTCCTCCTCGCGAATCGTCCGGATCGCGTTCATGCCCGCGGTACCGCCGCCGATGATGAGATGACGCGCGGCCATCAGCGCACCTCGGCCAGGATGCGCCCCGTCCGTTCCGCGGCGAAGTCGCCGAGCCAGTCGGCCGTGGCCACCTCCTCGTAGAGGATGGCGGCGGTGGGGCAGGCGTGGGCACAGGCCGGATCCCCGTGGCAGAGGTTGCACTTGAAGGCCTTGTGCGTGTCGGGATCGTAGAACATGGTGCCGTAGGGACAGGCGATCGTGCAGAGCTTGCAGCCCACACAGAGGTCGTCCACGACGTCCTTGGCCCCCGCGGCGTTGATGGTGATGGCGCCCACCGGACAGGCCGTCATGCACCAGCCCTCCGCGCACTGGGGGCAGGTGTAGGGGGCGTAGGAGGTGTGGCCTTCGAACGGGGACACGCGGATGACCGACTTCGCGGGCTGGAACGTCCCGGTCTGCATGTACGAGCAAGCCAGCTCGCAACGGAGGCAGCCGGTGCAGCGCTCCGGGACCATCTTGAGGACTTTCATCGCTTCTTCCGGGCCCTCCCCTTCCCGCCGCGCTCCAGCCGCTCGATGAACTCGTCGAGGGGGATGGCGGCCATCGTCATGCCGGCGGCCCCGCCCCGCGCGCCCACCTCGACCGACACCCGCGAGATGGTGGCGTTGTCCGGCGCTTCGATGACGGTGACGAAATCGTACGGACCGAGAACGGCGTACTGGGCCAGCACCCGCGCGCCCATGCGCACGACATCGGCGTTGACCTTGCGGATCCAACCGGGACGCTCCCGCACGACCTTGCGGCCCGATTCCGAGAGCGTGCTCAACATGATGTACAGGCTCACGGCCGGATCTCCTTTCGCAGCGGCCGGTAGTATATCAGACGGGCGCCTCCTTGCTCGACGGCCGGAGAAACGCGTAGACCGACGAGAAATCTTTCCGGCCATAGCCGTGCGAGGAGGCCAGTCTGAGCAGCTGCTGGGCCGCCGGGGCCACCGCCACCGGCACCCGCAGCTCGCGGGCCGCGTTCACGGCCAGGCCCAGGTCCTTGGCCATCAGATCGGTCATGAACCCCGGCGCATAGTCCCGGTTGGCGGCAGCCTGGTCCACGATCCCGGGCACCGGATGACCGTGCTCCATGACCCAGGTGTTTCCCGACGACTTGGCGATAACCTGGGTGAGGATCCGGGGATCGACCCCGAAGCCCTCGGCGATACGGAAGGCCTCGCTCACCGCCACCATGGCCACGCCGGCGATGAGATTGTTGCAGAGCTTGGCCACCTCGCCCGACCCCACCGCGCCCACGTGGATGATCGTGCTGCCCATCACCGCCAGCGCGGGACGCGCCTCCTCCAGGTCCCCCGCGTCACCGCCGACCATGATGGTCAGCGTGCCCGCCACCGCGCGGGGGACGGCGCCCGATACGGGCGCGTCGAGGAAGCGGACGCCGGCCTCGCGCAGTCGTGCCGCCACCCGACGGGTGACGGCAGGATCGATCGTCGACATGTCCACGCAGAGGCGACCGCGGGAGACCCCGGCGAGCACGCCGGCGGGCCCCAGGTAGGCTGCCTCCACATGCGAGGACGACGGCAGCATCGTCACCACGAGATCACCCTGCTTGGCGGCCTCGGCGGCCGAGCCGACGGCCGTGGCCCCCAGCGCGGTGGCCGCGTCCAGCGCCGGACGGGCGAGGTCGTAGGCGACCACGGGGAAACCCTTCGCGAGCAGGTTCCTGACCATCGGCTGTCCCATCGTGCCGGTGCCGATGAAGGCGATGCGCATGTCATCTCTCCTTTGTTGTAGCGGGGGCCGCGCGGCTGTTGTAGCGGGTGCCGCGTGCCCGGCTCGATCCGCAGATGGCCTGCCCTAAGTGGGCGTGGCTCCGATCGTCGTGGCAATCGTTCGCGTATTGTGGCCCGGCTACTGCTTCAACACCATCTGGGTTTGGATCGTGAGCGAGAGCAACCGCCCCGAGGCGTCGGTAACCCGCGTCTGCCACACCATCGTGCTGCGCCCCCGATGCAGCGGGATGCTCTCGGCCCGCACCACGCCCTCCTGCCCGCCCGCGAAGAAGTTCGTCTTCGATTCCAGGGTCGCCGTCGACGCGCCCGCCGGCAAATTCAGGAAGGTCGCAGTGGCGCCGACGGTGTCGGCCAGCGCCATGAGGCTGCCCCCGTGCAACCGACCGCCGAAGGTGCGCAGGTCGTCGCGGACGGTGAGCTCGGCGACTACCCGGTCGCGCGTGGCCTCCACGAACCGGATGCCGAGCAGCTCCGCCATCGTGCCCCGGTGGTGCTCGTCGAGCGATTTCGGATCGATGGTCACATCTGCCTCCCCCGCGACCTCCTCAGCCACGCCGCCCGAACCGCTCGTGATCGGCCTGGCGCGCATGGTGGTGGCCGCCGTGATGACGGGGATCGTCGTGAGCGCGCTGCTGGCGATCTGCTCGGCGCCGCTCATGAACGCGCTCGAGTTGGACGCGTTGGACTGGTCTGTGTCACACCTCACGTAATGGGAGAGGTCTGGAGGGGGGCGCGTCTACGCGCCCCCCTCCAACCTGATCATCCGCGAGACGGCCCGGCTGAAGCAGCAGTTGGGAACCACGCTGGAATGCTTGCCCGGGCCGCCGGCCACGACCACCAGCACGTCCTCCGGCGAGGGCACCCGGGGCGGCCGGACATTCTCGTCGCGGAGCGCCATCATCCAGGGCGGCCAGTCCTGCGCGCCCCACATCCCGCCGAGCTTCAACGTGGCCAGCGGCAGCCGGGCGTGCTCGTACACGAAGCGCTGCACGTCGGCTCGCCCCAGGCCGTCGGCCGCGATGGTCTGGGCGTGCTCGGGACCCAGCACGATCAGCAGCTGGCTCTGGGCCAGATACCAGCCCACGTTGGAGCCGAGGGTGACCGCGGTGTGGGCCACCGTGGCCAGGATGCCGGCCGCCGTCGTCGACACGTGATCGTTCACGTTGTGCGGCGCCTCGCCGCCATAGACCGTCACGACGTCGCCCTCGGCGAGGGGTTCCCACGGCGAAGCGTCTTCGTTCTCGGCGATGCAGTAGGTGAACTTGGCGGGGCTGCCCTGGGTCGCCATGTCATGACGGCCGGGCCAGGCGCCCCCGACGTTCATGAGGCTCAGGCGGATCGCCCGCCCGATCGTGGCGTTGGCGCGGAAGCCCGGCCCGAAGCAGCCGCTCCCGGCGTGCAGCCCGATCTGCCGCCCGTAGGATCCGTTGACGATGAGCAGCGGCGCCACCGGATGCGTGGTGGCCTGCACGCCATAGAGGTTGAAGGCCGGATCCAGCATGGCCTCGATGGCGGCCACGACCACGGGAAAGTGCTCCGGCCGACATCCGGCCATCACGGCGTTCACGGCCAGGGCCAGCAGGCTGGCCTCGCGCCAGAGCGGCGGCATGGGACCCAGCGAGCGGGTCCCGGCGGCGCCGCCCAGCATCGCCAGCACCCGCTCCTCGGTGGGAGGGACGATCGGCAGACCGTCGCACCAGCCCCGCGTGACGAACGCCTCGAGCAGGGCCTCCGGCGTGTCCTCGACCTCGATCGTCGGCACCGACAGGGCCATCAGCGATCTCCGAGCAGGCTGACGAGCTGCTCGATGGCCTGCCGGGCGCGGCGCCCGATCGCCTCGGGGTGCTCACCCCCGAGCGGGTGCTCGACCACCAGCAGGGGCAGGCCGGTCACCCCGCGGGCGGCCAGCTGGCGCACGGCGACGTCCTGGAACGCCGTCGTGGCGATGAGGGCGGACGCCGCACCGGCCTTGGCCAGCTCGAGGGCGTCGTGGAGACTCCACGACGTGCAGGACCCTCAATCAGCCGAGCCGGCGAAGACGACGTCGCACGCCTTGGCGAGCTCGGCGACGAGGTCCGCCGGGGCCGGCGAGGAACAGTTGGCCTTGCGTCGGTGGACGACGGCTCTGACACCGTGTCGCTCGAGCAGGAGCTGACCCAGCTCAGCGGCCAGGCGGTCGAAGTTCGGCTTGGTGTTGTCGAGGAAGCCCACCGTGAGGTCGCTGAAATCCCCCGGCAGCGGGGGAACGCTCAGCCGCTCGCTCGATTCGATGCCCAGCGGGCTCAACACCCGGATGCGTGCCATCGGCCCCTCCTGCGAACCCGATTACGAGAGCCCTCATTCTACTGCAGGCGCCCGGGGGCGGTCCCGCCGCGGCGCAGCCCCGTGGAGCGAGTGAGCAGGCGGCCCACGGTGGCGTGCAGCTCGGCCAGGATGGAGCGCTTGACGCGAATGGTGATGGCCTCGACCGGCTCGGCACTGCCGACGCGGTGGATCACGAGGCTGCCGGTAAACTCCTCGGCCCGTTCGTCGACCGCCGCCAGCCCCCGCACGGTCAGCACTTCCCACGTCTCGCTCATGGGCGGTATGTTACCCCACGTGATGCCCTCGAGGTCGCGATGACGGTCATCGCTCTCGACATCGGCACGTCCTCGGTGCGCGCCAGCATGTGCGACGACACGGGCCAGGTCCTGGGCGGCGGACGGGTCCATCGCGCGGGCGTGCGGCCCACCGTCACGCCCGACGGAGGGGTCGAGCACGATCCCCGGCGCCTGCTGGACGCGGTGGCCACCTGCCTCGACGCGGTGCTGGTCGGCCCGCGCACACCCGATGTCTCAGCCATCGGAATCGCCACCTTCTGGCACGGCCTGCTCGGCTTCGATGCCGCCGGCCACGCCTTGACACCGATCTACATGTGGGCCGACACGCGCAGCGCCCCCGATGCCCTGCTGTTGCACGACGCCCTCGACGCTGCCGCCTTGCACGCCCGGACCGGATGCCACCTCCACGCCTCGTACTGGCCGGCCCGGCTGCGCTGGCTGTTCCGTGAGCGGGCCGGCGCGGCCACCAGGGTCGCCCGCTGGGGATCGTTCGGCGAGTACCTCGAGCTGAATCTCTTCGGCGAAGCCGCCACGAGCGTCTCGATGGCCTCCGCCACCGGCCTCTTCGATCAGGAGGGACTGGGCTGGGACGTCGAAGCCCTGGCGGCCTCCGAGCTGGAGCCCTCGCGGCTGTTCCCGCTCTGCGATCGTCGCGACGCTCGCCGGGGCCTCCGCCCCGAGTGGTCGCGCCGGTGGCCGGGGTTGCGGAGCGCCGTCTGGTTTCCGGCCGTGGGCGATGGCGCGGCCAGCAACATCGGCTCGGGCTGTCTCGATCCCGGTCGGCTGGGGCTCAACGTGGGGACGTCCGCGGCGCTGCGGGTCACCACGACGGCGTCGGGCCCGCCCCCGGCGGGCTTGTGGCGGTATCGTCTGGACCGGCGACTCGCGGTCATGGGTGGCGCCCTTTCCGAGGGAGGCAACGTGCACCAGTGGTGTCGCCAGGTGCTCCGGCTGCCCGACGACATCGAGACGGAGCGTGCGCTCGCCACCGGGCCGCCCGACGCGCATGGCTTGACCGTGCTGCCCTTCATGGCGGGTGAGCGGGCCCCCGGGTGGCGGGGCGATCGGCGTGCCACTATCGCGGGGCTCGGGCTCGAGACGACCGCGCTCGACATCGCCCGGGCCGCCCTGGAGGCGGTCGCGCTTCGGCTTGCGCTCGTGTACGGACTGCTGCGGCCGCATGCCGCCGGTGAGCACGTGATCGTAGCCTCGGGCGGAGCCCTGGCCGGCTCGCCGGCGTGGGCCCAGATCATCGCCGATGCCCTGGGTCACCCCATCGTGCTGGCCCGCGATCACGAGATGACGAGCCGGGGCGCCGCCCTGCTGGCCCTCGAGGCGCTGGGCCGGTTGCCCGATCTGGCCAGCCTCCCGGTCCCGCCGGGCGAGCGGCTGCAGCCTGACCCCTCCCGCCACGCCCGGCTGCGTCAGGCGCTGGAGCGTCAGCGCCGTCTGGACGCCGCGCTCGGCTGAGGGACGGCGAGGCCCGCGGTATCATCAGGGCATGGCCAGCGCCCCCGAGGTCGTTGTGCTCGCCGACGCGGCAGCGCTCGCCGATCGGGCGGCCCGGAGCATCGTCGAGATCGCCGTCGAGGCCGTGGCCACTCGGGGCCGGGTCATGCTCGCGCTGGCCGGTGGCGACACTCCGCGCAGGACGTACGCGCGGCTGGCCGCCTCCCCCTGGTGTGAGGCGATGCCCTGGGCGAGCACGTTCGTGTTCTTCGGCGACGAGCGCTGCGTCCCGCTCGACCACGCCGACTCGAACTTCCGGATGGCCCGGGAGACGCTACTGGATCAGGTCCCCCTCCCGTCCGAGCACGTGTTCGCCATGCCGCCCGACGCGGCGGACCCCGAGGCCGGTGCGGTGGCGTACGGGCGCGTGCTGGCCGAGACATTCAAGTTGCGGCGGGGGGAGGTACCGCGATTCGACCTGGTGCTCCTGGGCATGGGCCTCGACGGCCACACCGCCTCGCTCTTCCCCGGCTCGCCCGTCCTCAAGGAGATCTTCCGCCCCGTGGCCGCCGTCCACGCGGCGGCCGCCGCGATCCCGCAGCGCATCACGTTGACCCTGCCCGTCCTGAACGCCGCCGCCAACATCCTGTTCCTCGTCTCGGGGGCGGAGAAGGCCAAGGCGGTGAAGGCCGTGCTGGGGGAGCGAGCGCTGCTCCCGGCGGGGATGGTCCAGCCCGAGAAAGGCCGGCTGGTGTGGATGCTGGACCACGCCGCCGCCGCGCTGCTCCGGCGATAGGCCGTGCGCATCGCGATCGGCTGTGACCACCGCGGCTTCCCCTACAAGGGCGCGGTCGCCGGCGCGCTGGCGACCGACGGTCACGAGCTCATCGACTGCGGGACCCACTCGGCGGCGCCCGCCGATTACCCCGACTTCGCGCGGGCCGTGGGCACCGCGGTGCGCGATGGGCACGTCGACCTGGGCGTGCTCATCTGCGGCAGCGGCGCCGGCGTGTCCATCGCCGCCAACAAGATCCGCGGCGTGCGGGCAGCCCTCTGCCACGACCTGGTCACCGCGCGCCAGGCCCGTGAGGACGACGCCGCCAATGTCATCTGCATGGGGTCCCGGGTGGTGAGCCAGGAGCAGGCCGTGGAGCTGGCCCGCGCCTTCGTGGATGCCCGCTTCTCCGGGGCCGAGCGACACGTCCGGCGGTTGGCCAAGGTACTGGCCCTGGAGGCCGGCCTGACGCCCTCGGCGGCGGCCTCGCCAGAGCTCTGGCCCACCGGTCCCGTGCTCACGGATGCGCTCGAACGGCTGCAGCGTCGCGGGGTCGGCGCTCGGATCTGGAAGCGAGATGCCACGCTGTGGAGTGAGGGCGGCGGCGGGCCAGCGGCCATCAGCCAGCGGCTGGGCTGGCTCGACGTCCCCACCACCATGCGCACCGAGGTGAGCGCGCTGCGCGAGCTCGCCGCCGGGCTCCACGCCGAGGGCTTCACGGATGCCGTCTTGCTCGGCATGGGCGGCTCGAGCCTGGCGGCCGAAGTGCTCGCCACGACCTTCCCGCCCGGCGCCAGCGGCCTGGCCTTGACGGTGCTCGATACGACGGACCCCGGAGCGATCCGGGGCATGCGCGAGCGGCTCAAGCTCGCCCACACGGTGTTCCTGGTCGCGTCCAAGTCGGGGACGACGACGGAGATGCTCGCGCTCTACCGCTTCTTCCGCGCCGAGCTCGAGGCGCAGGTGGCCAGGCCGGGGGCGCACTTCGTCGCCATCACCGATCGCGACACGCCGCTGGCGCGCCTGGCCGCCGACGGGCGTTTCCTCCGCACATTCCTCAACCCCGCGGACATCGGCGGGCGGTTCTCGGCGCTGTCGCTCTTCGGTCTGGTCCCGGCCGCGCTCATCGGCGTGGACCTCGAGCGCCTGCTGGAGCGCGCCGCCGCGATGGCCGCCGCCTGCGGCCCCCAGGTCGCGGCGGCGGACAACCCCGGCCTCCGGCTGGGCGCCGCGCTGGGCGGGTTCGCGCTGGCCGGGCGTGACAAGGTCACGCTCGTGCTGTCCGAGCCGATCCGGGCACTGGGCGCCTGGCTCGAGCAGTTGCTCACCGAGTCCACCGGCAAGCACGGTCGTGGCCTCGTCGTCGTCAATGAAGAACCCCTGGGGCCCCCGGAAGCCTATGGCCCGGACCGGCTCTTCGTCGCCCTGACCCTGGGCGACGATCCCGAGCCCGTCCGGCGGCTGGGGCCGCTGCAGGCCGCCGGTCATCCCGTGATCAGGCTGCCGCTGGCCGAGTGCGCCGACGTCGGCGGGGAGTTCTTCCGGTGGGAGTTCGCGACGGCGGTGACCGGTGTCGTGCTGGAGGTGAACCCCTTCGACGAGCCGAATGTCGCTCAGGCCAAGGACGCAACCCAGGCCGCGCTGGCGACGTACAGGGAGCGGGGCCGCCTGCCCGAGTGGCCCCCCGATAGCATCGAGGAGGTGGTCCGCGTCATCAGCCAGGCGCAGCCCGGCGACTACATTGCGCTGCTAGCCTACGTCACCCCGACCGCGGCGAACGCGGCGGCGCTGTCACGCCTGCGCCTCGTCCTGCGTGACGGCACGGGCCTGGCCACCACCGTCGGCTACGGCCCGCGCTACCTGCACTCCACGGGGCAGCTCCACAAGGGGGGACCGCCCACGCCCATCCTGGTCATCCTCGCCTCCGAGGACACCGAGGATCTGCCGATCCCCGGCGAGCGCCATGGCTTCGCCACACTCAAGCTGGCCCAGGCGCTGGGGGACCTGGCCACGCTGCGGGCCGCCCACCGGCGGGCCCTCTGGGTTCCCATACGCGGCTCCGTCGTCGAGGCCGTCGAGCGGCTGAGCGCGGCCCTGGCGCCGACTCTCCGCGGGCCACGCTGATGGATATCGGCTTCGTTGGACTCGGTCGAATGGGCGGCAACATGGTGGCGCGCCTCGGGCAGCAGGGCCACACCGTGGTCGGCTACGATCCGGCAGCCACGGCTCGTCAGGCCGCGGAATCGACAGGCGCCCGGGTGGCGCGCTCACTGCCCGACCTCGTGGAGGCGCTGGCGCTGCCACGGGTGGTGTGGGTCATGGTGCCGGCCGGAGCGCCGACCGAGTCGGTGATCGCAGAGCTGGCCGGGCTGTTGAGCCCGGGGGATGCGATCATCGACGGCGGCAACACGCATTACAAAGACGACGCGCGGCGGGCCAGCGAGCTCGGGGCTCGCGGCCTGGCCTACCTCGACGCCGGCGTCAGCGGTGGGATCTGGGGACGGGAGCTCGGCTATTGCCTGATGGTGGGAGGCGAATCCACCACGGTGGCCCGCCTGGCCCCCGTGTTCACGGCGCTGGCCCCGGCCCACGGCTGGCTGCACGTGGGGGCGGTGGGCAGTGGCCACTACGTCAAGATGATCCACAACGGGGTCGAGTACGGGATGATGCAGGCCTACGCCGAGGGCTTCGAGCTGATGTCGGTGTCCGACTATGGCCTCGATCTTGCCGCCATCGCCGGGCTGTGGAACCGGGGCAGCGTGGTCCGCTCGTGGCTCCTGGAGCTGACCGCCGATGTGCTCGCCACCGACCCCAAGCTCAGCGGGGTCCGGGCCTGGGTGGAAGACTCGGGCGAGGGGCGCTGGACGGTCGCGGATGCCGTGGACAAAGCCGTGCCCGCCCCGGCCCTCACCGCCGCCCTCTTCGCGCGCTTCCGGTCACGCCGCGAGGACTCCTTCGCCGACCGGCTGCTGGCGGCGCTCCGGCGCGCGTTTGGGGGCCATGCCGTCCGCCGATGAACCGTTCACGCTGATCATTTTCGGTGCGTCCGGCGATCTCACGCGCCGCAAACTGATCCCCGCCCTGTTCGCGCTCTACGCCTCGCGTACCTTGCCCGAGCCCTTCGCCATCGTCGCCGTGGCCCGCACCGAGATGGCGGACGAGGAGTTCCGGCGGCGGATGCGGGAGGGGATCGCCGAATTCGGCCGTGTCCAGCCGGCCTCGGAGGGCGTTTGGGAGCGCTTCGCCCGCACGCTCAGCTACCTGCCCGGGGACCCCAGGGACCCGGCGCTCTACTCCCGCCTGCAGGCGTTCGTCGCCGAGATCGAACGGGGGCGGCCCGGCTCCGAGAATCGGTTGTTCTACTGCGCCACACCGCCCAGCCTCTACGACGACATCGTGGAGCACCTCGGGGCCAACGGTCTGGCCCGTGGCCCGGGGGGCTGGACCCGGATCATCGTGGAGAAGCCCTTCGGCCGCGACGCGGCGACGGCCCGGGCTCTGAATCGCCAGCTCGCCCGCGTCTTCCGCGAGGAGCAGGTCTACCGGATCGACCACTACCTGGGCAAGGAGACCGTGCAGAATCTCCTCGTCTTCCGCTTCGCCAACGAGATCTTCGAGCCGGTCTGGACGCGGGAGCACGTGGCCCACGTCCAGATCACCGTGGCCGAGACGATCGGGGTGGAGGACCGCGGTGCCTACTACGAGGAGGCGGGCGCGCTCCGGGACATGATGCAGAATCACCTGCTCCAGCTCCTCTGCCTGATCGCCATGGAGCCGCCGGTGACCTTCGACGCCGCGCCCGTCCGCGATGAGAAGAACAAGGTGCTGCAAGCCATCCGCCCCATCGACCCCGCCCTCACCGACGAGGTGGCCGTCCGTGGCCAGTACACGCCGGGCTTCGCGTACGGGCGCCCGGCCGTGGGCTACCGGCAGGAAAAAGGTGTGCGCCCGGACTCGCGGACGGAGACCTACGCCGCCCTCAAGCTCGCGGTCGACAGCTGGCGATGGGCCGGAGTGCCCTTCTACCTCCGCACGGGCAAGCGTCTGGGCCGTCGGGTGAGCGAGATCGTCATCCAGTTCCGGCGGACGCCCCACCTGATCTTCCGGCGCGATCCCGCCGGCGTGGCGCCCGACGTCCTCGTGATCCGCATCCAGCCTGACGAGGGCATCGCCCTCACCGTGAACGCGAAGATTCCGGGCCAGGATCTCCGACTGGGGCCGGTGACGCTGGACTTCCGCTACGGCGAGGTGTTCGGTGCTCAGCCGCCCGAAGCCTACGAGCGGCTGCTCCTGGACGCTATCCATGGCGACGCCACGCTGTACGCTCGGGGCGACTGGGTGGAGCAGGCGTGGACGATCCTGGACCCGGTACTCCAGACGTGGCAGCAGCCCGGTGCCGGCCCCCTGGCCCTCTACCCCGCCGGGTCGTGGGGGCCGCGGGAGGCAGACGCCCTCATCGGCCGCGACGGCGGCGCCTGGCGAAACCCGTGAGGCGGTCGGCTACTTCGCGGTCTGGAGCGCGCGGCTCGCCGTCAGCTCCACGTAGGTGTACCACCAGCCCTCCCACAGGCGTACCTGCAAGGAGTTGGCGGACTTCTCGAACACCTGCATGATGCCCTGCTTGCCGTTGGTGGTGTTGCTCACGCTCCGCCAGCCGTTCGCCTCGAGGGTCGTCCGCATGGCCAAGCCCAGGCTGTTGATCTCGATCCGGCCCCGATAGATCAGACGCGCCGCCTTGACCGATGGCGACTCGATCACCGTGGCTCGGTCCTCGACGAAGCTGAGGCCCCGCGGGACGGGGATGTCCTCGAACTCGCTCCGGGTGGTCTTGGTCTGGCCAGTAGCGCACGCTGCCGCCAGAGAGGCAGCGAGGACGACGAGGAGGATTCTCTTGGCGTTCACGGCGACCAGCCTAGCAAGCGGCCCCGCCGGCAACCAAACAAATTAGGCGAGCCGGCGAGCGCGTTAGACGAGGCGAATAAAGCGAGCGAAGTCGGCTTCGACGGCGCGCGCCACCTGGCTCACCTGGGCCGCGGGGAGCTCCTCATCGAGGATGAGCACGACGATGGCACGCCCCCGCTTCGTCTTGCGCCCGACGTGCATCGAGGCGATGTTGACGCCCATGCCGCCCAGCGTCGTGCCGATGCGGCCCACCATCCCGGGGCGGTCCTCGTAAGAAAGCACCAGGATGTACCCCTCCGGCGTGAACTCGATGTAGAGGTCGCGAAGCCGGACGATCCGGGGCTGGCCGTCGAACACCGTGCCGGCGATGATCTTGCGCCCTTCGGCCGTGTGCGTGGTAACCGTGAGCAGGCTGTTGTAGCCGTGGGTCTCGTCCTCGCGACCGACCTTCACCTCCACGCCCCGCTCGCGGGCCACCAGGTGGGCATTGACGAGGTTGACCGGAGTGGCCATGACGGGAGCCAGCAGCCCGGTCAGCACGGCCCGGGCGATCAGCTCGGTATCGGCCTGGGCGAGCTGGCCGGCCACGGTCACCTCGACCCGAGCCAGGTGCTCGGGGTCGAGCTGCACGCAGAAGCGGCCCAACCGCTCGGCCAGCGCGATGAAGGGGCGCAGCGCGGCCAGGGCCGCCGGCGCGCCCACCGGGATGTTGACCGCGTGCTCGACGAGCTCGCCGTCCCGGAAGGCCACGATCTGCCGGGCGACGTCGAGGGCGACGTTGACCTGGGCTTCCGCGGAGTTCGCGCCCAGGTGCGGCGTGACGATCACCCGCGGATGGCTGATGAGCCGGCGCACGGCCTCGCTCCGCGGTGGCTCCTCGCTCCAGACGTCGATGGCGGCCCCCGCCACCTGTCCGGACTCCAGAGCCTCGAGGAGATCGCCTTCGTGGATGATGCCGCCCCGGGCGCAGTTCACGATCCACACGCCCCGCTTCATCCGGGCGAACTCACGGGCGGCGAGCATGTGCTCGGTCTCCTCGGTCAGCGGCACGTGGACGGTGATGATGTCGGCCCCGCGGACCAGCGTGTCGAGGTCCACCAGGCGCGCGCCGACCTCCCGGGCCCGGCCTTCTCCGATGTAGGGGTCATACACCAGCAGCTCCGTTTCGAAGGCGCGCAGCCGGGCCGCCACCCGCGAGCCCACCTTGCCCAGGCCGACCACCCCCACGGTCTTGCGGTACAGCTCACGCCCGTAGATCGACCGATCCCAGGCCAGCGTCTTGAGGCCTGCGTGGGCCTCGGGGACCCGGCGCAGGCAGGCCAGGAGCAGGGCCAGGGTGTGCTCGGCGGCGGAGACCACGTTGCCGTAGGGCGCGTTCACGACGACGATCCCGCGCCGAGAGCAGGCATCGACGTCGATGTTGTCGATGCCCACGCCGGCCCGACCCACGATCCGCAGCCCCGGCGCATGCCTGAGGAGCTCGGAGGTGATGGCGGTGCCCGACCGGGTGATCAGCGCCTCGGCGTCGGCGAGGTGGGCGTGGAGCGTCGCGGGCGGCGGGCGATGGAGCTGATCGACGGTGAAGCCGTGCTCCGTCAGGTAGGCCAGACCCTCGGGGGCCACGGCGTCCACCACGAGCACACGCATATGCGTATTGTACTGGCTTCGCGCGCCGGCCCCCCCTAACCCTGGATGGCGTAGCCTCCGTCCACCGGGATGGCGGCGCCGGTGACGAAGTCCGACGCCGGGCTTGCCAGGAAGACCGCCACGCCGGCGAGATCGTCGATCACTCCCCAGCGCCCGGCCGGCGTGCGGCGCAACACGTTGTCGTTCAGGCCGGCCACCTCCTGCCGGGCCCGGCGGGTGAGATCGGTATCGATCCACCCCGGCAGCACCGCATTGACCTGGATGTTGTCCCGGGCCCACGCCGTGGCCAGCGACTTGGTGAGCTGCACCATGCCGCCTTTGCTGGCCCCGTAGGCCGGGGCGAACGATGCGCCGAAGATCGACATCATGGAGCCCACGTTGATGATCTTGCCCCCGCCGCCGGCCTTCATCACCGGATAGACGGCCCGCGCACAGAGGAAGGCCGAGGTGAGATTCGTGTCGAGCACCCGGTGCCATTCGGCCAGGGTCAGCTCGTGTGCGGGCTTGCGGATGTTGGTGCCAGCGTTGTTGACGAGGACGTCGATCCGCCCGTACTGCTCTCGGGTGGCGCTGATCAGCGCCGTCACCGCGGCCTCGTCGGTCACGTCCACGGGGATGGCCCGGGCCCCGGATCCGAGGCGATTCAGCTCGGCGACGGCGGCGCGTGACTTCGCCGCGTCTCGCGCCGCGACGACGACGTGCGCGCCCGCGGTCGCCAGGCCCCGAGCCATGCCGAGGCCGATCCCACCATTTCCTCCGGTCACGATCGCCACCTTGCCCTTGAGATCGAACACGTCACGCCTCCTCCAGGATCATCGAGACCTCGGCGCCTCCCCCCGGGGGGTTGTCGAAGGCCAGCGTGCCGCCGTGCAGGCGCGCGATTCGCTCGGCCGTCACCAGCCCCAGCGTGGGACGCCCGTTGCCCGGCGAGACGGCCAGGCGGATCAGCGCTCGTGGGTTGGTCGTCCGCAGGCCCGGGCCCCAGTCGCGCACGACCAGGGCCACTCGCCCGGCCTGGACGGTCCGGAAGCTTACCTGGG
>DATBIM010000104.1:0-14991 GCA_036556905.1 Candidatus Methylomirabilota bacterium
GACCCACCGCCCATCACGGGCGATGCCGATGGGCACGACCCGATGGCCGCCGCGCTCCAGCGCGGCGATGACCGAGGCGGCCGAGGCCAGCGAGACCTCGTGCTCGCCAGAGCGTCCGCCGAAGACGACGCCGACCCGGAGCGGGGGCATGAAACGATTCTAGCAGGAGGCTCCACGAGACGACGTGATCGAAGTGACCTTCCCCCCAGACATTTCGCCGCCTGCGCCGACGTGCCTGCGGGTTCTCTGAATGAGGCGCCGGCTGCCGAGGGTCGATCAAGAGGCCTATGGCCAAACCTACCGTCCGAGTGTAAAAAGGGGAACGCGCCGCGAGGTAAAACCCCTGACAGCCGACAGCGCGAAGGCTGAGGACTCGTCGTCATGACCGCTCAGGGACTAACCGGAGGTCCGCTGTGACGACGCCCCCGGCATCGATGCGCCTCTGCGGCAACCTCGTTCACACCCTCCTCGAGGCAGCCGCCGCCCTACCGACCAAGACAGCCGTCATCGAGGCCGAGGGTGCGAGCACCTGGGCAGACCTCGCGGCCCGCGCGCAGGCAGTCGCCACCGCACTCGCTGACTCCGGAATCCGCCCGGGCGATCGGGTGGCGATCTTCCTGCCCAGGGGCGCCGGGGCGGTCGCGTCGTTCTTCGGGGTTCTGGGGGCCGGCGCGATCGCCGTGATCGTCAACGAGACGCTCCGGCCCCGGCAGATCGAGCACATCCTGAATCATTCGACGGCCAGGCTCCTTCTGACGATACCCGCGATGATGGATCGCCTGCCGCGGGCCGTCGAGACGACGGCGTCGCTCGTGAGCCTGAGCGATATCCCGGCCTCGGGCACGAGCGAGCCGGCACCACGGGTCGACGGCGACATCGCGCACATCGTGTACACCTCGGGCTCGACCGGCCTGCCGAAGGGCGTCACGATCTCGCACGGTAACCTGCGGGCAGGCGCGCAGTCGGTAGTTGGCTACCTCGGGATCACCGAGGATGATCGGATCGCGAGCCTGCTACCGTTCAGCTTCGATTACGGATTGAGCCAGTTGCTCTGCGCTGCCCAGACCGGCGCCACGCTCGTCGTCGAGCCATCGCCGGTGCCGCAGCGTATCGTCCGCACCCTTCGGGCCCACGAGGTCACCGTGCTTCCCGCCGTCCCGCCCCTCTGGCAGCAGCTCCTCAACGTCGAGGCCTTCCGGGCCGAGCGGCTTCTGTCGCTCCGGATCATGACGAACACCGGAGGTCGTCTCTCCACCGATGCCGTCCGCGTGCTGCGCGAGTGCCAGCCCCAGGCCAGGCTCTTCCTCATGTACGGCCTGACCGAGGCGTTTCGAAGCACGTATCTGTCGCCGTCGAGAGCAGACCGCAAGCCCAACTCGATCGGCCAGGCGATTCCGGGAGCGGAGATCCTCGTCCTCGACGAAGAGCTCGCTCCTTGCCGGCCCGGCGAGATAGGCGAGCTCGTGCACCGGGGGCCGACCGTGGCCCTCGGGTACTGGAACGACCCAGAGGCGACGGCACGAGTCTTTCGTCCTCACCCGCTGCGCCCGCCGGGGACCCCGGACGCCGAGCGGGTCGTCTTCTCCGGGGACCTCGTCTACCGAGACGAGGAGGGGGATCTGTTCTTCGTGGGCCGGCGCGACACGATGATCAAGACCCTCGGCTACCGGGTGAGCCCTGACGAGGTTGTCGATGTCCTGCACGCCTCGGGTGAGGTGGTAGAGGCGATCGTCACCGGCGAACCGGACGCGCTGCGCGGCTCGCAGGTCGTCGCCTACGTCGTGCTGCGCGAGGACGGTGACCTCGAGCGGCTCCGGGCGTTCTCGGCCCGAGAACTGCCACGCTACATGCAGCCGAGCCGCTTCGAGGTTCGCCCAGCGCTCAGGCGCACGCCGAGCGGCAAGTACGATGCGGCGGCGACCGTGCGGGACGGCCATGATCCCGGCTGATCTCCAGGACCTCCTCGAGCCTCTCGAGCGCTTCGAGGCGATCCGCCGGCGGACCGTCCGGAAAACCGGCCGCCTCTGCGACCTGTCCTACGCGAATCCGTATGGGGGCGTCGAGGAGACGGCGCGCACGGCCCTCCGGGAGGCGCTCGAGAGCAAGCGGCCGCTGAGCCTCCAATACTCGCCCTTCGGCGGCCAGACACTTGCCCGTCGCTCGGTCGCCGATGCCTTGCGGGTGAGTCACGGCCTCGACTTCGCCTACGATGACGTCGTCCTCACCCCCGGGGCCATGGGCGCCCTGCAGCTTGCGCTGCGAGTTGCCGGGCGGCCGGGCGACGAGGTGCTGATCCCGGTTCCCTGCTGGCTCGACTACCCCCTGTACGTCCGGTTCGCGGGTCTGGTGCCCGTGCCGATCCCGCTCGCGCCGGAGACCTTCGATATCGACGTCGCGTCCCTGGCGGGCGCCGCCACCGGGCGAACCTGCGCGGTCCTTTTCAGCCATCCGGCCAATCCGGCCGGCCGGAGTTACGAGCCAAAGGCGCTGGCCGCCCTGGCCGAGGCCCTTCGTGGCGTCGAAGGGCGGCTCGGGACGCGCATCACGCTCATTGCCGACGAAACCCATCGCGACTTCACGGAGCCGGGGGAGTACCAGAGCGCGGCGGCCGTCTTCGACCGTTCCGTCTTGGTCTACTCGTTCGGGAAGTACCACTTCATCCAGGGCCAGCGACTCGGCTACGTGGCGGCCTCGCCGCGTCACCCCGAGCGTGCCGACGTGGCCGCGGAGCTGGTCCGGTGGACACGCATCACGGGCCTGGCCACACCGACCGCGCTGATGCAGCGGGCCATCCCCCGGTTGCTCGCGCTCCACCATGACCGCGCGTGGCTCGCGCGCTGGCGTGGACGTTTCGTGGAGGGCCTCGCCGCCGCCGGCTATTCCGTTGTGAGGCCGGACGCGACGGTCTTCGTCTACGTGCGGACGCCTGGTGGGTACGATGACTTCGAGTTCGCCGAGGTGCTGGCTCAGAGGGAAGTGCTTGTCCTTCCCGCGCCGGTCTTCCATCACCGCGGCTATTTCCGCATTGCGTTGACCGGCTCGGAGCAGATGCTCGAGCGAGCCCTGCCCATCCTCGACAGGCTCCGGGCCCGGTGAGCGAGGTCCGGCTCGTCGGCACGCTCGATCCAAACTTCGCGTGGGACGGAGCGCGCCTGTACGAGGCACAGGACTTCCGGGTCGGCTCCCCGGTGCCGCGGGAGCTCAGAGGCGCGGCCGTCGCCGTGACCAGAGAGCACGACGGCGGGTGGCGGATCCTGCGCGACCCCCTCGGACTCAACAAGCTCTTCTGGGCCGAGTCTGCCGAGGCCATCCTGGTGGCGGCCCGGCCCCGAAAGCTCGTCGAGGCGGGCTGCTCGTTCGACGATATCCGTGCCATCCCGCGCGGTTGCGTCCTGGACTTCGTTCCCCGGGAACCGCAGCCCGTGGAGCATTCGCTCCGCGCCGAGGCGTGGTTCTCGGCACACGAGTCGGCCGGGCCGAGCGTCGAGCAGATCGCCGGGCAGATCGAGGCGACCCTGCGCGGATACCTGACCGCGCTCGCCACCCGCTACCACGCGGCGCCGGTGTTCGTCTGCCTCTCCGGCGGTCTCGACAGCTCGGGCATCGCCGTGCTCGCCCGCGAGCACTTCGCCGACCCGGTCGCCGTGAGCTTCGACCTCGACCGAGGCCGGGGAGCCCCGAGCGAGGACCGGCGGACCGCCGAGCGCCTGGCCCGCGATCTCGGCCTGGCATTCCTCGACGTGACCGTCGGCGAGCATGCCCTCTTCGAGGCGCTGGACGTCGTCCTGGTCGAGGGCATCGACTGGCGCGACTTCAACGTGCACGCTGCCCTCGTCAATGCGGCGCTGGCGAGCGCCATCGCCAGGGCCGCCGCCGCGCACGCTCGACGCTCGCCCGTGCTCGTCCTGACTGGCGATCTCGCCAACGAGTTCCTCGTCGACTATCAGCCCGAGACCTATCGGGACGCCACGTACTATGATCTGCCGGCGCTCGCGCCTTCCGCGCTCAGGACGAGCCTCGTTCACGGGCTCGACACGTGTCACCGCGAGGTCGGTGTGTTCGCAGCCTGGGGCCTCCACGTCGTCCAGCCGTACGCGGCGGCGGTGGATTCCTACCTCGCGCTTCCCGAGACGTTCTTGAAGCTCGAGGACCGCAAGCCCCGGCTGAGTCGGGCCATCTTCGGCACCCGGCTTCCCGAGTACGTGTACCGTCGCACGAAGGTGCGCGCCCAGGTGGGTGGCCCCAAGTCCGACGGCGGAGTGCTCGCCGCCTGCGCCGATCGCGGCCTCGACGCCGTCTGGCTTCGGCGCCGCTTCGCCGAGCTCCATCGCGTCGGCGATCCGTCGCGGCTCGACCGGTTCATCCGCGCGGGTCGCTATCGGGCGGCCGTCCCCCACCGGCACGGGGTCAACTGATGCGTACGGAGACCGGAGTCGAGGTTCGTGTCGAGACCTTCCTCCGGGCGCAGTTCAGCATCAGCCCCAGGGATTCCGGCTTCGCATGGGATATTGATATCTTCGAGCGCGGCTACGTTGACTCGGTGGGCGTGGTCGAGCTCCTTGCCTTCCTCGCCCGAGAGTTCGGCGTCGAGGTGCCCGAAGAGGACCTGCTCTCGGACGAGTTCTCCACGGTTGCCGGCATCGCCCGGATCATCCGGCGGTTGCGCGCCGCGTCTGGACGGCCAGCATGACGCCTGCCCGCCGGCCCAGCCGGGCGGGGCCCCGCTGATGCGCAAGCTGCGTAAGCTCGCCCTCCTCGTGAGGAGCGGTGAACTCGTGCTCCTGCTTCGGCTCATCGCCCGCCGCCTCTACAGCGAGAGCGTCTCGCTTGGCCTGCGCCGGGAAGTGTCGGAGCCCTTGGAGGCACCGCGGCCGCGCATGGCGCTCACGATCCGCCCGCTCGAGCCCGACGATGTCCCGCTGTTCACCGTCTCGATTCCGAATCTCGATCGCACGAACGTGATGGATCGCGTCAATGCTCGTTTGCTCATCGAGTCGGGCATTCGGCAGTGCTACGTCGCCGTGACCCCGGATGGCCACCCCTGCTACATGCAGTGCCTCATCGAGTCGAGCCAGAACGGCAAACTGCGCAGGCTCTACGGGAATCTCGTGCCGCCCTTGCAACAGGACGAGGGCCTGCTCGAGGCCGCGTTCAGCCTCGAGAAGTACCGAGGCCGTGGGCTCATGCTGCAGGTCATCCCGGAGCTCCTGGCGCGGGCCCGCCAACTCGGTTTGCGTCGGCTGATCCTCTTCGCCTCGGTGAACAACCTGCCGATGCTGCGGGCCTGCCGGTGGGCCGGCTTCGTCCCTTACACCGAGCGACGGCAGTCGCATCGCCTGTTTCACCGTCGGGTGACGTTCCGGCCGCTGCCGGACGGGACGCCATACCCGCTCGGCGTCGCATCGGGGCAGGACCGCGATCGCCCCTCCGGCGGGCGAACATCCACGCCCCTACGGGAATCGCCGGGAGGCTCCATGTGATGGCGGGGTGGTGCCAGGCGCCGGCATTAGTGGGCGTTTCGTTACGGTGGCCTGGACTGGGCCGCGATATCAGCCCGGGTTGCCCCTGCGCTCGGCGCGCCAGCGCCGCCACTCGGCGAGCCGCCGGCGCAGCTCGGCCTCCTGACCGCGGTCGGTGGGCTGATAGTACTGGCGATCGCGCAGCGCGGCCGGCAGGTGCTCCTGGTCCACCCGCGCATCGGGCGCGTCGTGGGCGTACTGATAGCCGCGGGCATAGCCCAGCTCGCGCATGAGTGAGGTGGGAGCGTTGCGCAGGTGCAGGGGAACGGGCTCGCTGGGCCGCTCCCCCACGTCCTCCTTGGCGGTCCCGAACGCCAGATAGACGGCGTTGGATTTGGGGGCCAGCGCCAGGTAGAGCGTGGCCTGGGCCAGGGCCAGCTCGCCTTCGGGAGTGCCCAGGAACTCGTAGGCCTCTTTGGCGGCCAGGGTGAGCGGCAGCGCCGCGGGATCGGCGTTGCCGACGTCCTCGGAGGCGAAGCGCACCAGGCGCCGCGCCACGTAGAGCGGATCCTCGCCCGACTCCAGCATGCGCGTCATCCAGTAGAGGGCCGCGTCGGGGTCCGAGTCCCGCAGCGACTTGTGGAGCGCGGAGATCAGGTTGTAGTGCTCCTCGCCGGCCTTGTCGTAGAGCAGCGTCTTGCGCTGGGCGGCGTCCTGGATGGCCCGCTCGGTGACTCGTGGCCGGCCCTCGGGGTCGCGGGCGGCCAGCGTCACCGCCAGCTCCAGGATGTTGAGCGCGGCCCGGGCGTCGCCGTTGGCCAGGCGGGCGATGAGGCGTCGGGCCTCCGCGTCCACGACGGGCCCGAGCTTGCCCAGGCCGCGTTCGGCATCCGCCAGCGCCCGCTCCAGGATCACTTGCAGCTCCTCCTCGCCGAGGCCGTGCAGCACATACACGCGGCAGCGAGACAGGAGCGCGGCGTTCACCTCGAAGGACGGGTTCTCGGTGGTGGCGCCGACGAACAGGATCGTGCCCTTCTCGACGTGGGGCAGGAAGGCGTCCTGCTGAGCCCGGTTGAAACGGTGAATCTCATCGACGAAGAGCACGGTGGACCGGCCCCGTCGAGCCTGCTCCTCGCCAGCCTCGGCGATGACCTGGCGGATCTCCTTGACGCCGGAGAGGACCGCCGAGAAAGCCACGAAGTGCGCGCCGGTCGTCCGGGCCAGGAGGAAGGCCAGCGTGGTCTTGCCCGAGCCGGGCGGCCCCCACAGGATCATCGAGTGCAGCTCGCCCCGCTCCAGCGCAGTCCGCAGCACGCGGCCCGGGCCCAACAGATGACTCTGCCCCACGATCTCGTCGAGCGTGCGCGGACGCATGCGATCGGCGAGGGGGGCTGCCGGCGCCTGACGAGCCGCGCCGCTCGACCCGAGCTCGGCACGGTCGAACAGCTCCATTTAGTTGCTGGCCCGTTTGACAGGGGTCGGTGGTGGCACCTCACGTGAGTGGGGAGGTTTGGAGGGGGCCGTGCTTGCCCCCTCCAATAAGAACGTCGTGAGCCAGCCCGGCAGGGCGGCCAGATCCGTGAGCGACGCCCGCGGGCTGACTCCGCGACGCGTCAGCTCGGCCTGGTCGGGGCGATAGGCGACGAAGGGCACGCCGGCCGCGGCGGCGGCCACCCCGTCGACCCAGGAGTCACCAACCACGACGGCGTGGGCGGGCGCCAGGCGCCGGGCGATCACCCGCCAGCCGTCGGGATCTGGCTTGAGCGCCGCCATGTCGTCGCGGGTGACCACGAGATCGAGGTGCGGCAAGAGCCCGAACCGCTCCAGCGCGGTGAAGCTGACCTCGCGGGCGTTGTTGGTCCACACCGCGGTGGACCAGCCGGCGGCCTGGCTGCCCAGCAGCGCCTCGCGCGCGCCCGGCTCCAGCGCGGCGTCGCCCAGCGCCTGGCGCTCGTGGGCCAGGGCCACCGCCCACACCGCCTCCTCGAGGGCGGGCGCCTGACGCCGGCAATAGGCGATGAGCTCCCCGACGCGGTAGCGCTCCGGGCGCGCCGGCAGGGGGCCCTGACTGGATTCCAACAGCGCGCGCATGTCGAGCGCCATGGCGACCAGATCCAGCGGCGAGCTGATCAAGGTATGGTCGAGGTCGAAGACACACACTCGCACGGCAGGGCTAGGATACCGTGCTACGATACTCGCGTCATCATGAGGCGTTTCCTGCCGTTGCTCACGGCGGTCGCTTCGCTCACCCTCGTGATCCTCTCCGCCGCGCCGGCGCTCGCCCTCGACGAGGCCGAGCGCTTGTGGCTCGTCGGCGAGCGCGCGACGGCCGACGGCCTCCACGGGCTGGCCCGGCGCACCCTGGAGCGGTTCGTGGACGCCCATCCCAAGGACAAGCGAGTCCCGATGGCTGTCCTGCTCCTGGGGCGGGCCCAGCTCGGATCCGGAGACGCGCAGGCCGCGCTGGAGAGCTTCCGCCGCGCCCAGACGTTCAAGCCCCCGCCGGGTCGGGGCATGGAGGTGAAGTTCTGGGAGGCCGAAGCGCTGTTCCGCCTGCGCCGCTATGCCGAGGCGCGCGACGCCTATGACGCGGTCGTGAAGACCGACGCCACCTCGCCGCTGGCCCCCGATGCGCTCTACGGCTTCGGATGGGCCGAGCAAGAGCTGGGGCACCCGGAGGCCGCGGTGAAGGCCTTCAGCGAGGTCGTGCAGGCGTGGCCCGAGCACGCCACCGCGCCCTCGGCGACGTTCTATCGGGCGCGCGGCCTGACCGAGCTCAAACGCTTCGGGGAGGCGCTGCCCCTGCTCGAGGCCTTCCGGGGTCGCTACCCCGACCACAAGCTCGGGCCCGACGCCCAGTACCTGCTGGGCTGGTTGCGGCTGCAGACGGGCGATCCTCGCGGGGGGCTGGCCGACCTCCGGGCGTTCGTGAAGGGCCATCCCTCGCACCCGCAGGCGACCGAGGCCCGCCGCCTGCTGAACGAGACCATGGCCCGCCACGGCGACCGCAACGAGCTGCAGGAGGCGTACCGCACGCTGCTCGCCGAATCCCCGCCGCGGGCAGAGGGCCTGTGGGAGGCCGCGTCGATCGCGGCCAAGCTCGGGCGCGAGAGCGACCAGCAGGCGGCCTGGCGCAAGCTGCGCGCGCAGGTCCCCGATCATCCGCTGAGCCAGCGCGCCGCCCTGGAGCTGGCCCAGGACGCCTACAAGAAAAAGGACTGGAAGGGCGTCGTCGAGCACGCCCGGGCGGCGGCCCGCAGCGAGGACGAAGCGG
The DNA here is from genome assembly GCA_036556905.1 of Candidatus Methylomirabilota bacterium. Lineage (GTDB taxonomy): Bacteria > Methylomirabilota > Methylomirabilia > Rokubacteriales > CSP1-6 > 40CM-4-69-5. Next base: position 8,734 of record DATBIM010000104.1, read on the forward strand.
TGCGCGCCGAGGCCTGGCTGCTGACGGGCGAGGCCGAGCTCAAGCTCAAGCATTTCCCGGCCGCTCAGAAGGCGTTCGAGTCGGCGATCGCCAGCAAGAGCATCGAGCCGTCGGCGCGCTTCCGGGCCCTGGCCGGGCTGGGGCTGGCGCACGAGGAGCAGCGGGCGTGGAAGCAGGCCCTGGCCGCCTACGAGTCCGTGGCCGGCAAGAGCAGCGACACCACGCTGCGCGACTGGGCGCGTGAGCGGGCCAAGGCGGTCCGGGCGCGCATGACGCCAGCGGCCGGCGACAAGAAGCCCAAGAGCGGCGGCTCATGATCCGGCGCCTCGCGCTCGTCGGCTCGCTCTGGCTTGCCCTCGCTGCCGCCACGCCGTTGCCGGTCAAGCCCCCGCCTCCCGACTTGACGCCGCTCGTGCCCTGGGCCACCGCGCCACTGGCCAAGCCGGCGGTGGAGGTGCCGCGGCTCACACCCCCACCCCCGCCGCTGTCCATCGCTCCCGTCAGCCCGGCGACGGTCGTCATACCCGCGGCGCCGAAGCCGATGGCGCCCATGCTCTCGCCGCGCGCGATGCCGTGCGTGGGCGCCTGGCTGCGGATCGCGTCGGAGTCGCTGGAGTGCGCGCGGGCCCGGATCGTCAGGGGCGAGTACGAGGAGGCGGCGCGCGCGCTGGACAACGCGCTGCGGGCAGGTGGGGATCGCGAGATCCTGGCCGAAGCGCGCTACTGGTTCGGCGAGGTGCTCTATCTGCTGGGTGATTTCGGCCGGGCGGACTGGGCGCTGCAGCAGGCGCTCAAGGACCTCGCCGTTCCAGAGTACGGTCCCTGGGCGCGCCACGCCAGCGGCTGGACGAGCCTGCGCCTCGGCGATTTCCGGCGCGCCGAGGCGAACTTTCAGGCGCTGCTGGGCAAGCCCCATCCGGTTCCGCTGGACACCTGGGGGCGCCACGGTCTGGCGCTCGCCCTCTATGCGCAGGCGCGCTGGGAAGATGCCGAGAAGGCGTGGAGCGCGCTGCTGGGCCGCCGCGTGCCCGTCGTGCTCGAGCGCGACCTCGCCTTCTGGCATGGCGAGGCCCTGGCCCGGACGGGGCAAACCGAGCGCGCGGTGGCGAAGCTCCAGGCCTTCACCCAGAGCGGGCCGCACGCCCTGCTGCCGGCGGGCCAGGTGCGGCTGGGATGGCTGTACCTCGGCCAGAACCGCACGACCGACGCCCAGGCCATGTTCCGCGCGTTCCTGGCCGGCTCGGGGGATGCGCGAGGCGATCGCGAGTGGGCGGAGGCCGGGCTGGCGCTCGCGCTCGTGAACGGGGGCGACAGCGACGGCGCCAGGCGGGCGCTGGCTGCCCTCGACGCGCGTCGCTCCACGCTGGCCCTGCCCATCCGGCTCCGCCTGGCGGCCCTGGCCCAGGAGACGGGCCGGAACGCCGAGGCGCTGGCCACGCTCCAGGAGGTGCTGGCGGGGAACATCTCACCGGCCGTCAGGGCCTGGGTGCTCGTCGTGCAGGGGGACGTGCACCGTGCCCAGAACGAGCACGACGAGGCACGGACACAGTTCGATCTGGCTCGCACGGCCCAGCCGGGCAGCGAGACGGCGCACTACGCCACGTTCCGGCTGGCCCACACCAACTTCGAGCTGCGGGAGTTCGCCCAGGCCGCGGTGGACTTGCGGCCGCTCTTGCTCACGGTGACCAGCCCCGACATGCGCGTGGCCGCGCTGCTGCTCGCGGGCGAAGCCGCCTATCATGCCGGCAACTATACGGAGGCCGCCGACGCGTACCGTCGGGCCTTGCTGGAGTTTCCCAGTCATGCGCAGGCTCCTGCCGTGCGCCTGGCCCTGGCCTGGACCGCGCTGCGCCAGGGTCAGCGCGACGCCGCGCTGCAGGAGTTTCTGACCTTCACCCGAAACTACGCCCGCGATGGCCGCGCCGCCGACGCCCTCGTCCTGGCCTCAGAGCTGGCCCTGGCCGGGGGAAACTTCGACCTGGCTCGCGAGCTGCTCGACCGCATCATCAGCCTCTACCCGACCCACCCACGCACGGATCTGGCGCGCCTGAACCGGGCGTTGTTGCAGGTGCGTCGCGGGCAGGCCGAGGCGGCGCAGCAGGAGCTCAAGGCCTGGGTCGGCCGGGGCGGCAACCTCGCCGCCTTCGCGGGCCGGGCCTGGGTCGTGCTCGGCGTGGCCCACCTCGCCAGCAACCGAGGGGCGGAGGCGAGCCAGGCCTTCACCCGGGCCTACAGCGAGGGCGGGGGGGCGCTGGCCAGGCTCGGTCAGGGCAACGCGGCCCTGCTCCAGAATCGCTGGGACGATGCGACGCGCGCCTTCACCGAAGCCCGCGACACCGGCACGTCCGACATCACCGCCGCCGCGGAATATGCCCTCCTCGTGGTCTCCTTTCACCGCGGCCGCACCGCCGAGTTCAAGGCGGCGGCGCTGAGCCTCGTCGAGGCCAACCACCGCGATCCCCGGGCTCCCGGCCTGCTCTACGCGCTGGTCGGGCTCGCCATCGACGAGAAGGACTGGGCGACGGCCCTGGCCCGGACCAAGCGCCTGGCCGCGGAGTTTCCCAAGCACGAGACGGCGGACGACGCGTGCGAGCGTGTCGGCGCGGCCGCGGTGGCGGCGGCCCAGTGGCCCGTTGCCCACGAGGCCTACGTGCTCCTGCGCCAGCGGTTCCCGCAGAGCCCGTTCGTGGAAAGCTCGAAGGTGACCTATGGTGAGGTGCTCCTCGAGCTCGGACGCGCCAGCGAGGCCCGGCGTGTGCTGGAGGAGTTCGTCGCCGCCACGCCCACCGACCCCCGGGCGCCTCGTGCGTGGATCGCGCTGGGGCGGGCCCGCACGGCCACCGGAGACCGCAAAGGCGCGGTGGAGGCGTTCGACCGGGCCACGAAGGGTGGGATGAATCCGGCCGTCAATTCCGACGCCTTCTCGAGCTACGGCCGGCTGCTCCTGGCCGAACGTCGCTGGGAGGAGGCCCGGACGGTGCTCGGGCGACTGCTGGCCAGCACCGAGGGCCCGGCCGCGGCCGAGGTGGCGGCTGCCCTCGGGGACGCGTGGATGGGCCAGGGCGATCCCGTCACGGCGGCCGAGTACTACATGACGGCGGCCTACCTGACGCCGGAGTCCACCGTCGGGTACAAGGCGCTGCTCGCCGCCGGCCGCAGCTTCGCGGCGGCCAAGGATCCCGGCGCGGCGAGCGTCGTGTACGGCAAGCTCCTCGCCAGTAGCGACGTACCCGGCGACATCGCCGCCTCCGCGCGGCGCGGCCTCGCCGAGCTGCGCCGCTGATCGTCGCTTCCCGCCGCTGATCGGTTCTTCTCCGCGGTAAGATAGCGGCCGCCATGAAAGGCTACGGGGGCCGAATCCTCTTCGTCGATCTCACCACGGGCGCCACCCGGGTCGAGCCGCTCGCCGAGACGACCGCCCGCCACCTGCTGGGCGGCAACGGCCTGGCCGCCCACCTGCTGTGGACGCACGTGCCCCCCGGCATCGACGCGTTCGATCCCGCCAACATGGTCGCGTTCACTGTCGGGCCTATCACCGACACCACGGTGCCGGGCAACAGCCGGGCCTGCGTGGCGACGAAATCGCCGCTCACCGGGCTCTTCTTCGATTCCACCTTTGGCGGCCGCTTCCCGGCCACGCTCAAGCGGACCGGGTTCGACGCGATCGCCATCAGCGGACGCGCCGCCTCGCCGGCCTACCTGCTGGTGACCGAGAGCGGAGCCGAGATCAAGTCGGCCGCTCCGCTGTGGGGCCGCACCACCCGGGACGCGGTCGCGGCCCTGGTGGCCGCCGAGGGCGCCGACGCCGACGCCATCGCCATCGGCCCGGCCGGCGAGCACCGGGTCCGCTTCGCGGCGATGGCGCACTACTGGAAGAATCGGGAAGGCGTCTCGGGCCGTGGGGGCGTGGGCGCCGTGCTCGGCGCCAAGCAGCTCAAGGCCGTCGTGGTCCGCGGGGCCCGCAAGACCGAGGTCGCCGACCCCGCCGGCCTCAAGGCGCTGCTGGAGCAGACCCGGGAGCCGCTCAAGGTCGGCACGCAGGCCCTGTCCACCTTCGGCACCTCGTTCCTGGTCAACCCCATCAACGCGCTGGGCGCGCTGGGCTCGTTCAACCTGCGCTCGGAGGTCTTCGCCGAGGCGCGCGCCGTGAGCGGCGAGGCCATGCAGGGCCCCTACCACGATCGCGACACCACCTGTTTGAAGTGTCCGGTGGCCTGCGGCAAGCAGTACGCCATCCGGGACGGGGAGTTCGCCGGCACCCGGGCCAAGATGCCGGAGTACGAGACGATCTTCGCGCTCGGCCCCATGCTGGGCAACGCGAACCCCGAGTCGCTGATCCTGGCCAACGACCTCTGCGATCTTCTCGGCATGGACACGATCAGCCTGGGCGTCACCCTGGCCTTCGTGTGCGAGGCCGTGGAGCGTGGCTGGGTGAGTCGCGCCGACCTCGGGGTGGAGTTCGGCTGGGGGGACTGGCGGGGAATGCTGCGGCTGATCGAGATGACGGCGCGGCGCGAGGGATTCGGGGCCCGCATCGCCGAGGGGGCCTGGCGGCTGGCCGAGTCGATTCATCCCGAGGCGACCCGACTGGTGTACGCGGTCAAGCGGCTCGAGCTGCCGGCGCATTCGGCGCGGGCGTTGAAGGGGCTCTCGATCGGCTACGCCACCGCGACCCGCGGGGGCAGCCACCACGACACCCGCCCCACGCCCCAGTACGCGCCGACCTTCGACCGGCGGGGAACGGCCGACAAGCCGGCCTTCGCTGTCCGGAGCCAGCACTTCACCGCCATCGGCGACTCGCTGGTGCTCTGCCGCTTCACCTCCGAGCGCGGGTTCGGGCTCTTCGTCAGCGACCCCTACGCGGCGATGGTCCGCGCGGTGACGGGCTGGGACGTGACGGTCGAGGAGCTCGAGCGCATCGGGGAGCGGATCATCAACCTCGAGCGGCTGTTCAACGTGCGCGAGGGCGTGGGCCGCGGCGCTGACGTGCTGCCCTGGCGGGTCATGCACGAGCCCATCCCCGAGGGGCCGTCGGCGGGCATGTTCTGTCCACCCCAGGAGCTCGACGCGATGCTCGACGAATACTACCGGCTGCGGGGCTGGGACGCCCAGGGCGTGCCGACCGCCGGCCGCCTGGCCGCGCTGGGGTTGTAGCGCGTCCTCAGAGGCCCGCGCGGCCTCCGCGGTCCCAGCAGGTGCCGACGGACAGCAGAATTGACGCGATCAATTCGTCAGAACTAGATCCGGCGTGCAAGCGAACAATGTAACGCGGCTCTGATATCTCCGTTGTCTCCGACGGTTCGGGGACTACGTGTGCCACCCGTGTGCAGATTATTCCTCCCGGTCTGCATACACCGCTCGTTATATTGTCCTGTCCGGCGCGGCTCTCTAGAGTGACATCCATGAATGTCGGGTCCGATGCCCGGCCCTCGGCAAGCGCGCCGAAGTGCCGCTTCTGCGGCGCCCCGCTTCGCCAGACCTTTGTCGATCTCGGCATGTCACCTCTTTGCGAGAGCTATCTGAGCGCCGACGAGCTGGACGGGATGGAGCCCTTCTACCCCCTTCACGCCTACGTCTGCGGTGAGTGCTTCCTCGTTCAGGTCCAGGAATATGTCACGCCCGACCGGATCTTCAGGGAGTATGCGTATTTCTCGTCCTACTCGGAAACCTGGCTCGCGCACGCGCGAAGTTACGTCGAGATGATCATCGAGCGAATGGGGCTGGGTGCGGGGACCCGGGTCGTGGAGATCGGCAGCAACGACGGGTACCTCCTGCAGTATTTCATGGCTCGCGGGGTCCCTTCGCTCGGCATTGAACCTGCCGCCAACGTGGCCAAGGCCGCCCTCGACAGGGGCGTGCCCACCCTGATCGAGTTGTTCGACCGGGACGTGGCCAAGCGGCTGATCGCCGATGGTCGAGGCGTGGATCTGCTCATCGCCAACAACGTGCTGGCCCAGGTCAGCGATCTCAATGGATTTGTGGACGCCCTGGCGATCGCGCTCCGGGATTCGGGCGTCGCGACACTGGAGTTTCCCCATCTGGGTCGCCTCATTGACGGCAACCAGTTCGACACCATTTATCACGAGCACTTTTCCTATTTCTCGTTTCTCACGGTAGAGAGAATCTTTGCTGCCCATGGCCTGACGATCTTCGATGTTGAGGAATTGTCGACCCACGGCGGCTCTCTAAGGATCTATGCGCGGCACGTGGCCAACGACGCACTGGCGGTCAGTTCTCGGGTCACGTCGCTTCGGTCGC
>DATBIM010000105.1:0-12490 GCA_036556905.1 Candidatus Methylomirabilota bacterium
AGGCTCAGGGCCTGGCGATAGTGCGCCTGCGCGACATCGAACTCGAAGCGGTCGGGATGAGCCGCGATGTCGCCGAGCAATCGCAGGACGCGGCCCTCCACCCCTCGTTCCCCCCGCTGCCGGGCCGCCGCCAGCCCGTCCTGGGCGATCCGGGTGGCGTCCGCCGGCCGCCCATCGAGGAGGTACGCCTCGCCGAGCGCCCCGACGCGGCCGCGCCACGCCACCAACGGCACGACCCGCTGGGCGTAGGCACGGGCGGCGTTCTCCATGAGGCCAATCCCCTCGGCGCGGCGGCCGGTGACGTGGTACGCAGCGCCCAGGGCCCAGGCGAAGTCGTGGAGCAGCCAGGGCACCTCTCCCGTCCGGCACAGGTCGAGGCCGCGCTCCAGCGGGGCAATGGCACCGGCGAAGTCGCCCTGATCGAGTTTGAGGGTGCCGAAACCCAGGAGGGGATAGAGAAGCGAGTAGATGTGTCCCGCCTCCTCCGCGACGTGCATCGCCTCGCGAAGACGCCCGAATGCCTCGGCGAACCGCCCGAACGCCCCGAGCGCCTTGGCCAGGGCAGTCCGAACGTTCGAGGCCTGGATGAGGTCTTGACCGAATCGCTCGTGTGCCAGGCCCTCCGGAATGAGCGCAAGCGCAGCCTCACAGTGCCGGACAGCCTCGTGGCACTCGCCCCGAGCGACGCACACGTAGCCAAGATACCCGTTGGCAGCGACCCGGATGGCGACGTTCGCTGTCGCCTCGCCGATGGCCAGCGCGCGACGTCCGGCCTGGATCGCCGCCTCGAAGTCGCCGGCCAGCCCGAGCTCGCACACCTTGAGGGTCAGCGCATGGCCGAGGCGGCGCTGGTCGCCGGCGGCCTCCGCCAGGGCCTCGGCCTCGTCGAGAAGGGCCCCAATCCGCCTGCGCTCACCGAGCGGGAAGAGAGCGTTGTAGAGGTCGAAGCGGATATCGAGGGACTCGACGATTTCGTCGGGATGCTCCGGCAGCCGCCGGAGCGCGTCGAGCGCCTGCTCGAGGCAGGTAGCCGCCTCGCGGTGGGCCGAACGCAGGAAGAGCTTGGTGCCGGCCTGGCGCAGGTAGCGCACAGCCTTGTCCCAGACCTCGCCCTGCCGCGTGTGGTGCGCCAGTCGCTCCACGTGCTCCATGAGGCGACCCTCGTGCAGGCGCTCGATGGCGGCCATCACCGCGGCGTGAAGCTCGCGCCGGCGCGCCCCCAGCAGGCCCGCGTAGGCCACGTCGTGGGTCAGCGCGTGCTTGAACGTGAATTCTTGGTCCGGGAAGAGCTGCGTCTCGAAGAGGAACTCCGATTCTTGTAAATGCGCCAGGCCGCGCCGCAGAGGCTCCTCCGGTTGCTCCGCGATCGCCGCCAGCAGCGCGTAGGGCACGTCCTTGCCGATCACAGCGGCGGCCTGCAGGAGCCGCTTCTCCTCCGGCGCCAGCCGGTCGATCCTCGCCGCCAGGATCGCCTGCACCGTCGCCGGCACTTGCAGCGCCTCCACGGGCCGCGTCAGCCGATACGCCCCTCGCGCCCCTGCCAGCGCCCCCGTCTCCACCAGCGCGCGCACCGTCTCCTCCAGGAAGAACGGGTTGCCCCGCTTCACCAGCATCTGCGTCAGCGGCACCAGCCCGCGATCCGCGCCGAGCAGCGCCGCCAGCAGCTCCGCCGCGCTCTCGGCGGGCAGGCTGTCGAGCCGGAGCTGGGAGTAGGCCGTCTTGCTCCCCCAGCGGTGCTCGTACTCGGGGCGGTAGTTCACCAGGAGGAGCAGGCGCGCGGAGCCGAGGCTCTCCACGAGGCTGTCGAGCAGGGCCTGGGTTTCGCCATCGACCCAGTGCAGGTCCTCGAAGACCACGAGCAGCGGTTGCACCTGGCTCTCCCGCAGCAGCAGGCGCTTGACCGCGTCCAGCGTGCGCTGGCGGCGCTGCGGCGGGTCCAGGCTCTGCCAGGCCGGCTCCTCGACCGGCACGTCGAGCAGCGCCAGCAGCGGGGGCAAGAGGGGCTCGAGCGCGCGGTCCAGGCCCAGCACACGCCCCAGCACCTTGGCGCGCATCTCCCGGTGATCGTCCCGGTCGCCGATCTTGAAGTAGCCTTTGAGCAGGTCGATCACCGGCAGGTAGCTGGTGGCCTTGCCGTAGGACACCGACGAGGATTCTAAGATTAGCCAGTCCTGGACCCGATGGGAGTGGGTGAACTCGTACGTGAGGCGCGATTTGCCCACCCCGGCCTCGCCCACGATGGCGACCACTTGACCCCGGCCCGCGCCAGCCTGGCTGAGCACCCGGCGCAGGTGCTCGACCTCGGCGTCGCGGCCCACGAAGCGCGTGAGGCCGCGGAGCGCCGCGGCCTGCAGGCGCGTGCGCGCCGGCCCCGCTCCCGTCAGCTCGAAGATCTCGATCGGGTCCGCGAGGCCCTTCACGGGGATAGGCCCGAGCGACCGCACCTCGATGTAGCCCTCCGCGAGCCGCACGGTCTCGCCGGGCAACCGGACGGTCCCGGGCGGCGCGAGCTGTTCCATCCGCGCCCCGAGATGAGTGGTCTGGCCCACGGCGGTGTAGTCCACGCGAAGATCGCTGCCGACGGAGCGGACGACGACCTCGCCCGAGTTGAGGCCGATCCGGATCTGGACCTCCACCCCGTGCGCGCGGCGGGTATCGTCCGCGTAGCGCTTGAGCGACTCCTGCATGCGGAGCGCGGCGTAGCACGCGCGTACCGCGTGGTCCTCGTGCGCCAGCGGCGCGCCGAACAGCGCCATGATCCCGTCGCCCATCACCTGGTTCACGGTGCCCTCGTAGCGGTGGACGGCCTCCATCATCCGCTCGAGGACAGGGTCGAGAATCTTGCGAGCCTCCTCGGGATCGCGGTCGGCCAGCAGCTCCATCGAGCCCTTCATGTCCGCGAAGAGCACGGTGACCTGCTTGCGCTCGCCCTCGAGGGCGGCCTTGGACGTGAGGATCTTTTCAGCCAGGTGCTTGGGAGTGTAGACGTTCGGCGCACCGAAGAGTGGTGTTGCCGCCGGCGCATCTCGACCGACGGGATGGGCGCACTCGGAGCAAAACTTGGCGGTAACTGAAAGCGGGGCTCCACAGTTGGCACAGGCGCGGCTCAGAGGAGCCGCACATTCCTCGCAAAACTTCGCGCGGGGCCGATTCTCGTGTTGGCATCGCGCGCACTTCATCGTGAGCCTCGGGACCGCTCCGGATCGAGTGGCCCGACTAACACGAGGCTCCGGCCGCAGTGAGCGACGGTTCGGCGATTGTCTTCTCTCCCGACGTATGGTGTCGGCCGCTGATACTCACCGGATAACCTCATCGGCCCGGGCAAGTACCGACGGCGGGACCGTCACCCCGAGGGCCTTTGCCGTCTTGAGGTTGATCGCAAAGTACAGCCGGTCGACCTGCTCGACCGGAAGTTCTCCGGGGTTGGCACCAACGAGGACACGCTGGACGTGCTTGGCCGAGAGTCGGCCGAATGCATGGTAACTGACGCCATACGCCACCAGCGCTCCCATGGTGACGGTCTCTGGGGCCGAAACCATCGTCGGCAACCTCTTCACTCTCGCGGTGTCGATGACCAGCTGCGACTGGCTGTTCACCATCGCGTCCGCCACGTAGCAGAACGCATCCATCTCTCCAATCCTGAGCCCACGCAGAGCAGTCCGCAGATCCGCTACCGAGGTGACTGGCCGCTCCACAAGCTCCAGATTCAGTCGCCTGGCGGCATCGCGTGCGATGATTATGGATCGCTGGGCCGCAGGGTTCTCAGGACTGTAGAACGTCACGACCCGACGCATCTTCGGAAGTATCTCCTTCAGCAGGTGAAGGCGCTTCGGGGTGAGGTCCGAAAACAGGCCGTGAATGCCGGTGAGTCGCCCTCCGGGCTTCGGGAAGCTCTCGACGAGGCCGGAGGCCACAGGATCGGCTCCGGCATAGAACACGATGGGGACACTCTTCGTAGCCCGCTTGGCGGCGAGAGTGACCGAGGTGGCCACCGTATAGATGAGGTCAACCTTCTCCGCCTCGAGACCGCTCGCAGCCATCTCGACCGATTTGAGGTCACCCATGGTATCGCGGATGTGGAGGACGAAGTGGGTGCCCTCCTCAAAGCCCAACTCCCTCAGACCGTCGCGTAGCCCATCGATGGCCCGGGAGTACGTACCCCCGAGGAAAAGTACGCCCACCCGATCGATGCGGGCCTGCTGCGCTCCCGCGTCAAGCGCCGCGAGCGGAAGTGTCCCGGCGAGAAGACCGACCGACAAGAGGCGCATGCAGGCAGCGCGTGCCAGCGTCACTTGGACTCCCAGTCCTGTCTCTTGCCCGATGTCATGAGCGTAGCGACTTGCAAGCTCAAGTCGCCCAACGCCGGCGGTCAGCCGCGAGCCGCGCCGACCCGCTTGGTCTTCTTCGCACGCGGTAGAGCGCGGCTCGGCAGCTGCAGCGCCTTGTTCGGCAGTCCCCCTTTGCCGCGTACTGCTCTAGTCGTGTTGAGGACCCCGCGGAGCGCTTCGTTGACGGCCTCGGCTGAGGGGAAGGCAGCCGCAACCTCCGGTTCGAGTAGAACCAGGTTGCTTCCTTTGCGGAGGCGGGCGACATACTTACCACGAACGCCCCCCTTCATCGACGCAAAGTCATACTCGGGTCTGAGGTCATCGTCCTCTGATCTACTTGCCTTGCTCATAGAATTCTCGTTCTCGCCTTGTCGCTCGTCGGGCACTGATGATGCGGATCGTATCGTTTCGTTCAGTATGCGCCACAACCAAGAGACGTCCACGCTGGGAGACACCAACCGTCACAAAGCGTTGTTCTCCCTCAGAATGAGCCTCGTCCGGGAAAGTCGTTGATAGCGGGTCTTCGAGAACAGTCGCCGCTTCATTGAAACTGACCCGACGCCGCCTGACGTTTGCCGCGGCCTTTTCCGGATCCCATGCGAACTCCACCGCGTGAGTATACGGCCAAGTGGCAGTTGACCCTCAAGCTGCCGAACGCCGTGGTAAGCAGCCGCGGCGAGCGCATGCGGGCCGGCGGTCTGCTCGAGCGCTATGTTCGGCAGCCTGACCGTTCGCCTCATCGGGGATCCTCCACTACTCGATGACTCGATCTGCTCGCAGTAGCAGCGACGAGGGAATCGTGAGGTCGAGGGCCTTGGCGGCCCCACGGTTGATGACCAGCTCGAACTTGGTCGGTTGCTCAACCGGAAGGTCGGCGGGCTTGGTGCCTTTCAGGATCTTGTCCACGAAGACGGCCGCACGCCTGCCCATGTCCTGAAAATCGGGGCTATAGCTCATCAGCCCCCCCGACTGCGGAAACGCCGGCCATCCGTAGATCGCCGGCAGCCGACTCCTAGCCGCGAGCGCGATGATGCGCCTGCGCTGAGTGAAGATGAACAGATCGTCCAGCACCATCAGAGCGCCAGCGCGTTCTCGCGTGGCGGCCCGAAATGCGCCCTCAAGGTCTTGGGGACCGCTCACCTCGAGCAATTGAAGCTGCATCCTCAACGTTCGGGCCGCGCCCTGGAGACCTTTGATTTGCGGCGCATTGCTTGGATTGGTGGGATTCCAGAGGACGGCCACCCGAGAGGTTTTGGGAAGTGCTTCCTTGAGGAGTTCCAGCCGCTTCCCAGCCAGTTCCGGGGAAAGCTGGCTGAGACCGGTGATGTTGCCGCCCGGTCGTCCTAAGCTCGCAACGAGTCCGGTGGCCACCGGATCACCGACGCCGAACATGACAATGGGGATGCTCCTGGTGGCTTGCTGAGCGGCTTGGACCGTCGGTTGCGACACAGCAACGAGGACGTCCACGTTCAGGCTTATGAGCTCGCCCATGACCGCCGAGAGCCGCTCCGGCTCCGCCTCGACGGATCGAAGCTCAACAGTGAGGTTTTCTCCCTCCACGTAGCCTCTTTGGCGCAGCTCCTGGCGAAAGGCGTTGAAGTTGGGACTGCCCTCGGCGACAGGCGTTGGGGTGATCCAGGCGACTCGATAAGTCCTCGTCGCCGTCTGCGCCTCGCCGGTGACAACCGCTCCCAGGATGGCGGTCATCGTTACGAACGCAATCGCCAACGTCCCCCGATCAGAGCGATCCAAGGTCCCGTTGAATCCTCCTGGCAAGCCGCGATACGCCGCGGCGCGCCGCAGCATAGCACGCGAGCGGGCGGTATACTGCCCTGCCATGATCGAGCTGGAGATCCAGCGACGAGGTGCGGGCCGGCCGCTCCTGCTGCTGCACGGACTGCAGACGATCTCGCCCCGGGCGCCGTTCCTCGATCTGCTCGGCCGGCACGCCGAGGTCATCGCGCCGTCCCACCCCGGGTTCGGCGGCTCGCCACGGCCCGAGGATTTCGACTCGATCTACGACCTGGTCCACCTCTATCTCGAGCTGCTCGAAGGGCTGCCCGATCGGGTGACGCTGGTGGGCCTCTCCTTCGGCGGATGGCTGGCCGCCGAGCTGGCGGTGACGTGCAGTCATCGCCTGGACCGGCTCGTCCTGGTCGACGCCCTCGGCATCAAGATCGGCGATCGGGAGTCGCGCGACATTCTCGACATCTTCAACACCTCACCGGCGGAAGTACGCCGGCGGAGCTGGCACGACGCCAACGCGTGGGCGCTCGACTTCGATGCGATGTCGGACGACGAGCTCGTGCGCTATCACCGCAACCGGGAAGCCCTGTGCCTCTACGGGTGGCATCCCTGCCTCTACAATCCCCAGCTCCGGCGCTGGCTGCCACGGATCACGGTGCCCACGCTGGTGCTGTGGGGCGCCAGCGACGGAGTGGTGTCGCCCGCCTATGGCCGGCACTATGCCGAGCTGATTCCTGGCGCCCGCTTCGAGCTGATCGAGCGGGCCGGGCACCATCCGGAGATCGAGCAGCCGGCGACGCTCGCCGACCGGATCGGCGCCTTCCTGAAGGAGTGAGGGATGCAGGCCTGGTACCTGAACGAGAACCCCTATCCCTTCGTGCCGCCGGACGTGCTCGAGCGGGCGGATTCCGTCCGGGCCAGCCTGCCCAACCGGTACTGCGATCCCCGGGTCGCCGCCGATCTGTTTCAGGAGGCCCTGGACGAATATCTCCTGTGCGACGACATCGGCATCAACGTCGTCTCCAACGAGCACCACTCGGGGATCAACTGCCTCTTCGGGGCGAGCCCGCTGATCCTCGGCATCCTGGCCCGGCAGACCAGCCGCGTGCGGATCCTGAGCCTGGGCACCCTCGTGACCGTCCGCCAGGATCCCGTGCGCGTGGCCGAGGAATACGCCACCGCCGACGTGATCTCGCGGGGGCGCCTGGAGATCGGCTTCGTGAAGTCGGGCGGCACCGAGATGGCCTCGGGCAACATGAATCCCGTCGGCAACGTCGAGCGCTTCTGGGAAGCGATCGACCTCATCCTCAAGGCGCTGACCCATCAGGAGGGGCCGTTCAGCTGGGAGGGCAAGCACTACACGCATCGGCACGTGAACATCTGGCCCCGGCCCTGGCAGCAGCCGCATCCCCCGCTGTGGGCGGCCACGGGCGACCCCGAGACCTCCGCGGAGCTGGGCCGGCGCGGCATGGTCAACGTCCTCGTCTTCCGTGGGGCCGAAGAGACCGTGCGCGCCTGGACTGCGTATCGCAAGGCGCGGGCCGAGGCCGGGATGCCGGCGCCCGGGCCCGACCGGTTCGGCTATGCGGCATTCGTCTACACCGGTGACACCGACGAGGAAGGCGTGCGGGTCGGCAGCAAGCTGCTCTGGTTCCTGAACACCGGCCTCAAGTCCGCCCCGCAGTACACCAAGTTCCTGCCCGGCCAGACGCGGCCCGAGCTGGCCCCGCCGCTTTACCGGACGTCGCCGGCGCCGGGCTCGGGCAACGTCCGGGCCGCCGTCGGGCGCGCCGCCGCCGCGCTGGTAGGGATCGACGCCGAGCAGGCCATGGCGCGGGGGCTCTTGTTCGCGGGCAACCCGGACACCGTGTGCCGGCAGATCCGGGAGTTTCAGGCCAAGGTCGGTCCCTTCGAGCACCTGGTCCTGGCCAGCCGCTCGGGCTTCATGACCCACGCCGAGGCGGTCAAGGGGCTCAAGCTCTTCGCCAAGGAAGTGCTGCCCCGCCTGCCGGAGTAGCCGGCCTGCCATGAAAACCGACGTGCTCCTGATCCCCATGAGCGCTCGCTACGCCGACATGCGCGCGGCGGCGGGCGCCGTCGAGGAGGCCGGCTTCGACGGGCTGTGGACCTGGGATCACCTCCGCGATCCCGACGGCAACGGGAGCCCGGGTGTGCCCGAGGCCTGGACCGTGCTCTCCGCGCTCGCCGAGGTGACGCGGCGCATCGCGCTCGGTCCCCTGGTGCTCAACGTGGCGAACCGCCATCCCGGCGTGCTGGCCAACATGGCGGCCACCCTGCAGGCCGTCTCGCACGGGCGCCTGCTGCTCGGGCTCGGCGCGGGCGGCAATCGCCGCACGCCCTACGCCATCGAGCAGGATGCGATCGGGGCGACCGTCGATCGGGACGAGGTCCGGGCGCGCCGGGTGGTCGAGGCCATCGCGCTCATGCGCCGGCTGTGGTCGGGCGAGCGAGGGTTCCTGCGGCCCGACCCTCCACCGCCGATCATCGTGGGCGGCTTCGGGCCGCGGATGGCAGCCATCGCCGGCCAGCACGCCGACGGGTTCAACACACAAGCCCTCCACCCTCGGCTCGGCGAGCTCGTGGGGCTGGCCCGCGAGCAGCACGCGGCGGCCGGGCGCGATGCCACGAAGTTCCTCGTGACCGTCTTCGCCGGGATGGACGAGCGCTGGCTCCGTCCCGACGCCCGCACCCGGCAGCTGCTCGAGCGCGTTGGCGTCGATCGGCTGATCCTGCTCGTTCCCCCACCCTTCGACGTCGAATGGATCCGGCGGGCCGGCTCGCTGCTCGCCGCTACCCGGAAGGAGAGTGTCGCATGAGCCGCATCGATCCCGTGTGGGCCACCGCCACCGAGCTGTCCCGCGCCTTCGGCGAACGCACGCTGTCGCCGGTCGACGCGATGGAGGCGCTGCTCGAGCGCATCCGCAAGCGCGATCCCGCGCTGCACGCCTTCATCGCCCTCTACGAGGCGGAAGCCCGGCTGGCCGCCGAGGGCGCCGATCGGGCCATCCGATCCGGGCACCGGGTCGGCCCGCTGCACGGCGTTCCCATCGCGCTCAAGGACCTGGTGGATCTGCACGGGCGTGTGACCACCGGCGGCTCCAAGGTGTGGAAGGATCGCGTCTCCCCCGTCACCGCCACGCTGGCCGCGCGTCTTATCACGGCTGGCATGATCGTGCTGGGCAAGACACACACGGTCGAGTTCGCCATGGGCAGCTTCGGCACCAACACGCACATGGGGACGCCCCGCAACCCCTGGGATCCGGCCGTACACCGCACGCCGGGCGGCTCCTCCGCCGGCTCGGGCGTGGCCGTGGCCGCGGGCCTGGCTCCGGTGGCCATCGGCACCGACACCGGGGGCTCGGTGCGCCTGCCCGCCTCGTGGTGCGGCGTGGTGGGCCTGAAGGTGACGGCCGGACGGATCAGCACCTACGGCGTGCTGCCGCTCAGCACGACGCTCGACACGCCGGGTCCGCTGGCCCGCTCCGTCGAGGACGCCGCGCTGATCTTCCGCGTGCTCAACGGGCCCGACCCGCGCGACCCCCAGACGCTGGCGTGGACGCCCCTCGACCCCCTGCCCGGGCTGCGGCGTGGCGTGGCCGGGCTGCGGCTGGCCGTCATGCCCGACGCCGAGCGCGCCGGCGTGGCCGACGAGGTGCTGGCGGCCTACGACGCCTCGATCGAGGTGCTGGCCAAGCTCGGCGCCCACCTGGTGCGCCCGGCCCTGCCCCACCGCTTCAGCGATTACGCGGCGGCCACCGGGCGCATCATCGGCGTCGAGGGCTATCGTTTCGTCGGACATCTGGTCGACGACATGAGCCTGCCCGTCGATCCCCACGTCCGCCCGCGGATTCAGCTCGGGCGCAACGTCTCGGCCCGCGATTACCTCCTGACGCTGGCCGAGCGCGAGGAGCGCTGCCGCCAGTTCGCCGCCGCCCTGGCCGACGTCGATGCGCTGTTGACGCCGACCACGCAGACCGCGGCGATCCCCATCGCCGAGGTCGATCAGTCCGGCACCGCGGCGCACTTCACCCGCGCCGGGAACTACCTGGGGCTGTGCGCCCTGGCGGTGCCCAATGGCTTCACGCCGGGCGGGCTGCCGACGTCGCTCCAGATCCTCTGTCACGCCGGCGACGAAGGCACCGCGCTGCGGATCGGCTGGGCCTACGAGCAGGCCACCGACTGGAAGACTCGCCGCCCGCCCGACGCCTGACGGGCGTCGAGGGGCGTCACGGCGGGGCCGGGATGCCCCGAGCGTGTGGGGGCTTGGGGGGTCGAGGGCGTCACGGCTGGGCCGGGATGCCCCGAGCGTGTGGGGGGCTTGGGGGGCGCCCGGAGCCCCCCATCTACATTGAAAAGCGGCACACGGCCGCGCCGGAGAGGCGGATCAGATCCGCGCAGCGCATGGTGATCGAGACCGCGTTGCTGCCGGCGTTGAACACGATGCGGTCGTTCCGGGCGAGCGCCTCGTCCAGCAGCACGGGCAGGCCGAACAGGTTACCGAACGGGGGAACGGCGCCCGGCGCGCAGCCCGTGACCTCGTCGAGCTCCTCCCGCGTGGCGAACCGAAGCTTGCGGGTGCCGAGCACCGCGCGCAGGGCAGCGTTGTCGACCCTCAAGTGCGCGGGCAGCACGCAGTGCACGAAGCGGTCGTCGGCGCGCACCACCAGGGCCTTGGCGCCCTGCTCGAGCGGGGTGCCGCGGACGCGCGCGGCGTCTTCGCTGGTGGAGACGGGCGCGTGCTCGAGGACCTCGAAGAGAACGCCGGCCTCGCGGAGCCATTCCTGAAGCCGTTCGGTGAGCGGCACGTCGCCCGGCCGCCGATCCGTAAGATCAGGCAACGTCAGGACTTCCCGTGGTACCGATCGCGACGCCACCCAGGATGAGCACGATCGCCACGACGAGCGACAGCGTCAGCGGCTCGCCCAGCCAGAGCGTCGCGGCGGCGACGCTGACCAGGGGCGTGGTGAGCAGCCCGAGCGCGGTAGTGACGGCCGGCAGGTTGCGGCTGGCCACCGCGGCCGCCCAGTAGGCCACCGCCGTGCCCGGGATGCCCGCGTAGAGCAGCAGCGCGGCGAGCCGGCCGGTCCACTCCGTGGCCGGCGCGCCGGATGCGACCGCCGTCGGGATCAGGATGGCGGAGGCCAGCAGCATCTCCCAGGGAACCAGATCGAACGGGTTCGACCGCCAGCGGTGGCCGCGGATGTGCAGGATGCTGGCCGCCCAGAGCGCGGCCGCGACGAGGATGGCGCCATTGCCGAGGATCACATCGCGATCGGTCCAGTCGAAGGCCAGGGGATTGAAGAGCACGAGCAGGCCGAGCATGCCCACAGCCACCCCGGTCACGCGCCGCAGCGTGAGCCGCTCGCGCAAGAAGAACACGGCCCCGGGAATCACCCAGAGCGGTGCCGTGTAGGCGAGCACGACCGAGCGCCCGGTGGGGACGAGCCGCAACCCCCAGGCGGCCAGCAGCGCGAACCCCACCATGTGCAGCAGGGTGATGCTGAGCAGCACAGGCAGGTCGGCGCGCGGCGGCCGGGCGAGCCGGCCGAGCCCGAGCGAGATGGCGAACAGCGCGAAGGTGGCGATGGCCGTGCGCAGCGCCATCATCCACAGCGGCGACAGGGACTCGAGGATGAGCTTGTTCACCGGCCATGTCAGGCCCCAGGCCACGACCACGACAATGAGAAAGACCACGCCTTCGCGGTACGTGGCGCTTGCGGCGCGACCCTGGGCCAGCGGGACCGGCCTATCGCTTCTCCGGGGAGGTCGCGCGCTCCTCGGAGACGGCGCCGATGACGTTCTCCTTCAGCAGAGCGTCGATGCGCTCGGCGGAGTAACCGAGGAGGTCTCCGAGCACGTTCCGCGTGTGCTCGCCCACGCGATAGGGCGCGCCGGCCCGCGGGTGCACGGGTTGCCCGTCCAGGTGGTAGGGACTGGCCGTCACCCGGACGGAGCCGCGCGCGGGATGGGGCACCGCGGGGAAGAACTGTCGCTGGGCCAGGTGGGGCGAGGCCACGACCTCGGCGGGACGCAACACCGGCGCGCAGGGAAGGCGCGCCTCGGCGAGGACGCGGAGGGCCTCCTCGCTCGTCGAGAAGGTGGTCAGCCAGGCCTCGATGATCGTGCGCAGCTCCCGCCAGTTCACCCGGCGCCGCTCGGCGCTATCGAAGCGGGGATCGCGCTCCAGCTCGGGCCGGCCCATGAGGGCCAGCAGCCGGGGCCAGAGGTGCTCGGCGCCCACGAACTGCATGGCCACGTGACGCTCCCCCACCCGCGCCACGATCATGCCGGGACGCGGGCTGCCGTACTCCTCGCCGCCGTTGAGCACCGCCCCGTAGGTCGTGCTGTCGGCCGCCACCAGCGCTTCCAGCATGGAGACGTCGAGATGCGCCCCC
>DATBIM010000106.1:0-25785 GCA_036556905.1 Candidatus Methylomirabilota bacterium
GCCGCCGCCAAGCTTGGCCAGGACGAGAAGATGACGTACCTCCAACGGGTGCAACTCTTCGAGGCCTGCTCCGTCCGCCAGCTCAGGGCCATCGCCCGCATCGCCGACGTCCAGGAGGTGCCGGCCGGGAACGTGCTGGCCCGGACGGGGGAGCCCGGGGACCGGTTCTTCGTCATCGTCGACGGCGCGGCGCGCATCGAGATCTCGCCCCACCACCAGAACCGGATGGGACCCGGAGCCTTCTTCGGCGAGATGAGCCTGCTCGACGGCGAGCCGCGATCCGCCACGATCACGGCCACGACCGACGTGCGGCTGCTGGTTGTGGAGCGCACCCACTTCTGGCGGCTGCTGGACGAGACGCCGGAAGTGACCCGGCGGATCCTCGGCGTCCTCTCCCGGCGGGTGCGGCGACTCGAGCAGGCGGCGAACGCGCTCCTGCGCGGCGTCAGCTGGGTGTGAGCCGCCGCGCCCATACGACGTAGAGCGGATCGCCGTCGCCCGGCGAGCAGTCCTCATCCGCCAGGTCCTTCCATCCCCCCGCCGCCTCGAAGTACGTGCGGACCAGCGCGCGGTGCTGGGCATCGGTCGAGTCGAGCCAGATGGCGGCGGCCTTGGTGGGAAAGCAGCGGTTGGAGAATGAGACCACGAACGGCGCGCCCGGCCGCAGGACCCGGCCCACCTCGCGGAACACTCGCAGCGGGTGAATCAGGTACTGGATCGACACGGCGCACATGGCCCCCTGGAACACCTCGTCGGCGAAGGGCAATCGCGGCTTCCGGTTCAGGTCGTGGACGACGTGGCTCGTGAGCTGAGGGTTGTCGGCCATCTCCTCGGCGTTGAGGCCCAGGCCCACGACCTCCCGACCGGGAGCGCCCTGGGGAAGGTGGCTGCGCCAGCTGGCCATCAGATCCAACAGTCGCCCGTCGGCGGGCAGCACCCGGGCGTAGAGACGCCGGAGCGCGGCGATGGCCGCGTCGTCGATGTGGACGACCTTGCGGCCCTGGCGATAGAAGCGGTCGTCGGGGGACTCGTCGTCGCGGGCGTAGGCGGCCGGCGGAAACAGGCCGTCGCCCCTGACCAGGCTGGTCATGGCCGAGTCATGGGCGGATCCTCGCGGGTCAGGAGCGCGAGCACGCCGGCCACCGTGATCACCGCCCCGAGCGTGGCCACCGCGGCGACCACCGGGAGCGTCGCGCCCCGGAGCATCACGGCCAGCAGCGCCCCGCCCGCCCCGAGCCCGAGGGCGGCCGCGACGCCGATCGCCACGATCCCCAGCCACTGGCGGAGCTGGGAGGCGATGACCCGGAGGCTGATCGCGGCGCCGTGGATCCGTCCCGCGAAGTGCACGAGCGCCAGCAGGAGCACGAGCGTCGCGCCCAACGCGATCGCGGCGACGGGACCGAAGGGGGCCTCGACGATCAGCAGCGCCAGCGCGTACGCGATGACCGCCAGGGAGGCGCCCGCCGTCACCACGGGCACGGACAGCGCGACCACGCCGGCGCCGCCCACGACCAGCGTGGCGGCCGCCAGCCAGGTGATGGGCGGTGAGGGCCGCAGGGCCAGGGCAGGGATGACCAGGGCGGTCACCAGGACAGCCGCGGCCAGCCGCATCATCCCGCAGCCCAGCGACGATGCCGTGGACGGCGCAAGGCGGCCAGGGCCACGTCGAGCGGCTGAACGCCGTCCCACTCGATGATCGTCAGCCCGTGGCGACGGTACTCGTCGAGCTGGGCGCGGCGTTCCAGAGCCCAGAGGCGCGCGGCGATGTCCGCGACCGGGCTCCGGGACGCGACGGCGCGCGCCGCCGTGACCGGCGAGACGGCGATGACGACGAGGTCGAAACCGCGAGCGGCCAGATCGGTCAGCACTCGCAAGAAACGGGCGTCGAGCAGGGGGCTCAGCGCGAGGACCAGGGCCTGCGCGGGCAGAATGCGCGGCGGGATCAGGTCGAGCTCCCGGGTCACATAGGTGAAGATGACCGAAGCGTGCAGGAGGGTGTCGAGCAGCCGCTGCAGCTGGGCCCGCCCGGAGCCGGGCTTCACCCACCGGAGCAGGCCACCGTACTCGATCAGGCCGACGCGATCCTTGCGGGCGAGGTAGGCCGCGGCCAGGGCGGCGGCGCCGCGGGCCGCGACATCGACGACCGTCCCCCCGTCCGCGCCCACCTCGGACAGCGAGTCCAGCAGCAGGACCACATCGGCATTCCGCTCCCGGTGATGCCGGGTCACATGCAGGGTGCCGAGCCGCAGCGTGGCGCGCCAGTTCACGTGCCGGACATGATCGCCGGGGGCGAAGGGGCGGATGTCCCCGGGCTCGATGCCCTCGCCCTGCGCCGGCGACACGTAATTGCCAACGAAGGTCTGCGTCCGCAGGGGACGCGGCAGCTGCCGGATCGGCGTGATGTGCGGATAGACGGCCACCGTCTGCGGCGCGCGGTGGCGGGTCTCCGTGGCGGCGAGTCCCAGCGGCCCCCACAGGCGGACGTGGGGGCCGTCGAGGCGAAGCTGCTGGCGTCCCCCGCAGCGCAGGGCAAACGTCCAGCGGACCTCCTCGCCCGATCGCAAGGTGAAGAACGCATGGTTGCGCCCGCGCTCCAGCCGGACGCGCGGGGGCAATGGCTCCAGCAGCTCCACGAGCGGCAGGGCTCCCTCGGCGCGGAGCGTGAGGGTGACGGTGACGCGCTCGTCTTCGAAGAGGCGGTCGGCGGACATCTCGCGGCTGAGCGTCCATCGGGGCCGGGCCACCGCGCGTCGCCCCGCCACCAGGGCCACGACCAGGGGGACGGCGACCAGGGCCAGGTCGGCCCGGCCGGTGAGGACACCGAGAAAGAGCGCCCAGCCGACGAGGGTCAGGAAGGAGACGTTGAGAGTCGTCGATCGCCAGCTCACGGGGCCTCGGCCGCCGGCGCGGGAACTTGCTGGAGCAGCGCCTCCACGACCAGCGCCGGCGTCGTCTTGGAGACCCACAGCTCCGGTCTCAGGACGAGGCGATGGGCCAGCCCGGCCACCGCCACCGCCTTCACATCGTCGGGCAGGACGAAGTCGCGACCGCGAATGGCCGCCTCGGCCCGGGCCAGCTTCAGCACGGCGAGGCTTCCCCGCGGCGAGGCGCCGAGGGCCACCCGGTGGTCGCTCCGCGTGGCCTGGGCCAGGGCCACGACGTATCGCTCGAGCGCCTCGCTCACGAACACGTCCTCGAGCGCCTCCTGCATGGCCAGAAGCTCGGCCCGAGTGACGATGGTGGGGACGGTGGCCACGTCGCTGCGGCGCTCGCGTCGGCGCCGCAAGATCTCTCGCTCGGCCTCCGGCTCCGGGTAGCCGACGGCCACGCGCATGAGAAAGCGGTCGAGCTGAGCCTCGGGCAGCGGGTACGTGCCTTCCAGCTCGATGGGGTTCTGGGTGGCAATGACCAGGAACGGCTGGGTGAGGGGAAACGACTGTCCCTCAACCGTCACCTGGGCTTCCTGCATGGCCTCCAGCAGCGCCGCCTGCGTCTTGGGCGTGGCCCGGTTGATCTCATCGGCAAGCAAGAGGTTCGTGAAGACGGGGCCGGGCCGAAACTCGAATCGGCCTTCGCGCTGGTCGTAGAGGAAGCTGCCGGTGATGTCGCTAGGGAGCAGGTCGGGCGTGAACTGGATGCGGCGGAAGCCGAGGTCGAGGGCCTGGGCCAGGAGCCGGGCGATCAGGGTCTTGGCCAGGCCCGGATAGTCCTCCACGAGGACGTGGCCGTTGGCGAGGACGCCGGCCAGGATCCGCTCGAGGACGTCGTCCTTGCCCACCACGATGCGCCCCAGCGTCAGCACCACCTCGCGCACGCGCTCGGCCACGGCGGTGATCTTCATCGCTGCCTCTCGATGTCGGCGATCACGTCGCTCAGGCTGGCCAGGCTGGGGCCGCGTCCGAGCCGGACGGGCGGGCGCACCAGGGGCCGCCCGGCCAGCGCGGCCAGTCGGGGCCAGAGGACCCGGTCGAAGTAACGGCGGCTGCGCAGCGCCGAACGCACGTCGTGCATCAGATCGAGGAAGCGCAGCGGCAAGCCGGGCTCGGGCCCGGCCCGCTCGCGGGCCTCGTCCAGCGCCGAGACCCCGTTGGGCGCGAGCCGGTCGGCCAGAGCGGAACGCAATTGCAAAAGGGCCACGCCGAGGACGAGGGCCGCGGCCAGGCGCACGACAAGCGCGCGCCAGGGCGGCTCCACGAAGACGTACACCGGGACCGCGGCGAGGAACACCAAGCCCCCGAGGACGGCGCACCGGATGGCAATCGGCACGAGGAGTCGGTCATTCATCGGAGCGCGTGCCAGGGGAGAGCGGTGGGTGGCCTGGTCCAGGAGGTGGTGGCGGCGTTTCATCGGAGCGCGTGCCCGGCGTGAGCCGTGGGTGGCCTGGTCCAGGAGGTGGTGGCGGCGTTGTTTCCAGAGACGCGGTGATGGCATCCAGGCAATCACAGGCGGTGTCGCGCGCCTGCCCGCTCAGGGGGCGGTCGCTGAACCGCGCGAGCTCGAACAGCGCGGTCAGGCGCTCCACGGGCGGGCGTGGCACCGGCAGCCGCGCCAGCGTGGCGCGCATGAATTCCGTCGGCGTCTGCCACGGCGCCCGGGGAGCGCGCACGACGGCCAGGGCCTGCTCGAGGCGGCGCCAGGCGCAGATGATGGCCAGGCGGGGATCGGGCTCGGCCCGGGGATCGGCGGGAGGCTCGGCGACGCTGGGGGAACGTGGCGGCGCGGTCACGGGGACAGCCCGGCCCGTCCACCACGCCTCGAGACGGTCGGCCAGCGCGACCACGACCATCAGCGCGAACGCCGCGAAGGCCAGGAGCAGGACGAGGATCCCGACTGTCGTGTCGTAGAACGGAACCGAGGTGGCGGGCTTGCGCGAGAGCGCAAGGAGGTCCAGGAACTCGGCGATCGCCGTGAACGCCGTCTCGATCGGGTGACCCTCGCCGCCGGACCACCGATTCCAGAAGAGATAGGCGATCAGGGCCAGGGTGACCAGCACGAGGAACGGCACCACGGCCGACCGGCGGCGCGGAGTCCCCGAGCGCGCGAGGGCCTGCTCGCCCGGGCGCGGCCGTCGTTGCAGCGCGAGCAGGATGATCGCCGCGAGCGCCAGCAGCCCGATCGTGAGGATCCGCACCGTATCGGGCAGCCGAACGGACAGGCTCCCCCCGGGCTCGCTCCCCGGGGGCGGAGGCGGACCGACGGTGGCCGCCAGGACGAGGAGCAGGCCGATGCCGATCACCGCGCTTTGCCTCGTCATGCCGGCGCTCGCTTCGTCAAATGACGAGCCGGGCCCGTAGCTCGCGGATGCGCGCGTCGGTGAGCCCCACCTCGTCGCGCAGGATCTCTTCGGTGTGCTGGCCCAGGGTCGGCGGTGGCCGGCGCACGCTGGCCGGGGTGTCGCGCAGGGTGAGGGGGCTGCCGAGCAGGCGCAGTCGCCCGATGGTGGGGTGCTCGACGGTCTGCACCATGTGGCGGGCCGCGGTGTGGGGATCGTCCAGCGCGCCCGCCACCGTGTTGATGCGGCCGCAGGGGACTCCCGCCGCCTGCAGCTTGGAAATCCAGGTGCCGGCGACGTCGTGCCGCAGCGTGTCGGCGATGAGACCGTCGAGCAGCTCCCGGTGGACGACGCGATCGCGGTTGCGGATGAAACGCTCGTCACGGCTCCATTCGGGGTGGCCGACGGCCTGGGCGAAGCGCGCGAACTGGGCGTCGTTGCCGACCGCCACCGCCATCATCCCGTCCCGGGTCGAGTATGTAGTGTAGGGCACGATGCTGGGATGCCCGTTGCCGAAGCGGCCGCCATCCTTGCCGGCGACGAGATAGCTCGAGGCCACGTTGGCCAGCATGGCCAGCGCCGTCTCGTAGAGCGACACCTCGACGGGCTGGCCGCGGCCGGTGCGCTGACGCGCCTGCAGGGCGGCCAGGATCGCGCTGCAAGCGAGCATCCCGGTGCACACGTCGACGATGGCCACTCCGTACTTGGTCGGTACGCCCTCACGCTCGCCGCAGATGCTCATCAACCCCGACTCGGCTTGCAGGATGAAGTCGTAGCCGGGTTGCCCGGCCCGGGGCCCGCTCGAGCCGTAGCCGGTGATCGAGCACCGGATCACGCGCGGAGCGTGGGCGGCCAGCCAGTCGTCGCCGAAGCCCCATTTCTCCAGGGTACCCAGCTTGAAGTTTTCCACCAGCACGTCTGACGCCCCGATCAAAGCGGCCAGGATGGCCTGCCCGTCCGGGTCAGCCAGGTCGAGCGTAAGCGAGCGCTTGTTCCGGTTGACCCCCAGAAAGTACGCCGACTCACCGCCCGCGAAGGGCGGGCCCCAGCCCCGAGTGTCGTCGCCTCCGCCCACCGGCTCGACTTTGATGACGTCGGCGCCCATGTCGCCCAGCATCATCGTGCACAGCGGGCCCGCCAGCACGCGCGTGAGGTCGAGCACGCGCAGCCCGTCGAGCGCCCCCGGGGCGGCGGCCATCGTCAGCGCCGTTTGGCGCGCATGCCCGGCGGCGCGTTCAGATCGCGCGCGCAGCCGTCCAGGTATTCGGTGAGGGCCTTCTGATCGCGCCGGCGGAATCGGTTGAAGTCCGGGGTCCGGCCGGCCAGGAAGGCGTTCATCCCCTCCTTGGCCTCGTCCGAGCCCCACACGTGGGCCAGCAGCTCCATCCCGTGCTGCCAGGACGCATACAGCAGGTCGGATTCGAAGTTGAACGACTTCTTGGTCATGCGCAGGGTCAGGGCGCTGTGGCCTTTGATGGTGTCGCACCACTTGAGCGTCTCGGCCCGCAACTCTTCCTGGGGCACGCACTTGTTGATGAGGCCGATCTCGGCGGCCTCCCGGGCCGTGAAGCGCCGGGCGCAGAAGATCATCTCGCGAGCCAGCCGCTCGCCGATGATGCGGGGCAGGTACTGGGTGGCCCCTACGGTCGGACAGGCCCCGACCTTGGCGCCGGTCTGGCCGAGCACAGCGTTCTCCGAGGCGATGACCAGGTCGCACCACAGCGCCAGCTCGTGCCCGCCGCCCATGCACCAGCCATTGACCATCGCGATCACCGGGATGGGCACCCCGCGAATCGTCATGGCCAGCCCCTGCATACGATCGTTCCACATGTAGCTGTTGGCGAAGGTGAGCCGCTTCATGGCGTAGAAGTCGCCGCCGGCGGAGAAGGCCTTGTCCCCGGCGCCGGTGAACACGGCGCAGGCGATGGTGGGATCCTCGCGAGTGGACTTCAGGGCGTCGATCATCTGATCGAGCGTCTGCTCGCGGAACGCGTTCAGCACCCGCGGGCGGTTGATGGTGATCCAGGCCACCTGGTCCTTCACCTCGAACAGGATGTCGGTGTAGTCTTTGTCGGCAGCGACGTTGCGCGCTCTGGACTTGGCCGGCATGGCGCTCCTCGAGGGAATGTGGGTTTCGCGGACGAGACCATAGCGCCGCGGCGAGGGCGGGTCAAGGCGAACGGGAAAGGGCGGAGACCATGAAGATCGAGCGGGTCGAGGCGATTGCCGTGTCGCTGCCGCTGGCCAAGCCGGTCCGTATGGCCGGCTCGGAGGTCGTGACGGCGCAGAACGTCGTGGTGCGGATCCAGACGGACAGCGGCCTGACGGGCTGGGGCGAGTGTGCCTCCTCGCCGACCTTCTCCGGCGAGACCCAGGGCTCGATCGTGGCGGCCATCGACGGGTTCCTGGCCGGGGCCATCCAGGGCGAGGATCCGCTGCGGCGGGAGGCCCTGCACGCGGCCATGGATCGGCGGCTGCAGGGCAACCATGGGGCCAAGGCCGCGGTGGACGTGGCCCTCTTCGATCTGGCCGGGCAGGCTCTGCACGCCCCGGTCTACGAGCTGCTGGGCGGCCGGGCGCGGGAGGCCGCGCGCGTCTTCTGGCACCTGGGCAACGCCGATCCCGTGGCCGACGCGCGGGAGGCGGCCGCGCGCGCGGCGGACGGCTTCACCTTCTTCAAGCTGAAGGTCGGCACCACGACGGTGGCCCGTGACATCGACGCGGCCCTGAAAGTGCGGGCGGCCGTGGGCCCGGAGTGCGATCTGTGCGCCGACGCCAACCAGGCGTGGAGCGTCCCCGAAGCCGTGCGGTTCGCCCGGGGGGCGGAACTGGCCCACCTGTGCTTCTTCGAGCAGCCGGTGGCGGCGGGCGACCTCGCCGGCATGGCCGCGGTGGCCCGGGCCTGCCCGGTGCCGATCCTGGCCGACGAGGGGATCTTCACCGCGGCGGACGTGCTGGCCCACGCCCGGGAGGGCGCGGCGCAGATCGTGAGCGTAAAGCTGCTCAAGGCGGGCGGCTTCACGGGGGCGCTGCGCGCGATCCACGCCGCGGAGACGGTGCGTCTTCCCCTGCACTTGACGGGGAAGGTGGCGGAGTCCAGCATCGCCACGGCGGCCCTGGTCCATCTGGCCATCGCCGTGCGCGAGCTCCAGTACGGCGTGGGGATCACGAATCACTACCTGCGCGAGGACGTGGTGGCGGACCCCATCCGGCCCGTGGCCGGCCACGTCCGCGTCCCCGAGGGCCCGGGGCTCGGCATCACCGTGGACGAAGCGCGGCTGCGACGGTTTCGCAGTCGCGCGGGCTGAACGCGCCGTGCGCCGGCGCCTCGGAACGGCGACCGTCTGGGTTCTGAGGGGCCCCGAGCCCGACTGGCCCTGGGTCGGCTCGTTGCGCCGCTACGCCCGCGGGAGGTCGCACCGCTTGCGCGACATCCGCCGGAGTGTCGCGAGGGGATGGGCGCGTGGCCATCGGGCTTGATACCTCGGTCGTGCTCCGTCTGCTCATCGGTGAGCCCCGCTCGCACGTCGAGATCGCCCGCCGGAGACTCGAGCGGGCGGTGAGCGCCGGCGACAGGGTCGTCGTGGAGGCCTTGGCGGCCGCGGCCCCGGCACGGACCGGTGTCATCGACCGCCAGATGGTCGCTCGCTATCGCTCGCTCGGAGCGCTCACCGCCACCTTCGATCGTCGGCAGGCTCGTCTGCAAGGGGGGATGTTGCTCCGCGGCGGAGGGTAGTGTCATCCAACCCGGCCCCCCGGGCCGGCGTGATAGAGGAGGCCAGCATGCTCGCGATGTGGGTGAAGGTCCGGGTGAAGCCCGAAGGGCGGCAGCGGTTTCTCAAGGCCATCGAGATCGATGCGCTCGGCTCCGAGCGCGACGAGCCCGGCTGCGCGCGCTTCAACGTGCTGCAGGACGAGAAGGACGAGAACACCTACTACTTCTTCGAGGTCTACCGAGACCAGGCGGCGCTGGATGCCCATCGCCAGACCCCGCACTATGCCGCCTGGCGGGAGGCCGCCGATACGCTGGACGGGCCGACCCAGGCCACCCGCTGCGCCACGGTGTTTCCCGCGGCTGAGAGCTACTGGCGCAAGCCGGCCCGCTCCTGACCGGCGCTGGTGAAGGGCGAGGAGAGCCAACGAGCGGCCGGTTGACGAACGGCGGTGGCCGGGGTAAGCATGGCCATCCTGTCCCCAAGGTGAGGCCATCATGGCGACGCCCGCCGCGGTCCTGAACGAGTCCGTTCCCAGCGCCGAGTACGCCCGTCTGGAGGAGCGGATCCTCGCCCGCGACCAGCGGGGCGCCAGCGACGTGCTGTACCGGCTCCTCAAGCAGGGGCGGCCGGTGACCGAGATCACGCGTGAGACGGTGCGGATCCACGCGCCGTACACGCACGTTCCCTACCACCAGCGGCTCGACGATGGCGTGGTCCGGTTCGTGAACAACGATCACTGTCTGCTGAGCGAGCGCGTTGGCCTGCCGCTGGGGTCGATGATCCGGCCCGAGCTGAAGCTGCTGCCGCTGGCCCAGACCGTGTGGTATATCCCGACCGGGCTCGACCCGTGGAATCAGCTCCTGGGCAAGGCCCCCGGCCACTACACCCGCCTCTACGACATCAAGGTGAGCCAGGCGCCGCCGATGCCCGAGGTGCACTGGCCGGATCAGGAGCCGCTGCCCGTCGAGGGCACGCTCGCCGAGCGCCTCAACCACTGGCTGACCCTCGTCCAGCGCGGTGAGGTGCTGACTTCGTATCGCGTGTTCCTCGGGCTCATGCAGGACGCGCCCAACCGCCGCCAGGTGCTGGCCCACCTGGCCTTCGCCGGCCTGATCGACGTGCAGGACCGGATGTTCCACAACCGCTCCTACACGACCGGGCACAAGGCCTACCGTGCCCGGGCCACTGTCGAGCTGGGCGAGGCCCTGGGCTGGGACGCCGCGCACAGCGTGCTCTATGCCGGGGTGCCCGACCTGGCGGTGGGCCCCCGCTGGTATTCGAGCTACGAGGCGGGCGGCAACATCGTCCAGAACCTGCTCGAGGGCCGCGACGCCGAGCTCCTGAGCCAGACGACGCCGCTCACGCCGGCCGAGGAGGCGATGCTGGTCGAGGCGATCACGCGCCAGCGGGAGGTCTCCGTCATCGAGGCGCTGGTCGCCTTGCTCCGCGGGGGGCGGGGGCCGCGCCGCATCCTCGACGCCATCCAGATCGCCGCCGCCCAGGTGATCCTCGAGACCGGGCTGCCCAACAACTTCTCGATGGCCCAGCACGGCTACGAGTACTGCAACACGCTGGGGTGGTTCTACGACACGTTCGCGCACCCGCACCGGCTCAAGCTGCTGTTCGTCGCCGCGTTCTTCATCAACCGGGGCGCCGAGCATCAGGCCAACACGCCGGGCAACGGCCGGCGCACCATCGCGCCCCCGGCCGGTTCGGAGTCCTGGTCGGCGCCCCGCATTCTGGAAGCGCTGGACCAGGCGCTGGTGGCGCTCCGGCCGGAGGAGGCCGTGGATCTGACGGCGGCCTACCTCAAGGGCGGCTTCGATCGCGCGCCGCTCGTCGAGGAGCTGGCCGCCGCGGCGTGCAAGCTGGGGAACGATCCGCACAACCAGGAGCTGGGCCTCTGCCTGCTGGAGGACTACCTGCACACGCAGGCGTGGGACCGCGACCGGCTGCTCCTGGCCAGCGCCCAGCACACGGCTGGGCATCGCAAGTACGGTGATCCCCTCGAGGCGTACCGCCGCTTCGCCGAGGCCTTCGGCCTCGACGGCCGCTGAGTCGCTGAGCCGCGTCAGCGCCGCAGGCGGAGCGCTCGCTCCCGGATGGTGATGCGCACCGGCGTCGGAGGCCCCGCCTCGCCGTCCACGTGGGTGGGGACGGGCGGTGTGGTCACGATCTCGAACGTCGTGCCCCGATAGACGGTGACCTTGGAATTCGCCAGATGGGTGCCCCGGTACAGGCGGGGGAGCCAGCGCAGGAGCTCAGCCCGCCCGAGCGCGCCGATCACGACGAGATCGAGGCTCCCGTCGGTCGGATCGGCGCCCGGCGCGATCATCATCCCGCCGCCGTAGAAGGCGCCGTTGGCGACAACGGCCGTGGTCAGGGCGCCGGCCCAGGCCGGTCGGCCGTCCACGCGGATCTCAGCGGACACTGCCCGGTGCGACCCCAGCGCGCCCAGCAGAGCCCACACGTAGGGGACGGTGCCGGAGCCGCCCAGGGCCTCCGCCCGCTGGGCCACGACCGCATCGAATCCCGCGCCGGCCGCGCTGAGGAAGAACCGTCGTTGGGTGACTCCCCACTCGGCCATCCCCACGTCGACGAGCACGTCGGCCCCCCGGGCGAGGCGGTCGGCCGCCAGCTCGGGGACCGACGGCACGGCGAGGTTCCGGCACAGGTCGCGGCCACGTCCCGTCATGATCGTGCCCAACGTGCTGACCGGATCGCCTGGCTTGTCGAGGAGCCCGTTGACCACTTCGTTGACGGTGCCGTCGCCGCCGACGGCCACGATGAGCGGCCAGGCGTCGCGGACCGCGGCCCGCGCCATGGTGGTGGCGGCGCCGGGGCCCGTCGTCTCGCCGACTTCGAAGTCCAGGCCGAGCCGGTGCAGGCGGTCCCGGAGGGACGGCCAGAGCCGGCGGGTTCGGCCGCCGCCGGCCGCGGGGTTGACGATGACGAAGGCTCTGCTCAGACGCCGACCGGATGCGCCGACGCGCCGGCGGCCTCGCGAACGAGCAGCGCCCGCTTGCGCTTCACGCCCCAGCGGTAGCCCGCGAGCCCGCCATCGGTGCGCACGACCCGGTGGCAGGGAATGGCGACGGCAATGGCATTCGATGCGCACGCCTGCGCCACCGCGCGCACCGACGTCGGCGCGCCGATGCGCCGGGCAATCTCCGTGTAGCTTGCCGTCGAGCCGGCCGGGATCTTGCGCAGGGCGTGCCACACCCGCCGCTGGAAGGCGGTGCCCCGCACGTCGAGCGGCAAGTCGAGACCGCGCGCCGGCGTCTCGACGAAGCCGACCACCTTGGCCACCAGCTCCGCGAAGCCCTTGTCGCCACCGATCAGCCGGGCCTTGGGGAAGCGATCCTGAAGCTCACGCACCAGGGCGGCGGGGTCGTCCCCCAGCACGATCGCACAGACGCCTTTGTCGGTGGTGGCCACGAGGATCGAGCCCAGCGAGCAGGCGCCCACGGCAAAGCGGATCGCTGTGCCCTGGCCACCGGAGCGGAAGTTGGTCGGTGTCATGCCGAGCTCCTCGGTGGCGGTGGCGTAGAAGCGCCCGCTGGAATTGAAGCCCGCGCCGTAGATCGCTTCCGTCACCGTGTGGCTCCGCGTGAGCTCCTTCCGCGCTCGCTGGGCGCGGTGGGCCGCCGCGTACGCCCTCGGCGTGATCCCGGTGGTGGCCTTGAACACGCGGTGGAAGTGAAAGCGGCTCATGCCGGCCGATCGTGCGAGCGCCTCCAGGGTCGGGTGCTCCTCGGCCGTCTCGATCACGCGGCAGGCCCTGGCCACCGCCGCGCTGTGCGGCGCCGCCGGCGCGGGGCGGTCGGGGCGGCAACGTCGGCAGGCCCGGAAGCCCGCTGCCTCCGCCTCCCGCGCCGTGGCATGGAAGCGGACGTTCTCACGTCGGGCTCGGCGCGCCGCGCAGGAGGGCCGGCAATAGACGCCGGTCGTCCGAACGGAGAAATAGAAGGCGCCGTCGGCGCTCCGATCCCGGCGCGTGACGGCCGCCCAGCGCTCCTCGTCGGTAGAAAATACCGCGGACATCGTCTGCTGTCTCGTCGCCACGGATTCCATGATGGGCCTCCCTGTTCTGGACGCCATCATGGCCGACGATCGGGGCCCCGACATCCCGGTCCTTGCTCTCAAATCCGACTCACCGTCGGGATCACCTTGGCGCCCATCAGCTCGATGGAGCGCATGGTCGTGGGGTGGTCCATGCGCGACTCCTGAGCCTCCAGCAGCAGGTGGCCGATCCCCAGCTCCCGCTGGACGAGGGCGAAGCGGTCGGTCACCTCGTCGGGCGTGCCCGCGATGACGAAGTGCCCGGCCAGCAGCTCCTCGTAGCTCATCGTGGCCAGCGAGCGGGGGCGCGCCTTCAAGGCGAACTGGGCCCCCGCCCGCGAGCGCATGCCCACCGGCGCGAAGTATTCGGCGGGCATGCGTAGCGTCGGGCCCATGCGCCAGACGAAGTGCCGCCCGGCCTCCAGCGCCTGGGCCTTGGTGTCGGCGGTGACCGCGCAGATCAAGAAGCCGAGCTTGTCCGGCGACACCGTGCGCCCGGCCTCGGCCGCGCCCTGGCGATAGAAGTCGAACAGCTCCCGGGCGATCTCGAAGGGCACCAGGAAGGGCACGTAGGTGTAGCCCAGGCGGCCGGCCCACACCGCCGTCTCCGGGCTGGCCGTGCCGGGAACCCAGATGGGCGGGTGCGGCTTCTGCAGGGGCAGGCACCACGGGTTGACGTGGCGGAAGTGGTAGTGGCGTCCTTCCCAGCGGAACGGCCCGGGCTCGGTCCAGCACTTGAGGATCAGGTCGTGGCACTCCTCGAAGCGCTCGCGGTTGTGCACGGGATTCGTGTTCGCCCACCACGTCTCCACGCCGACGCCGCGCACGAAGCCCGACAGCACGCGCCCGCCCGAGATGAGGTCGGCCATGGCGATCTGCTCGGCCATTCGCACGGGGTTGTCCTCGATGGGCAGGATGTTGCCGAGCAGGAGCAGCCTGGCCCGCCTGGTGGTGCGGGCCAGGATGGCCGCCGTCATGTTGGCGCCCACGTTGACGCAGGAGGGGGTGGAGTGGTGCTCGTTGATCATCAGCCCGTCGAAGCCCACGCGATCGGCCAGCTCGTACTCGTCGAGGTAGCGCCGATAATTGGCCGCCGCCTTCTCGCGGTCGAAGAAGCGGTTGGGAAAGTCCAGCCGGAGCGAGGGGTACTTCTCGCCCTCCTCATCGGGGAACTCGTGGTGCGGCATCTCGCTGAAGTAGTAAAGCCTCATGCGCGGCCTCCCGGCGTCGCCGCCGGCGCCGACAGGAAGTCGAGCACGAGACGCGCGAAGGTATCGGGCTGCTCGATGGGCGGCAGGTGGCCGCACCGGTCGAGCACGGCGAGCCGCGCGTTGGGCAAGAGCTTGCGGTACTGCTCGCCGCAGACCACCGGTACGATGCGATCCTCGCGCCCCCACACGATCAGCGTGGGGTTCGTCACACGGGGCAGGAAATTGGCCAGGCGGGGGTTGTGCATGTAGGGCTTCCAGGTGAGCCGGGCCGTCATCTCGCGATTGCGGGTGACGATCTCCAGCTCGGCCGGCGTGGGCGGCTTCCCGTACAGCTCGTCCCATTCGGGGATCGTCGCCGGGTCGTGCACCGTCAGCTCGCGGAGCTTGGGCAGGGGAAGATAGAAGATGTCGAGGATCTCGCCCGCTTCGGGCTTGAGGCCGACCGGGGCGACCAGGATGAGCCGGCCGATCGAGCCGGGGCTCATCGTCGCCAGCTCGGCGGCCGTCCAGCCGCCGATCGAATGGCCCAGCAGGTGTGGCCTGTTCAGGTGCGCCGCATCTATGAACCACAGGTAGAAACGCGCGAGGTCGTCGATGCCCTCCATCCACTCCGCGTCGCCCGAGGTGCCGAAACCGGGATGGGTCGGCGCCCACACCGTGTAGCGCTCGGCCACCCGGGCGAGCCATCGCGTCCACCCGCGATTGCCGCCCGCTCCGTGGAGGACCAGCAACGGGTCGCCCCGCCCGCCGACCCAGGTGTGGACGTCGATCCCGCCGACTCGGATGAGCTCTTCGCGTGGGGACATGGGCGATATTATGCGGCATTCAGGTGGCGCCTTGTTGATGGGGTACTATGATGCCGCGCTCGTGGGCATGAGTCCGCACTACCCAGTGGATCGAACGCGTGCGATACTGCCCGGCCGGGTCCTCTGCTGTGTGTTCAGCGAATGTCTTGGGTCTGAAACCGGTCGGAAGCGGATGTTCACCCCTGGGATGCGCGACGCAAATGACCGTCGGATAGCGGAGACGGTAGTGAATATTCCGGTCCCCTCGGCTGGCATGACACTGTCCGGGCCCGCAGCGTACCTGGTTGGGGCGGGGGCTCCTGATATTTGGCAGCCACCTCCTCTGGAACGACCTGCTCGCTGCCGGCTTGGTCGACGAGCTACATTTGATGATCGGTGCTGGCCTGGTCGGCGAGGGTGTGCGGGCGTTCGAGACCCGGCCGCCCGACTCGCTCCGCCTGCTGAGTACCCGTACCTTCGATGGCTCGAGCCTGCTCCTGGCCCGGTACGCCGTCGAGCGTTGACCACTGGTACCGATGAGGCTCACGCCTAGCAATTCCTTCAAGCCGACGCCGCTTCGTGGCGTGGCTTAAGGCAGGCGTTGGGCAGCGTGAGGGGTGCACCCGTGACTTGGGAGAATGAACGAGGACGGGCTTGACGAGTTGGCGCCCAGATGCCGACGCTTTGCGCGGTCGCATCGCCGTCGTTGCCGGGGCAACGCGAGGAGCCGGTCGTGGTATCGCGGCCGCGTTGGGAGAGGCCGGCGCCACAGTTGTTTGTAGCGGCCGCAGCAGCCGCAGTCGCACGTTGCGGTCCGACTACGACCGCGCTGAGACGATCGAGGAAACGGCGGAACTCGTGACAGCGTTGGGAGGCAACGGGATACCGTTTGTCGTTGACCATCTGGACGCCGGCCAGGTCATGCGTTTGGCGCGTCAGATCCGAGCTACGCATGGCCACATCGACATCCTGGTCAACGACATCTGGGGTGCAGAAGAGCTGAAAGGTGGACCAGCCGACTGGAACACACCTATCTGGCAACTTGATCTCGAGAAAGGGCTCCGGCTTCTCCGCCTTGCGATTGATACTCACCTGGTAACCTCTCACCACCTCCTGCCGCTTCTTATCGACCGTCCCGGAGGCCTTGTCGTCGAAGTGACCGACGGCACGTCTGAGTACAACGCGTCGCGATACCGGCTCTCGGTGTTCTACGACTTGGCCAAGGTCGCAGTGAATCGCCTCGCGTTCTCTCAAGGCCACGAGCTCGCCCCGCATCAGGCAACAGCGGTGGCGATCACGCCCGGATGGCTTCGCTCGGAGATGATGCTCGAGGCCTACAAGGTCACCGAGGCCAACTGGCGCACGGCGGCCGCTCCGCCGGGGTTCGCGGTATCCGAATCGCCGCGCTACGTGGGACGCGCCGTCGTGGCGATTGCGTCCGACCCTAGGCGTGAGCAGTGGAACCAGAAGTCCGTGACTTCGGCGCGACTCGCCGCCGAGTACGGTTTCACGGACATTGACGGTTCCCGCCCCGACGTGTGGCGATACAACCAAGCCGTAGAGAATGGCGAGCACGACGCCAACCCGAGCGACTACCGTTAGCGCCTACGGCACGATGTCCGATCTCAATGGGACCGCTGACCGTCATTGCGCCGCCCAACAACAGCATGCCGCCGACGGCACTTCGCGCCGCGACTGATGCTGAGCGGTAAGCTTCGCGGATGATGGCCGGGAGACAGTGAATAGTGATCAGCGCAAGGGTCACGTTCATTCTCGGCGTCGCGCTCGTCGCCGTTTCGCTCGCCGCTCATGCCCAGACGACGAGCAAGATTCCTCGGATCGGCTGGCTTGGCGCACCGGTTGCCGCCGGCAACGTTGACCAAGTAGAAGGGTTCCGCGGCGGGCTCCGACAGCTTGGATACACGGAAGGCAAGAACATTATCATCGAGTATCGGTTCGCGGACGGACGGGTCGAACGCTTGCCGAGTCTCGCGCTGGAGCTCGTGAACCTGAACGTCGATGCCATCGTCGTCACCGGAAGCCAGGCGGCGAGGGCGGCCAAACAGGCCACCGCGACTATCCCCATCGTCATGGCGGGCGTCGGTGACCCTCTGGCAATCGGGCTGATCGCTAGCCTCGCCAAGCCCGGGGGCAACATCACCGGAGTGTCCGCGGCCCATGGCGACATCTCGGCGAAGTGGCTGGAATTGCTGCTCGAGGTCGCGCCCAAGGCCTCTTCGATCGGATATCTCGACGATCTCGACAGTCCGATGTCGCAGATCTTCCTGAGGCATATTCTGGCCACGGGCCGCACGCGTGGCGTGTCGGTGCAGGCCTTCTCGGTCACCAAGCCCGATGATGTCGATGCTCAGCTCCCTGCAATGATTCGCGCTGGCATCCAAGCGATCGTCGTCGGTCCAAATCCGGTGCCCCGGACGCGACAGAAGGACATCCTCAGCTTCGCCGCGAGAAACCGTCTGCCTGGAGTCTACGGTGGCCGGGATTACGTGGAGGCCGGAGGACTGATGTCATATGACCCCAGCCGTCCGGGCTTGGGGCGGCAGGGCGCGGTCTATGTCGACAAGCTGCTGAAGGGCGCGAAGCCAGCCGACCTCCCGGTCGAGCAGCCCACGGAGATCGAGCTCGCGATCAACATGAAGACGGCGAAGGCGTTGGGGCTGACAATCCCGGCAGCGGTGCTTCTGCGAGCAGACCACGTCGTTGACTGACACTTTCGATGGTCACAATCGCGCGGACCCCAACTTCGGCATGTCGCCGCCGCCCTTCGGCCGCGGCTGATATCGGACGTTGGGCGCGAAACTGGAGACGCTTCTGAGGAGTTCGACGCTCACCAGGCTCAAGGCATACCCGATGGGCCAGAACCCCAAGTGGGTCGAGGTCGTCGAGTTGCCCTGAGACCTCCCCAGGTTGCTTCCGCGACGGATCCCGGGCCGCCCCGACGGGGGCCCGGGACCCGCTCGCGGAAGCGAGCTCAGCGCCAGAGCTGCCGGGAGGCTAGCCGGGCGCCCTCGGCCATCGCCCGGAACTTGGCCCAGGCGATCTCGGGCTCCACCTGGCTGACCGGGCGGGCGAAGGTCGCGAAGCCGCAGTCGGTGCCGGCCATCACCCGCTCACGGCCCACCACGTCGGCGTAACGGACGAGGCGCTGGGCCACCAGCTCCGGGTGCTCGATGAAGTTGGTCGTGGAGTCGAGCACGCCGGGGATGATCACCTTGTCATCGGGCAGACGGATCTCCCGGAACACGACCCATTCGTGCTCGTGGCGCGGGTTGGCCCCCTCGAACGACAGGGCCTGGGGTCGGGCCTTGAGCACGACTCCGAGGATCTCCCGCAGGGGAATGTCGCGGTGATGCGGCCCCTCGTAATTACCCCAGCAGAGGTGCAGGCGCATCCGGTCGGGCGGAATGTCGCGTAGGGCGTGGTTGAGCGCCTCCACGTTGGCGGCAGCGATCTTCACGAACTCGGCGTTGCTCACTTCGGGGAAGGCCAGGTGACGGCCCATGCCCAGGTCCGGGCAATCGACCTGGAGCACGAACCCGGCTCGATGGATGGCGTCATACTCCTCTTTCATCACGTCGACCAGCCGGGCCAGGTAGGCCTCGCGGCTCGGATAGTGCTCGTTGCGGAGAAAGTGGGCGATGACGCCGGGCGAGGCGGCCGTCATGAAGGCCTCGGTCGGCTGGACCTCCTTCAGGGCGGCGCGCAGATTCTCGATGTCCTTCTGCACGGCCGCACGGTCCTTCCAGTCGATGGGACCATTGCACGACGGACGCGAGATCGTCGAGCGCCGCTCGGCGCGGGCCGCGGCCTCCGGGAAGTCCGCCCAGTCGGCCCGGGGGGGCACCGCGCTCGTGCCCCCGAACCCCGTCAGGCGGTGCCGCACGTAGGTCGAGTAGCCGACCTTGCCCTGCTCGCCGTCGTTGACGATGTCCACCCCCACGTCAACTTGCATCCGCACGACATCGGTGACGGCCCGGCGCACGCGGGCATCGAACGCGGCGGCGTCGGGCGGAGTCCCGGCGTCCAGCGCTTCCAGCATCGCCGTGAGGTCCGGGGATCGGGGCAGGCTCCCGGTATGGGTCGTCAGAATCCGCTCCGTGCTGCGCTTCATGACCGTGTTGCCTCCCGGACCTTGCGCCCCATCGGGGTATCCTCCAGTCGGAAGAATCTCAACATGTTGCCGGCGGCGATCTGGAACGCCTCCCCCTCGGGCACGCCGGCGAAGAGCCGTTCGGCGAAGGGCCGCGTGTTCGGCCAGTCGCACTCGATGTGGGGGAAGTCGGTGGCGAACATGATGTGCTCCACGCCCATGTGGTGGCGGAGCTCGACGGCCACCCGCTCCACGTGCTGCACGCTGAAGAAGATATGCTGGCGAACGTAGTCGCTGGGCCGCTGCTTGAGGGGCTTGACGTTCAGGAGCCGCTCCGCCCAGTGGCGGTGGCGCTCGTACCAGTAGTCGGCCTCCTCCATCCAGAAAGGCACCCAGCCCAGCCGCGTCTCGGCGAAAAAGATCTGCAGCTCGGGCAGGCGGTCGAACACGCCGGAGAGGATGAGCTGGGCGAAGCTCATCGAGGGCGCGATGGACAGGAACGGCAACGCCACCCACTCCACGATCTTGCGCGGGCCGAGCTTGCGGACCACCTCGGGGTCGGCGCCGGGGTACTCGAAGGTCGGCTGGGAGGCGCGGGGCCCCAGCCGGTCGAAGCCCACGTGCACGGTCAGCGGCATCTTCATGTCGACGGCGGCCGCCCAGAAGCGGTCGTCCTCCGGCGTGGGATACGCCTTGCCGCTGGGGAAGACGCCGAGATTGACGCCAGGCAGGCCCAGACGGGCGCAGTGCCGGAGCTCGGCGATGGCGTCGTCGACGTTGGTCCACGGGATGACGCCGAGCCCGACGAGCCGGTCCCGCGATACCGGGCAGTATTCCTCTCCGAGCCAGTCGTTGTAGGCGCGGACCACCGCGCGGTACACGTCCTGGTCGCTGAGCGCGCTCCACAGACGCGGGCCCACCTGCATGTTGGGGAAGAGCACCTCGGCCTCCAGACCGTCCACATCCTGCTCACGCAGGCGTTGCTCCGGCGGTCCTACGCCGGCGGTGTCTTCCACCGTCACACCGAAGGGCTGCCAGGTCTCGTTGCTCCGCCCGGCCCGGAGGTCGAGGAACGGGGCCGGATAGGGTGGCTGACCCTCGACGAGGATCGCGTCGCCACCATCGGGGAGCTTGATCGTGCGGGGCGCCCGATCCCGGAGGTTCGCCGGCATCCTCGGTGTCCAGCGCTCGGGCCGGACTTCCAGGTGACCATCGCTGGAAAGCAGAGGAGGAAGCGTGGGGGCCGCCATGGCGGGCCCTCCTTTCCGTCGGGGTGCCCGGGAGTGTACCATCGAGGCGCCGATCGAAGGACGGGAGGGTAACCATGGGCGCGATCCTGGGACTCGGTCTGACGCACTCGCCACTGCTGGCCGGACGGGACGAGCAGATGACACGCATCGTCCGACGTGTGCTGGAGGACCCCGATCTCCCCGAGCGCTACCGTCGTCCCGAGGGCTGGCCCTCGCCCATGCAGCAGGAATGGGGCACCGACGAGGGGCTCGCGAGCGCCCGCCAGCACCGGGCGGCCTCCGTGTCCTGGTTCCGCAAGATGCGGCGCGCCCTCGATGACTTCGCGCCCGACCTCGTGCTGGTCTGGGGCGACGACCAGTACGAGAACTTCAAGGAGGACGTCATCCCGCCGTTCTGCGTGATGGCCTACGACTCGATCGAGCATCGGCCGTGGGCGTCCGGGAAGTCGAACGCGTGGGACGAGCCGGCCGACACCACGTTCGTGTACAAGGGCCAGCGCCCGGCAGCCAAGCGGCTCGTCACCGGTCTGCTCGAGGAAGGCTTCGACGTGTCGTACGCGTACAAGCCCCTGCATCACCCCCTGGGCCACGCGTTCCTCTACACACTGCTGTTCCTCGACTACGACCGCCAGGGCTTTCCCTACCCCGTGGTGCCGTTCCAGGTGAACTGCTACGGCCGGCGGGTCATCTCGCAGTATGGCGGTCAGGGCACCCTGGCCAACATGTCCATCGAAGAGCGGCTGGATCCGCCGTCGCCGGCCCCCTGGCGCTGCTTCGATCTCGGGCGCGCCACCGTCCGCGTGCTGGCCCAGAGCCCGTGGCGTGTGGCCCTCATCGCCTCCTCGAGCTGGTCCCACGCCTTCCTGACTCCCAAGCACCACCTGCTCTATCCGGACGTGGCCGCCGATCGCGCGATGTACGAGACGTTTCGGGCCGGGAAGTACCAGGCGTGGCGGCAGACGCCGCTGGCCACCATCGAGGACGCCGGCCAGCAGGAGATGCTGAACTGGATGTGCCTGGC
Source organism: Candidatus Methylomirabilota bacterium (assembly GCA_036556905.1). Lineage (GTDB taxonomy): Bacteria > Methylomirabilota > Methylomirabilia > Rokubacteriales > CSP1-6 > 40CM-4-69-5. The sequence continues at coordinate 21,429 of DATBIM010000106.1, forward strand.
CGGGGCCATGGCCGAGCTGGGGCGCAAGCCGGACGAGAGCGACTTCCTGGAGACCTACATCTTCAACGCCCCGAAGTGCTTCGCGATCTTCCGGCCCTGAGCGAGGATTCCGAGCCTAGACATCCAGGACAGCTTTGCGCACCTCGGCCAGCCGGGCCAGCGAGCCCAACACCTTGGGTTGCTCGTCGGTGAGGTGACGCACGATCACGTCGGTGTAGCCCATGGCTCCCAGCTCGCGGAAGCGCGCGGCGACCTCGTCGACGGTTCCCGCGATGAGGGCCGCGGGGTCGAAGCCGCGATGGCCGCCGGCCAGGATGGGGCCCGCCGTCGCCTGCGCGTCGGCGGCGGACTCGGCCACGTAGATGTCCCGACGGACGGCGATGGCGGTCGGCGTCCGCCCATGCGCCCGGCAACGCGTGCGGTAGTGCTCGAGCTGGGACCGCGCCTCCGCGGGCTTGATCCCAGGGGCCGCCAGCCAGCCATCGCCCAGCCGGGCCGCCCGATCGATCGCGGGCGCGGCGCTGGCACCGATCCACACTTCCACCGGCTCGGCGGGGCGCAGCGCGAGGCGGGCATCGGCAAACACGAACCGGCCTGACGAGCTTACCGTCTCGCCGGCGAGCAGCCGCCGCACGATCCCCAGGGATTCCTCGAAGGCCGAGGGGCGGTAGCGCAGCTCTTTGCCCATGGCCCGGAACTGGGCGTCGTCATAGCCGAGCCCGCACTGGAGGATGAAGCGACCCCGGGCGATGGCGGCCAGAGTGCCCACCTGCTCGGCGACCAGCACCGGGTTCCAGAGCGGCAGCAGGAAGAGACAGCCGGCCGGAGCGTCGCCCCACTCGGCGAGCAGCCGCCCCAGGATGGGGACGTTCTGGTAATACGGCCCGGCGGTGGCGTGGTGGTCGCCGACGAACAGGGAGTCGAGCCCTGACCGCCGGGCCGCTGCCGCGCGCTCGATCATCCAGCGCGCTCCCAGACGTGGATCGGTGACGGCGTGAGCGCTCGCGAGCGAGATGCCGACTCTCATTTGGAACCCCCCAGGTCTCTGAAGAAGCGTCTGACGGCACCGACCCCTTCATCCACTACGTCGCCGATGGGCGTCGAGCCGGCGGCGCTCCGCATCAGCTCGACCCTCACCTCCGCCATCTGCCCGGACGTCACGTGGATCGCCAGGTACTCGGCGGCGTACCGGGGATGGCTGACCCGCAGGCGGTAGGAGCCTTCCTTCAGCGTGTGCTGCAGGCGTCCGCTATCGGGAGACGTCAGCGTCGCCACCAGCTCGTCCCGCTCCGTCAGCACCTCGACCGTGGCCCCGGTCACCGGCCTGTCGGAGCGCCCCTCGCGGAGGATCGCGACGACCTGACCCGTGGCCGCCACGGGCTTGATGTGCTGCCAGAACGAATAGGCGCCCCCGAGTACGGAGAGAACGCCGGCGGTGATCGCTACGATGGCCTGGACGGACGAGAGAGACGGTTTCTTCACGCCGTCCGTCTTATAGCCCAGGAGGCGCGAGGCTGGCAACCGCGCGCCGTTGACAGTGAGGATCGGCCTTCGTAGACTCTCGCCGTCGTGCTCCGACGGGAAGCTCCCGCGACGCGTCGTGACGTCCTGCGCTGGATCACCGCCTCCCTCGCCCTCGGCCAGGCCGGTTGCGCAACGACGCGCCAGATGCTTGGGAAGCGCCCGGAGGGCCAGTGGGTGATGGCGGAGTTCGACCGCTACGCGAAGATGGCCGATCAGCTGCGGAAGAACCACGCGAGCGGACCGCTGGACGACAAGGCCGTGCGCGACCTGCTCCGCCGGCTCGGCGTGGCGTCGGCCCCGCGCCCCCGGCGCGACGCGCCGCCCCCGCCGCCGGCGAAGCCGTTCCCGGTTCCGGTCTACACCGGCGGGTATCGGTGGCCTCTCGACGCGGGCCTGGTCACCTCCGAGTACGGTCAGCGCCGGGGCACGCCTCACCAGGGGATGGACATCGCCGCCGAGCTGCGCGTGCCGGTCTATGCTGTGGCGGAGGGCGAGGCGATCTACGTGGGCGACCAGCTCGGGGGCTACGGCAACGTCGTGATTCTCCGCCACGATCAGAAGACGACCACGCTCTATGCCCACAACAGCGCCTTGAAGATCAAGACCGGGCAGAAGGTGAAGTCCGATCAAGTGGTGGCGCTCCTCGGCTCGACCGGGCGCTCCACCGGCCCGCACCTGCACTTCGAGATGCGCGAGAACGAACGCCCGGTCAACCCGCGCCCCTACCTGCCCAAGAGCCGGTTCTAAACGACACGCCGGCTCGGATACGCCCAAGGTCCCATAGACGGGCGTGGCCACACTCTGGACCCTGGTAGCCGCAGACCGGGCCGTGCATTCCCGAGCGCGCAGTCAGTCGGACCCGCGGCGGCCGCGACCGCGACGATGGAGGGTCGATCATGGCCGAGGAGAAGAAAGACGCGTGGGACGCCACACAGTGGCACGAGGTGAAGAAGGGGGAAACGCTGTGGAAGATCGCCGAGCAGTACTATGGTGACGGCCAGCTCTACGGGAAGATCTTCGAGGCGAATCGGGACACGCTCAAGGATCCCAACCTGATCCGGATCGGCCAGAAGCTTCGCATTCCCTGACGCAGCCTGGACGAAGTCCCGATCCAGCAAGGAGGAACCATGCTGAAGTCGTTGCGTGTCCGGAGTGCCATGGTGCTGGCCGGGCTCCTGCTCGCCGCCTGTGCGAGCGATCAGGGACCCGCGGAGACGGCCCTCAAGGCGGCTGAGGAGGCGGTGACCAGCGCTGTTGCCGAGGCGGCGAAGTACGTCCCGGAGCAGGTCAAGGCCATCCAGGATCAGCTCAAGGGCCTCAAGGACAGCTATAGCAAAGGCGACTACAAGGCCGTCCTCAGCGGCACGAGCGACCTCACTGCCAAGGCCAAGGCGCTCGGCGCCGCGGCCGCGGCCAAGAAAGCCGAGCTCACCAAGAGCTGGGAAGACATGAGCGCTGGCTTCCCCAAGGTCGTCGATGCCATCAAGAGCCGGGTCGCTATCCTCTCCAAGGCGAAGAAGTTGCCGGCTACCGTGGACAAGGCCGCCGTGGCGGGCGCCAAGAGCGGACTGGAGGCGATCGACAAAATCTGGAGCGACGCTCAGGCATCCTACAAATCGGGCAATCTGGCCGACGCTTTCGCCAAGGCCAAGACGGTGAAGACTCAGGCGGCCGAGCTCATGACCAAGCTGGGCATGGAAGTGCCGGCCGCGCTGAAGACCTGATCGCTCCGGGGAGGACGCGCACATGAGCATGGATCTAGTCGGTCAACTCCTGAAAGGGCTCGCCGGTGGAGCAGCGAGTGGACGCCCGGCCGGGCAGGCCGGGGCGAGCGGTGAGGTCATACAGTCCATCTTCGACATGCTGAGCGGCGGAGCGCAGGGCGGCCAGGCGGCGTCGCGCGCCTCCGGCGGCGGTCTCGCCGACCTCATCCGGGGCTTCGACAAGGAAGGCCTCGGGGAGCTCGTGTCCTCGTGGATCGGCACCGGGGAGAACAAACCGGTGAGCCCGGAGCAGGTGGGTCGCGGCCTCGGCCAGGCGCGGGTCCAGGAAGCGGCAAAGCGATCCGGACTGCCGATGGAATCACTGCTGCCCATCCTGGCCGCCGCCCTTCCCGTAGTGATCGACGCCCTCACGCCGAAGGGACAGGTTCCGGACCAGCCGTCGCTCCAGCAGAGTTTGCAGGCGCTGCGCAGTCGCCTGGGCTGAGCGGAATTCGGGCCGAGCCTAGGGAATGACGGTCCCGCTCGGCCGGATGGCGCGCACCTCGCCCCGGGAGCGCATGCCGAGGTCGAGCGCGGTCAGGACAAAGACCTGCGTGCCCTGCACGAGATCGGCGACGCTGGCCTGCTCGCCCTCTCGCGGATAATGTCCGGAGCCGCCGGAGCGCGCGCGCCCCTGCGGGCCGTAGCAGATGGCGGGGATTCCGGCCCGGGTCAGCGCGGCGGTGTCGGCGTGCCAGCCGTCCCACGTCACCTCGGCGGGCGCGCCATGCACCTCGCGGTGCGCGGCGGCCAGACGCTGGACTACCGGCTCGTCGGGTGAGACCTCGGCGCCCAGCGCCGTCTGCACCACGTCCACCTCGGTTGTGAGCTCGGGATCGCCGGCTCGCACGTCGCCCAGCACGCGCTTGAGCTCCTCCAGCACGTCGGCGTGCGACTGGCCCGGCATCGTGTCGACTTCGACGTAGAGACGGCAGAACGGGGCCAGCTTGGTGGGACGAAAGGGCAGCCCGCCCTCGATCGCGATGATGGAGACGTTGGTGGCGTCCTCGCCGTGATAGCGCGTGGCCGCCACGTATTTCGGCGCCCACGCTTTCAGCGCGGCGATGACG
>DATBIM010000107.1:0-10544 GCA_036556905.1 Candidatus Methylomirabilota bacterium
CCCTCCCTACTTCGCGCGGACGGACCGGAGGAAGCGGACCACCGCGCGATTGAAGGCGTCGGCCTCCTCGATGAAGAAGGCGTGGCCTCCCGGCAGCACGGCCAGCCGGGCGCGTCGGATCAGCCGGGCCAGGGTCCGCGAGAACTCCGGTGGCGTGAGCACGTCCTCTTTGCCCACGAGCACCAGCGTGGGCACGCGGATCGCCCCCAGCTGCGGCACCCGGGTGCCATTCCAGGCCAGGATGCCCCGGGCCTGTCGCTCGATGGCTTCGGGCTTCGTCTGGTGGGGATAGGCCATCGCCCGCTGGAAGGCCATCTCGAGGTTCTGCTTCTTCTCGAAGAAGCGGGGGCTGAACACCCAGGGGTAGAGCACGTAACGGTAGCGCTCCTCGACGGGCACCCGGGAGGCCAGCGCCATCCAGGACTCGATCGTGTGCAGGAACCGCGCATCGGCCTCGGCCCAGGTGCACGCCAGTACGAGCGAGCGCACCAGCCGGGGGTGGCGCAGGGCCAGCTCCTGGGCGATGGTGCCGCCCATGGAGGCTCCGACCACGTGGGCCCGCGCGATCTTGAGATGCTGCAGCAGCGCGGCGGCGTCGTCGGCGAGCTGGGCCATCGTGTACACGGGCTCCGGCGGCAGGTCCGTCTCGCCCACCCCGCGATTGTCGAACGTGATGACCTGGAAGTGGGCCGCCAGCGCTTTGACTTGCAGGGCCCAGTTCGCTGCCGGCGCCGACAGGCCGTTGATCATGAGCACGGGATCGCCCGTCCCGGCGACCTCGTAATGCACCCGGATGCGGTTGAGGACCGCGTAGGCCATGTCAGACGGGCCCCGACGGCAGCACGGCGACCTTGATGGAGGCGGGATCGCGGTGCGCCACGAAGGCCTCGGCGATAGCGTCCAGGCCGAAGCGATGGGTGATGAGGGGGGCGCCGCGCACCCGTCCCTCGGCGAGCAGGCGCACCGCCTCGGGAAACTCATCCTGATAGATCATCGAGCCGAAGATCGAGACCTCGCGGCGCACGATGGTGAAGATGCTGAGTGGCGCCGCCGCGTGGGGGAGCCCGGTGAGCACGATGCGCCCCGCCGGGCGCACGAGGCTCAGGGCGTGGCCAGCAGCCTCGGGCGTGCCCGCTGTCTCCACGACCAGGTCGACGCCTTCCCTCCCCGAAAACGCCCGCGCTGTCGTCTCCAGGGCTCCTTCCCCCGCCACATGCGTCGCCTCGGCGCCGAGCCGCCGCGCCAGCTCGAACCGCCGCGGCGTACGGCTCACGACCAGGACCCGGGCCCCTCGGGCTTTGAGGACCTGCAGGGCGAGGAGCCCCAGCGTCCCCGCCCCCAGCACGGCGGCCGTCTCGCCCGGCCTCACGCCACCACGCTGCACCGCCCTCACCACGACGGCCAGCGGCTCGGCCAGCAGCGCATCGTCCTCGGCCAGGCCGGCCGGAACCGACCAGCAGCAGCGCGCGGGCACGCGCGCCAGCTCGGCGAAGCCCCCGTCGGCGTCGATGCCCACGGCGGTCCGGCTCAGGCAGAGATTGCGATTGCCCTCGGCGCAGAGGGGACAGCGCCCGCACGAGTAGTTGGGCTCGACGACGACCCGATCGCCCACCGCCACCCGCGTTACCCCACGGGCGACCGCAACCACGTCGCCGAGAAACTCGTGGCCCATGATCCGCGGGTAGGCGACGGGACGGTCCCCACTCCAGATGCTGTAGTCGGTCCCGCACAGGCCGGCCGCGGCCACGCGCACCACGACCTGGTCGCCATCGGCGACCGGATCGGGCGAGGCGAGGACGCGCAGATCGCGCGGGCCGTGCAGAACGGCTGCGATCATGGGCGCCAACTGTACCCGAGGAGCACGGCCCAGACAACAATGGTCCCGCCCATCGCTCGGGAGAGCTCGGGCAAACTCCCGGTCCGATTATGCTTCTAGATTAATCAGTAATTACAGATGGTTGATCTCGATGCTCTCTGATTCAGCTAGAGATGAAGCTGGCCTCGGGTCAGGCCGCGGTGTGGCCGCCGTCGAGGAAGATCGTCTGTCCCGTCATGAAGTCGGAGGCCGCCGATGCGAGATAAACGGCGAGCGGGCCGACCTCCTCGGGGCGGCCGATGCGCCGGGCGGGGATGTCGCGGATCAGCCGGTCGGCGATCCCCGCCTGCTGCCAGGCCGGCGCTGACATCTCCGTGTCGAACCAGCCGGGGGCGATGGCGTTGACCTGGATGTTGTGACGCGCCCACTCCACGCCCAGGGTGCGCGTGAAGGCAATGATCGCGCCCTTGGTCGCCGCGTAGACGGAGTAGCCGGCCAGGCCGACGGCGGCGAGCATCGAGGCCACGTTGATCACCTTGCCCGCCCGCTGGGCGATCAGGTGGGGCGCCGCCGCGCGGCAGCCGTTGAGCACGCTCAGCAGATTCACGTCCACGAGGGCCCGCCACTCCTCGGGAGTCCACTCGATGAGCGGCTTGACCCGGGCCACGCCGGCGTTGTTGACGAGGACGTCGAGCCGCCCGAGCTCCTCACGGGCGCGGGTCATCAAGACCTCGACCTCGGCGTAGCTGGTGACGTCGGTGGGCATGACCAGCGCCCGTCGCCCGGTGGCCTGGACCTGCCGCGCCGTTTCCTCCAGATCGGGCTTGGAGCGGGCCGCCAGGGCCACGTCGGCGCCCGCCTGGGCCAGGGCCACGGCCATGGCGCGGCCCAGGCCCCGACTGGCGCCGCTGACCACGGCCACCCTCCCGGCGAGGACGGTCATTCGGCTTCCAGCCGCTCGACGCGCCGGTCGAGAAGCCGGATCATCCCCTTCACCTCGTCAAACTCCACGCGTACCTCGCTTCGGAACTCCCGGAACCGGAGATCGACATCGTCACGGAGCGCGTGGATTTCGGCGCGCACTTCGGTACGAAGATCGGAGATCTGTGTGTCGACCCGTTGGAATCGCGTATCCACTTCCGAGAAGCGCTCCCCCAGGAACGCGATGAGCTGCCGGTACTGAGCGTCGGTCATGGCGGTTGCGAGTCTACGCCGTCCATCGGCCCGACAACAGTCCCGGGTCAGATACGGTCACCGATAGAGCTCGTCGAGCGCCTGACGATATTTCTCGGTGACGACCTTGCGTTTGATCTTCAGCGTCGGGGTGAGCTCGCCGCCTTCCTGGCTGAAGTCGTCGGCCAGGATGGAGAACTTCTTGATCTTGGCGTAGGACTGCAAGTGCGTGTTCTTCTCCTCCACGATCCGCCCCACCCGCTCGACGACCCGGGGATGCTTGACGAGCACGGCGGGATCGCTGGCCAGGATTCCCTGATCCCGGGCGAACTTCTGCAGCTCCTCGGGGTTCACGGTGATGAGGGCCACTGGATAGGGTCGGCGGTCGCCATACACCATGGCCTGGCTCACGAAGGGGTCGGCCTTGAGGAGATTCTCGACGTTCTGCGGAGCGATGTTCATACCGCCCGCGGTGATGATCAGGTCTTTCTTGCGGTCGGTGATGAAGAGGAAGCCGTCGGTGTCGAGGTGGCCGATGTCCCCCGTGTGGAACCAGCCGTCGGGCTCGAAGACTGCGCGGGTGGCCTCGGGCTGCTTGAAATACCCCTGGGTGGCGATGTTGGGTCCCCGCGCCAGGATCTCGCCATCGGCGGCGATCTTCAGCTCGATCCCGGGGAGCGCCGGCCCCACCGAGCCGAACTTGAAGTGCTCGACGCGGTTGCAGGTCAGCACCGGACAGGTTTCGGTGAGTCCGTAGCCCTCCAGGACGAGGATCCCGGCCGCGTGGAAGAACTCCGCGATCTCGCGCGAGAGAGGGGCCCCGCCACTCACCGCCCACACCAGGCGTCCACCCAGGGCTGCGTGGAGCTTGGCGAACACGAGCTTGTGGGCGAGTCGGTGGCGCAGGGCCAGGCTGCCCGGGATCGGCTTGCCCGCCTGCTGCAACTGGCTCACGGCCCGGCCCACGCTCATGGCCCAGTGGAAGATGCGCTTCTTGATCGGCGAGCCGGCTTCCACGCCGGCGAGGATCCTGGCATAGACCTTTTCGAAGACCCGGGGCACCGAGCAGATGAAGTGCGGGCGCGTCTCCCGGAGGTTTTCGCCCACCTTGTCCAGGTTCTCGGCAAAGGCCGTGGTGAGCCCCTCGAAGGGGCCCACGAACGATTCGAGCCGGGCGAACGAGTGGGCCAGGGGCAGGAAGAGCAAATGCACCCACCCCTCCTCGACGTGACGGACCCGGCCCCCGGCGGTGAGCGCCGCCATGTGGTTGCCGTGGGTCTGGATCACGCCCTTGGGCGGTCCCGTCGTGCCCGAGGTATAGACGATGGTGGCCACGTCATCGGGACGCGTGGTGGCCAGGCGCTCGGCCAGCGTGGATTGCAGCGCCGCGCTCCGGTCCTGCCCCAGCCGCCGCAGCGACTGCCAGGTGAGGATCATCTCGGGCGGCTGGGTGGCCTCGTAGCCGGTCATCACGATGATGTGCTCGAGGCCCGGCATCTTGGGCCGCGCGTCCAGGGCCTTGGCGAGCTGGGCCGGGTCCTCGACGATCAGGATGCGCGACTGAGAGTCGTTGACGACGTACGCGATGAGCTCCGGCGGGTACGACGGATAGATGGGCACGGTGACGCAGCCAGCGCTGAGGATCGCCATGTCCGCCTGCACCCACTCCACCCGGCTGGCCGAGAGCAGGGCCACCGCCTCACCCTTCTGGCGACCCAGTGCGATCAGTCCCAGCGCCACCTCCTGCACGATGTCGCCCGCCTGTCGCCAGGTCAGGGTCTGCCAGACCCCGTCGCGCTTGAACTGCTGCGCCGTTCGGTCGGCGCTGCGCTGAACCCTGCCCCAGAACATCCGCGCCAGCGTGTCGTCCGCCATGGGGCTCGCCTCCTCGGATGCGTGTTCGGCCAAAAAACCGTAGCATGGCGCCGATTAACGCATCGCGCGAAATCTCTTGACAGGCCGTGACGCATCGCGTTAGCCTCCGCCCGGTGGCACAACTCGACACGACCCCGGAGGGTAGCGGCATGCAGGACACGACGAAGACTCAGGAGCTGTTCGGACAGCTCGCCGGCAAGACGATCGACATGCTGACGGTGTGGGCGGAGGCCAACCAGCGCATCCTTCGCGAGCTGGTCGATCTCGGCACGGGCGCGACCAGGGAGGGAGTGCGGGTATACGCCGAGCTATCCCGAAGCGCCATGGACACGCTGCGGGAGAGCCAGTACTCGCAACAGGCCGCCCGCCGCGCGGAGGAGGGCGTGCAGGTGCTCGCGCGGTCGGCGGAGCGGCTGCACGCCGAAGCTGAGCAGGCCGGACGGTCCATCCAGGAATCGCTGGCCGGAGCGGTGGCCAAGCTGCGGGATCTCTACTCGGCGGGCTAGGTCCCGCCGGCTCTACTTCTCGGTGCGCCGTTTCTCCAGCCGCTCCTCCAGCGAGCGCAGGCGCTCGCGGAGGGCGGCCACCTCCTGGCGCAGGCGGTCGGCCTCGGCCTCGCCTTCCCGCTTGGGCTCGCCGCGGCCGGCGGGGGCGGTCCAGCCGGCTCGCGTGGACCACTCCCGAAAGACCCGCTCCATCTCCCGCTGGTTCGAGACGATGCCTTCCAGGCTCGAGCGCATGGAGCGCTGGACGAAGTCCTGCCAGGCCTCGCCGTGCTTGATGAGCTGGTGCAGGAAGGCGGCCGGCAGCGCGCTACGGTGGTTGCGCTCGTTTTCAAGGATGATCTGGGTGAGAGTCACCGAGGTGAGGTCTTCGCCGGTGGCGGCATCGACGACGGACACCTCCTTGCCGGCCCGGATCATTTCCTCGATCTCTTCGAGGGTGACGTAGCGGCTCTCCTGGGTGTCGTAGAGCTTGCGATTGGAGTAACGCTTGATCACGTACGCCATCAGACTTCCTCGTCGCATCGAGTCTAACACTGCGCGTCAATCACGACAAGACACGCCGGTGTACACTCTGGGCCTTTCAGGCTCGTGGAGGTCTCGATGAAGCTGAACAATCGCACCGCCCTCGTGACCGGAGCCTCCCGTGGGATCGGACGCGCCGTCGCCCTGGCCCTCGCCGCGGAGGGCGCCGACGTCGCCGTCAATTACGTCTCCAACGAGGCGGCGGCGGTGGACGTCGCCCAGCACATTACGAAGCAGGGTCGCCGCGCCCTCCTGGCCCGGGCCGACGTGAGCGACTATCCCGACACGTTCCGCATGGCCCAGGGGGTATTGAAGGAGTTCGGCCACCTGGACATCCTCGTCAACAACGCCGGCATCACGTCCGACAAGACCTTCCAGAAGATGGACCACGCGGCGTGGCGCAAGGTGCTGGCCATCAATCTCGACGGCGTCTTCAACTGCACCAAGGTGTTCATCGACCAGATGCTCGAGCGCAACTATGGCCGGGTGGTGAACATCACCTCGGTCATCGGCCAGATCGGCAACTTCGGCCAGGCCAACTACGCCGCCTCCAAGGCCGGCGTGGCCGCCTTCACCAAGTCCCTGGCCAAGGAGCTGGCCGGCAAGGGCGTGACCGTGAACGCCGTCGCCCCAGGCTTCATCGAGACCGAGCTGGTGGGGGCCATTCCCGAGCGCGTGCGCACCCGGCTGCTCGAGCAGATCCCACTCAAGCGCTTCGGGACGGCGGAAGAGGTGGGGCGGGCTGTCGTCTACATCGTGTCGCCCGACGGCGACTACATCACCGGCGCCGAGCTCTCCATCAATGGCGGTCTGCTGATGTAGCTCACCGCGTCAGCTCGTAGCGGACGGACGTCGGCGAGGGCATCACCCAGGCTTCCCCCGAGAGCACCTCTTCGCCCCGCTGGTTCGAGCACACCGTCGCCAGCCGGATGCGGTTGCGCGCGGGGATCACCTCGAGGACCTCGACCCGGGCGGTGATGGTGTCGCCGACCTTCACGGGCCGGATGAACTTCAGGCTCTGCGAGAGGTAGATCGCGCCCGGGCCGGGGAGCCGGGTGCCGATGACCCCCGAGATCAACCCGGCCGTGAACACCCCGGGGGCGATGGGCTCGCGGAATGCCGTGCCGGCGGCGAACTGCGCGTCGCTGTGAATGGGATTGTAATCGCCGACGGCGCTCACGAACTCGCTGATGTCGGCGGCCTCGACCCGCCGCGACAGCTCGGCGTGGTCCCCCGGCTGCAGCTCGCCGATCGTCTTGCCGATCATCCTCCCTCCCGCGGCGGCATCACGCCCCCTTCGCGGCGCACCAGCATGAGCCCGAGGGCATCGAGCTTCTTGATGATCTCCTTCAGGGTGTCCTCCATGCGCTCGACCCGCTCGTCGAGGTCCACGACCTGCCGGGCCAGCCCGCTGAGCTGGGTGCGGGAGGCGAGGTTGAGGGTCTGTAGCGCCGTGTCCAGGGACTGGTCCATCGTCTTGCGGGCCGGCGCGTATGCGGCCAGCCACTGGTCGAGGTACCGGCCGAGGAGCTGGGCAAAGGCCTCGCTGTTCATCGCTTGGCCCAGGGCCCGCGACCAGGCTTCGATCGACTCGTCGAGGAACTGCTTCCAGTGGGCGCCGACGTCCGGGCTCATCGGCGTCTGCGCAAACATCCGCGCCCAGGCCTGGACCCACTGATCGACGAGCGGCCGCCAGAAGGCCGCCGGATCCGGGGGCGCCGGGGGCGGTGTGGCCTGGCCGAGCAGCCTGGTCCAGGCCTGAGCGCCTTCCTCGAACTGCTTCTTCCACAGGTCGAAGAGCTGCTGTGACGTGTCAGCCATCCCGCTCTCCATCGTAGTGCAGATGACGCTTCGCGCCAAGATGTCTGACGCGGCGCCTCAGTCGGAGCGGGAGGCCAGCCACGCGGAAACCTTGGGCCAGCAGTGCCGCGATGCGCCCCGGCCGGCGATGAGGGAGATGTGACCGCCCGGCAGCTCGACGTACTCCTTGTCCCGGCTGGCCACGGCGTCCATCAGCGCCCGCACACACTCGGGCGGAGCGATGTAGTCTTCCTTGGCGCCGACCACGAAGACCGGGCACCGGATGGCGCCCAGGCGGACGGGGCGTCCGGCCAGCCGCAGTTCGCCCCGGAAGAGCCGGTTGTCCTGGTAGTAGTCGCGCACCCACTCGCGGAAAAACTCGCCGGGGAACGCGACATACTCGTTGGCCCACCGGCTCAGCGCGTTGAAGCCCTCCACGTACTTGTCATTCCACAGATTCCACCAGAGGTTGAGATTCATCGACAGATCCATGGTGGGCTTGAGCAGCTTGAAGCCCGCCTTCACCATCTCGGCGGGCACCGTGCCCAGCGTGTCCACGAAGCGGTCGACGTCGAAGTACTTCTTGTTGAGCCAGAGGCCGAAGAGACCGACCCGAGAGAAATCGATCGGGCCCGCCATGTTGATGAAGTTCCGGACGGGGGCCTCGGGCTGCCAGCCCAGATAGGAGGCCGAGAGCGGCGCGCCCATGCAGTAGCCCAGCAGACTGAGCTGGCTGACCTCGGCGCTCTCCAGGGTCTTGTCGATCATCCGGGGCAGGATCCGGGTCACGCACTCCTCCAGCGTGAGACGGTCGTCCTCGGGACCGAAGACGCCCCAGTCCAGGAGGTAGAAGTCGAAGCCCTGCTCGGTCATGTGCTCGATGAAGCTGGCCCCGGGCAGCAAGTCGAAGATGTAGGGCCGACTGATCCCCAGATTGGGCACGAACAGCACGGGCGTCCGGTGCCGGCGGGCCGACTCGTAGCGGAACAGCCGTGACTTGTTCCGGCGGTACACCTCCTGCCGGGGCGTCTGGCCCGGGCGCGGCTCCCGCCGGGGCGCCATCAGCTCGGCGAGGTTCTGCATCCGCCGCACGTTGCGGGTGAGCTCCTCCTGCCAGCGCTGCTCGGTCATGGCCCGTTCCCGTCCTACATCGAGAACATCGACCCGAGCTTCATGGCCAGCCCCATATCACCCTTGAGCTTGAGCTTGCCCGACATGAACAGCATCTGCCCGGTCTGCTTGCCCGAGACCATGTCCAGCCAGTCCTGGGCGGCCATGGAGAGCGTGAGGTTCGGGCTCGCGGCCGCGCCCGACTTCACGGTGCAGGCCCCGTCCTTGATCGTGGCGTTCCAGGTCCCGCCGCCTTCTCCGGAAATGTCGTACTGGATCACGGCGTTGGTGCCGGTGGCCTTGTCGGCCCGGAACCGGCTCGCCATCTGCTCGAAGACTTCGTGCACGGTCGCCATGAGACGCCTCCTCTAAAAGGTGAACAGATCCATGCCCCCGGTGACCGGTAACACGGCCCCGGTGATGTAGCGCGCCGGCTCCGAGCACAGGAAGGCGATCGCCTGGGCGACCTCCTCCGGCTCTCCCTCTCGCTGCATGGCCACCCGCTTCACCATGCGATCGTACAGCGGCGAGAGCTTGGCGTTGGGGCCGACGATGCCGGGCGCGATGACATTGCAGGTGACGTTGTGGCGGGCTCCCTCGAGCGCGACCGACTTGGCGAACCCCACCACGCCCATCTTGGTGGTGGCGTAGGCGGTCTGCCCGAACCCGCCCATCAGGCCGGCGATGGAGGCCATGCACACGATCCGGCCCCAGCGCCGCTCGCGCATCCCCGGGAAGACGGCCTTGGTGACATTGAAGGTCCCGGTGAGGTTGATGGCCAGGTTGAGCTCCCAATCCTCCAGCCGGGTGTCCTTGAGCTGGCCCACGGTGTAGATGAAGCCCGCGTTGTTCACGCAGATCGAGACCGGTCCCAGGTCGCGCTCCACGGCGGCCGTCACCTCGGTGACGCGCGCGGCGTCGCGCACGTCGCAGGCGTAGCCCCGCGCGACGCCACCGGCGGCGGTGACCCCTTTCGCCGCCTCCTCCGCGCCCTCGGCATTGAGGTCGAGGACAGCCACCCGACACCCCTCGGCGGCCAGCGCCTCGACATCGGCTCGGCCCAGGCTCCGGGCGCCGCCCGTCACGATGGCCACGCGGTCGCGGATCCCCAGGTCCACGCTCAGCGCCCCTTGAACTCCGGCTCGCGCTTCGCGAAGAACGCCTGGATGCCCTCCGCCGCGTCCTCGGTGCGCAGGGTCTTGAGGAAGGCCCGGGCCTCGATCTCCAGCGCCTGGTCGATGGGGGCCTCCAGGCCGTCGTCGACGACCTCGATGAGGAGTCGCGTGGCGATGGGCGGGCGCCTGGCGATCTGCCGGGCCAGGGCCCTGGCGTCGTCCAGGGTCTCGCCTTCTCGGGTGAGGCGGTTCACCAGCCCCAGGGCCAGGCACTCCGACGCCGACACCTGCGTACCCAGGATCATGAACTCCAGAGCCTTCGTACGCCCGATGAGCCGGGTCAGGCGCTGGGTGCCTCCGAAGCCCGGAATGATGCCCAGGTTCGATTCGGTCTGGCCCATGCGGGCCGATTCCTTGAGCAGGCGGAAGTGGCAGGCCATGGCGATCTCGCAGCCGCCGCCCAGGGCGTGACCGTTGAGGGCCGCAATCACCGGCTTGGGGAAGCGCTCGATGCGGCGGAGCACGCCATTGCCGAAACGGATGAAGGCGTCCACGCTGCCGCCCGCGAAGGCCGAGCCGAGGTCGGCACCGGCGCAGAAGATCCGCTCGCCGCTGCCGGTGATGATC
>DATBIM010000108.1:0-89865 GCA_036556905.1 Candidatus Methylomirabilota bacterium
ACCCTGATGGTCAGCAGATCCCCTTCGGCTCCCACCTGGACGTTCGTCATCCCGACGCCTCCTGTCGTATGAGCGGGCGATGAATCAACCGGGTGATGAAACGGGTGAGGAAGGACTCTCTGTGCAGCGACGGCATTGTCGTCCGCCCCAAGGGTAGGACGAAGGCGCCAGGAGACCAAAGTTTTTGTGGGGCTAGGGTCCAATCGTCTGGTCGGCCCGAAGCAGCAAGGATGGCGGGATGGTCAGGCCGAGGGCCTGGGCGGTCTTGAGGTTGATGAGCAGCTCGAACTTCGTGGACTGCTCGATGGGCAGCCCCCCAGGGCTCGCGCCCTTGAGGATCTTGTCGACGAAGACGGCGGCGTGTCGCCAGAATTCCGGGAGGTTCACGCCGTAGGCCAGCAGGCCTCCCGCTTCGGCGTGGGCCCGGTCGCCGATCGTCGGGATGCGGTTCTTGGTGGCAAGCTCCGCGAGCTGTCGCGCGGTTGCGATCAGCATCGGGTCGTCGATCACCACGGCCCCGTCGACCTGCCTCCGGGCCATCGCCGAGAACGCAATGGCGAACTCGTCGGGCCCTCGGATCTGCACCGCCTCGAGGTCCACCCTCAGCGCCCTGGCCATCAGCTCCATCGCCTTGAGCGCAGGCGCGGTCGCCTGATTGTCGGCGTTCCCAAAGGCTGCCATCCGGCCGGCACGTGGGATGGCCTCTTTGAGCAACTCCAGCCGCTTCGCCATGAGCTCGGGAAAGAAGAAAGTGGACCCCGTGAGGTTCCCGCCGGGACGGGCGATGCTGGTGACCAGGCCGGTCGCCACGGCGTCCCCGCTGATCGCCATGACGATGGGGATCGCCGCGGTCGCTTGCTTGGCGGCACGGCTCCCGGGTGTTCCGTGCGTGACGAGAACGTCGACCGGCAGGCGGACGAGCTCCGCGGCCAGCTCAGGAAGCCGCTCGTACCTCCCCTCCGCCCAGCGGTACTCGATGACGAGGTGCTCGCCCTCCACGTAGCCCAGGTCGCGCAAACCCCGGCGGAAGGCGTCCACGAGCCGGGCGTGGTGCCCGGAGTTGGACGTGCTGCCCAGGTATCCGATCCGATACAGCTTCCTCGCCTGTTGCGCCGGCCCGGCACGGGGCGCAACGAGAAGGGCCAGCGCACCAGCAATGACTGCTCGCCTGTCCACTATTCGACCACCTGGTCCGCTGCCGGCGTCTGGGTCGCCAGGATCACGTCCACCCGGCCCTCCACATAGCCGAGGTCGCGCAAGGCCGCCCGAAACACCTCGATCGAAGGATCGGGGGGCGATCCGGCTCGCAACACGCTGAGGTGCGGCACCCGGGCCGCCTGCTGCGCCTCGGCGGCGAGCGGCAGGAGCACGCCAAGGACCAGGAGGCTGACGAGAGCGGTCCGCCGCGGGTGCATGTGCGCCTCCCTGACTCGGAGACGAGACGCGGTGAGGGTAGGCCGTCCGGCGGGAGAGTTCAAGGTGGCCGCCGGCAGCGCCTCCCTCGACGTTCGGCGAGCCGCGCCGGGTCCTGGGCGATGTCGGCGAGGAAGAGGGTCAGATCATGTCTCCGGCCACGGTGTAGAATGCCGATGGGCGAGCGGGACGCCCACACAGCGACCGTACCCACTCATTCGGTGGGGAGGCCACCATGCTGGAGCGGTTCACCGAGCGGGCTCGGCGAGTGGTGGTCCTTGCCACCGAGGAGGCGCGGAGCCGGCGGCATGAAGCGGTCGGCCCCGAGCACCTGCTCATGGGCATTCTCCAGGTCGGCGGGGACTTCACCGTCCATTCCTTGCAACAGCTTGGCGTGAGTCCTGAGACGGTGCGGGCTGAGGTCGAACGGGTCCTGAGCGAGACACCCGGATCGGCCACGGGTGGCGACCCCACCTTCTCGCCTGAACTCAAGGCGGTGCTGGAAGGCGTCCTCACCGTGAAGAGGCGGCGTACCGTGGACCCCGATCTCCTGCTGCTCGCGCTGCTGGCAGACGAGCATTCGGCGATCAGCGAAATCCTGCACGCGACCGGAGGCGACAAGGCCAAGGCACGGTGGCTCCCCGTGCGGATGATGAGCGTCCTCCGCAAGCCAGTCACCGAGGAGGAAGTTCACTTGATCGCCACGTCCAGGTGGCGGGTTCGGCTCTAGCCTCATAGCGTCGGCTCCGGTCACCAGGAGCGCTGAGCGGTAGTCTACCGACGTAAAGCCATTGACTGTCCTGCGCGGTCGGACCGGCATGGAAGACTACGGAGCGCAAACCGGGCACCCGAGCGCGGCCGGGCTGGAGCTAACTATGGTCGGGGTGAGAGGATTTGAACCTCCGGCCCCCTGCTCCCAAAGCGTCAGTGGTGCAGTTACCTAGCGCCAGGCGCGAGTCTAGGACCCCCGTTGTGCCGCATGTGTGGGGCGGACCCGCACAGAACCCGGACACGCGGCATGCGAGGGCTCGGAGGAGTCTACAGGCGCGGAAGTGTCTACTGGATTAGGTATCACCACAGGGGCCGGGAGTACCGAGAGAGCGCCCGGTCGGCAGAGCGGAGGGATGCGGCGCGGCTGCTCAAGCGCCGGCTGGCTGACCTGAGCCAGGGGAGGCCAAGCGGTCCCGACGAAGATCGTGTGACCTTCGACCAGATTGCCAGGGACTACATCGAGGAACGGGCACTCAAGGGGGTCCCACCACCACGGCTCCAATGGTCCAGGGCTCGGGTCGCCCATCTGCGGACCTTCTTCGGGGCTATGCGGGCCGTCGAGATCACCACGGTGACGATGCGTGAGTACGCCAAGCGCCGGCTGGCCGGTGGCGCGACCCCCGCAACCGTCAATCGGGACCTTGGGGTACTGCGGCGCATGTTTACGCTGGCGATCCAGTCGGGGCGTCTGAGCCGACGCCCCGACTTCCCCAGCCTTCCGGAGGGCCAGCCACGTCAGGGGTTCATGGAGCACGGCGAGTACCTGACGATCCGCAAGCACCTCTCCGCCGCCTATCAAGACGTGCTCGACTTCGGCTACCTGACCGGATGGCGTCGGGGCGAAATCCTGAGCCTGGAGTGGCGCGACGTGGACCGCCCCGGCAGTGTGATCCGGCTGCGCCCCGAAGCGTGCAAGACCCGTGAGGGCCGAGTATTGGTGCTTCTGGTGAGAAGGGGAGAGGATGGCGTGGAGGGCCCGCGTACTTCCTCCATAGAAGGCAACCGCAGCTTCTATGCACGCCTCTTCGGCTTGGCCATTTTCAAGAGCTTCGTACGCCCGCCGAAGCCGTTCCCGCGATTCCTGGTCCTCGATAAGGGATATGGGCGTTAGTTCTTCGCCGCCCTTCCCTAGAATCTCTTGTACCAAGGCCCGGATGAAGGCTTCCACTTCGACAGCAGTGGTCCGTGCGGCCTCAGATGAAGGGATCGTACGGTCGTGTTGAACCCCATTCCGCAGGCGACGCGCCCGTTCTATGCCGGGCCGGTGAGACGCTAGACCGGCCTTCGTGAGCGATGGTCATAGAGAGGGGCACGGAATCAGCACGTGCCACGCTACTCGATCACCTGATCCGCCCGCAGTAGCAGCGACGCCGGGATGGTGAGGCCTAGGGCCTTAGCGGTTTTGAGGTTGATGACCAGCTCGAACTTGGTCGGCTGCTCGACAGGAAGGTCGGCGGGCTTAGTGCCTCTCAGAATCCGGTCCACGAACGTAGCCGAGCGATGATGGAGGTCGAGGAGGCTTGCCGCGTAGGACATGAGGCCGCCGATCTCCGCGTAGAATCGCCATGGGTACATTGCCGGAAGTCGGTGCCGGTCAGCCAAGGCCACGATCTGAGTCCGATTGGGTTCGAGGACAGTTATGTCAGTCAGGACCAAGAGCGCGCCGACTCGTGCCTTATCAACGGCGGAGAGCGCCCTCGCAATGTCTTCTGCCCGCGTGACCTCGAACTCCTGAGCCTGGAGGTCCAGCAAGCGGGCACTAGCAAAGAGCTTCGCGGCGTTCTCCCGGTAGCGGTGCTTCCGCGGATTGGCGAGGACCCCAACTCGCGTGACCCCGGGCAGCGCCTCCTTGAGCAGGGCGAGGCGCTTGGCGTCTAACTCCCAGGACCGGTTGGCGATTCCCGTTGTGTTCCCACCTGGCCGAGCTAGGCTCTTAACGAAGCCGTCCTCCACCGGGTCATCGGTGGACGCCATTACGATGGGAATGGTGCTGCTCGCCTGCTGGGCCGCCCGGACGGCGTAGGGGCCGCGGGCGACGATGACGTCCACGCCCAGGCCCACCAATTCAACCGCGAGCTTGCTCAGTCGAGCCGGATCACCACCGTAGCGATACTCGAGGGTGATGTTGACGCCCGGCGTCCAGCCAAGCTCGCGGAGGCCCCGTTCGAATGGCTCTCGCTGGAACCTGAGAGTCTGGCTCGCCGTCCCCGGACCCAAAAGGCCGATCCGCCGAACCTTCTCCGCCGGCTGCGCCTCAACAGCGAGCGGCACCAAGAGCAAGCCAACCCAGAGGAGGATGAGGAGAGCGGCTCTTCCAGACTTCATATGCGCCTCACCGGCTCGGGGATGGGACGCGGTGAGGGTAGGTCATAGGTCAGGGGACTTCAAGCAACCCTGACTCTGAACCCGCACAACGGCGGCGCGGCAGGGCTGGAGCTAACTATGGTCGGGGTGAGAGGATTTGAACCTCCGGCCCCCTGCTCCCAAAGCAGGTGCGCTACCGGGCTGCGCCACACCCCGATGACTCGAAATCCTACCATCTAGCCGGCGCCGGCTGCTCGCCCGGCTATAGCTTAACCAACCCAAGGCTCAGGAACGGATGTGGTTCAGAAGAATGATCGAGTCCGCGCGCAGGCCGCCCGCCGGAGCCTGCACGAGGACCTCTGTCGGATACGTGCGCCCGCCGTCAGACTTGGAGGTGATTGCCACCTCCCTTGACCCTGAGCTCACGGTACACACCGGAAGTGTGTACATCAAGCCTGCGAACCCCTGAATTCGCGCAACAGGCGCCTGACGGCCTGCACCGCTCGCCCTCGATGGCTCACCCGCGCCTTCTCCTCGTCGGCCAGCTCGGCGAAGGTCCGACCCAGCGGCGGGTAATAGAAGAGCGGATCGTAGCCGAAGCCGCCGCGGCCGCGAGGGGCGGTGAGGATCACGCCCTCGGCCACGCCTTCCACGAGGTGCTCGCTGGCTCCGGGGTCCACGAGGGCGATCACACACCGGAAGCGCGCGCCGCGTCGGGGCTCGTCCACGCCCTCGAGCGCGGCCAGGAGCCGCGCGCAGCGGCCGGCGTCGTCCAGGCCCGGCCCGCCGAAGCGCGCCGAATGCAGCCCCGGCGAGCCGCCCAAGGCGTCCACCTCGAGCCCGGAGTCGTCGCCCAGGGCGAGGCACCCGGTCTGGCGCGCCGCCGCGCGGGCCTTGAGGAGCGCGTTGGCCGCGTAGGAGTCGCCGGTCTCTTCGGGGAGACTCGCCCCCGGGACCTCGCCGAGCATGCGCACGTCGAACGGCAGGTCGGCGAGGAGCGCGGCCAGCTCGCGCCCCTTGGCGGGGTTGAGGGTGGCCAGGATGAGAACCCGGCTAGAGGGCGAACGCGCGCTCGTGGCGCGCCTCGAGCGCGCGCCGCTGGAGCCGGACCAGGTGCCCGATACCGGAGGCCGCCAGCTTCAGCATGTCGTCGAGCCGGGTCTGGCTGAAGGTCAGACGCTCGGCCGTGCCCTGCACCTCTACGAACTCGCCCGCGCCCGTCATCACCACGTTCATGTCGACATCGGCCATCGAGTCTTCGGCATAGTTGAGATCGAGCACGGCCTGGCCCTCGACGACACCCACGCTGACGGCGGCCACGCAGTCGCGGACGGCCGAGGCCGGATCCACGCCGGGGATGCGGCCCAGCGCATCGACGACGGCCACGAAGCTGCCGGTGATGGCGGCGGTCCGGGTTCCCCCGTCGGCCTGGATGACGTCGCAGTCCACCCAGATGGTCCGCTCGCCCATCTTGCCGCGGTCGATGACAGCCCTGAGCGCTCGCCCCACCAGCCGCTGGATCTCCTGGGACCGTCCGCTGGGCCCCCGATTCTCCCGTGGGGTGCGCGTATTGGTCGAGCGCGGGAGCATCGCGTACTCCGCCGTCACCCAGCCCAGCCCCTGGCCCTTGAGGAATGGGGGCACCTTGTCCTCCACCGATGCCGTGCAGATGACCTTGGTGGTGCCGAACTCCACCAGGGCCGAGCCCTCGGGGTGGACGAGAAAGTCGCGGGTAAGCCGGATAGAACGGAGCTGGTCGGGCGCGCGGCCGTCGATTCGCGGCATGCCGTCAGCGACCGCGCTCGACGAGGGCGCGCAGTCGCTGGTCCCAGTGCCGCTTGTACTCGACGAGCCCGGCGAAGATGGCGCGCGCGATCTCATCGCGATAGCGGTGGTCGCGGAGGCGGCGCTCCTCCTGGGGGTGGGTGACGAATCCGACCTCGACGAGCACGGCGGGCATGGCCGCGCCGCCCAGCACGTAGAAGCCGGCCTGCTTGACGCCGCGATTCGGGATGCGCAGGGTCTGGGTCATCGAATCCTGGACGATCTCGGCCAGACGTGAGGACTCCACCTGGAACTCGGACTGGGCCAAATCCCACAGGATGGCCTTCACGAAGTCCGGACGGGCCCGGGGCGCCGGCGCCTCCAGCTCGATCACGCTGTTCTCCAGCGCGGCCACCTGGCGGGCCGCGTTGTCGGTCGCCTCCGACGAGAGAAAGTAGGTCTCCACCCCCGAGACGGCGTGCCGGTGGGCGTTGGCGTGGATCGACACGAAGAGGTCGGCGCGAGCGCGGTTGGCCATCGTGGTGCGATCACGCAGCGTCACGAAGTTGTCGTCGTCACGGGTCAGCAGCACTTTGATCTTGAGCTGCTCCTCGACCAGCTTGGCCACCCGTCGGGTGATGTCGAGCACCAGGTCCTTCTCGGTCAGCCCGCTGGGGCCCACCGCGCCCAAGTCCTGTCCGCCGTGGCCGGCGTCGAGCACGATGGTCCGCAGAGGGGCCGCCTGGACGCGCTCCCGACTGGTCTCGTCGGGGGGGCGGAGGAAATCGAGGACCAGGCGGTAGGGGTCGAGCAGCGCCAGGGCTTTGACCTCGCCGGGCTGGCTCTCGAAGGCGATTCGCAGCAGGAGGTCGCGGCCCGCGCGCTCGGCGCGCACTTCGGCGACCAGGCCGTCTCGGATCTCCTCGATGCGCGGCTCGCCCCGGAGGCCGACGACGCGGACCCGGGCCTCGCGCGCGCCGCTCTGCTCCAACCGATAGGTGACGGGCTGCGAGGTTTCGAGGACGACCCGGGTGAAGGATGGGTAGGAGCGGAAGCGTAGCTCCTCCAGCGCCCCTGCCGCCGTCTGCACCGCCGTCTTGGGCAACGCCGCCGGCGGCCCGGCCTGGGCCACCCGAGGCAGAACGCGGGAGACGAACGTCTCGGGAACCAGCCAGGTCCCCGCCTTCACCCGCACCGGCGCGTCCAGGACCACGGCCTGGCCATCGACGATCACCTGGGCCAGGTTACGCGTGAACGCGACGACGTGGCCAGGAACCCTGAGGTAAGCGCGGATGCTGCTCGGCGTGGCGTCGAGCCGCGTCCGCATGCTCGCCGCCACCCGGTCGAGCTCGACGTACGGGCGGCCCTCGTGCATCACGGTCGGCAGATCGGCAGCACCGTCCACCGCCCCGAAGAGCACGAGGGCAACCATGACGACACCGATTCCCAGGCGCATGGGTGCCGCCCATTCTAGCAGCGGCCCCGGAACCGGTCCGCCCCTTAAATGTGGCCGCCGCCGGCCGATCAGGACCGCAAAAACGCGCCCAGCGCCCGGGCCGTTTCGGTCGGCGCTTCCTCCGGCAGGAAGTGGCCGCAGTCCAGCCCGTCGCCCCCGACGTCGGTGGCCCAGCGCTTCCAGGTCTCCAGCACCTGCCGCCGCTTGTGGGGTCGGCCTCGCTCGCCCCAGAGCGCGAGCAGCGGGCACTCGATCCGGCGCCCGTGCTTGAGATCCATCTCGTCGAGGGCGAAGTCGATCGTCGCGCCCGCCCGGTAGTCTTCGCAGGTCGCGTGGACGACCTGAGGGTCACGGAAGGCGCCCAGGTACTCGGTCATGGCCGCGTCGCTGAAGCAGCCGGGATCGCCGGCCCAGCTCCTGAGCATGGCGCCTGACCCGCGCGGCGCGATCGGTCAGACTAGCGGATCGATCAGACCAGGGGCGGGTCCTGCTCCAGCGCCTGGCGAAGCCGGGCCTCGTCCACCCGGACCTGGACGCCAGCCCGCTCTTCTTGAAGCAGCATGGCCACGCGCGAATCACGCTCACCCCAGCCGCGATTCAAGGCCTCTGTCAGCTCGTCGAGGGTCAGGTTCGCCAGACGCATGGGGACCTTATGCTCCCGGCCCAGCGCGGTGGCCAGGCTCACGTCCTTGTGGGCCAGGCGCAGCGCGAAGCTGGGCGGCTCGTACTTGCCCCGGAAGAACTGGTCGGACAGCCGGTCGTACAGCCGCTGACGCCCGTTAGCTCCCTGGCGCACCGCCTGCCAGAGCGCCAGCGGTTCCACGCCGGCCTTCACGCCCAGCGTGAACACCTCGGCCAGCACGGTCTGGACCGCGTAGCCGGCGCAGTTGTGGACGAGCTTGGCGACGGAGCCGGCGCCGATGGGCCCCACGCGGATGACCTGATCCCCCATGGAATCCAGGACGGGCTTGTAGCGACGAAAGACGGCCTCGTCGCCGCCGACCCAGATGGCCAGCTTGCCCGAGCGGGCCCCCCGCGGGCCCCCGCTCACCGGCGCGTCCAGCAGGTGGACGCCCCGCCCGGCGAACACTGCGTGCAGGCGTCGCACGAGCGCCGGCGCGTTGGTGCTGAGGTCGAAGTAGGCCTTGCCCGCGCTCATTCCCGCCAGCAGTCCGTCGTCAGCGAGGGCCACCGACTCCACCTCGGCCGGGCCGGGCAGCGACGTGAAGACCACCTCGGTGGCCTCGGCGACTTTGCGGGGCGTGTCCGCCCACACGGCGCCCGCGGCCAGATGGGGCGCGGCCGCTTCCTTGCGGATGTCGTGGACGACCAGATCGTAGCCGCCCTTCTTTTTCAAGTTGCCGGCCAGGCCCTCGCCCATGGTTCCCAGTCCGATGAATCCGACCTTCATGCCGTCCTCCCCGCCTGCTGCTCGAACACGCCCTTGGCGATACGCGCCGCCGTCATCGCGGTGGGCCAGCCCGAGTAGAACGCCATGTGGGTGATGACCTCGCTGATCTCTTCCCGGGTCACCCCGTTGCCCAGCGCGCGCTCGATGTGGCCGCGGAGCTGATCGCCCCGGTACATGGCCGTGAGCGCCGCCACCGTGATGAGGCTGCGATCCCGCTTGGATAGCCCGGGCCGCTCCCAGACGTCGCCGTAGAGCACCTTCTCGCTGAGCTCGATGAGCTTCGGTACCACCGGACGGACCTCGTCTCGCGTCGCAGATGTGGGGGCCGGCATTGTCGCGTCTCCTCTCCGCCGAAACGGCGTGCGGCAGTGTCTATCCCGCGATCGCGCCTTGTCAAGCGCGGGGGTCACACCAGGGCGACCGCGCGCGTCAGAGCTCCCGGAGCGCTGCCGCGATGGGCGCCCGCGCGGCACGGATGGCGGGCGGCACGCCGCCCACCAGCCCCATCAGCAGCGCGAACGCCAGGCCCCAGGCCAGCAGCGCCGGCGTGACCTGGAAGGCGAAGGCCAGGTGGGAGAACGTCTGCCAGTTGATCGTCCCGGTGGTCAGCCCGTTCAGCGGCAAGACGGCCAGGCCTCCCAGCACCCCGCCGACGAGGGCAATGGCCAGGGATTCCAGGATAAAGGACGCCACGATGCTGCCGCTCCCGAAGCCCAGCGCCCGCAGGGTGGCGATCTCCCGCGCGCGCTCGGTCACCGCGGAGTACATCGTGTTGAGGGCGCCGAAGACCGCGCCGATGCCCATGACCACCGCGACGATCGAGCCCAGGACCGTGATCAGCGTCGTCAGCTGGCGTGATTGCTTGGCGTAATAGTCGATCTCGCGATCGATCTGGACGGTGACGCGGGGATCCGCGGTCAGCGCATCCCGGAAGGCCGGGAGCGCCTCGGGAGAGGCCAGGCGCGCCGTGGCTGATTGGAACATGTTGGGCGGCCGCTGGTAGACCTGTCGGAGCACGCTGAAGTCGCACCACAGCTCGGAGTCGTACGCCGTCCCGCCGCTGTCGAACACGCCCACCACCGTCCAGGTGCCGCCGCCGAACCGGACGGTCTTGCCCAGCTCCAGGCCCACGTAGCTCGCCGCCACGTTGCGCCCGACCAGCAGCTCCGTCAGCCCGGGCTGAAAGGCGCGGCCGGCCACGATCTTCACCGTGGGCCGGACGGCCAGGGCCTTGGCCGAGACGCCCCGCACCTGCGCGTTGCCCTCGGTGCCGCGTCCCTTGAGCGGGAACGAGGCGATCACGACCACTTCGGGGCTCACCAGGGCGCCGGCGCTCCCCCGCGCCACGCCGGGCGCGTCTTCGATGACGCGCACCTGCTCGAGCATCACGCTGCTATCCATCTCCGAGGTGGCGCCGGCCCGCCGGACGATGGCGTTCTGGGCGGAGCCGGACGCCACCAGGGTGGCCTCGAAGCCGCGCGCCAGGGACAGCATGGCCACGAAGACCCCCACCGTCCCCGCGATGCCCAGCACGGCCACCACGGTGGAGTTCCAGCGCGCCCTCAGGCTGCGCACGTTGTAGATGAGGGGAATGGCCACGTCAGATCCGTCTGAGCGCGTTCACGACGCGGAGCCGGCTGGCCGACAGGGCCGGGAGGATGCCGGCCAGCAATCCCACCGCCAGCGCCAGCCCCAGCCCCAGGCCGGTGGCTTCGGCCGAGAGGTAGAAGAAGGGCAGCAGGCCCCCGGTGGGATCCCCGCGCAGCGTGAACAGCTTGGCCAGGCCGAGCCCCAGGGCCCCTCCGACCGCGGCGACGACCAGCGTCTCCGCGATCACCAGCGTCAGCACGAAGCCGTCCGAGAAGCCTACGGCCTTGAGGACCGCCAGCTCCCGCGTGCGCTCGCGCACGGCGATGGCCATAGTGTTGCCGGTGACCAGCAGCAGCGTGAAGAAGACCACGCTGCCCACGCTCATGATCAGGAGCTGGATATTGCCCATCTGCTTGACGAAGGAGGCTGCGAAGGCCTTCTCGGTGTCGGTCTTGGTCTCGGCCGGCGAGTTCGCGAACTGCTCGTCGATCACCTTGACCAGGCGCACGGCCTCGTCGGGGTTGGCGATGCGGACCGTGTACCAGCCCACCCAGCCCTTGCCGAACGTCTTGCGCTCGTCGAGGTAGTCCCAGCGGAACCAGAACTGCGTCGTGTCATCTTGCACGCGGCGACCCCGGTAGATGCCGCGGATGTTGAACTCCCAGGCGCCGGGAAAGATCGTGCCCCTGATCGGCACCCGATCTCCGATCTTCCACTTGAACCGCTCGGCCAGCGCCTCGCCGACGACAGCGCCCTCTCGGTCGGCGACGAACGCCTGCCACTGGGCATCCGGCACGACGAACTCCGGGAACATCTGCCGATACGTGGGGTGATCGATGGCGAACTGGGGGAAGAAGTTGCGCTCGTCCTGGTAGACGCCCCCGAACCAGTTGGCGAAGGTCACCTGCGTCACGCCGGGAATCCGCGCCAGCCGGTCGCGATAGGCCAGCGGCAGCGGCTGGATGATCGACACGCGGTTCAAGACCACCAGCCGATCGACCCCGGCCACGTCCACGCCCTGCTGGAAGGCGCCATCGACCACGGCCAGAATGCCGAAGAGAAAGAGGGCCACTGCGAAGGAGCCCACCGTCAGGGCGGTGCGAGTCTTCTTCCGGGTGAGATTGGTCAGGATGAGGTGGCGGTACTTCATCGCGCCCGTCCCGCCGTCACGGTGTCCACGAGCACGCCCTTCTCCAGATGAAGGACGACGCGCGCGCGCTCCGCGGCCAGCGGGTCGTGCGTCACCATGAGCACGGTCTTGCCGTACTCCCGCACCAGCCGGTCGATCAGATCCAGGATCTCATCGGCGCTCTTCCGGTCGAGATCTCCCGTCGGCTCGTCGCAGAGCAAGAAGGTGGGGTCGGCCACGATGGCCCGGGCGATGCCGACCCGCTGCTCCTGTCCGCCAGAGAGCTGCCGCGGGTAGTGATGCATGCGGTCACCCAGGCCCACGACACCCAGCGCCGTTTCGACGTGCCGACGGCGCTCCGCTCCGGAGAGCCGGGTCAGCAACAGCGGCAGCTCGACGTTCTGGAAGGCCGTGAGCACGGGGATCAGGTTGTACATCTGGAAGACGAACCCCACGTGGCGCGCGCGCCACGCCGTCAGCTTGCGCGCCGACATCCGGGTGATCTCGTCCCCCGCCACCGTGATGCTCCCCGCGGACGGCAGGTCCAGCCCGCCCAGGAGATTCAGCAGCGTGGTCTTGCCCGATCCGCTGGGACCCATGAAGGCGACGAAATCACCCGCGTCCACGTCCAGGTTCAGCCCCTGCAGCACGTGGATCTCTTCGCCGCCCCGCCGATAGGCCTTGCCCAGCCCGCGGGCCCGGATCAGGCTCGGCCCCTCACCCCGACCATCGATCCTGACCATTCCCTCCCCCGTCCATAGCCGCGCCTCGGCCGGCGGGGCCCCAGCCCCGCGACGGCCTCCGGCGTGCACTTCACCGCTTCACGCGCGCCGGCTGGCCGTCGCGCAGCTCGTTGACGCCGCTCGTCACCACCTGTTCTCCGTCGGCCAGGCCCGCGATCACCTCGTGCTCGCTGCCCCGGACCTGGCCCAGCCCGACGGCACGGCGTTCCACACGCCCGTCGCGGTAGACGAACACCGCCGCGGTCCCGCCCTCCTCGCGCAGGGCCGCGCGGGGGATCAGAACCCGTCCGCTCCCGGCGGCCGGCGCGCTCGGCTCGTCGCCGAGGAACGTCACCTTCACGCCCATGTCGGGCAGGATGCGCGAGTCGAGCCGATCGAACGTCACCCTCACCTTGACCGTCGCCTTTTGCCGGTCGGCGGTCGGGATCACGGTGCGCACCTTGGCGGGCACCTGCCAGTCGGGGTACGCGTCGAGCACGGCCGTGACCGGCTGCCCGGCACGGACCCGGGCGATGTACGACTCGTTCACATCGACCTCGATCTCCAGCGAGCTCATGTCCACGATGGTGGCGATCCCCGTCCGCGTGAAGCCCCCGCCCGCCGAGATGGGCGACACCATCTCGCCTCGCTGGGCGTCTTTCGACACCACGATGCCGGCGAACGGCGCCCGCACGATGCAGTTGTCCAGATCTTGCCGGGCGACCAGCACGCGCGCCTCGGCGGCGGCCACCTGCTCGCGGGCCAGCGCCAGCCGGGCCTTGAGGCTCTCCGCCGTCGTGCGCGCCTGATCCCGGGTCTGCTCGGCGACCAGGCCCCGCCTGTACAGCTCTTCCTGGCGCGCGAGCTCGCGCTCGGCGTTGTCGAGGTTGACGCGCAGATCGACGAGCGTGGCCGCCGTCGCCTCACGGTCGGCCCTGGCCGAGGCCAGCCGGGCCCGGGCGTCCGAGTCGTCGAGCCTGGCCAGGACTTGCCCCGGCTCGACCTGCATGCCCTCCTCGGCGTAGATCTCGTTGACCCGCGCCGTGATCTTGGCGGCCACGGTGGCCCGCCGGCGCGGCGTGACGTACCCGCTGGCGTTCAGCAGGGCCGGCCGGCCCCCCTTGTCGGCGCGCACCGTCGCCACGTCCACCGTGGCGATCGGGTTGCGAAGCCAGACCACCAGCCCGACCGAGAGCAGGAGCACCACCGTCAGCCCCGCGACCAGCCAGTATCGGCCGCGGTGCGTGGGATCACGGCGCGCATGCTCGCTGATCTTGAGCCCGGACAGGTCCGGGCCCTGCGACTGCCCTGCCATCGGCGTCTGGGACATTCTGCGTCCACCCTTCGTCTGCATACGATGCCCCAAGCTTCACCCCCGGTTCCACCAGCGACCCGAGGCGTGTAGCGGGCGGGCTCTGACCGAGATACAGGCGAGGCGTATCCGAGTATAACAACACGGTTGGAGGGGTGATGGAGGCGGCGCGCGAGATGGTCGTCCCTGCCGCCGCGCCGACTAGAATCGACGGTAGCTGATGGAACCTCCACGCCGGTGGCTCCCCCGCATCCTCGCCTGGAGTGCGATCGCGGCCGGCCCTGGCTCGATCGCGGCGAGCGCGCTCCTTCTCCTGCTCAACCGCGAAGCCTTTCGCCACGGCCCGGGAGTTCCGACCGCGGGAGCGCCGGAAGCGTGGGGGCTCATTTGGGTCTGCCTGGGACTGCTGGCGGTGGGACATCTGGTGTCCGTCCCGGCCAGTCTGGTCTGGGCCGCAGCCCGCTGGAAGCGGCGCGAGCGGCTCGGGGTCGCGCTCGGTCTGAGCGTCGCCTACACCGCGCTCGTCGCCCTGCCGCTGCTGGTCTGGCTCCTGCTCGTATAGTGCCCCGTGCGGGTCAGGTCGAACGCGATGCCGAAGGGTTTCTCGTCAGGTCAATTCGGCTGACGCGGCGCGCCGTGACGGCCCTCAGCGATGGGACTAGCCTCCCTCCACCTCTGACGTCCGGGAGGTGAGACGCGAATGAGCACGCTGTCCGCTGAACGCTGCGTCGCCTGCCGCCGGGACTCGCCTCGGGTGACCGCGGCCGAGATCGCCGAGCTCCAGCGCGCGATCCCTGACTGGAGTTTGCTGGAGCGCGACGGAATCGCCCGGCTTGAGCGGGTTTTCCAGTTTCCGAGCTTTGCCGACGCGCTGGCTTTCACGACCCGAGTTGGCGCCCTTGCTGAGGAAGAAGGCCACCATCCCGCCCTCCTCACCGAGTGGGGGCGCGTCACGGTGACCTGGTGGACTCACAAGATCCGCGGACTCCACCGGAACGACTTCATCATGGCGGCGAAGACTGACGTCCTGGCCGCCGAGCGGGGATCCGTCACGCACGACCAGGCCCGCGAGCGGAACAAGTCGTGAGCTCAGCGGCCGTCTTCTTCCCTGCCGCAGGTGCTTGGGTGGCCGGCCCGTCCGACCCCTGACGCCGCTCCGCTTCGGGCGTCAGCAAAGGGAGAGGAAGCGGCAGAAACTCCCCCAACCGGGCCGGCCACAGCCCGGGCGGTAATGGTGGTGGAGGCGGTGGGAATCGAACCCACGTCCGGAAACCCTCAGCCGCAGGCGTCTACGTCGATAGCCGGTTTATCTTGCTACGCTCTCGCCCCTCAGCCCTCCATCCGGCAGGAGGACCGCGGGACCAGCCTCATTTGTCTCGCCCTTCCCCTGAGGCAAGGTTCAGAGCCAGTCACCGGAATATGACGCCGGTTCCCAGACCCCGATGACTCGATCTGGCCGACGCCAGCGGTTGTTAGGCCGCCAGGGCTAGCTGAGTGTCGGCAGCTATACCGTTCTCTCTTTTTAACGAGGGGAGAGAAACCTCGAGACGCAGCCTGGACCTCACTGATTCCCGTCGAAACCTGTCGCCCCCTTTGCGGTTAAGTCTACCACTGGCCGCGCCGTCCTGCCCGCGCGGCCCGATCCATCTCGCGCCGGACCTCGCGCTCCCGGAGCGCCGACCGCTTGTCGTGGAGCTTCTTGCCCCGGGCCAGGCCGAGCTCGAGCTTGGCCCGCCCCTTCTTGAAGTACAGGCGCAGGGGGACGAGGGTCAACCCGCGCTCGGCCGTCCGGCCGGTAAGCCGGGCGATCTCCCGCCGGCGGAGCAGGAGCTTACGGTCCCGCTCGGGATCGTGGTTGGCGTCCGTGCCATGGCTGTAGGGGGCGATGTGGCAGCCGAGCAGCCAGGCTTCCCCGTTGCGCATGGTTGCGTAGGAGTCTTTGAAGGTCACCTGGCCGGCCCGCAGCGACTTGACCTCGGTGCCCCGGAGAACCAGGCCGGCTTCGACCGTCTCCAGAATCTCGTACTCGTGCCGGGCGCGGCGGTTGGTCGCGATCGTGCGGTCGCCGGCCCCTTGACTGGCCATGAGTGAAGGGTATTATGAACGCCGCCTCGCTGCCGAAGTGGCGGAATTGGCAGACGCGCATGATTCAGGGTCATGTGCCCGCAAGGGTGTGGGGGTTCGAGTCCCCCCTTCGGCACCACAAAAGATCAGCGACTTACCGAGGCACCCTCCCGAGCTTCTCCGTCGGACGGAGAGGTTTGTGCTGACTGTGCGCTGACGGCGCCTGTTTCGGCAACCTCGCGGAAAATCAGTGATCGTCGGGAGAACTGAAGGCCCGAGCCCGTGATATGCAGAACATCGTTATCAGATCGCTATCAGATAGATTGTTGAGGATAGATGTAGTGATGTGCCGAGAGGAACGTACGAGACAAACGGGCAGCGTCCAGACCTTCCACGGTGTTGTTGGTCTTGCCTTGGTGGGCGTACTCTTCGCGGTCGGCCCTCACGTCGGCTATTCCGCAGACCGGCCCCATGCTCCTGCCCTGGTCGTCGAGCTAAACGGGTACGCGGACCTTGTCGGCCGGACGCTTCTGCCCGCTGAACTGGCTCGGCTAACGACGGCGAGCTCGAGCAGCCGACTTGAAATCCAAGCCCTCCGAGCCGCGCTTCTCTATCGCGCCGATCCTGTCAGATACCGTGCAGCCTTGTCGTCGCAGTTTGCCGTTCACGATTACGCCCCGCGGTCGAAAGGGCTTACCGAGGACATTAGCCAAGAGGAATTCATTCTGAAGATCAAGCAAATCGAGCAGGCCTATCCGTCATTGCATCCGACCTTTGTCTTGCTCGTTAGCTTCGTCCAGTTCCGGGACGCGAATCTATGGTTTTCGCAGGGGAGCCAAAAACTGTCGGTATCGCGGTTCGTTCGTGGGGCGTTTTTCGCTCACGCGTTCAAGGGCAGCACGCTTGACGCGGTCTCCGTCGCGAGCGCTCTGGACCAAGAGGCTCGCCTGCAGTACGAACGTGATGCCGCATCCAAGCGATAGCTAGATCAGCACGGAGATGATTGTCCTACGCTTTTTCTCTGACGCTCCTGACGTCCAACAATGCGCGCCACCGGACATCGCCGGTTCGCGGCGATTCCCTCGCTACGCTCGGTGCCGGTGAACGCGGGTGTCAGCCACAAGGGGGAGAATATGCAGTTCATCTGCAAATTGCTGCTGATCGCCATGCTGGTCCTGGTCAGTGCCTCCTCAACAACAGGGGGAGACCATCCGACAGCAAGCATCGAAATTAAAGAGGCCAATGATAGTTACAGACTGTCGGTTCCCGTTAGCCAACTCACGCTGACCCTGCCAAAGGGGACCTGGTCTCTCAAAGCCAAATCCATAGGCACTCGCAATCCGAGGTATTTCTATTTCGAGGATAAGAAAGAGCCCAGCTTAATCTTGTCCGGCTGGTTCGAACCGGCTCGCCTATTCATAGGAGTTCCCAAGCTGTGGGACAAGGACACACAAAGCTGGAAGAAGGAGGGACTGCCTCAGCCCATCAACGTTTCATTTGAGAAACTTGGCGGCTGGGACACGGTGATGTATGACCACAGTCTTAGCAACCTCGTGAGTTCTCACCTCCGCGCCCATTGGGTTCAGTCTGGAACATGGATTGATATACATCTCTCCACGACAACCGCCAGATCAAGTATCGAAAATAGGAGGGCCCTTACGTTGCTGCTCGCCGGCATTTCCGTCTCCAAAAAGGACGGTGGCTAAACAACGGCGTTCAGCCGCGCCGCTGCCCTCGATTGGCGCATTGCGCGTAGGAGGATTGAAATGGCACTGATCGAACGCGCCAAACACCTGATCTGATGTCATCATGAACGTCCCTGCCCTCTTATTCGCCGTTGTCGGCGGCCTGGTTACCTTGCTCGCCTTCTGGGCGTTTGATCGCTGGCTGGCTCCGTGGCTCGCGCGTCGAAACGTCAATACACTGCTGCGAAAGGTCGCAGCCGGCAAAGCGACCCGGCCGCGGCAACTTGGCCGCGGCTATCTCGCCGTCTGTCTTGCCTTCACCGGAATTGGTGCCGCGATGATTCTTACGGGGGACCGTGCCGGATGGTGGGCAACCATCGTTTGCGCTCTGGCCATACTCCTCTACATCATCGAGCCGCTGCTACCAAGCAGGAGCGTCTCGAGCGAATATCGCGTTGTAGTCACTGGCGATTTTGTGGCGTGTGAGCACCCTAGGAGGAACCGCGAGGCGATCCGGTGGGAGGATGTTCGTTGCGTCTCCGTGGTCACGACTTCCGACGGACCCTGGCGGCCTGACATGTGGCTCCTGTTTGAGGGCCCAGCTTCCGGTTGTTCGATCCCGACGGACGCCGAAGGCTTTGATCAGCTATGGGATCAGCTCTCGGCTCGCTTTTCCGGCTTCGACTTCAAGCCGTTCATCGAGGCCTGCGGCAAGACCACCGCTGCGCGATACATCTGTTGGCAGACCACGACCTAACGAAGCGGCGGCGCGGCCTGGCCCTCTCCCGGAAGTTCATCGAGCTCCACGGCGGGCAGATCCGGGTCACGAGCCAGGTGGGGGTGGGCTCGACCTTCACCTTCACGTTGCCGCTGACGATCTGAGAGCGCCGCTTGACGTGGCCTCGGGGCGGCGTCTAGAGTGCGGCCACGCCACACACCCCGAGGAGGCCCCCATGCCGAAGTACGTGATCGAGCGCGACATCCCCGGCGCCGGCAAGCTCAGCGCCAACGAGCTGCGAGTCATCTCCCAGAAATCGTGCGGCGTGCTTGGCAAGCTCGGCCCCGGCATCCAGTGGCTCCAGAGCTACGTGACGGCCGACAAGCTCTACTGCATCTATATCGCGCCCAACGAGGAGATCGTCCGCGAGCACGCCCGGCAAGGGGGCTTCCCCGCCAACCGCATTTCCGAGGTCAAGAACGTCATCGACCCGACCACTGCTGAGGCCTAGCGGTCCGACCACGCGGCTCGCCTAACGGCGGACCTCGTCCAGCGACACGGCGCGGTCGAGCCGCGCCGCGAGGCTGGCTGCCTCCACGACTTCCAGGGCGCTCACCGCCTCTGCCGCCGACACCGCGAGACCCGGCCGCCCGGCGCAGGCGTCGAGGAACGCCGCCAGCTCGCTGCGCAGGGGCTCGCCGCTGGCCGTCGGCAGGTGCTCCTTCCCGGCGTCGACCGCCTGCCAATCACCGTCACGGCGACGATGCACGGCCTGGTACAGCGTCACCGTGGACGCCGTGTAATCGGCCACGAGGCTTCCCTCCTCGCCGACGATGACGCACTCGCGCCAGGTACCCGGCGTGAAGTAGTCGGCCTGCACCACGGCGGGCACGCCGCCGTAGTGGATCACCGTCACCGACATGTCGTCCAGATCCCGACCCAGAAACGCGCGCTGGACCGCCATCACGCGGGTCGGCGCCTGTCCCAGGAGGTACGCGAACAGGTCGAAGAAATGAATGGCATCGGTGTGGGTGACGCCGACGTCGGGGCGCGGGCGCTTGAAGCCGGCGAACCGGGCGGTGGCGAAGCGAACACGCCCGATCCGTCCAGCCGCCAGGGCGTCGCGCAGCACGGCGGTGGCCGGGTGGAAGCGGAAGATGTGGCCGACCTGCAACACGCGCCCGGCCTCCCGGGCCCAGGCCGCCAGCCGGCGCCCCTCGGCGGCCGTCAGCGCCAGCGGCTTCTCCACGAAGCAGTGCCGCCCGGCCGCCAGCGCTGCCCCGGCCACGGCGGCATGGCTGTCGGCCGGGGTGACCACGTCCACGGCCTCGACGGCGTCGAGGCCCGCGCGAACGTCGCTGACGATGCGGGTGGGCGGGAGCCCCTGGCGCTCGGCCCAGGCCCGGCGTTCGGCGGAGCGCTCCGCCACCCAGACCTCGGCGCCCAGCGCGCGCAGCACGCGCAGGTGCTTCTCGCCCCAGCGCCCGACGCCCACGAGGAGGACGCGCACGGAGCTCAGTCGCGAATGAGGTCGCCGCCGAGGTCCTCGGCGACCTCGTAGCGCAGGGTCCGGGACTTCATCCAGCGCACGGCCAGCAGATCCACGAAGGCGGCGCCGGCGCGATTCAGGATGCCGTACTTCGAGCGGCCGAACCGGCGCGGCCGGTGGTTGACGGGGACCTCGACGATCCGGTACCCCCGCATCCGGAGCAGCGTGGGGATGAAGCGGTGAAAGCCCCGGTACAGGACGAGGGTGCGCAGGCATTCGCGCCGGAAGGCCCGAAAGGTGCAGCCGCTGTCCTGGATGGCCTCGTCGCTCACCCGGTTGCGGATCCGGTTCGCCACGCGGGACGCCACCCGCTTGAGCGGGCCGTCGCCGGCCGCCCGGTTCACGCGCCAGCCGGTCGCTCCGTCCCAGCGGTCGAGCTGGGCCAGCAGTCGCGGGATGTCAGCCGGATCATTTTGCAGATCCGCATCCATCGTGACCACGTGGCGCCCGCGGACGGCCCGGAAGCCGGCGTCGGTGGCCGCGCTTTCCCCGGCGTTGACCTTGAGCCGCACCAGGCGCACGCGCCGGTCGGTCTCCCGCAGGCCGCGGATGATCTCGGCGCTGCGATCCAGACTGCCGTCATCGACGAAGATCACCTCGGAGTCGAGGCCGAGCCCATCCAGCACGGGGCGCAGCTCCGCCCACAAGGGGGCGAGGTTGTCCTCCTCGTTGTAGACGGGGATGACGACCGAGAGATCAGGCATTGAAGGGGCGGCCGCTCACCCGGGGATGCGTCCCTGGCCACTCGGCCACGAGTGACTGCGGCAGATTCAGCCGGTCCAGCACGCGGGCCACGGTGTGGTTGACGATGTCGTCGAGGTCGCGGGGCCGATTGTAGAAGGCCGGCATCGGCGGCAGCACCACCGCGCCCATCTCGGCCAGGGTCAGCAGCACCTTGAGGTGCCCCAGATGCAGGGGCGTCTCCCGCACCAGCATGATCAGGGGACGCCCCTCCTTGAGGGTCACGTCGGCGGCCCGGGCCACCAGATTGTCGGAGTGACAGGCGGCGACCGCGGCCGCCGTCTTGACGCTGCACGGCGCGATCACCATCCCGGCGGTCCGGAACGAGCCCGAGGCGATGCTGGCCCCGATGTCGTTATTGTCGTGGCGGTGGGTGGCCAGCGCCTCGACGTCGGCCACGCTCCAGTCGGTTTCCTCCACGATCGTGCGCTTGCCCGGGCGGGAGATCACCAGATGCGTTTCCACCTCGGGGTAACGCCGGAGCAGCTCCAGGAGACGGATACCGTAGATCGAGCCGGTGGCGCCGGTGATGGCGACCACGAGCTTCATCCCAGCCGGAACCTCCGCCGGCGGACCTCCTCGCGTGTCTTCTGATAGAGCACCTCCCACTCGCGACTGCCCTCGGGCAACGGACGCGAGTAGGAGCCGAGGATTTTGCGCACCTCGCCGTCGATGGACTCCTCCAGCTTCGTCTCTTCGCTGAGCACGCGGACGATCTCCGGCCGCAGATCGTCGGGGGCCTTCACATTTACGCCCGGCGTCGTGCCCAGCGCCTTCACGATGAGGTCGGCCAGGGAGAAGACGCGCTCACGGCTCATCCGCATCAGAGGATGAACCCCCGCTCGCGCGCCAGTTTCTCCTTCACCTTGCCGAGGAGGGCCCGATAGTCGGCGGCGGACTCCTTGATGGCCTTGGCGTGCTCGAGGAGCAACTTGCGGGCGTCCGCCTCCAGCTGCTCCTCGGCGGCGAGATTGTCGAGCACGACGTGACGCACCGCCGCCCGCGCGGCGCCCTCGTCCTTCACCTCGAGGATCTTGCGCGCGGTCAGCCGCTTCAGCACCGCCTCGGTCATCCGCTCTGCAACCTCTTCGCGCCGCGGCATAGCCAGGAAAGGGTAGCGTCGTCGACGCGGAGAGTCAAGGAAGCGGGACCGTTCTGCGCCCGGCGCGGCGTCAGGAAACCAGCGGCACGAGCTCCGGCGTGTCGGCGGGCACCGAGGGAAGCGCCACCGTCACGCGCGTGCCGTGCCCCGGCGCGCTCTCCACCGTGATCGTCCCATCCTGGGACTCGACAAGGGCTTTGACGACAGCCAGCCCGAGCCCGAGGCCCGGCGCGGCGCGGGCGGCGCCGGCCGCCCGGTAGTACGGCTCGAAGATGTGCGCCAGGGCGTCGGGCGCGATTCCCGGTCCCGCATCGGCGATCGCCATCTCTACCCCGGCGGCGTGCCGGTGGGCGACGAGTGTCACCGCGCTGCCGGCCGGCGAGTACTTGAGCGCGTTCGACACCAGATTCTTCACGATCCGATCCAGGGCATCGGGATCGGCCCGTACCACGAGGTCCTCGGGGCACGCCACCACCACGCGCTGATCATCCCCGCCGCGTCCGAACACCTGCACCGCCGTGGCCAGCGCGGGCGCCAGCGCGACCGAAAGCGGGCGCACGCGCAGCGCCGCACCGCGCTCGATGCGCGCCAGGTCGAGGAGATCGTCGACGATGCGGGCCATCCGCTCGGTCTCGCGGTGCACGATGGAGGCGAGCCGGGCCACTTCCGTGGGCGGCAGCGGGCGAGTGGCCAGAAGCTCGCTGAAGCCGAGCAACGCGGTCAGAGGCGTGCGCAGCTCGTGCGACACCGTTGCCACGAACGTTGACTTCGCCCGGTCGAGATCCGCGAGGCGCCGGGTGGCGGCGGCAACTTTCTCGGCGAGCTCGACGCTGAAGCGTCGATGGGCAGCTGCCAGTCTGGCGTTCTCCAGAGCCAGGCCGAGGTAGGTGCCGAGATCGATCAAGGACGCGCGTTCGCTTCCCCCCAGCTCCCCGATCCGCTCGAGGCCCAGGATCCCGATGACCTCGCCCCGGGAGAGGAGCGGCACGGCGAGGACTCGGCGCGGCCGGGGCTCGGTGCCCGTGTCGGAGACGAAGATGGCGTTCCCCGAGTCCAGCGCGCGGGCCACCACGGAGCCAGGGACCAGGCGGTCGGCGCCGGCCAGGGTGAGTCCCTCACCGTCGCGCACGACGAGCACGAGCGCGGCAGCCTCGCAGCGCTCGGCGAGCAGCGCCCGGAGCCGGTCCAGCATCTCCGGCAGCGACCGCTCCTCGGCCACCAGGCGCTGGACGGCCAGCAGCGTGTCGTAGCGAGCCCGCTGCCGACGCGCCGCCGCCGCCAGCGCCCCCACCAGTGGCGCCAGGCCCAGCAGAGAGACATAGGTGATCGCCTCGTCAGCGGCCGCGACCGTCATCCCGCCCTTCTCGAGCTGAGACAGCAGGCGCGGCGCCTGGGCCAGTACGGCAATGCCCGCGGCCAGGCTCCCCTCGACCGGCCCGAAGCGAAGGGCAATGGCCAGAACCGGCAGCACCAGGACATGGCGCAGCAGTGACGCCGCCGCCGGATCCACCACCGACGTGAGGGCTCCCAGGCCGACCAGGGTGAGCGCGAGCAGGGCGCAGGAGCCAGGCATCAGGTCGCGTCGTCCGGACGCTCGGGCATCACGTCCCCAGCAGGCGGTACGCGGCGAAGAAGACGAGCGCGCTCACCAGGCCGGGCCAGAGGCTTCCCGACCACCAGAAGAGCCACGAGTTCACGAGGCTCAGCAGCGTCAGATAGAGCGTCGCGCCGGCCAGCACCTCTACCGTGGCTGGCAGTCGCGGGTCCGGGAGGAACCGCACCAGATAGAGGATCGTCGCCACGACGGCGCCCGTCGCGAGCGAAACCTGCCGCTGCAGCCGGTCGAAGACCACGCCACGCACGAAGAGCTCAGCCGCGGGCACGTTCACGCCGGCGTCGTAGGCGAGGGCCAGGAGCCAGGGGCCCAGGCCGTCGCTGCGCAGCCGGTAGCCGAGCGTGAAGGCCGCGGAGAGGAGGACGTGGCCACCCAGCGCCGCGCCGGCAAGCCCGCCCACGAGCATCGCGCGGCCGGACACCGCGTGGACCCCGAGCGGGGCGAGCCGCCCCCGCGCGCCGAGTCCGGCGAGCCAGAGCGCCACCACGAGGTACAGGAGGGACCCCCGGCTGTCGAACCGAGAGGCAGCGGTCCCGAGGGCGACCATGACGATGGTGACCACGGCTGGCGTCGTCGCGGTCCATCTGCCGCCGGCGGCGCCGGCCGCCGCCCCAAGGGCCGCCGTCAGCAAGGCGCCGTGCAGCACCGCGCCGACGACGGCGCGGAAGTCGGCGACGGCAAGGTGCCCGGTCGTGGTGAGCGCGACGCCGCCCGCCACGGCGCCGCCGAGGATCCAGGCCGGGGCCCGCGGGACGACCGGCAGGTCGCGTCGGACGCTGGGGAACGCGGCTTCAAGCGCCCACATCGGTGGAGCTGAGCCGGAGAAAGGCCGTGACCACGACGGCGTCGAGGGTTACCCCCGCTTCGGCGACGAGCCTCGCGCGGGCCTCCGGGGTCGGCAGGGCCGCGCGATAGGGCCGATCCGACGTGAGCGCGTCATACACATCGGCGACGGCCACGATGCGGGCGCCGAGCGGGATGGCTTCACCGGTGAGCCCATCGGGATAGCCGCTGCCGTCCCAGCGCTCGTGGTGATGGCGGATGATGAGGGCACCGACGGCGAGAAAGTCGAACGGGGCCACGATCTGCGCTCCCACCACGGGATGGCGCCGCATCGCCTGCCACTCAGGCTCGGTGAGGGAGCCCGTCTTCGTCAGGACAGCCTCCGGGACCCCGATCTTGCCGATGTCATGCAGCAGGCCGGCCTGGGCGATCGCTTCAGCGTCCGCCGGGCCCAGCCCGAGTGCCTCGCCCAGCGCGCGACTCCAGGCGCCGACGCGCTCCGAGTGGCCGCGCGTATAGGCGTCCTTGGCCTCCAGCGCGTTGGCGAGGCCGAGCAGGGACTGGCCGATCGCGCGCTGCGTCCGCTGATACAGCTGCCGAACGTCCTCGGCATAGCGCAGCGTCTGGGCGTAGGCGGCGTTGAGGCGCCGGTAGGCCAGGGTGAGGTCGTGACCGGACGTCGCCGCTACTTCCGCGCCCACAGCGTCAATCCGGGCACCAGCGCTTCGACCAGAGACAGCAACCGAACCGGCGAGAAGGGCTTGGTCAGATACTCGTCGGCGCCGGCGGCCAGCCCGGCTCGCACGTCCTCGCGCTGCGCCGCCGCCGTCAACATGACGATGCGACTCCCGGCCAGGTGCGGCTCGCGGCGCACCCGGCGGCACACCTCGAACCCGCTCAGGTCAGGGAGGTTGACATCGAGCAGGATGAGGTCCGGCCGGCCTGTCGCGACCAGCTCCAGGGCCTCGGTGCCGGACATCGCGGCGATGACGTGGACGCGATCGTCCTCCAGGGTGACCCGCACCAGCTCCACGACGTTGGGCTCGTCATCGACGATCAGCACCGTTGCCATGCCCTGAGCCCAGTGCGAGAAGCGTGCCCGGCGCCAGGGCTGCATTGCGTGCGCCGTTGGCCGGTCGCCGCCGGGGGGCTTGCCCGCGCGGCTGGGCACGAGTGCCCGGATCCCTGGGCAGGCTGAGGGATCGCCTGGCGGGGAGCGGGGCGCGGGCGCCGGGACCCTAGTGCGGGCGGCCGGCGACGTGCAGGCGAGTGAGCGCGCGGGCCAGCGCGGCGGCGGCGCGCGTGTAGTCGATCTCCTCCGGGATCCGGCCGGCCAGGCGCTGCTCGGCCCGCTGCCGGGCGCGCTCGGCCCGATCGCGATCGATGTCCTCCGGGCGCTCGGCGGTGTCGGCCAGAACGATCACCTTGTCGTTGCGGACCTCGCAGAACCCGCCCGCCACCGCCAGGTGGAACTCTTCCCGTCCTTTACGGTACGTCAGCTCCCCGATACCCAGGGTGCTCAGAAAGGGCGCGTGGCCGGGCAGCACCCCGAAGTAACCCTCCTGGCCCGGCACCACCACTTCGTCCACCGAGTCGGACACCACCAGCCGTGTCGGGGTGGCGATCTCCAGCGTGAGCCCGTCCGCCACTCAGGCCGCCTCGCGCAGCTTCTTGGCCTTGTCCATGGCCTCCCCGATGTCGCCGACCATGTAGAAGGCCTGTTCGGGCAGCTCGTCGTGCTTGCCCTCCACGACCTCCTTGAAGGACTTCACCGTGTCGGCGAGCTTCACGTAGCGGCCGGGCTGGCCGGTGAAGACCTCGGCGACGGAGAAGGGCTGGGAGAGGAAGCGTTGGATCTTCCGGGCCCGGCCCACGATCAGCTTGTCCTCGTCCGAGAGCTCCTCCATGCCCAGGATGGCGATGATGTCCTGCAAATCGCGATAGCGCTGCAGGATCGACTGCACGGCGCGGGCGGTCTGGTAATGCTCCTCGCCGAGGACGTTGGGATCGAGGATCCGGGACGTTGACGCCAGCGGGTCCACCGCCGGGTAGATGCCCAGCTCGGTCAGCCCCCGGCTCAGCACCGTTGTGGCGTCGAGATGGGCGAAGGCCGTGGCCGGCGCCGGGTCGGTGATGTCGTCAGCCGGCACATAGATGGCCTGCACCGAGGTGATGGAGCCCTTCTTGGTGGAGGTGATCCGTTCCTGGAGCGCGCCCATCTCGGTGGCCAGGGTCGGCTGGTAGCCGACGGCCGAGGGCATGCGGCCGAGCAGGGCGGAGACCTCGGAGCCGGCCTGGGTGAAGCGGAAGATGTTGTCGATGAAGAGCAGCACGTCCTGCCCTTCCTCGTCGCGGAAGTACTCGGCCGCGGTGAGGCCGGTGAGCCCCACCCGCAGGCGGGCGCCGGGCGGCTCCGTCATCTGGCCGAAGATCAGCGCGGTCTTTTCCAGGACGCCCGACTCCTTCATCTCGTGGTGGAGGTCGTTGCCTTCCCGCGTGCGCTCCCCCACCCCGGCGAACACCGAGATGCCGCCATGCTGCTTGGCGATGTTGTTGATCAGCTCCTGGATGAGCACGGTCTTGCCGACGCCAGCGCCGCCGAAGAGGCCCGTCTTGCCGCCCCGCGTGTACGGCTCGAGGAGATCGACGACCTTGATGCCGGTCTCGAACATCTCCACTTTGGTCGACTGCTGCTCGAAGTCCGGGGCGGGTCGGTGGATCGGATAGGCCTTCTTGGTCTTCATCTCCGGCCCCTTGTCGACCGGCTCGCCGATGATGTTGATGATCCGGCCCAGCGTTTCCTTGCCGACGGGGATCATGATCGGCGCGCCGGTGTCTCGGACCCCCCGGCCGCGCGTCAACCCGTCGGTGGAGGCCATCGCCACCGCCCGCACCGTGCTTTCACCCAGGTGCTGGGCCACCTCCAGCACGAGCCGCTGCGAGTAGGAGAAGATGTCCTTCATCTCTACGCCCTCGACCTCGAGGGCGTTGTAGATGGCGGGAAGCTGCCCGGGCTCGAACTCCACATCGACGACGGGCCCGATG
This sequence comes from Candidatus Methylomirabilota bacterium, assembly GCA_036556905.1. Taxonomy (GTDB): domain Bacteria; phylum Methylomirabilota; class Methylomirabilia; order Rokubacteriales; family CSP1-6; genus 40CM-4-69-5. The sequence continues at coordinate 27,175 of DATBIM010000108.1, forward strand.
ACCTGAACGATCTTGCCCCGATTCATGCTTCCGCTCCTTGACGCAGCGCCTCGGCGCCGCCCACGATGTCGAGCAGCTCTTTGGTGATTTTCTCCTGCCGCGCTTTGTTGTACTGGATGGTGAGGATGTCGATCATCTCTTTGGCGTTCTTGGTGGCGGCTTCCATTGCGGTCATGCGCGCCCCGTGCTCGCCGGCCACCGATTCCATCAGGGCCCGGAACACCTGGGTGCGCACATGGCGGGGCAGAAGGTCGCCCAGGATCGCTTCCGGGCCGGGCTCGTAGAGATACTCCACCGCCGCGCTCTCGCTCCCCGCCCCGGCGGACCGCGCGATGGGCAGGAGCTGCACGCGGACGGCGCGCTGCACGGCCACGGAACGGAACTCGTTGTAGACGAGGTGCACCTCGTCTACCTCGCCCTCGAGAAACTGCGTCATGAAGAAATCGGCCAGCTCCTGGGCGTGGCTGAAGGCCAGGCGGTCCCAGAAGCCGAGCATTGTCCGCTTGATCGTCCACGCCCGCCGTCGGTAGAAGTCGCGTCCCTTGCGTCCGACCACGACCAGGGTGACGTCGGCCTGGCTCGATTCCCGGATGAGGGCCAGCGCGTGGCGGATGATGTTGGAGTTGAAGGCCCCGGCCAGGCCCCGGTCGGCGGTGATGATGACGACCTGGCGCCGCGGCCCCTCGCGCTGCGCGAGCAGCGGATGCGCGGCCCCCTCGGGGCCGGCGGCCGAGACCAGATTGCCGAGCAGCTCGGCCATCTTGCCGGCATAGGGTCGGGCGGCCAGGATCCGCTCCTGGGCCCGCCGCAGCTTGGCCGCGGCCACCAGCTTCATGGCCCGGGTGATCTTCTGGGTCGACTGGACGGAACGGATCCGCCGCCGGATGTCCCGGAGCGTCGCCATGCCGGCCTAGGCCGCCTTGATGCCCTTGGCCGCCACAAACTCCGTCTTGGCGTCCTGCACGGCCTTCGTGAGCTGATCCATGAGGGCGGGGCTGAGCTCCTTCTTGGCCCGGATCTCGCCCAGGATGGGCGCCGGCCCGCGCTCCAGCCAGCCAAACAAGAACTCCTCGAACTCTCGGATGGCCTCGGCGGGCAGATCGTCGAGCAGCCCCTGGGTTCCCGCGAAGATGATGGCCACCTGCTTCTCGACGGGGAGCGGCTGATACTGGCCTTGCTTGAGCAGCTCCACCATCCGATGACCACGGGCCAGCTGGGCCTGGGTCGCCCGATCGAGATCGGAGCCGAACTGGGCGAAGGCCGCCAGCTCGCGATACTGGGCGAGGTCGAGCCGCAGCTTGCCGGCCACCTGCCGCATGGCCCTGATCTGGGCGGAGCCGCCCACCCGGGAGACCGAGAGGCCCACGTTGACGGCGGGTCGGATGCCCGCGTAGAAGAGGTCGCCCTCCAGGTAGATCTGGCCGTCGGTGATGGAGATCACGTTGGTCGGGATGTAGGCCGACACATCGCCGAGCTGCGTCTCGATGATCGGCAGCGCGGTGAGCGAGCCGCCGCCCAGCTCGTCATTGAGCTTGGCTGCCCGCTCGAGCAGCCGGGAGTGGAGGTAGAACACGTCGCCGGGATACGCCTCGCGCCCGGGCGGCCGCCGCAGCAGCAGCGAGAGCTGGCGATAGGCGGCCGCATGCTTGCTGAGATCGTCGTAGATGCACAGGGCGTGGCGCTTGGAGTCCCGGAAGTACTCTCCCATGGTGACGCCGGCGTAGGGGGCCAGGTACTGCAGCGGCGCCGGCTCCGAGGCCGAGGCCACCACGATGGTCGTGTAGGCCATGGCGCCGTGGTCCTCCAGGACCTTCACCACCTGGGCCACCGTCGAGCGCTTCTGCCCGACGGCCACGTAGAAGCAGAACACGTCCTGACCCTTCTGGTTGATGATCGTGTCGACGGCCAGCGCCGTCTTGCCGGTCCCGCGGTCGCCGATGATGAGCTCCCGCTGACCGCGCCCGATGGGGATCATCGAATCGACGGCCTTCAGACCGGTCTGCAGCGGCTCTTTTACGGAGCGGCGGTCCACCACACCGGGCGCATAGCGCTCGATCGGCCGGAACTCCTTGGCCGCGACGGGCCCCTTGCCGTCCACCGGCTCCCCCAGCGCGTTGACCACGCGGCCCACGAGCGCTTCGCCCACCGGGACCTGAGCGATGCGATTGGTCCGCTTGACGACGTCGCCTTCCTTGATCAGCTTGTCATCGCCGAGCAGCACGGCGCCGACCTGGCTCCGCTCCAGGTTGAGCACCATGCCCACGACGTTGTTGGGGAACTGGAGCAGCTCGCCGGCCATGGCGCGCTCGAGCCCGTAGATGCGGGCGATGCCGTCGCCGACCTCGATGACCCGGCCGACCTCCTGGAGATCGACCTCCGCCTCGTAGCCCGCCAGCTGCTGCTTGATGATCTCGCTGATCTCGCCGGCCTTGAGCATCTCGTTCTCCTTAACCGGGCATGGGCACCCGGGCTCGATCCCCGGTTATTTCACCGCTCACCCTCGGTGCTCTCTCTCCTGCCCGATCGGCGCTCTTACCCGCGGGCCAGGCGCTCGCGCATCCGCGCGAGCTGCCCGTCCAGGCTCGCATCCACGATATAGCTGCCCACCTCGGCCACGAAGCCACCGAGCAGTCCCTGATCGACCGTTTCCTCCAGAACCACCTGCTTGCCGCCGAGCGCCCGGCCCAGCCGCTCGCCGAGCCGGTCGCGCTCGGCCTTCGTGAGCGGCACGGCTGTCCGAACGTGGGCGCGGAGACGACCGAGGTCCTCGTCCACGAGCTGACGAAACACGCCCGCCAGGCCCTCCAGCTGGTCTCCCCGCCCCTGCCGCGCCAGGAGCGCGACGCAATCACGGGTGAGCGGCGAGAGCCTGAGACGCGCGGCGACCTCAAGGGCCACCGCGCGCTTCACGCTCGGCGCGACCCACGGCCGCGCGAACAGGTCGCGCAGCGCGGGCGCCTGGCCGATGGTCTGAGCAACCATCTGGAGCTCCCGCTCGACCGCGTCCACCTGGCCGCGCTGCTTCGCCAGCTCCCACAGCGCGCGCGCGTACGGCCGGGCGGCGGTCATCCCTTGAGCTGCCCGATGGCGTCGGCGACGACGCGGCGGTGATCCTCCTCGCGCAGGCTCTTTCTGACGAGCTTTTCGGCCACCGCGGTGGCCAGCTCGGCCACCTCGCGCCGCAGCTCGTCGCGGGCGCGGCGGACGTCAGCATCGAGCTGGGCCCGGGCGGTCTCGGCGATCCGCTGGGCCTCCGCTCGGGCCGCCTCGAGCAGGCGCTTCTGCTCCTCTCCGGCATCCTTCAGCGCGCGCTCGCGGATGCTGGCCGCCTCGGCGTGGGCCTGGCGCAACCGCGCCGTATTCTCCTCTTGCTGGCGGGCGACCTCGGCCCGCGCGGTCTGCGCCTCCTCCAGCGAGCGCTGGATCGCCTGCGTCCGCTCCTGCATCTTGGCCAGCAGCGGCCGGTACAGGAGCCGCCACAGAATCAGCAGAAGGATGAGGAAGTTCACCATCTGAACGAGCAGCGACTTGTCCAGGTTGATGAGGCCGCCGCCCCCTTCCGCGGCCCAGAGCAGGCCGGGCACGAGCGCGACGATGCCGGCACACACGATGCCGCCCAACCATCGGAGCCTAGCGTGAGACATGCGGGGATCTCCCTCGTCGGGGATCAACAGTGATTGTGAAAACTATCACGCAAATTGGTGGGCGGTCAATAGTTCCGGGGCTCAGCGCCCGATGATTCCCCCGCCGATCACCAGGTCACCCCGATACCAGACGACCGACTGGCCGGGCGTGACGGCCCGCTGCGGTGTCTCGAATCCCACCTCGGCGCCACTCTCTCCCAGCGCCCGGACCGTCGCGGGCGCGGCCGTGTGGCTGTGGCGGATCTTCGCCTCCACGGCCATGGGCTCGGTGGGCGGTTCGCATGCGATGAAGTTGACGGACTCGGCCACCAGGCGCGTCCGCTCAAGGCCCTCGGCGGGGCCCACCGTGACCGTGTTCGCCCGGGCGTCGAGGTCGAGCACGTAGAGTCGCCGTCCCGCCGCCAGCCCGAGTCCCTTGCGCTGCCCGACCGTATAGTCGGCCAGACCGTGGTGGGCACCGAGCACGGCCCCGGTCTGGTCCACGATCGCCCCCGCCCGGAAAGCGCCGGGATCACGGCGGCGCAGGAAGCCGCGGTAGTCGTCGTCGGGGATGAAGCAGATCTCCTGGCTTTCCGGCTTGTCCGCGGTAACCAGGCCGAGCCGGCGCGCATGGGCGCGGACCTCGGCCTTCGTCAGGTCGCCGACGGGAAAGCGCGCGCCGGCGAGCTGGGCCTGGCCGAGCGGCCAGAGAAAGTCCGACTGATCCTTGCGGGCGTCCCGGCCCTTGAAGAGCAGGAATCGTCCGGCGGCCGCATCGTGGCTCACGCGAGCGTAGTGCCCGGTAGCCACGGCCACGGCGTCCCAGGCCGCCGCGCGCTGCAACAGCGAGCCGAACTTCAACTCGCTGTTGCAGGCCAGGCAGGGCACGGGCGTCCGGCCCCGGTGATACTCGTCGACGAACCGGTCGATGACGGCGCGGGTGAACTCGGCCTCGCTGTCCAGCACGTAGTGCGGGATGCCCAGCCTGCGGGCGACCCGGCGCGCATCGTCGCTGGCGGTCGTGCCACAGCAGCTCCCGAATCGCTCCGCGGCGCCGCCGGGCTCCTGCCAGGGCCACACGCGTAGCGTGATGCCCACGACGTCGTAGCCCTGCTCGACCAGCAGGGCCGCGGCGACGGAGGAGTCCACGCCTCCGCTCATGGCGACCACGATTCGCTCGGCCATATCTACGTGCGTACCCCCAGAAGGCCGGCCAGCCGATTCAGCTCGTCCGTCGATGCGTACGTGATCTCGACGCGGCCCCGCCGCTCGTTGCCCCGAATGCGCACCCGGGCCAGCAGCGCGCGCTGCATCTCATCCTCGAGGGCAACCAGCTCCGCCGAGCGCCGGCGCGCCGGCGCCGGGGCCAGTCGCCGCTGCTCCACGCCCTCCTCGGTGGCCCGCACGGACCAGGCGTGGGCCAGGATCTCATCGCGCAGCTTCAACTGTTCGCGGGGCTCCGTCAAGGACAGCAGCGCGCGCGCGTGCCCCATCGTGAGCCGGCCCGTGCGCAGATCATCCTGGATGGCGGCGGGCAGCCGGAGCAAGCGGAGGCTGTTGGCGATCGTGCTTCGATCCTTGCCCACGCGCTGCGCGACCTCCTCTTGGGTCCAGCCGAATTCGGTGAGGATCCGCTGGTAGGCCTCGGCCTCCTCGATGGGATTGAGGTCCTCGCGGAGCAGGTTCTCGACCAGGGCGAGCTCCAGGCTCTCCACATCGGTCGCGTCGCGCACGAGGGCGGGAATCTGCTCGAGGCCGGCCAGGCGCGCGGCCCGCCAGCGCCGCTCGCCGGCGATCAGCTGCCAGCGTCCGCCTGGCGTGCGCCGCACGATGACGGGCTGGATCATTCCGGTGGACTTGAGCGAGCGGGCCAGCTCGTCGAGGGAGCCAGGCTCGAACGCCTTGCGCGGCTGCCGGGGATTGACCTCGATCTGGTCAACGGGGATCTCCAGCAACGCCGCCCCCTCGGTGGTCGTCGCGCCGGCGGTCGATCCCAGCAGTGCATCCAGACCCCGCCCAAGCCCCCGTCTATTCATGCCGCAAGACCTCCTTGGTCAGTTCGATGTATGCGATCGCCCCGCTGGAGCGCAGGTCGTGCAGCATCACAGGTCGCCCATGACTGGGCGCCTCGGTGAGCCTCACGTTACGTGGAATGACTGTGTCGAATATCTCGCCGGGGAAATATCGCTGAACTTCCTCACGTATCTGCAACGCCAGGCTGGTCCGACCATCAAACATTGTCAGGACAATTCCCATCACCGAGAGCATTGGATTCAGGCGTTCCCGGACAAGCTTGATGGTCTTGAGCAGGTGGGTCAGTCCCTCGAGGGCGTAGAACTCGCATTGGAGGGGGACCAGGACTCGATCAGCAGCGGCAAGGGCATTGATGGTGAGAAGACCCAGGGAGGGGGGGCAATCGATCAAGGTGTACTGGTAGCGCCAGGTGAGACTTTCCAGGGCATCGCGCAGACGATGCTCCCTTCGATCGAGCCCAACCAGCTCGATCTCCGCCCCCACCAGATCGATGTCCGAAGGAAGCAGGTGGAGCGCCGGCAGGGAGGTGTCGAGCACGGCCTTATCAGCCGGTTCATTACCGAGGAGGACGTGGTACACCGTCGGGTAGAGCCCGGGCTTCCGGACACCAAGCCCGGTTGTCGCATTGCCCTGGGGATCGAGATCAACCAGAAGAGTCGGGCGCTCGGCTAGGGCGAGTCCGGCGGCCAGATTGACCGCAGTCGTCGTCTTTCCCACACCGCCCTTTTGGTTCACTACCGCAATGGTCTTGGCGATCAACTCACCTCATGAGCCCGGAGGTGGCCTCAATGGCTCAGATAACAACCCATCGGCGAAGCGATCAAGAATTTTCCGTAGTGCATATGTTCCACGACCAACACCCGCCATCAAATGTATAGGTGTTTAGCCCCGGGTGGCAAGCGAGTGTTCCACGACGAACGCACTAGACAGGCTTGTGGAGGACGGCGAAGCGCCGTGAAGTCCCCTTTCGGACCCCTGGGACGGTGTACCACTCCCCGGTTCTGAGAGAGCCGGGCTTCTCGGGTCCTGAGGCTACGACGATACCGCCCGCCCTGGCGAACTGGGCGGCGATGGGCAAAATCTCGTCAAGCCTACCGGCGCAGCGCATCACGACTGCGTCGAAGGTAGACCCCAGGTCCCCCACAAGGTCCTCCGCCCTGGCTGAGAGAACCCGGGCACCCGCCAACCCGAGCTCTCGAATTACCGTGGCCAAGAACGAGGCCCGTCGGCGTTTCGCCTCCAGAAGTGCCATCTCTCCACCTGGCCGAACGATCGCAATCGGGATCCCCGGCAGGCCGGCCCCGGCGCCGAGATCAAGGATCGATCTGGTCTCCATGGGAAGGACTCCGACGAACAGCAGACTATCCAGGAATAGATTCTCAACGATCCACTGCGGGTCGGTCGACCCGATCATTCGGTATACCGATCCCCACTTGACTAAAAGATCCAGATATTTAGCAAACTGGGATCGCTCGTGGTCACTCGGCGGACGCCCAAGGACCGCACGAAAGCCATCATCGAAGGGCGACGGCAGTCGGCGGGAGCTGTGGCGACTCAGGCTCGCGCACTCTCCCTTGACGCGACACGGCCCGACCGATCCATCCACCACTGCTGCAGGATCTGCAACACGTTGGACATGAACCAATAGAGCACAAGCCCTGAGGGGAGATTCAGGAACATGAAGGTGAACACGAAGGGCATCACCAGCATCATGCGCGCCTGACGCGGATCGCCCATCGTCGGAGTCATCTTCTGCTGGATGAACATCGAGACGCCCATGAGAATCGGCAGGATATAAGTGGGATCGTAGCCGGCCAGATCGCAGATCCACAGGTCGACCCCGAACGCGCGCCCGATACAGAGGAACGGCGCATTTTGCAGCTCGACTGACACCGAGAGCGCCAGGTATAGCGCATAGAAGATCGGTACCTGCGCGACCATCGGCAAGCAGCCCCCCATTGGATTGACCCGATGCTTCCGATATAACGTCATGGTCTCTTCCTGAAGCTTGCGGGGCTCACTTCGGTATTTGCTGCGCAGGGCGTTGATCTGCGGTTGGAGCGCCTGCATGGCCTTCATCGACCTCAGGCTCTTCACCGTGAGGGGGAAGAAGAGGACTTTCGACACTACGGTAAGCAGGATGATCACGACTCCGTAATTGGCAACAAATCCGTGGAGCCAGTTCATCAGCTTCAGGATGGGCACCCCGAGCCACTCCATCGGGAGCCCGCCATAGCGCTGGGGCAGGGGAAAGCCCCCGAAGTTGACCGTGCCCTCCAGGCCCAGGGCCTCAAGCCTGTCGTACTCCTTGGGCCCGATGTAGAAGATCACCCGGCCCTCCCAGGCCTGGCCGGGGGCGATGGTCGGGCCCGCGCGCGCTGCGATCGCGACTCGGTACTCCTCCTTACCCTCTTTCTTGTCCCCCTCGATCACCAGGGTGAATCCCGGTGACTTCGGAATGAGAGCGGCCAGGTACCAGGTGCTCCCGAGCGCGACCCACGCGCCTCCTTCGGCCTCGTGTCGACCCACCGTCTTGAGATCCTCGACGCGCTGCACCCGACCACTTGCCGCCCACACCACCTCAGTCGGAAGCTGGCCGGGGAATTTCTCCGCGGGGGTCTTTTCGTCATGGCGGTAGAGCCAGGGCAGGGAGAACGTCAGCGCCCTTGGCGAGGCGGTCGTGTTCTCCACCCGGATGTGGGCGTCGATGGTGTACTGTCCGGCATCAAACCGGAGCGTCTCGCGAACGCGCAGCCCGCCGAGCTCGCCCTGAAGAACCAGCTCTCCGCTCAGGCTCTCCCGACCCAGTTTGAGCTCTCGTGGTCCCAGGCTCATGGCCAGCGGGTCGGCCGCGGCAAGGTCGCCTCCCGGCACGAGCCCGCGGGGTCCCAGCTCACCGACGATGACCAGCGGCTTGTCGCCGCGATAGTGCAGCGTCCACTCCTGGAGCTTGCCCCCCTCACTGCTCACCAGACCCCGGTAGAGCGGCCCGGAGACCACCGTGGTGCTCTGGGCTGGCCGCGCGACGGGTGAGACGGACTTGACCGCCACGGCCGGAGTCGGGGCCGTCGCCGGGCTCGGGGCTGGCGCCGGCGTCGCGGACGGGGTCGGGCTCGTGGGTGGCGCCGCCGTCGGGGGAGGGGCGCTCGTCTCCGGCCCCCGAGGCCGAGGTGGCGTGAAGTAGGATTCCATCACCCATAGGTATGCGAGGAGCAGCAGGATGCTGAGGCCAAACGCCAGCGCCGCCCGTTTCTCCACGATCAGTCCGTCGGTGGCGGGTCGTACCCACCAGGGTGGAACGGGTGACAGCGCAGGAGCCGGCCCAGGGTGAGCGCGCCCCCGCGGAGCGCACCGTGCCGCAGCAAGGCCAGGCGGGCATACTCCGAGCAACTCGGCGCGAAGCGGCAGTGTCGGCCCAGCACGGGCGAGAGCACCCGCTGATAGGCGGTGATGGCATGGACGGCGAGCCGGGCCCCCGCTGTCACGGTCTAGCCCTGCGTTCGGGAATCGCGGCCAGGGCGCCTCGAAGCTGCTCGGTCAGCTCGGGGAGAGGCGTGTCGAGGGCGCCCCGTTTACCGAGAACCACGACCGCCGCCTGGGCCGGCGCGGCCGCCCGCGCCGCCCGGAACGCCTCCCGCAAGCGTCGCCGCGCCCGGTTGCGACGCACCGAGCCGCGCACTTGCCGGGTCACGGCGAAGCCGGCGCGGCACGGGGACTCGGTCTCGCGCCAGAGCACGATCAGTGATGGCCTTTCGATTCGCTTGCCCTGCTGGAAAAGCGCCTGGATCTCGGCGCCGCTGGTCAACCGCTCGCTGCGGGGGAACCGGCCCGTTAGACGGTCAGCCGTTTGCGCCCCTTGGCCCGCCGGCGCTTGAGCACTGTACGTCCGCCCTTGCTCTTCATGCGAGCTCGGAAGCCGTGCGTCTTCTTCCGGTGGCGCAGGTTGGGCTGAAATGTCCGCTTCATGAACGCATATCCCCTCTGGGGTCCTAAGCCGACGTAGTCTAGTCATCGCCGTCCGGCAAGTCAACTTGTCGAGCCACTTGCGGGCTGTTTTTCCCCTGTGCTAAGGTGCCCGCCATCCCGAACTTGGTGGCGGCTTTGGTGTCTGGTGAGTGGCCGTTCGAGTAATCAAACCTCCAACCCGCGCTGACTATCCACACGTGTGGATAACCGTGTGCGTAAGTGGGGCTCACGCCTGTGTTAGATAGTCTTTGGACGCGCATGCTTGAATCGGCGGGTCGCCGCCTGCCACCCGCAGTGCTCGACTCCTGGCTCCGTCCCTGCCGGCTGGTCGCCGTCGAGGGGGATCATCTGAAGATCGGCGCCCCGAACCGCTTTTCCCGCGACTGGCTCGCGCAGCACCACCTGGACACCCTGCAGACCGTTGCCCAGGAGTGTGTCGGCGGGCATCCGCGCGTGTCGATCGTCGTGGACGATTCCCCGCCGCCGGAGCCCATGATCCCCGCGCCGCCCTCACCCGCGCCGAGCCGCCACGAAGGGCTGAATCCGCGGTACACCTTCGACACGTTCGTTGTCGGCTCCTCCAACCAGTTCGCCGGGGCGGCCTGTCAGGCCGTGGCCGAACTGCCTTCCCGTGCCTACAATCCCCTCTTCATCTACGGCGGGGTCGGGCTCGGCAAGACCCATCTGCTCCACGCCGTCGGCCACCAGGTGCTTCGTCTGTTCCCCGGGACCAGCGTCGTCTATCTGTCGTCGGAGCGCTTCACCAACGAGCTCATCAACGCCATCCGCTATGATCGGACGGCGGAGTTCCGCGCCCGCTACCGCAACATCGACCTGCTCCTCATCGACGACATCCAGTTCATCTCGGGCAAGGAACGCACGCAGGAGGAGTTCTTCCACACCTTCAACGACCTCTACGAGTCGCGCAAGCAGATCATCGTTTCCAGCGACTGCTCGCCCAAGGACATCCCCGAGATCGAGGAGCGGCTGCGCTCCCGCTTCGAGTGGGGGCTCATCGCCGACATCCAGCCTCCGGATTTCGAAACTCGCGTGGCCATCCTCAAAAAGAAGGCCGCGGTGGAGCGGGTACGCCTGAGCGACGACGTGGCCTATCTCATCGCCGCCCGCATCAAGTCCAACATCCGCGAGCTGGAGGGCTCGCTTACCCGCATGATCGCGTTTTGCGCGCTCACCGGCCGCGAGATGAGCGTCGAGCTGGCCCAGGAAGTCCTGGCCGATCTCTGGGGCGAAGAGGAGCGCATCATCACCATCGAGCAGGTGCAGCGAAAGGTGTCCGACTACTTCGGCGTCAAGATCTCGGACCTGAAGGCCAAGAACCGCACCAAAGCCGTGGCCTTCCCGCGCCAGGTCGCCATGTACCTGTCTCGCCATCTCACGCACGCCTCCCTGGCCGAGATCGGCCGCTCCTTCGGAGGTAAGGACCACACGACTGTCCTGCACGCGGTGGACAAGATCCTGGCGCTAACCCAGGAAGATCCCAAACTTCGCAAGACCATCGAGGGACTTATTCAGGGGATCCAGTTGTGATCCACCGTCCGCTCGGGGGCGCTCACCGGATTATCCCCAATCCTCCTGTGCGCCAACTTCCGACCCCGTCAGGCATTTGGTGTTCGACGCAGTATCCACATCATCTACGACGTCTACGACTACGCTTCAGTTGTTATCTTCCTGATCATGGAGAATCGTATGGAAGTCGTACTTGACCGTGATGCGTTCCTCAAGGGGCTGCAGATGGTGCAAAACATCGTCGAGCCTCGGCAAACGCTGCCGATCCTGGCCAACGTGCTGCTGGAAGCCGAGGGCGAGGTCATCCGGGTCACCGCGACCGACCTGGAGGTCGCGGCCCGGGTCGCCGTGCCGGCCCGGGTAGGCGGCAAGGGTTCGATCACCGTCTCCGCTCGCAAACTCGCCGAGATCGTGAAGGAGTTGCCGGCGGCAAGCCTGGCGCTGAAGGTATCCGATACGGCCGCCGTCACCATCCGGTGCGGCGGCGTGAACTTTCGCCTGGTGGGAATGCCGCCCGCTGACTTTCCCGCCGTCGTGCCGGCCGCCCCGCCGGCCTGGCTCCGGATGGAGGCCAAAACGCTGCGGGACATGCTGGCCCAGACCAGCTTCGCGGTCTCCCACGACGAAAGCCGCTTCGCCCTCAATGGCGTTCTGTTTCTGCTTCAGCCCAAAGAGGCCCGCTTCGTGGCGACCGACGGCCATCGGCTGGCCGTGGCCACCCGGAGTGTCGGTCAGGGGCTGAGCGGCGTGAGCGGAATCGTGCCGCGCAAGGCGGTGACGGAGATCATGCGGGTCCTGGGCGCCAGTGAGGACGTCCAGCTGGCCATCACCGAAAACCAGTTCGTCATGCAGATGCCGAACTTCGTCATGACCGCTCGCCTCATCGAGGGCCAGTTTCCGAATTGGGAAGCCGTGGTGCCCCGCAGTCATCCCGGCCGGCTGACCCTCAAGCGCGCCGTCCTGGCCGGGGCGTTGCGGCGCGTCGCGGTGATGGCCGAGGAGCGCAACAAGCCAGTGCGCTTTGTGCTCACGCCGGGAGCTCTCACGCTCTCGGCGGCGAGCCATGATCTGGGCGAAGCGGAGGAGGCGCTCGAGGTGGAGTACAGCGGCGCCGAGCTCACGATCGGCTTCAACTCGCGCTACGTCCAGGATGCCCTCGCGCCGCTGGAGCACGAGGATGTGGTGTTCGAATTTAAGGACGCTTTGAGCCCAGGTTTGCTGAAAAGCGCGGCGGATGATGGATACTGCTGTGTTATAATGCCCATGCGTATTTAGCGAGGATTTCCCTCTGAGATCGAGGTGCCAGACAGGGTGCAAATTGGATGCTTGCAGGTACTCGAGTTTCGTAATCATCGCACCCTTGGTTGGAGCCCCTCGCCGAAGCTGAACCTCCTCACGGGCGCCAACGCCCGGGGCAAGACGAACCTTCTCGAGGCGCTTGGTTTCCTCGTGAGCGGGCGGTCGTTTCGCACGGCGCGGCTCGCCGACATTCCGTTCTGGGGCGCCGAGCGGGCGATGGTGGCGGGCGAGTTGCGTCGGGCCGAGGGCTCCCGCACCGTCCGGCGGACGATCGAGCGGCAGCCGAGCGGAACCTGGCAGAGCGGGGGAGAGGACTGTCCCTGGGCCCGGGCCGTTCCATTCGGCTGGCCCGATCTGGAGATCCTCCACGGCGCGCCGGCCGCCCGCCGCAACTTCCTCGACGGGTTCGCGGCGCGGCTCTACGCCAGTCATCGGGCAGCGCTGATCCGGTATCGTCAGGTGCTGGGCCGACGCAACTACCTGCTGCAGCAGCGGGTGCCGAGCGGCTTGAGCGCGCGGCTGGCCCCGTGGGACGAGCAGCTGGCCGTGGTCGGCCTGGAGCTGATGGACCGGCGCCGGCGGGCCGTGGCTGCGCTCCAGACGGAGCTGGCGAGGATTTACCCCACGCTGGCCGGCGGGCGGCCCAAGGTGGAGATCCGCTATCGCGCCGGGCTGGGCGAGACGACCGAGCCAGCCGCCTTCCTGGCGGCGCTGGAGCGCGAGCGCGCGGCGGAAGTGCGGCGCGGGCAGACGCTGGTCGGGCCACACCGCGACGATCTCGCCATCGAGCTGGACGGCGTGGATGCGCGGGCGTTCGGCTCCCGCGGCCAGCAGCGGCTGCTGGCCCTGACGCTGCGGCTGGCCGAGGTGCTGCCGATCGCGGAGGCGACGGGGACCACGCCGGTGCTGCTCCTGGATGATGCGCTCTCCGAGCTCGACGCCGTGGTTCGCGCCAATGTCCTCCGGGAGATCGAGCACGCCGAGCAGGTGTTCCTGACCTCGCCCGAGCCGCTGCCCGGCCGGGGCGTTGCCTGGGTCGTGAAGGAAGGCGAGGTCGCCGCGGCATGAAGGCCGAGACCTACACCGCCAGCGACATCAAGGTCCTGGAGGGGCTGGAGGCCGTCCGCAAGCGCCCGGCCATGTATATCGGCGATACGGGCGCCTACGGGTTGCACCACCTCGTGTACGAGGTGGTCGACAACTCCGTCGACGAGGCCCTGGCCGGCCACTGCGACAGCATCAAGATCATCCTGCATTCCGACGGGTCGTGCTCGGTGGGAGACAACGGCCGGGGCATCCCCGTCGACGTCCACAAAGAGACCGGGCGGCCGGCCGCCGAGGTCGTGCTGACCACGCTGCACGCGGGCGGGAAGTTCGAGCACTCCGCCTACAAGGTCTCCGGGGGCCTCCACGGGGTCGGCGTGTCCGTCGTCAACGCGCTGAGCGAGTGGCTGGAGGTGGAGATTCGCCGCCAGGGAGGGATCTGGACTCAGCGCTTCGAGAACGGCGGCACCCCGGCCGGGAACCTCACGGCGGGCGAGAAGACCCAGAAGCACGGCACCATTATTCGCTTCAAGCCCGATCCGGCGATCTTCGAGGAGACCGCGTTCTCCTTCGACACGCTCTCCAACCGGCTGCGCGAGCTGGCCTTTCTCAATCGCGGGCTGAAGATCGTGATCGAGGACGAGCGCGACGCCCGCAGCCACACGTTCCTCTACAAGGGCGGCATCGTCGAGTTCGTCAAGCACCTGAACCAGAACAAGACGCCCGTCCACCCCAAGGTCCTGTACTTCGAAGGCAAGCGCGGGGACATCGAGGTCGAGGTCGCCCTGCAGTACAACGACGGCTACCAGGAGAACGTGTTTGCCTTCGCCAACAACATCAATACCCGCGAGGGCGGGACGCACCTCACGGGCTTCCGGGCCGCCCTGACCAGCCGGCTGGCCAGCTATGCCGAGGCCAACGGCTACCTCAAGGGCTTCAAGGGCGGGATCAGCGGCGATGACGTCCGCGAAGGGCTGGCCGCGGTAGTTTCCGTCCGGCTGCCCGAGCCCCAGTTCGAGGGCCAGACGAAGGCCAAGCTCGGCAACACCGATGTCAAGGGTCTGGTCCAGCAGATCGTCAACGACAAGCTGGCCGAGGCTTTCGAAGAAGATCCCACGACGGCGCGCAAGATCGTCGACAAGTGTGTGCGGGCGGCCCAGGCCCGGGAGGCCGCGCGTAAGGCCCGCGAGCTGACGCGCAAGAAAGGCGTCGACGACGAAGGGCTCTCGGCCAAGCTCGCCGATTGTTCGGAGCGGGAGCCGCAGTACCGCGAGCTGTTCATCGTGGAGGGTGACTCGGCCGGCGGCTCCGCCAAGCAGGGCCGGGACCGGCGTACCCAGGCCGTTCTACCCCTGCGCGGCAAGATCATCAACGCCGAGAAGGCGCGCTACGACAAGGTGCTGTCCCACAACGAGATCCGGCTGTTGATCTCGGCGATGGGGACCGGCATCGGGCCCGAGGAGTTCGACGTCGCCAAGCTCCGCTATCACAAGGTTATCTTGATGACCGATGCCGACGTGGACGGCGCCCACATCCGGACGCTGCTCCTGACGTTCTTCTTCCGGCACATGGTGCCGGTGATCGAGGCCGGCCATCTCTACATCGCCCAGCCGCCCCTGTTCAAGGTGAAGAAGGGCCGGGTCGAGAAGTATCTGATGTCGGAGCGAGAGTTCGAAGAGTTCTTCCTGACGGCCTGGGCGGAGGCGGCGAGTGTCAAGGTGCCCGGCACGAAGCAGCCGCTGGGTGGCGAGCCGCTGCTGGAAATGCTGCGCGCCGCCGCGGAGTTCCAGGCGCTGTTCGGCAAGCTGGTGAAGCGGGGCGTGCCCGCGCCCATTCTCCGAGAGCTGCTGCGGCAGAAGTTCCGCGGAACGAAGCGCGGGGTGGGTCACGCCGAGATCGGTGAAGCCATCCGGACGGCCGCCGCGGCCGTGGACGGCTTCACGGTGGATGTCCAGCCGGGCGACAACGGCGATGGGCATGCCGTGACGATCTCGGGGCCGCCCACGGTGGCGTTCAGCACCGAGCTGTTCAAGTCCGGCGACTACGCGTCGGTGCTGGAGCTCTGGGAGAAGGTGGCGGCCATCGAGAAGGGCCCGACCACCCTGATCGAGGGGAGCCAGGAAACACCGGTGAAGAACGTGAGCGAGCTGTTGCGGGTGGCCCTGGAGCGGAGCCGATCCGGGGCAACCTTCCAGCGCTACAAAGGGCTCGGGGAGATGAATCCCGAACAGCTCTGGGAGACGACGATGAATCCCGAGACCCGCACGCTCCTCCGGGTGACCATGGAGGACGCGGTAGGCGCCGACGAGATGTTCACCGTCCTCATGGGTGACGCGGTGGAGCCCCGGCGCGAATTCATCGAGAAACACGCCCTCGACGTCGCCAACCTGGATATTTGAGGATGAGCAAGATCGCGCACCGAGCGGGCGTGCGGAGCCCCGGCGGCCTGGAGCAGGCCCCCCTCGGGCTAACCCGAGCTCGCGGCCCCCGCGACAACTAAATGCCCAACGAGCGACAGGTCCCGGTCCCCATCGAAGAGGAGATGCGGAAGTCCTATCTGGACTACGCCATGTCCGTCATCGTCGGTCGCGCGCTGCCGGATATCCGCGATGGCCTCAAGCCCGTTCACCGCCGCGTGCTCTATGCCATGCAGGAGCTGGGGCTGGCCTGGAATCGACCCTACAAGAAGGCCGCTCGCGTGGTGGGCGAAGTGTTGGGGAAATATCACCCCCACGGCGACGCGCCGGTATACGAGGCGCTGGTGCGGATGGTCCAGGAGTTCTCGCTGCGGTATCCCCTGGTCGACGGCCAGGGAAACTTCGGCTCCATCGATGGCGACCCGCCGGCCGCCATGCGGTACACGGAAGCCCGGCTGGCCAAGATCGCCCACGAGATGCTGGCCGACATCGACAAAGAGACCGTCGACTTCGTTCCCAACTTCGACGAGTCGCTCCAGGAACCCATCGTCCTGCCCACCCGGGTGCCCAACCTCCTGATCAACGGGTCGGCAGGCATCGCGGTGGGGATGGCCACGAACATCCCCCCGCACAACCTCTCCGAGGTGATCGACGCGCTGGTCCTGCTCATCGACGACCCGGCCGCCCCGCTCGAGCAGCTCATGAAGATCGTCACCGGACCCGATTTCCCGACCCGCGGGTTCATCTATGGCATGAGCGGGATCCGGGAGGCCTACACCACCGGGCGGGGCACCATCACGCTGCGGGCCAAGGCCCACGCCGAGAAGCTGCGCGGTGGCCGCGAAGCGATCATCATCACCGAGCTGCCCTACCAGGTGAACAAGGCCAGCCTCATCGAGAAGATCTCCGAGCTGAGTCGCGAGAAGAAGATCGACGGCCTCTCCGAGATCCGCGACGAGTCGAACCGCGAGGGCATCCGGATCGTGCTGGAGCTGGCCCGCGGAGAGATTCCCCAGATCGCGCTGAACCAGCTCTACAAGCACACCCAGATGCAGACGACCTTCGGGATCATCATGCTGGCCCTCGTGGAGCGCCGGCCCCAGGTGGTGAATCTCAAGGAGATGCTGGAGGCCTTCATCCGCTTCCGGCGCGAGATCGTAACGCGGCGCACACGCTTCGATCTGGCCCGGGCCGAGGAGAAGGCCCACGTGCTGGCCGGGTTGCGCAAGGCGGTCGAGCACCTGGACGCCGTGATCCGGCTCATCCGGCAGGCCGAGAGCCCGGAGGCCGCCAAGGACGCCCTGATGAGCCGGCTCGAGCTCAGCGAGATCCAGGCCAAGGCCATCCTGGACATGCGGCTGCAGCGCCTGACCCAGCTGGAGCGGCACAAGGTCGTCGAGGAGCATGAGCAGACGCTGGCCCTCATCGAGGAGCTCAAGGGCATCCTGGCCTCCGAGGCCAAGCTGATGGGGATCATCAAGCAGGAGCTCCTGGCCCTCAAGACCGAGTATGGCGACGCCCGGCGGACGGAGATCCTCACCGAGACGACCGAGCTCACCATCGAGGACCTGCTCGCCGACGAAGAGATGGTCGTCACCATCACCCGGTCGGGATACATCAAGCGCACCCACGTCGAGGCGTACCGGAGCCAGCGGCGGGGCGGCAAGGGCGTGACGGGGATGGAGACCAAGGAGGAGGATATCGTCGCGGACCTGTTCGTGGCCTCCACGCACTCCTCCCTGCTCTTCTTCACCAACCTGGGCAAGGTGCACTGGCTCAAGGTTCACGAGATCCCCGAGGGGGGACGCCAGGCCAAGGGCAAGGCCATGGTGAATCTCCTGTCGCTGGGGGAGGGCGAGCGGGTAGCCACCTGCGTGCCGGTGCGGGACTTCGCGGCCGGCGGCCACATCCTGTTCGTCACCAAGCAGGGCAAGGTGAAGAAGACCGAGCTGGAGGCGTACTCGCATCCGCGGGCCGGAGGCATTCAGGCCATTGGCCTGGAGGCTGGGGACGAGGTGATCGGGGCCCGCCGAACGGACGGCCAGCGCGAGGTGATGGTCGCCACCAAGCTGGGCATCACCATCCGGTTTGCCGAGGAAGAAGTGCGCCCGATGGGGCGGGGCGCCTCCGGCGTGCGGGGCGTCGAGCTCGAGGAGGGCGACGAGGTCATCACCACCGACGTGGTCCAGGAGGGGGTCACCATCCTCACCGTCACCGAGCGCGGCTTCGGCAAGCGGACACCGCTCGAGGAGTACCGCCTGCAGGGCCGGGCTGGCAAGGGAATCATCGACATCAAGACGGGTGGCCGCAACGGGAACGTCGTGGGCATGCTGCAAGTCCGTGACGAAGACGACCTGCTCGTCGTCACGACCAAGGGCAAGATCATCCGCATGCATGCTGCCGACATCTCCTCGCAGGGGCGCAACACGTGGGGGGTCCGGATCATCGACCTGGAGCCGGACGACCGGGTCGGTTCGATCGCCCGCGTGGAGGCCGAACAGACGTCTGAGGCGCAGTAGCGGGGCCGCCGTGCTGGACATCCGGCTCTTCCGGGAGCAGCCCGAGACCGTAGAACGGGGGCTGGCCGCCCGGGGCGAGTCGCCCGCCGTCGTCAAGGAAGTTCTGGCGCTGGACGCCGAGAGGCGGCGCCCCCTCCGCGAGGCCGAGGAGCTCAAGGCCGAGCGCAACCGGGTCTCGGAGGCCATCGGCCAGGCCCGCCGGCGGGGTGAGGACGCCTCGGCCGAGCAAGCACGGATGCGCGCGGTCGGCGAGCGCATCAAGGCGCTGGAAGCGGAGGTCGCGGCGCGGGAGGCGGCGATCGAGCACCTCCTGCTGCAGCTTCCGAATTTGCCCCACCCGTCGGTCCCGTCCGGCCTGACCGAGGACCAGAACGTCGAAGTCCGCCGCTGGGGCACCGTGCCGTCCTTCGCGTTCGCGGCCCGGCCGCACGAGGAGCTCGGGGAACGCCTGGGCCTCCTGGACTTCGAGCGGGCCGCCCGGATCGCCAAGTCCCGCTTCACGGTGCTGTGGGGCGGGGCCGCGCGCCTGGAACGGGCCCTGACCCAGTTCATGCTCGATCTGCACACCCGGGAGCACGGCTATACCGAGGTATGGACGCCGCACCTCGTGAGCGGCGAGACGATGCTGGGCACGGCCCAGCTGCCGAAATTCGAAGACCAGCTCTTCAAGACGCAGGAGCCTGACGAGAACCGGACGCTCTATCTCATCCCGACGGCGGAGGTCCCCCTTACCGCGGTGCACCGCGGTGAGTTCCTGCCGGAGGCGACCTTGCCGCGCCGGTACGTGGCCTTCACGCCCTGCTACCGCCGGGAAGCGGGAACATACGGCAAGGATCTGAAGGGAATGATCCGACAGCACCAGTTCGACAAGGTGGAGCTGGTGAAGATCACGACACCCGCCCAGTCGTACGCCGAGCTCGAGACGATGGTGCACAGCGCGGAAACGGTGCTGCAGCGGCTGGAGATCCCCTACCGCCTGGTCGACCATTGCGCCGGAGACATGGGCTTCGCGGCGGCCAAGAGCTACGACATCGAGGTCTGGCTGCCCGGGCAGGGCAAGTACCGCGAGATCTCCTCCTGCTCCAACTGTGAGGCATTCCAGGCCCGCCGACTCGACCTTCGCTATCGACCGGCCGGCGGGGGCCGGGCCGAGTACTGCCATACCCTGAATGGTTCGGGGCTGGCCGTCGGACGCACGCTGATCGCCGTGCTCGAGAACTATCAGGAGGCCGACGGCAGCGTGACCATTCCAGCCGTGCTGCGCCCGTACATGGGCGGCCTCGAGCGGCTCACTCTCGCGTACGCCCCGCGCTCCTGAGATATCCGCGCTAGAGCGAACCTGCCTAAACGTCACCCCGCCTGTCACGGGGATCGAATAGCGCCACATAAGTCCGCGACACGGCGTCGCCCGAGTCTGGCACCTCGCGTGCACCCGCCTCCTCTGCGCTCGCCCGCCGAGCTCGGGCGGCGCGGGAGGTTCGGCTATGAAGAGGGCAGGTCTCGTGGTCTTGGTCCTGGTCGCATCGTGGAGCGTGATCCCGGCCACGCCGGCGAGCGCGACGAACGTCAACGTCGGTGTCACCATCGGCCCGCCGCCGCCCCCGCCGCCGGTCCTGGTGGCGACCCCGCGGTTCGTCGTCATCCCGGGCAGCCCCGTTCAATACGCGCCGGGGGTGAGCTTCAACCTGTTCATCCACAGCGGCCGTTACTACAGCTTTCACAACGGCGTGTGGTTTCACTCGCCGAGGCGTGGCGGCCCCTGGGCAATTATTGCGATGGAGAGGGTGCCCCACGTGGTCCGCGCCGTGCCCGTGACCTATTTCAAGGTCCCGCCCGGGCACGCCCGGAAGCACGACGGCCCGCCGATGGGGTATCCCGGGAAGGGCCCGAAGCACCGGTAAGGCCAGCGTTAGCCCGCCGAGATCCACCATCCTTAGCGGCGAGACTCCTCCACTCCGCGCTCCCGACCGTTGAGCGCCTGAATCACGACGCGGCGAATTGCGGCGAGATCGAAGGGCTTGGCCAGGCAGGGGGCCTGGGTCGACTCGAGAAAATCGCGGGTGGTCGGTCCCAGCAGGTCGCCAGTCATGAACACGAAGCGCGGTCGACGATCGGGGAAGCGCGCCGACAGTTCGCGGTAAAGGCCGGGGCCATCGACGTCGGGCATCCGGATGTCGGTGATGATGAGGTCGTAACGGCGCGCAGCGAGCTGCTCCAGCGCGCTGGCGACGCTGACCGCCGCATCGACCGCGTGACCGTCCAGGCGCAGCATGTCGGCGACGAGATGGGCGACGGCCGGCTCGTCGTCGACGACGAGGATCGTCTGGCTGCCGATCACCGCCTGTCCCTCCGGCTCTCGACCGAGGGGCTCGACCGCCGCCTGCCCCACCGGCAGCTCCACGGTGAACACGGCACCCAGGCCCGGGCGGCCGTCGACCCTCAGCGTCCCGCCATGGCCCTCCACGATGCCCAGACAGAGCGAAAGCCCGAGCCCGGTGCCATGGCCCACCGGCTTGGTCGTGAAGAAGGGCTCGAAGATGCGGGCCTGGACGTCGGCGGGGATGCCGGGGCCGGTATCGGTCACCTGCAGGAGCACCATGGAACGGGCCGTATCGTGCCGGGTGGCGATGGTGAGGCGCCGGAGCGGGGACTCCCGCATGGCCTGATGGGCGTTGGTCAGTAGATTCACGATGACTTGCTGTAGCTGGTGAGCATCCGCCCACAGCTCCGGCATATCGGCGGCCAGGTCGAGCTCGGCCTGCACATTGTCCAGCCCAAAGGGGTAGGCGAGCAGCTCCAACGCTTCCGTCACGACGCGGTTGAGCGCCACTCGACGCCGCTCGGGAGGGTGCTTGCGGGCCAGGGCCAGGAAATTGCGCACGATCCGACTGCAGCGGTACGAGGCCTGCTCGATCTGCAGGGCTGACTGCTCGAGCGTCGTCCCCGTCAGGGTCGACTTCAGCATCCCGGCGTAGCCGCTGATCACGGTGAGCGGATTGTTCAGCTCGTGGGCCACGCCGGCGAGGAGTTGCCCCATCGTGGCCAGCTTCTCGCTCTGCCGGAGCGCGTCCTCGGTCCGTCGCCGCTCGCCGGCCAGGCGGTGCTTCTCGAGAATGAGCGACGCGTGATCGGCAAAGGCGGCGAGCAGTGAGACCTCGTCGGCGGTGAAGAGCCGGCGTTGCCGGGCGTAGACGTTGAGGGCCCCGATGACATTCCCGCCGGTCCGGAGCGGCACCCCGAGGAAGGCGTGGATGCCCTGCTCCTCAGCGCCCTGCCGATGTTCGCGATCGTAGCGCAGGTCCTCGGCCAGCTCTTCCACCGCCACGGGAGCGCCGCTGGCCACGACCGCGCCGCTGAGGCTCTCTCCCACCTTCAGCCGCGGGCGAGACACGAAAGAGGCCGCCTCCTCCGTACAGGCCTTGAGGACGAGCTCGTCGCCCTCCAGCAGCCTGAGCGCGGCAGCTTCGACGTGAAGGAGGCGGGCGGCTTCATTCACGATGACCGAGAGGGTTTCGTCGGGCTCGCTCACCGCGGCCAGGCGGCCGGCCAGGCTGTAGAGCACCTCCAGCCGGTGACGCTCGCGCTCGGCACGGTCGTAGAGGCGGGCGTTGTCCAGGGCGGTGGCCGCCTGATTGGCCAGGACCGAGAGGACCTTCAGCTCCTCGGCGTCGAAGGCCTCGCCGGACAGCTTCTCACCGACGAGGAGGATCGCCCGCACCCGGGCCTCGATCCGCACGGCGACGACCACGGCGGCATTGATCTGGTCGAGCTCGTCCACCACGGGTCCGAAGAACCGGGCGATTCGGGGGTTCGACCGGGCCTCGTCCAGCACCAGCATGCCATCGGCCTGCTCCAACCACCCCACGATCGGGCTCGACACCGCCAGCGCGCGGACGCCCGCCTGTTCGCCGGTGATGCTTTCCTCGCGGTGAAGGACGAAGGCATCGGTGGCTGCGTCGCGCATCATGATCGCGCAGTGCGTGAGCGGCACCCCCCGTACGAGCCCGTCGAGGAGGGTGTCGACCAGGGCCGGGAAGCTCAGGATGGCGCTCATGCGCTTGCTCAGGGCCACCAGGGTTTCGTAGCAGCCCCGGGATCGGCTGAACATCAGGCGCTCGATGCGATCCTCCAGCGGTCGTCCCAGCGGCGAGAGGAGCAGGGCGAACAGAAAGCCGAGCGGCGCCACGATCCAGATGGCCGTGCTCTCGGTGAGGCCGAACACGTCTTCCAGGATCCACGTGACCGCCACGAGGGCCGCGGTCACCGCGGCGGCCACCGCGCCGTACACGCAGCCCTTCTTGACCAGCACGCTGACGTCGAACATGCGGTAACGGATGATGGCGAACCCGAACAGGACGGCCGACACCATGTTGGCGGGAATCCCGACGGGGTAGAGGGTTTCCAGCTCGGGGAAGCGGCGGGCCAGCGCGAACCGGATGATGTCCACGCAGCCGCCGGCGATGGTGGCCAGCGTACCCAGCACAATGAGCGTGGCCCGATTGCGGCGGAAGCTGGAATCGATCCGTCCCCAGGCGCGATGCAGGTGGACGAGCCCGCTGAAGAGAACGATGTAGAAGTAACCGAGGAACAGGTAGTACAGGGGGCCCGGCATCGGCGCCCAGCCCCAGGCCGTCGTCTGGACACCGGCGATGAAATGACCGGTGGCGGCGAGGTTGGCCAATCCGAAGAGCGCGGCCAGGGCGTAGACGGCGACGAGCGCCGACCGCCGCTGGGTGCGCCGCTCGAGGAACGTCAGCATGAAGTGGTAATAGACGGCGGGCACGGCGATCACGCCGACGTGGATGACGACCTCCCAGAAGTACGCAATGTCGGCGCCGGTCACGCGCCGGAGCATGAAGACACCGAAGTTCCAGAGCGCCATCGCCGACACCAATGCGGCGAAGGCGCGGTTGAGGCTGTGGCCGGGATTGCGGAGCAGTGAGATGGTGACCAGACAGGCGTTCAGGACCAGGGCAGCGAGGGGCAGGAGGTGATGCGGGGTCAGCGCGGGACCGATCGCCTACCTCCACGGAGCCATCCACGCGCCATGGTTCACGATTATGGGTGGCCCCGCGGGCTCCGACCAACCTTTCCCCGAGCGGAGTGAGCCGATTGCATCAGTCCGGCTCCTCCCGGATCACGCGCGGTACCTGCGTCGGGCGTCAGGGTGCGAAGGCGAAGAGGTAGGCGCGCAGGCTGATCGCCAGCGCGACCGCTTGAATCGTGGCGTCCTCGGTCCGCCCGCCGATCTTGATGCGGTGCCCGGGGGAGTACACGAACTTCGATTCCAGGCCGAGGGCGATGTTACTGGTGACGAAGTACTCGATGCCCGCACCGACCACGAGGCCGGCCGCGTAACTGGAGGCGTCGATCTCGAGGTCGGCCCCCGGCGGTTTACGGTCATTGAACTCGGCGTGAATGAGCCCGACGCCCACCGAGCCATAGGGCACGGCGCGTCCGCCGGCGAGCGGATACCGCCCGCGAAGCGCGGGAGTGAAGGCATAGACCGCGTACTCGCCGATCGTGCCGAGGCCTGATACGGTCAACGCGACCTCGTATCCGTCCACGGCGAACTCGGCGCCGAAGTATCGTCCGAAATCGAGGCCGAGCGACACTCCGAAGAAGTGCGCCAGCTCGTCCCCAATCGCCGCTGGCACCGGCGTGGCCTCGACGCCCGGGGCGAGCTCGGAATCGGTCGGGATGGCCCCTCCGGCGCGGAGGGCGAGATACAGGCGTGCCCGCTCGCGAAGGTCGGCCAGAGGAACCGGCTGGAGCTCGGGATAGAAGAAACGGAGACCGAACGAGGTCAGGGGGCTCGAGGCGTTGATCGTGTGGCGGGTGCCTCCGACCGTCAGCGTCTGATCGCCGGCGAACAGATACTTGAACTCGACGCCGAGGGCGATGTTGTCGGCCAGGAAGAATTCGATACCGGCTCCGAGCGTGCCGACCGGGGTCGTCGACTCGTCATCGATCTGAAGGCCGAGGGCCGAGCTTGGGCGGCCCGCGGTGCTGGCCGGGGTCTTGCGATCGTTGAACTCGGTGAGGGCGATGCCGGCTCCACCGATGAGATACGGGACCAGCCGGTCGCGGAGGAGGGGGTATCGTAGCCGGACCTGGGGCACGAGCGCAAAGACGCCGTACTCGCCGATGGTGCCGATGCCCCGGATCTCCGGGAAGAGCTCGAAGCGATCCCCGGACAGCTCGACCCCGAGGTAGCGGTTCAGGTTGGCGCCCAGCCCGAAACCGTAGTAGTCGTGGACGTCGGTGAGAGTGCTCGTGTCGCGGAACTTCAGATGGAGGTAGCCCCGGGGCCTGTCGCTGTCCTCGGCGCTGGCGAAGCCGGCCGCCGTCGAGAGCGCGATCGCGCAGCACAGCCCGGCCAGGCGTCTCACCCGAGGCGCCAACCGGACTGGTTTGCGTGGATCCAGGGCACGTCACGAGGAATGCCGCGCAACCATGCGATACTAAAGCACCGGAGGGCTAGCCTCAACTGGTAAGGCAGTGGACTTGAAATCCACCGGGGCGCAAGCTCCATGGGGGTTCGAATCCCTCGCCCTCCGCCACCCCGTTCCTCAGGCCGGGCCAGAACGCGTTACTGGCCAAACAGGCGACGGATCGCCCCGACCCCCTCGTCGATGATGCGCTCGGCCTCGCGAAAAGGGGCCGAGGCGCCGGACCGTAGCTGGACCCTGATCTCCGTGGTTTCTCCCCGCATGACCTGGACCTGCCGTACCTCGGCGGCGAACCTGGGGTGGCTGACACGCACCCGGTATTGCCCCGCCTCGAGCGAATGCCGCGCCTTACCGCGGAAGTTAGGAGCGATGGTGGTGATGAGAGCGTTCTGCGAGCTGAGGATCTCGACGGTTGCGTCGCGGATCGACTGCTCCGCCTTCGCGTCTTGAATGATCGCGACGATCTCCCCTTTTCCGGGCCCGGGTTTGAAGTAGCCCGGGACCGCGAAGAGCGCGCCGAGGATCGAGAGCGTTCCGGCGGTGAGCCCGATGACCGTCTGAATACTGGACAGCGAGGGCGTTGGACCACCGAACGGCCTGCCGAGCGTGACGCGAAAAGATCCCCAGTCCACGCTCGCGTGGCGAGCAACAGGAATGCCAACGCGCACGTACACGAAAACGGTGCTTTGTCACCGCGAGATGGGAGGTGGTCGGGAGTGAGGTCTCTTGCCGCCGCGTGCCATGCTGGCTCGGAATGCCAGGAGGCACCGGGCAGAGCATCCGCGGATGGGAGGAGAAGTGACGCCCGCCGCCAATGCCCGGCTAGTTGTTCGACACCTCCTGGCGGTCGAGTCGCACCAGATGGCGAGGAATCTGGACGACGCGCGCGTCGGACTTCAAGGCAGTGACCCTGACGGCGAAGAAGCCGAGATCCAGGGCCAGGCGACGGAGCGCGAGGCTCAGCTCGGTGAGAATCTCGGCGAGCTCCTTGAGGTCGTCCATCGGGGCGTGGATCGTAGCCGATGCCGCAGGCTTCCGCCATGTGCAGGGAGGGATAGGAAAGGTTCTGACAGTTCGCCGGCTCGCTAGCTCGCTTTCGGGGGCTTGGGGCCGCGGAGGTAGGAGGTTCGATAGATCGGCTTGGGGATCGAGCGGTCGGTGTCCAGCTCGCGCAACCGGCGCCGGCCTTCTTCAACGGCGAGGGCAATGGTACGAAACGTGTGCCGCGACTCCTCGACGACCGCGCCAGCATAGTCGACGATGCGCCAGCGCCAGTCGGGCTGATTCGGCTTCGAAAAGGCTGCAACCTGCATGGTGGGCCGCTCCTCTCTTCCGCTTGGGGTGCTCGTCTCAGGAGCGCGGAATCGCTGGAGACGGCGCCTGAGGGTGAGCGGAGTGTATCGCCGGGGGATGGCGAGCGCAACCGCCCCCGGCGGGTACCATGACCCGCCTGGGGGCGCTGGAGCCGTCCTCGGCGCTCGGGGCTTACTGGTAGCGGAACAGCACCTTGATCCGCGGGTACTCCGGCGGCTTGCCCTCGAGGTCTACGATGCGGAAGGTGTTGTCCGGCGCCTCCAGCAGCAGATTGTTGTTGCTGATGGCGACGAACTTGCCCCACGCCTTCGGCACCGTGACCTCGTACTTGGGTACCAGGCTCTGGGCTTGCGCCTGATCGGGGCGAGCGATCTCGAGCAGCCGCGACCCGCCCAGCCAGGGCTGGACGGCGATCACGACCAGCGCCACGGCGATGACGGTCAAGACGACCTTCGTGTAGCGGTCCTTGGCCACGGGATCCTCCTGCGGTAGCTGGTGCACTGCGCTCTGGCGTCACGCGGATGGCCTAGAGTATGCCACGCGCGGGAAGAGGGGGCGGCGGCGACACCGAGCAGCGCCGGAGGGGCCCCGCGGCCAGCGGCCCGTGGTGTATACTGACCCGGCTTCGCTCCTGGAGAGGTGGCCGAGTCGGCCGAAGGCAGCCGCCTGCTAAGCGGTTACAGGGGCAAAACCTCTGTCCCGGGTTCGAATCCCGGCCTCTCCGCCACGCGCCCTTAGCTCAGATGGACAGAGCGTCGGACTACGAATCCGAAGGCCAGAGGTTCGAATCCTCTAGGGCGCGCCACTCCCCCTCGAAGCCCGGCCCGCTGCTTGATTTGCCGGACTGATGCGGGTAGCGTAGGAAAACCGCGGGCGCCGATGGAGCGTCAGTCCGAGCGTCCCCAGCCTGCCGCCGAGCGCGATCCTCGCGACGAGGAGTTCATGCGGCAGGCCCTCGCCGAAGCGAGGCGGGGACTGGACGCCGGCGAAGTGCCAGTGGGCGCCGTCGTGGTGGTCGGCGGCGCGGTGATCGCGCGCGCACATAACGCGCCCATCGCTCGGCGAGATCCCACGGCCCACGCCGAGATCCTGGCGTTGCGGGAGGCGGCGCGGGCGCTCGGGAACTACCGGTTGACGGGCGCGACGCTCTACGCCACTGTCGAGCCGTGCCCGATGTGCTGCGGGGCGGCGCTGCAAGCCCGCATCGCCCGGCTCGTCTACGGGGCGGCCGACCCGAAGGCCGGCGCGGTCGGCTCGCTGTACCGCTTGCTCGAGGATCCGCGCCTGAATCACCGGGTGCCGGCGACGGGCGCGGTCCTGGAAGCGGCGAGCACGGCGCTGCTGAACGAGTTCTTTGAGACGAAGCGTGGACAGCGACGCGGAGGGGTGGCCGAGCCCGGTTGAAGGCGTCCGACTCGAAATCGGATAGGGGCCCAGAAGGTCTCTCGGGGGTTCAAATCCTCTCCCCTCCGCCATTTTTTCGCAGCGTGCAGCCGGGAGGGGTGACCGAGCGGCCGAAGGTGCGGCACTGGAAATGCCGTGCACGGGTAATCCCTGTGCCGTGGGTTCAAATCCCACCCCCTCCGCCACCTTATCAACGGCGTGGCCGTGCTAGACGGGGAGGTAGCGGTGCCCTGTAGCCCGCAATCCGCTCCAGCGGGGTCGAATCCCCTTTCGAGGGCGGGTCGTGTTGAATGAGCCTCGTGGGACGGCATTGAAGGTTGGGCCCTACGCAACGGGAATCGTCGAACCCCGCCAGACCCGGAAGGGAGCAACGGTAAGGCGACCCTCTCGTGTGCCGTGGGAGTACCTGACTGGAGTCGGCTCCGCGGGGAGATCGCAGGACGGCGCGTTCGACGGAGGGTGCACGGCCACTTTAGTATCGGAGCGCCTGCCCGCCTTGAGCCGAGGGTGGCGAGCGAGAGGTAGGCGGGGCTCCGATCGTGGAGTCCACCGGTGAGCTATCAGGTCTTGGCGCGGAAGTGGCGGCCGCAGACGTTTGAGGCCGTCGTCGGTCAGGACGCCATTACCCGGACCCTGCGGAACGCCCTGGCCGCGGCCCGGATCGCCCATGCGTACCTGTTCGCGGGCCCGCGGGGGGTCGGCAAGACGACCACGGCCCGGCTCCTGGCCAAGGCTCTGCTCTGCCCCGAGCGACGCGGCGCCGACGCCTGCGGGGTCTGCTCCGTCTGCCAGGAGGTGCAGGCCGGCACCATCGTGGACGTTATCGAGATCGACGCGGCCTCCAACCGCGGGATCGACGAGATCCGGACGCTGCGCGAGAACGTGAAGTACGCGCCGGCGCGCGGGCGCTACAAGGTCTACATCATCGACGAGGTGCACCAGCTCACGGCCCACGCCTTCGATGCCCTGCTCAAGACGTTAGAGGAGCCGCCCAGCCACGTCGTGTTCGTGCTGGCCACCACCGACCCCCGCGACATCCCGGCCACCGTGCTGTCCCGGGTGCAGCGCTTCGACTTCCGACCGATCCCGCCGGACACCCTGGCCGGCAGCCTCGAGCGCATTCTCAGCCAGGAGAAGATCCCCTTCGAGCCGGCGGCGCTGCCCATCGTGGTGCGCGCGGCCGAGGGCTCTCTGCGAGATGCCCTGTCGCTGCTGGACACCGCGATCGCCTATGGCGAGGGTCGTCTGGAGGCCGCCACCGTGGCCACGCTGCTCGGGGCCACCGCACCGGCCGAGGTCCTGGACTTCGGTGCGGCCCTGGTGGGACACGACACGGCCGCGGCCCTGGAGGCCATCGATCGGGCCGTCCGTGAGGGCGAGGATCTGGTGGCCTTCACGCGCGACATCGTCGAGCTGCTCCGCCGGGCGCTGGTGCTCAAGGCGGCCCCCCGGGCCCAGCTGGCCGACCTCGCCGCCAGCGAGGCCAATGCGCTGCGCAAGCTGGGCGAACCCGTGAGCCTCGACGAGCTCCTCTACCTCCTGCGCGCCTTCGTGGAGGCCGACACGCTCATGCGCGAGTCACCCCACCCGCGAGTCGAGCTCGAGGTCGCCGCGGTGTGCGCCACCCGGCGTCCGGTGCCCCAGGCCATCGACGACGTCCTGCGCCGTCTCGACGAGGCCCAGGCCCAGCTCGCGCACTACGCGCCCAGCCCACCGCCGGTGGCGCCGGTGCAGGAGAATCTGCTGTCGGGGCGGGCTGCCCCATCGCCGCGGGCCCCGCAGCCGGCACCTCGCGAGCCGGCGCCACGGCCAGCCGGCACGCCCCCCGCGACGCCATCACCCGGCGAGGACCTGGCAACCGTGTGGCAGCGGGTCGTTGACGAGGTGATGCGCAAGAAGCCGATGCTGGGGGCCGTGCTGGCCCAGGCCACGCCGCTCGGTGTCGCCAGCGGCGAGCTGACCATCGCGGTAGCCGGCAACCATTTCCACCGAGAGCTCCTGACCGATCGAGCGAACCGAGAGCTGGTGCTGACGGGAGTCCGCCGGTGGCTTCGGGACGTCGAGCGGCTCAGCGTGAGCGAAGCGCCGGGGGTCGGCCGGGACGCGACTGCGCACCCGGCCGTGCAGGCGGCGCTGGCCGAGCTTGAGGGCGAGGTGGTCGCGGTACGCCCGCGGCCATCGGAAGGAGAGGGGCAGTGAAGGGCTTCGGCAACCTCATGAAGGAAGCGCAGCGGCTGCAGCAGCAGATGCAGGAGCTCCAGGAGCAGGTGGCCCAGAAGAAGGTCCAGGCGACGGCGGGCGGTGGCATGGTGACGGTCGAGGTCAATGGCCGCCAGGAGGTCCTGGCCATCAAGATCGACCCCGAAGTCATCAACCGGGACGATCCCCAGATGCTGGAGGACCTCGTTCTGGCCGCGTGCAACGAGGCGCTCCGCAAGTCGCGGGAGCTGGTGCAGCAGGAGCTGGGCAAGCTGACGGGTGGGCTGAAGATCCCCGGGCTGAGCCCGTAGGCGGCGGTGGCCCACTACCCGGAACCGGTCGCCCGGCTCATCGACGCATTGCAGCGGCTGCCGGGGATCGGCCCCAAGACGGCGCAGCGGCTGACCTTCTTCTTGCTCAAACGGCCGGTCGATGAGGTGCGCGAGCTCAGTGAGGCGCTCCTGGCCGTGAAAGAGCGCATCGTCTACTGCCGGGTGTGCTTCAACGTCACCGACCAGGACCCCTGCCGAATCTGCGCCGACCCCTCGCGCGACCATCGACTCATCTGCGTCATCGAGGAGCCCAACGACCTGCTGGCAATGGAACGGACGGGCGAATACCGGGGCCAGTACCACGTGCTGCTGGGCGCGCTCTCCCCGCTCGATGGCATCGGGCCCGAGGACCTCAAAGTGCGCGAGCTCCTGGCCCGCCTGGACGCCGGCGGGACCACCGAGGTGATCCTCGCCACCAACCCCAACGTGGAGGGTGAGGCCACCGCGCTCTATCTGGCCAAGCTCCTGCGCCCGCTCGGCGTGCGGGTCACACGCATCGCGCGCGGGCTGCCGGTCGGCGGCGACCTGGAGTACGCGGATCAGGTTACGCTCTCCAAGGCCCTCGAAGGGCGCCGCGAGATCGGATAGCGCGGAGGTTTGGAGGGCGGCGCGGGGCTGCTGTAGAGTAAAGAGCATTCCCCGGTAGCTCAGTCGGTAGAGCGGGTGACTGTTAATCACTAGGTCGCAGGTTCGAGTCCTGCCCGGGGAGCCATTCCTCCGTTCGCTGGGCGGCGCTCGCGTGCAAGTGTTGACCTCCCGCCCGGCATCGCTGTAGTGTTGACGCGTCGTGTGGGACGCTCCTCGATGCCCGCACCACCGCTGTCCCGAATGGAGCCCGACGAGGTCGCCAGGGTCCTGACTGCCTTCATCAACACCCACGTCATGGCCCGCGGCCGGCCGATGCACCCGGACGATGCGTTCGAGGCGGCCGGGGTCGATTCCATGGCGCTACTGAAGATCCTCGTCTTCGTCGAGAAGCGGTTCGGCTTCTGGATGCCCGACGAGGACCTCGTGGAGGACAATCTCACGTCGCCCCGCGCGCTGGCGAACTACATCTGTCGCCGCGGCATCGCTTCCTAGCGAGAGTCGGCTGACCATGCGGCGGCTGCCCTTGCGCGGAGCCGATCTGGTCCTCGTCGGCATGCAGTCGCTGTGGGGAAGGGCGGAGCCGAGCCACAACACCCTCCTGGTCGTCGAGTGTGACCGCGCGCCGGAGCCGGAGCGGATCCGCCAGGCCCTCGACCGGTTCCTGGACTTCTGCCCCTGGCCGGCGGCCCGCCTCCGCCGTCCCCTTCCCTGGGGCCGGCTGTCCTGGATGGCCGGCGGGCGGGACACCCTCGCGCTTCCTCCGGTGACGCACCATCCGGTCGCCTCGAGAGACGAGGTCCACCGCCAGCTCGAGGCCGAGCTCAATACACCCATTGATCCGAGGCGGCAGGCGCCGGTCCGCTTCCTCGTCGTGGACACCTTCCTGGTGATGACGTGGTTTCATCCCCTGATGGATCCGCGGGGCGGCCAGAATCTGCTGGCCCATCTGTCGGGGCTCGCCGAGCAGGGCGGCCGGCCGCCCTGGAACGGCGTGACGCCGCGCTTCGTTCCAGCCCGGGACCCGCGACCGCTCAAGGAGCGCGGCCGGGTCGCCCGCCGCAGCGTCGAGTACATGACGACCCTGGCGCCGGTCCCGCCGGTGTCGCCGGGATCGCGGCTGGACTCCCCGGGCCGCGTCCGCTTCCGCCAACAGAGCTTCGACGCGGACGCGTCATCGGAGAATGGCAATCGCGCCACCCGCGAGATCTGCTGGCGCCTGGCCGTGGTCGGCAAGGCCATGACCGAGCTCTGGGAACGGCGGAGGCTGCCCGACGTTCCCTTCCTCGTGCCCATCTCGGTGGACTTGCGGGCCACGGGCGATCCGGAACCGACGTTCGGAAACTCACTGGCGTTTCACTTCGCCCGGTTCAGGTCCGCCGAGGCCGCCGACGTCCCGGCCCTGGCCCGGGCTCTGCGTCAGCAGATGGCGGAGGCCGTTCGCGACGGGCAGATCGAGGCGAACGCCGTGGCCATGGAGTTCCTGACGTATCGGCCGCGCCGGATGATGTTGCGGGCGCTGCCCTGGATGGCATCCCGGGAGACGTTTTCCTTCAACTGCGCGGATATCACGGACTTTCCCAGGGCGATGCCGACGGTGTTCGGCCGGCGGGTCGTCAACGCCTACCATGTGCCCGCCGTGCTGCCCCGTCCCGGGATCGGCGTCTTCTTCAACCGCTGTGGGAGGCAGAACAACGTCGTGATCGCGTGGGTCGAGGGGGCGGCCGACGAGGGCGAGGTGGACAGGATCATGGAGGTCGTCGAGGAGGGGATGGAGTGGGCCCGTCTGCCCTGAGTTACGACGTCGTGGTCGTGGGGGGTGGCGCGGCCGGGCTGGCTGCGGCCGTGACGGCGGCCGAGCACGGCGCCCGCACCGCCCTGGTCGAGCGCTACGGATTCCTCGGCGGCATGGCCACGGCCGGGATGGTCGGCACGATCTGCGGGCTCTATCGCACGACCCAGTCGGGGCCGCCGGAGGTGCTCAACGAGGGATTCCCCGAGCGGTTCGCCCGCCGGCTCGCCGGCCGGCCGGGCTGCGAACCCCCGACCCGCCGCGGCCGGACCTTCGTGCTGCCGTACACCCCGTTCGCCTTCATGGCCCTGGCCGACGAGCTGACGGCCGCTGTCCGCGGCCTGGATGTATACCTGCACGCGTATCTTGCGGCGGCAGAGCCGCCCGCCGGCCGCGTCGCGTCGGTGCGGGTGATCACCTGGGAGCGGACCGTCGAGCTGGCGGCCCGGGCCTTCGTGGACACGAGCGGCGACGCGGTGGTCGCGCACCAGGCGGGCGCCGCGACGGAGACGGCGCCGCCGGCCGACCGACAGTTGCCGGCGTTGATCTTCGTGCTGCAGCAGGTCGATACCGCGGCCCTGGGTTCCGGCGCGCGGGTGGCGGTGCTGCGGGCGCTGGTCACCGCCGAACAGGCGGGCATGCTGCCCAAGGGTGCGTCCAACCTGACCCTGGGCGTGTCGGCCCAGCCCGGGGAGGTGATCTGCAAGCTCGCGCTGAGCGGGATTGTCGAGGAGCTGGCCCCGGGCCGCGATCTGCTGACCCTGGCCGAGCAGGAGGGTCGCAGGCGGGCGCGGGCCGTGGTGGAATTTCTCAGATCGCTGCCCCCGTTCGCCCGGGCGTTCGTATCCCACGTCGCGCCGCAGGTCGGCGTCCGGGAGAGTCGCCGCGTGGTGGGCCGCTATCAACTGACGCGCGAGGACGTGCTGGCCGGGCGCAAGTTCGGGGACGCGGTAGTCCGGGCCAGCTGGCCCATCGAGCTCTGGGCGGATGGGCACCCCGGGGCCCTCTACGAGTATCTGGAGGATGGCGAGACTTACGACATCCCCGGCCGCTGTCTGCAAGCGCGGGATGTGAGCAACCTGTTCGTCGCCGGGCGCTGCCTGAGCGCCACGCGCGAGGCGCTGGGCTCCGCGCGTGTGATCGGTACCTGTCTGGCCACCGGTGAGGCCGCGGGAGCGCTGGCGGCCAGTCGGGCCACCGAGGGCTAGTCGCCGATGAACCTGGCCGAGCTGCTCGCGACCACCGCGAAGCGGCACCCTCAGCGGCCGGCCGTGACCGACGTGCGTTCGGGGCGGTCGCTGAGCTACGCCGAGCTCGGTCTCGAGGCGGACGGGGTGGCCTCATTCCTGGCCGCGCAGGGCGTCGAGCCCGGCCAGCGTATCGGCCTGCTGGCCCCGAATGGGCTCGCTTACCTGCCCGCGGCCTTTGGCCTGCTGGCCAGTGGCGCCTGCCTGATCCCTTTGGCGACCAACCTCACACTGCCGGAAGTGAGCCGGATTCTCCGGGAGGTGGACGTCAACGGCTGCCTGGCCTCGCCGGGAATGGAGCCGCTTGTCGGTGGCCCCGGCCGCGCGGCCCTCTCGCACGGCGCCTGCGAGGGATTCACGTTTCAGTGGATCAGCCGCGACGCCGAGGGCGCTTCGGGGCTGCGCCAGCTCAACCCGGCCTTCATCCGGTTCACCTCCGGGACGACCGCCAGCAGCAAGGGGGTCGTCCTCTCCCACGAGGCGACCGCCGCCCGCATCGCGGCCGCCGACCACGTCTTGAAGCTGAGCGAGGAGGACCGGATCCTCTGGGTGCTCCCCCTGGCCTATCACTTCGCAGTCACCATCGTGGCCTACGTCAAAGCGGGGGCTCACGTGCTGATGTGCCCCGACACCCTGCCGGGGGCCCTGGTCGACGCGATCGAGCGATTCCGGGCCACCCTGCTGTACGCCTCGCCGCTGCACTTCGAGCGGCTGGGCGGCCTCACAGGCCGCCCGCTGCCGAGCGTGCGCCTGGTGCTCTCCACCAGCGCCCCCATCACGGTGGCGGTGATGGATCGCTTCGAGTCGGTCTACGGCGTGCCCGTCGGGCAGGCTTACGGAATCATCGAAGCGGGCCTGCCGTGCATCAACGTGCGACAGGACGGAACCCCGGCGGCCAGCGTGGGCCGTCCGGTTCCCGGGTACGACGTCGCCGTCTTTTCGGACGAAGGCACGCGGCAGCCCGCCGGAACGCCGGGGGAAATCGGGGTGCGGGGGGCCGGCCTCTTCTCCGCATACTACGCGCCGTGGTTGCTGCGCGAGCGCCTCACCCGCGAGGGCTGGTTCATGACCGGCGACATCGGCTGGCTAGACGGCGCGGGCGCGCTGTACCTCAAGGGCCGCAAGAAGGCGGTCATCTTCGTGGCCGGGCTCAAGTTCTTCCCCGAGGAAGTGGAGGAGTGCATCAACGAATTCTCGGGGGTGAAGGAGTCGCGCGTGTTCGGCCGCCCGCATCCGCATCTGGGCGAGGTGCCGTGCGCCGAAGTCGTCCTGGCTCCTGACGGCGACCTGACGGCCCTGCAGGCGCACTGTACCCGCGCGCTCTCATCGTACAAGGTGCCGGTCGAATTTACCGTGGTGGATGCCATTCCCCGAACCCCCGGAGGTAAGATTCTCCGGCGGCCCGCCGCGATCGCGCGCTGATGGTCGCCTCCCCCCTGCGCGTGGGCGTCGTCGGCGCCGGCCCCACCGGCTCGGCCCTGGCCATCCTGCTCGCCCGCCAGGGCGCGGAGGTCACGCTGTTCGACCACGGCCGCCGCCCCGCGTTGCTCGTCGGGGAGTCCCTCGTGCCGGCCGTTGTGCCAATTCTGAACCGGCTGGGATTCGAAGAGGAGACGGCGGCGATTGGTCGCGTGAAACCCGGCGTCTCGTTCGTCTGGTCGTCGAGAGACCGCGTCAGTTTCCGGTTTGCCCGCTTTGCGCCGGCCGTGCCGCCCTATGCCTACAACATCCCGCGCCCGCAGTTCGACGAGGCCGTGCTGGCCCGGGCGATCGTCTCCGGCGTCCACCGGGTCGTCACCAACGCCCGGCTGGAGCCCGCCCGCGGAACCGGCACCGAGCTCGTGCTGAGCGCCGAGACACTGGCCGCGGCCCCCTCCCTGCAGGGGCGGCAACCCGACCTCATCGTCGACGCCACCGGCCGCGCCCGGCAGGCGGCCCGGGCGCTCGGCATCGGGGCCCGCGTCGGGCCGCGGGACGACGTCGCGCACTTCGCCCATTACGAGGGCTTCAGCTGGGACGACGAGCCGGGTCAGGTGGTGATCAACCGGATCAAGGCAGGCTGGAGCTGGCGCATCCCTCTCAAGGACCGGCTCTCGGTCGGCATCGTGCTCGATCGGAAGGACGCCGCTGACTTCGGCGGCACGGCCGAAGAGCGGCTCGAGCGGGCCATCGCGCTGGATCCCGGGCTGTCCGAGACGCTGGCCGGGGCCCGCCGCGTGAGCCCGACCGCCACGTACTCCAACTACCAGCTCATCTCGGAGCGGGGCCACGGCCCCGGCTGGGTCATGGTGGGAGACGCCTTCGGCTTCGTGGATCCCATGCTCTCGCCGGGGGTCTTTCTCGGCCTGCGCTCGGCGGAGCTGGTGGCCGACACGCTCGCCCCCTTCGCCCAGGGGCGGATGAGCCCGACCCCGGCGGCGCTGGCCGCTGCGCTCGGCTCGTATACCGCCGTCCAGACCGCCATGCTCGACGCCTGGATGGCGCTCGTGGCCTACCTCTACGACGGCCGGCTCATGGCGATGCTCCGGGCCGGCCATGACTGGATGCAGGCGCACCCGGGCCGCCTCACCAGCGCGGTGCAGACTCATATCGAGCGGCAGGTCGCCCTGCAGGCGTCCGGCGT
Source organism: Candidatus Methylomirabilota bacterium (assembly GCA_036556905.1). Lineage (GTDB taxonomy): Bacteria > Methylomirabilota > Methylomirabilia > Rokubacteriales > CSP1-6 > 40CM-4-69-5. The sequence goes on from DATBIM010000108.1 coordinate 63,552, forward strand.
GGCCACGACGGCGCGCTACGGCCGCGGCCTGCTCCGGATGCTCGGGCGCTATGCGCTGCGCGGGGTCGACCCCGCCGAGCTGGCCATCCGCTGAGGACTGCGATGAAGATCGGCGTGGTCTTCCCGCAAACCGATATCGGCACCGATCCGGGCGGCATCCGTGACTACGCCCAGGCCGTGGAGGCGCTGGGCTTCACGCACATCCTGGCCTATGACCATGTCCTGGGCGCCGATCGCCGCCGCCACACGGCCCTGACGGGTGCGTACGGCCATCGCGACGCCTTCCACGAGCCGTTCGTGCTGTTCGGGTTTCTGGCCGCCGTCACGCGCCGCGTGGAGCTGGCCACCGGCATCATCATCCTGCCCCAGCGCCAGACAGCCCTGGTCGCCAAGCAGGCCGCCGCCGTCGATGTCCTCTCCGGTGGCCGGCTGCGGCTCGGCGTCGCCGTGGGCTGGAACTTCGTGGAGTACGAGGCGCTCGGCGAGAACTTCGCGACGCGGGGCCGGCGGATCGAGGAGCAGATCAAGGTCCTGCGCGCGCTGTGGACGAGGGAACTCGTGACGGTGCAGGGGCAGTGGCATCGCATCACCGACGCCGGCATTCATCCCTTGCCTGTGCAGCGCCCGATCCCCCTCTGGATCGGGGGGCTCAGCGACGCCGCCCTGGCCCGGGCGGCGCGGGTCGCCGAGGGCTGGACCTGGTCGGCCGCGCTGCGGCCCGACGCCGAGGCGCAAGCGCGGGTCGACCGGGTCCACGCGCTGGTGGCGGCGGCCGGGCGCGATCCCGGGGCGTTCGGGGTCGAAGGGCGGCTCTCCCTGGCCCAGCACACCCCCGATCAGTGGGCCAGAGAGGTCGCCGCGTGGCGCGCGATGCGGGGGATTACCCACCTCTGCGTGGACACCATGCGCCTGGGCCTGTCCAAGCCCGAGCAGCACGTCGAGACGCTTCGCCACTTCAAAGAAACCGCGCTCGCCTGAGGTCTGCGTCCCCGGCTTCGCCGGATTTTAGCTTGGAGGGGGCAGAGGCCGCCCCCTCCAAACCTTCCCCGTTCACGCGAGGTGTGACACGGTCTCCGCCTATTTCGGAGGGATAACGGGCACCAGCAGGTGCGACGGCTGCTTCGGCCCGCAGTGCAGTGTCACCCGCCGGCCGAAGATCTCTGGCGGTCGGTCTTGCGGATCGTTGTGCTGGAACGGACCGACCCCGGTGAAGACGGCGCCCAGCGTGCCCAGCCCGGCGCTGGGCCCTCCGGGATACTCGTAGTCGCGTCCGCGCACCGTGAGACCGATCCGATAGCCGGCCGGGACCACGATACAGGTTGGCCAGATCTCCACGCTCAGCTCGTACACCTTGCCGGGCGTGAGCGGCTGGATCTCGTCGTGGGTGTGGTAGGGCCGGTAGGGGAGCGTGAGCTTCGCATCGAGCTTGCGGTGTGAGGCCCGCAGCCAGCCCTGCGCGATGGGCGTGTGTGGATCGAGCGCACCCTGGAACGTGATCTCCTTCATGTTCGGCGTGAACACGCGCACCACCAGGAACAGATCGGCGTCAGTGGTCTCGGAGGAAACGAAGAGCTTGGCCGCCAGGGGGCCGGTGATCTCGGTCTCCTTCGGGAGCGGCGGGGTCAGGAAGGTGACGCCGTCGCCGAGCCCGCTGTAGCTCACCCGGCCGTTCTTGGCGACCGGGCTGCGGCCCAGGCTCTGCTCGGTCGGGTTCAGGTAGAGCTTGGTCCAGCGGGTGCGGGGCAGCGGCCACTCGTCCTCCGGCCGCTCGACGAACGCCTCGCCGGGATGGCGGACCTGGAGGAGGACGCGGGGCTGCTTCTTCCACCCGGTGTCCTCACCCTTGAGGAAGTAGCCGAAGAACTTCTTTTGCAGCTCCACCCCGTAGTCGGTGTAGAAGTGCGTCCAGTGCTCGATCCCGTGGACCTCGAGCCACTTCTGCCGGGAGGCCGCGCGCACGTACCCCTCGAAGTTGCCGCGGGGGTGCAGGCCCTGGCCGCCCCAGTTGGCCGCGGAGAACAGCGGCACGGTGACCTTCGCCCAGTCGGGCATGCGAGAGCGCCAGTACTCGTTGCTGGCCAGCGGGTTCTTGCGACAGTCCTCGTAGAAATCGCTGCGGTTGGCACCCAGCTCCTCCTCGCTGAGCGTGGGCGGCCCCGCGACCCAGTCGCCGTTCATTCGCGAGCGAAATCCCCGCGTGCCCTTGCCGTGCTGAACGCGGATGACCTGGGAGGGGAACCAGGCCCGCCCGAAGGTGCACAGGATGCCGCCGTGGTGCGAGAGATCGCGGTAATAGTCGGCCGCGCCCTCCCAGATGCAGATGGCGGCCAGGTGCGGCGACTGCAGCGCCGCCGCCTGCCACTGGTTCATGGCGTAGTAGGAGATGCCGTTGAGGCCGACCTTGCCGGTGGACCAGGGCTGCCGGGCCGCCCACTCGATGCAGGCATGGAGGTCTTTGGCCTCGCGGGCCGACCAGATGTCCAGGTACCCGGAGGAGCGCCCGGCCCCCCGCGAGTCCACGCGGACGCAGGCGTAGCCGTCGGGGACCCACTTCTCGGGGTCGACCACCTCCCAGTTCTGGTACTTGTTGGTGGAGCCGGCCGCCACGTCGGGATGCTCGGCGATCATGCGCCGCCACTGGTCAGTGTAGAGATCCTCGAAGTGCAGCCACTTGCCGTAAGGCCCGTAGGACAGGATCACCGGGTACTTGCCGTCGCGCACCGGCCGGTAGACGTCGGCGCGCAGAACGACCCGGTCGTCCATGGGGACGGGCACGTCCCAGTCGATACGCATCCCGTCGCGCACTTCGCTCTTGAACTCGTTCATGACGGCTCCTTCGGCGCGGGTGGGACGGGGGTGGCTAGCGCAGCACGGCCTCGGCGATTCGGGTGAGCTGCGCCGCCATCTCGGCTTCCGTTCCCACCGCGGGCGGGCGGACGATGACACGGTCGGCGCCGGCGTCGTGGAAGCGCTTGATCAGGTCCCGATCGGCGGGTTGGCCATAGACCGAGATGGTGATGGCCGAAGGATCGCGGCCAGCATCCTTGGCCAGTCGATCGAGGGTGGCTCGGCTCTGACGCAGATTCTCCGGGGTGATGCGATTGGGCAACCAGCCATCCCCCCAGGCCACGATCCGCTGCAGGACGTTGGGGGCCAGCCCGCCGAGGATCACCGGGGGGTGCGGCTTCTGGGCCGGCTTGGGAAACGACTTCACCGGGGGAAAGTCGTAGTAGCGGCCATGGAACTCGGCCTCCGGCTTGCTCCACAGCTCCTTCATGGCCAGGACCGACTCGCGCACCTGAGTCCAGCGGTGGTCGAAGTCCCCGCCCATGATCTGCGTTTCTTCTCGCAGCCAACCCGCGCCGACCCCGAAGAGGAACCGTCCCCCGCTGAACAGGTCGAGGGTGGACACCTCTTTGGCCAGCAGGAGCGGGTGGCGCTCGGGGACGAGGACGATGCCCGTCCCCAGCTTCATGCGCCGGGTGACGCCGGAGGCGCGCCCGAGGGCGACGAACGGGTCGATGAAGTGCGAGTAGCTCTCGGGAATAATGCCGTCCGGCGAGCCCGGGAAGCGGCTGGTCGTGTGCACGGGCACGAAGGGGTGCTCAGCGCACCAGAACGACTCGAAGCCCAGCTCTTCGGCCTTGCGCGCGATGAACCCGACATCGACGAGGTAGGCGGGTAGCGGCACGGAAATGCCGACATTCATCGTGAGCTCTCCATCCGGGCGTCGAGGATATGGCGGGCGGGGACGACGGCGAGGAACTGCCCTTCCATGACCGGCGTGCCGGCGCGCCGCACGACCACGGTCACCCAGCGCTTTCGGCCGTCGCTCCGCTCCACCCGGGCCTCGGCCTCTAGCCGGTCGCCCGTAACCACGGGGCCGAGGAACCTGGTCTCGGCGCTGGCCAGCACCACGGTGGGCTCGTTGACGGCCAGCATGGCCGCGTAATCGGCCAGGCCGAAGGTGAATCCGCCGTGCACGAGGCCCCGCGCGTCGGCGGCCATGTCCGGGCTCGTGTCGAGCACGACCCGGGCCCGCCCGGTGGCCAGCTCCACCGGCTGCCCGCAGAGGTGGGCGGCGATCCGGTCGTGGGTCTGCGGAGTCAGGGGCGAGGGCATCGCGCGTCAGCCGACCACGCCGCGCTGCCGGAGCGCGGTCACGTCGTCGTCGGTGAGGCCCAGCACCTCGGCGAGCACGTCGGCGGTGTGCTGGCCGGTCAGGGGGGGCGGCGTGGTCACCGCCGCCGACGCCGAGAGGCGCACGGGACAGCTGGGCAGGCGCAGTCGCCCGCGGGTCGGATGATCGATCGTGGTGATCTGGCCGCGCGCGTTCAGGTGCGGATCGTCCAGGACCTCGGCGGTGTCCAGCACGGCCCCGCACGGCACGCCAGCCTTGCCCAGCACGGCCATGACCTCGTGCTTGGTCCGCGCGGACGTCCACGCCCGGGTGATGGCGTGCAGCTCGTCGCGATGCTGCCAGCGCGTCCTGGCGTCCGCGCAGCGCGGGTCGGTCAGGAGGTCCTCGCGGCCGATCGCGGTGGCGAACTGGCGCCACATGTCGGCATTGATCGGTTGCACGTAGATGTAGACGTAGTCGTTCAGCCCCCCCGGGGCACAGGGATAGGCGCCGCCGGGGACGCCGCCCACGAGGTCATTGCCGCGGCGCTCGGAGGCCTTGCCTTCACGGTAGTGGTCCACGAAGCGCCCGCGGAGGAAATTGGCCACCACCTCCTGCATCGAGACCTCGACGAGCTGGCCCTCTCCCGTGCGTAGCCGCTGGATGTAGGCGGCCATGATGGCGCCGGCGGTGTGGACCCCGGTGCCGGTGTCGCCGATGGCCGCCCCGCATCGCACCGGCTCCCGGTCGACGAACCCGGTCACGCTCATCACGCCGCCGGTGGCCTGGGCGATCATGTCGAAGCTCTTGTACTCGTGATAGGGGCCGGAGAGGCCGAAGCCCTTGATGCGGGCGAAGATGATCCCGGGATTGGCGGCGCGCAGCGCGGGGTAGTCGAGGCCGAGGCGCTCCATGAGCCCGGGCGCGAAGTTCTCCACCACGACGTCGGCGCGCTCGACCATCTTCAGAAACAGCGCCCGGCCCTCGGGATGCTTCAGGTCCAGGGTGACGCTGCGCTTGTTGGCGTTGAAGACCAGAAAGAACATGGCATCGAGGCCGGGGACCTCGGGCCGGTTGCGCCGCGACTGCTCGCCGCCCGGGGGCTCGATCTTGATGACATCGGCCCCCAGCCAGCCCAGGAACTGGGTGCAAGTCGTGCCGGCCTCGAACTGGGTGAGGTCGAGGATCCGCATCCCGCTCAACGCGCGGTCGCTCATCGCGTGGGCTCCCGTGAGGCGCCGGCCAGCTCGGGGACCACCCAGCGGGGCCGTCCGCCGTTGGCGACGCGCTGGATGTTGTCGAAGCCGTTGCGGAACCGGGCCGTCCAGTTCTCCCACGTCGGTCCCGCCGAGTGCGGCGTAAAGGTGACGTTGGGCAGGCTGAACAGCGGGTGGTTGGCCTTGGGCGGCTCCTCGACCATCACGTCGAGCCCGGCCCCGGCGATCTGTCCCTCGGTCAGAGCTCGGTGCAGCGCCGCCTCGTCCACCACGCCCCCCCGGCAGGTGTTGATCAGGATCGCGCTGCGCTTCATCAGCGCAAACTGGGGCGTGGACATCATGTTGCGCGTCGTGTCGTCCAGCGGCACGTGCAGGGTCACCACGTCGGACGTGCGGAGCAGCTCGGCGAAGAGGACGAAGCGCACGCCCAGGGCGTCCTCCTGGTCCTCGGTGAGCCGGGCGATGTCGTAGTACTGGATCTGCATGTCGAAGGCCGCGGCCCGCCGGGCCACCTTCTTGCCGATGTTGCCCAGGCCCACGATCCCGAGGATCTTGCCCGGCAGCTCGAAGACGCGCGACTGGTCGTGATCGCCCACGCGCCACCTGCCGGCCACGATGTCGTTGTGGAAGCGGACCAGCCGCTTGAGCACCGCCAGCATGAGCATGATGGCGTGCTCGGACACGGCGATGGCGTTGGCGCCCCCGTTGTTGGCCACCGGCACCCCGGCCTTGCGCGCGGCCTCGATGTCGACGCGATCGTATCCGGCGGAGAGGAGCTGGACGAGGCGGAGCTTGGGCGCGGCACGGAAGAACTCGTTGCCGATCGACCGGGCCAGGCCCATGTAGTACTCGGCGTCGGCCGCCGCCTTGTAGAACTCTGGTGTGCCGAAATCGACCACGACCAGCTCGAAGCCGGCGGGGGTCAGCGCGCGGGCGATGTCCAGGATCGCGTCGGGCTGCTTGGGCGCGAACAGGATCTTGGTCATGGCTGGGCCAGCGGCACGGTGGCTGTTACGCAGGGCTGGTTGCCGAGCACGCGGGTGGTATGCCCCTTGCCCGTCGTGTCCTCGACCAGGCGCGCGTCGCCGGGCCCGAAGGTCTGCTTGCCGCCATCGCCCAGGCCGATCTCAAGCTGGCCGGCGAGGATGATGACGAACTGGCGCCGGGGCGCCGGATGCCAGTCGAGGAATTGACCGACCGGCCAGGTGCGGAAGGAGATCTGCGTCGCCGCCAGCCCCTTCGTCCATTCCGGCGTTCGCGCCAGATCGATCGGCTCGATGTGAGACTGGCGGTCAGCGCCCGTGTAGAGTCGGAACGTTCCCATCATTGCCTCCCGGCCACGTCGTCGGACCGACGGGATGCTAGCACAGCCGAGGCGGCCTTGGGTTCGGGGCAGGGTTGGGGTAGTGTTAGCCGCGGGAGGGACGGGATGGGCACCACGATCCGGCTCAAGAAGATCGGTCACGTGCAGCTCCGGGTGGCGGACCTCGAGCGTTCCAAAGCCTTCTACCGCGACGTCCTGGGTTTTCGGGTGGCCGAGCAAGATCCCAACCACGGCGACCTCTTCATGACCCTGGGGGAGGACTTCCACACCATGGACATGGCCCAGCACGAGGACCCGGCCGTCGGCCGGGGGCCGCGCCGGCCCATCGGGGTGGCCCACATCGCCTTCCAGGTGGCGAGCTACGACGCCCTCGTCGACGCCTACCGCGCGCTGCAGGAGCACGGCGTGGCCATCGAGCGGGCGATGGATCACATCAACCAGCGCAGCATCTATTTCCAGGACCCCGATGGCAACCACCTGGAGATCTACTACGAGATTCCGGGCGCGCTGCAGCGGTTTCCCAACGGCCGGGGCGATCAGAACTCCGAGCTCGCCGTCAGTCGCGCGGGCGAGCCGCTGCCGGGCTGGCTCGGCGAGCGCTGGCCGCCGGGCTCCTAGCTCGTCGTCGGGTCCCCCGGGCTCAGGAGGCGACTTTTGGACTGAAGGTGGGCGTCCCCACCCAACCCGTCTCCGACACGTCGACCATGACCCCATCGGGGCCGCTGTACTTCACCTCGACGTTGCCGCCGTAGCGGCGGCCGTGGCCGACGCCCAGCGCTTCGTTGACGTCGTCGCGGCGCCGGGAACCGGCCGTGGCCAGCTTCTCCTCGATCGCCTCCAGGCTGTCCACCTGAAAGCCGATGTGGTGGTACCCGGAGAACCCCTTGCCGCGCTCGGCCCCGGCCACCGCATCGTTCTTGAAGTTGAGGATGGCCAGGTTGATGTCGCCGTCGCTCAGGTAATACCCGGTGGCGCCGGGACTATCGACCTTGGCGATCTCCTTCAGCCCGAACACCTCGATGTAGAACCGGGCGGTGGCATCGGCGTCCTGGGTCGAGATGGCGATGTGCTTGATCTTCGGCATGACACCCTCCTGACGGTCAGTGGATGAACCCGTATAGCTTACCCGCATTCTCGCACACGATCTTCTGGCGCACCGCGGCGGGCAGGTGGCCCAGCTCGCGCTGGATGTACTCGGAGGAATCGGGCCACACGCCGTCCGGGTGGGGGAAGTCCGAGCCCCACATGATCGTGTCGGGGCCCAGATCGTCGATCAGCTTGATGCCGATGCGGTCGGTCTGGTAGGTGGCCCGACACTGGCGTCGCCAGTAGTGGCTGGGCGGCATGGTGAGCGAGAGCTCCTTGAACTGGTCCTCCCATTCCGCGTCCATGCGGTCCAGCACGTAGGGGATCCAGCCGATACCGCTCTCGCCGATGACGATGGTCATGGCCGGGTAGCGCTCGAGCACGCCACCGAAGATGACCGAGCTCAGGACCGAGGCCATGTGCATTTGAAACGCGGTCAGGTGCACGGCGCGGGCGACCTTGGCGAGCAACCCCGGGAGCTTGTCGAACTCCACCCGCTGGCCGCCCACGGTGTGGAAGTGCAGGGGCAGGCGGGCCTCGTTGACGACCTCCCAGACGGATGCCCACTGGGGATCCCAGAGCGGGACGAGGTCGTACTGGTTGGCGATCTCCAGCCCCCGGACGCCGCCCCGCTTCATCACCCTCCTGATTTCCTCCACGGCCGCCGCGACCGGGTGATTGGGGATGCAGGCCAGCCCCGCGTAGCGATCGGGGTGGGCGTCGCAGAAGTCAGCGAGCCACTCGTTGTAGATCCGCATGAGCTCCACGGCGGCCTCGGCGTCGTTCAGGCGCCGCGTGGTGCCGAGGATGCCGTACAACACCTCGGCCTGCACGCCGTCCCGCTCCTGATCTCGTAGACGCAGCTCGGGGTCGGTCAGCCGGCGGATGCCACGCTGGCCGTCCTCGTAGAGGCCGGTGGAGGCCATCCGATCGGAGCGATGGATCTGGCCCGGCACGTACTCACGTCCGGCCGAGCCCATGCCGTTCATGAGGCCGAGGTTGGCTCCCCGCCTGGTTACCCAGACCGGCCCCTTGGGGCCATCGGTGACGTAGGGCATGCGGTCCTTCAGCGCCGCGGTGGCGTTGGCCGTGAACAGGTCGGGCGGCAGCCAGCAGAGATCGATGTGGCAGTCGGCGGAGATCCTCGTGTACTGCATATCACGCCTCCCGTCCTGCCCGCGCTCCCGCGCTTCGCGGGCGTGGCCTGGCCGGCCCTTACTATAGCCCGCCTGCCGGCTCGCTGCGCGTCGCTCCCGCAGGCCGGCCGAGGCCGCCAGCCAGGGGGCGCCATCTGATGTCTCGGCGAGTGTAGGGCAGGTAGGGCAGCACGCGGTGGTCGACTTCTTCCTTTCCCAGCGGACCGATGGCGCGGATGATGTTCCCGGCGTGCAGCTCCACTGCCCATAGGCGTCCGGTCGGCTTGTGGCGCCAGAATTCCTGCAGCAGTTCGGGAGGATTCACCGGCTACTACCCCACCATCGCCGGCCGGGGAGCCGAGTGTGTGAGGGTCGTACGTCAGGGTGGGCTCGGCCCCTCGTCCGACGGCTTGTCGGTGATGAGCACCCAATCGTCCGGAGGATCACTCTCGGGGCGTACGCCGACGTTGGAGGATACGACCCGACCGCGGCTCGGCGAGAACCACTCCCAGAGCCCGGTGGGAGCGCCCGTCTCCTGAGGTGCGTCGATGTCCGGGCCCGTCACCCCCTCAGCGGTGCGGGTCAGCTTCCTTTCTCGCTTGGCCTGCTGCTTCTGGCGGCGGGCCGTGTCCCGGCGGCGACGATCGAAGCCGTACTGGCGGCCGCGAGGACTCACTGGCGGCCGCGGCGCCACGCGGGCGCCGGCATGCGAGGCGTCATCTCCTCCTCCAATCGCTCCGAGTGAGGCGGTCGTCTCATCGCGCCGGCCCCAGCCTAATCCAAGGCCCCCGCCCGCACAAGCCCCGCGCGCCTTTGGCCGTAGTGCGATCGCCTCATTGCCCCACGTCGACCGGTTGGGCTAACCGAAGGGAAAGGGGGACCGCGATGAGCGAGGGGTCAGCTCCACACGACGACGCCGAGCAGACACAGGCCCGCGAGATGGTGATGGCCCTGGTCGGGTTCCTGTCCCTGGCCGAGGCGCCCAACCTGACGGGCGCGCAGCGCGCCGAGTTCGCCACTGCGGCGGAACGCCAGGCGCGGCTCCTTCGTGATCTGTTCCACGGCCCCTTCCTCCTCGTCCTGGCCCCTGAACACGCCCATCAGGCGGAGCGACTCAAGCAGGCGTTCGGCAGCGGCGCTGAGGTCGACGTGATCATCGACCGGCGCCCCCCCGACGGCCAGCGGGCCGAGCCGGCGGCGGGGCAGCCGGATCGATGGCCGCAGCACGTCGGCGAGGACCTGCGTCGGATTGGTGCGGCTCTGGTTCGCCCGGGGCCGGCCCGCGAAAGCGCGCCGGGGCGTCAGGCTCCCGCCGCTGCCCCCGCCCCGTCCCGCGTGCTGCTCATCGACGACGATGCGGCGATCATCCAGATGCTCAGCAGTCATTTCCAAGGTGGGAAGCAGCGGTACGCGGTCGAGGCCGCGCTGAGCGGCGAGAAGGGGCTCGCCAGGCTGCAGGCCCGGCGCCCCGACGTCGTCCTGCTCGACATCAGCATGCCGGGGATGAGCGGGTTGGAGGTGCTCGCCCGCATCCGGGTTATCGACCCCAGCATCCCGGTCATCATGGTTACCGGCGCCAATCACCAGGAGAGCAGCCAGGCTCTCAAGAACGGGGCGTTCGCGTATCTCCCCAAGCCGTTCGACTTCCGCTACGTCGACCACCTGGTAAGCCTGGCCACTGACCAGAGCCGGCGATGAAGTTGGAGGGGGCAGAGGCTGCCCCCTCCAAAACACCCCGTTTCGTGCGGTGCGCCTACCGGCCCGTCCTGCGCACGCGACGTCGCGGCGCCGGGGTTGCTGGCTCCGGGACATCCGCCGCCATCGCGTCGCTGAGCTGGCGAGGACTGGCGCCCGCGGCCCGAGCGATCGCCGCCATCGTGCGACGGGAGACGACGGACCGAGGTTGGCTGAGGGTGGGATCGACCGTGTCCGCCCACTGATCGCGGTGTTTGATCAGCAGCCACTGGCGCGGACGGGTCCGCACCAGGGCCCAGCTGCCCGCGAGCTTCTTGCCCAGGAGCACGAACTTGAGCTCACCCCGGGCGAGCTGGCCGTCGGCATCCGCCTCTTCGCCGAGGCGGTCCCCGATCACCGGTGCCCACACTCCCCGGTCCCAGATCATCACGGTCCCGCCACCGTACTCGCCTTCGGGAATGACGCCCTCGAATTCGTTGTACTCGATGGGATGCGGCTCCGTCTCCATCGCGAGCCGCTTGATGGCGGGGTCGAGGGAGGGCCCTTTGGGCACCGCCCACGAGAGCATGACGCCGCGGTGCTCGAGACGAAAGTCGTAGTGCAGGTGGCGGGCCCGGTGCTTCTGAACGACGAACTGCAGCGGTCGCCGGGGCGCACGCTTGCCCGCCGGCGGGCGCCCGGCGGGCTCGGGAGTGAGCTCGAAACGGCGCTTGCGCTTGTACTCGGCCAGCCGACCGTATCGGCTGAGGTCGGGGGGGACCGCCCCCGCCCGTTGCCGGGGAACCCGGCGGTGACCTCCCATCGCCCTCACGGCGGCGCGCGCGGCCGGCCGCCCGAAGCGGGCGAGCCGCTCGCCCGCCGGCGTCAGCACGTCAGCGCTCGAGGATCTGGTCTTGCTGCACCGTCACGGGCTCGCCCCACCACCCCTCCGCCCGCGCGGCTTCGATATCTCGGCGCGTCACCTGGGGTGACCGCCCCATGCTGTTGCGCACGGAAAAGTAGAGATGGTCGCTGGAGGCGAAGTGGGCGCCCCCGCCCTGCCAGTTCGCCCAGTCCTCACCGGTGGCGCAACCGCCGAGCACGACGGTCGCGCCGAGGAGCACGACAACCAAGCGCCGCATGTGCACCCCCTCTTCGATGCCGGCGTGCCGGTCGCCGTCATCGATCTGTGTGACATCAGGATAGCTACCCGCCTGGCCTCGCCGCCGCCCGCGCGCGGCGCACCAGGGCCCAGCCGAGCGATTGCAGCTGAGCATCCACGTCGGGGCGGATTCGCCGCTCGCCCCGGCGGCGTTCATCGGGCCGCGTCACCTGCTGCCGCCGACGCTCACCGAACCGGCGGTCGTAGAGTACCGCGACGTCACGCTCCGCCCCAAATTCTCGGAGCAGGGCGTCGTAGAGCGCGGGCTGATCGCGCGCCACGATGAACAGCATCGCGCTCTCCTGAGGGGGTCCGTCGGCCATGACAACCGCTCCTGCGTCGCCGGCGGTGAGCCGTCGGCGGGGTATACTCCCCGGCCCATCCCGCTCCGTCAAGAGGTTGTCGAGCCTGTCGGCGCCGGGTAGAGTCTCGGGCACCGTGACCGAGCTCGAGATTCTCGACCGGATCCAGCGGCGCATCCTCTGGCTGGGTACGTGGATGATCCACCACGCCAACGTGCTCCGGCCGAACGCCGACGGCGCCAAGGTCGGCGGCCACCAGGCCTCGTCGGCCTCCGTCGTCTCGCTCCTGACCGCGCTCTACTTCAAGGCCCTTCGTCCCGGTGACGTCGTTGCCGTCAAGGCGCACGCGGCCCCCGCGTTCTACGCGGCCCAGTATCTGCGCGGTCGCCTGGCCGCCCCGGCCCTGCGCGAGCTGCGCAGCTTCGGAGGCCTGCAGGCCTATCCCAGCCGTCGCAAGAACCCCGAGCTTGTCGAGCTCTCGACCGGCTCGATGGGGCTGGGCGCGGTTCAGGCCACCTTCGGCGCGCTGGCCAGCCGCTACCTCGTCGATCATGGCGCCCCCGCCGGGCCCGAGCGCTTCATCGTCATGGTCGGCGACGCCGAGCTGGACGAGGGGAACGTCTGGGAGGCGCTGGCCGAGGAGGCGATCGGCGGGCTGGCCAACGTGCTGTGGCTCGTCGACGTCAACCGCCAGAGCCTCGATCGGATCGTGCCCGACGTCCGGCGCCGTCAGCTGCCCGCACTGTTCGCGAGCTTCGGCTGGCGGGTCATCGAGCTGCGCTGGGGGCGCCGCCTGCAAAATATGTTCGGGCGCCCGGGTGGGACCGTCCTGCGCGAGCGCATGGAGACGATGCCCTACGCCGAGTACCAGAGCCTGCTCCGGCTGGGGCCGGCGGCGATGCGCAAGGCTCTCGTGACCACGCCCGCGGGCGAGGCCCACGGCGCCCTCGAAGCCCTCCTGGCCGATGTCGCCGACGAGACGCTGGCCGCGCTCATCAGCGACGTAGGGGGACACGATCTGGCTGCGATTCTCGCCGCCCTGGACGAGGCCGCGGGCGAGCGCGAGCGACCGACCGTGATTCTCGCCCAGACGATCAAAGGCTGGGGGCTGCCCCTGGCCGGCGACCCCCTCAACCATACGGCGCTGCTGGCCACTGCCCAGATCGAGGAGCTGCGCGCGGCGATGGGGCTGCCGCCGGGCGCCGAGTGGTCCGGATTTGCCGACGGCAGCCCCGAGGCTGAGTGGATTCGCCGCCTGCCCCCACTGTTCGCCCCTCCGCCGCCTCGCTCTCGACCGGCGCCGGTGCCCGAGGCCCTCGACGAGTCCTATGCCGGCGAGCTCTCCACCCAGGAAGCCTTCGGGCGCGTGCTGGGCGCCCTGAGCCGGCTGCCCATCGCCGAGACCGTGGTCACGGTCTCGGCCGACGTCGCGATCACCACGCACCTGGCCGGCTGGATCAACCGTCGGGGCGTGTACTCCCCCCGCACCCGGCCCAGCTACTTCGCCGAGCTGCCGCTGGCCGTGCAGTGGCGGGAGTCCGCGCGCGGCCAGCACATCGAGCTGGGCATTGCCGAGCACAACCTGTTTCTCCTCCTCGGCGCGCTGGGGCTCACCCAGGAGCTGAGCGGCACGACCCTGCTCCCCATCGGCACGCTCTACGATCCCTTCCTGACCCGCGGGCTCGACGCGCTGTACCACGCGCTCTACTCGGGGGCCCGGTTCATCGTGGTGGCGACGCCCTCCGGCATCAGCCTGGCCCCCGAGGGCGGCGCGCACCAGTCCGTGATAACCCCCGGCATCGGCATCGCGCTGCCCGACCTCGCCTACTACGAGCCCGCGTTCGCCCGTGAGGTCGAGTGGATCCTGCTGGCGAGCCTGACCGAGTTGGGGGAGCGTCGGGGTGACAGCCTGTACTTGCGGCTGTCGACCCGCCCGCTCGATCAGGCGCTGGCGCCGCCGCCGTCGGCGTCCTATCGCGCCGCGGTGCTGGCCGGTGGCTACCGTCTCGTCGACGCCCGGGTCGACCCCGAGTGGGATCCCGAAACCAATGCCGTGCACCTCTTCGCCACCGGCGTGATGGTCGCTGACGCAGTCGCGGCCAGCCGGCGTCTGCGCCAGGCCGGAATGCTGGCCAGCGTCTTCGTGGTGACGAGCCCCGACCGGCTCTATCGGGGCTTGCGCCAACCGCGCCCGCATCTGGAGCAGATGGTCAGCGCGGAGGAGGAAGGCGTGCCGATCGTGTCCGTGCTGGACGGGCACTCGCATGCGCTGGCCTTCCTCGGCTCGGCGCTCGGCGTCCCCCAGCTGGCCCTGGGCGTCGACCACTTCGGCCAGTCGGGCAGCCGCGCGGCGCTCTATCACCACTACGGCATCGATGCCGACGCCATCGCGCGCGCGGCGCGCACGCTCCTGGGGGAGCCTCCATCGTAGGCGACCGGCCGCCGGGGCCACCCTCTGATATGATCCGGGCAGCCTTGCCAAGGAGGGATCTCATGCGCCGACTAGCACCGCTCGCATGCCTGCTCATCGCCGCGATCGTCGCGGCGTCCTCCGGCTTCGCCGCCTACCCGGAGCGGCCGGTGAAGCTGATCGTGCCGTGGGCCGCCGGAGGCGACACCGACGCCATCTTCCGGCCCTTCGGCCAGCACCTGCAGAAGCACCTGGGCGCCACGGTCGTGATCGCCAACGTCACCGGGGCCTCGGGGACCGTGGGGGCCCGCGAGGCCAAGAACTCGCCGCCCGACGGCTACACGCTCTACGCGATCCACGACTACATCCACTCGACCTACTACACGGGCGTCGCCGACGTGAGCTACACCGACTTCGAGCCGGTCTGCTCGGTGTCCTCGACGCCCTCGATCCTCACCGCGAGCCCGAAGACCAAGTGGTCGTCCTTCCAGGAGCTGGTGGCCGACGCCAAGGCCCGGCCCGGCCAGATCACGGTGGGGGCGACGCTCGGGTCGACCAGCCACTTCTTCCCGGCGCTCATCGAGAAGGCGGCCGGAATCAAGTTCAAGTACGTCTCCTACGAGGGGCTGGCCCCGCGCATGAACGCGATCCTGGGGGGCCACATCGACCTCACCGACGCCAACCTGACGCAGAAGGGCAAGGTCGAGGCCGGACAGCTCCGGTTCCTGGCCGCGGCCACCGACAAGCGTCTGGCCGAGGCGGCGAACGTGCCCACCCTCAAGGAGCTGGGCGTCAACGTGGTCTATGCGGTGACGCGGGGAATCACCGTTCCCAAGGGCACCCCTGGTGACGTCATCGCGCGGCTGGAAGGGGCGTGCGCCAAGGCGGTTGCCGAGCCCAAGTTCACCGAGGAGATGGGCAAGCAGGGCACGTTCGTCCGGCACATGGACCGCAAGGCCTACGGCGAGTTCATGAAGCAGAACGATCAGATCAACAAGGACCTGGCTCGCGACCTCGGCCTGTTGAAACGCTCGTAGAGTGACCTCTCACGTGAACAGGGGAGTTTGAGGGGGGACCGCCGCGGGTCCCCCCTCAGGCTAAGATCGATGCTCACCCGGGACGGCGTAGCCGGCCTCGCCTGTCTGGCCGGCTCGCTGTTCCTGCTCTGGCTGTCGCGCGGGCTGCCCCAATCGGCGCTGGTGCCGATCGGTCCCGCCTTCTATCCACGCATTCTCTTCGGCATCACCGCCGTCCTGGCAGCCCTCCTGATCGTCAGCGACCTGTGGCGGCGCCCCCCAGCGGCTGCCGGGTCCCCCCAGTACCGGCTGGTCGTGCTCGCCTTCGCCATCTTCGCCGGCTACGTGATCCTCATGCCCCTGCTCGGTTACCGGGTGGCGACGCTGCTGTTCGTCGGCGTGCTCCAGGTCGTCATCGAGCCGCCTCGAGGGCATCGCTGGCTGCTGGTGGCGGCGGTGGCCGTCGGGACCATGCTGGGGACGTATTACGTCTTCGAGGGCTATCTCTCGGTGCTGCTTCCCCGCGGTCGGCTCACGGGCTTCTGAAAGATGTTCGAGGCGCTGCTGACGGCGCTGGTCGCGGTGATGCAGCCGCAGTATCTGCTGCCCCTGGTTATCGGCACCGCGGCCGGTCTCATCGGTGGCGCGTTACCGGGGGTCACGATCACGATGACGATCATCATCGTGCTGCCCTTCACGTTCGGCCTGGATCCGCTGGCCGGGCTGGCGGCGATGGTGGGCGTGTACGTTGGCGGCGAGACGGGCGGCCTGGTCACCGCCAGCCTGCTCGGCATTCCCGGCACCCCGTCGGCGATCGCGACCACGTTCGACGGGTTTCCCATGGCCCGGCATGGCCAGCCCGGACGCGCGGTGTGGCTGGGGACGTGGGCGTCGTTCTTCGCGGGGATCCTGGGCGCCCTGTTCCTGATCGCCGCCACGGTGCCCCTGGCCCGCTTCGCCCTGCAGTTCGGTCCCTGGGAATACTTCTCGCTGTTCATCTTCGCCCTGGCGATGGTGGCCGGGCTCACCGAGCATTCGATGATCAAAGGGCTGCTGTCAGGGGCCCTGGGGCTCGTCATCACGGTGATCGGATCCGACCCCATCATGTCGGTCCCCCGCTTCACCCTGGGCACCGAGTTCCTGCGCTCAGGATTTCAGTTCCTGCCCGTGCTCATCGGCATCTTCGCCTTCGCCCAGATCATGAGCGACCTCGAGCGGATCGCGGGGGGCATCAGGCCCGCGACGGTGGCGACGACCAGCCTGGCGGTGTCCCACCTCGCCGTGATCTGGGACATCGTCACGCGTCCGGTCCTGCTGCTCTGGTCGACGATCATCGGGCTCCTCATCGGCGTGCTCCCCGCCGTCGGCGGCAGCGCCGCCAATGTCATGGCCTACGACCAGGCCAAGAAGTTCTCCCGCCGACCCGAGAAGTTCGGAACGGGAATTCCGGAGGGCATCATCGCCGCCGAGGCCGCCAACAATGCCAACGTGGCCGGCTCCCTGGTGACGATCATGGCCTTCGGCATTCCCGGTGACGCGGTGACGGCCGTCATGCTCGGCGCCATGATCATTCACGGCATCCAGCCCGGACCGCTGTTCATGGCCCAGGAGCCGCGGGTGGCCTACGGGATCTTCGCGGCCTACATCCTGGCCCACCCCGTCATGATGGTCTTGCAGTGGCTCCTGAGCCGCGTCTACCTGCGCCTGGTCCAGGTGCCCAAGTCGGCCTTGATCCCCGTCATCCTGGTCCTCTGCGTGATCGGGGCCTACGCCCTGAACAACACTATCGACAACGTGTGGGCTCTGCTGCTCTTCGGGGTGCTGGGCTACCTGCTCGTCAAGCTCGGCTTCCCTCTGGCCCCCCTCATCCTGGGCGTGATCCTCGGCGATCAGATCGAGGTCAACCTCGTGCGCGCGCTGATGACCGATGGCGATCCCTGGCTGTTCCTGACCCGTCCCATCTCGGGCATCATGCTGCTCCTCTCGGGACTGTCCGTGTTGCTGGCGCTGTGGCAGCATCGCCGCCACGTACGCGCGGCCGCCGCAGCCGAGCCCGATTTCTAGGCCTGCGCCACGGTATAATCCGGCCATGGCGGTCCTCACCGATCTCCGCCGGGCCGAGCTCCGGCGGGAGCTCGAGGCGATCGTGGGTCGGGGCGCAGTGCTCAGCGATCCCGCGGAGCTGCTGGTCTACGAGTCCGACGGCCTCACCCTGTTCCGCGCGCTCGCCGACTTCGTCGTCTTTCCTACGTCGGCCGAGCACGTCTCGGCCATCGTGAAGCTGGCCAACCGCGAGGAGCTTCCGTTCGTGGCCCGGGGGGCGGGAACGGGCCTCTCGGGCGGCTGCCTGCCCGCCGAGGGTGGCGTCGTGATCTCGCTGATGCGCATGAACCGCGTGCTGGAGGTGGACTACGACAACCAGTTCGCCGTGGTCGAGCCCGGCCTGGTGAACCTGCACCTGTCCTGGGCGGTGGGGCCTGCCGGGTACTACTACGCCCCCGACCCGTCCAGCCAGCAGGCCTGCACCCTCGGCGGCAACGTCGCCAACAACTCGGGCGGGCCCCACACCCTCAAGTACGGGGTCACCGTGAACCACGTGCTGGGGCTCGAAGTCGTGATGCCCGACGGCGAGATCGTGTGGCTCGGCGGCAAGACGCGCGAGACGCCAGGGTACGACCTGACCGGGGTCTTCGTCGGCTCCGAAGGCACCTTCGGCATCGCGACGAAGATCGTCGTGCGGATCCTCCGCAAGCCCCAGGCGGTGAAGACGGTGCTGGCGGTGTTCGACCGCGTGGAGCAGGCCTCCGCCGCCGTCTCCGCCGTCATCGCGCGGGGCCTCGTTCCCGCCGCCGTCGAGATGATCGATCAGCTCACGATCCAGGCCGTGGAGGACGCCTTCGGCTGCGGCTATCCGCGCGACGCCGCCGCGGCGCTCCTCGTGGAGCTGGACGGACTGGCGGCGGGCATGCCGACGCAGGTGGAGCACATCGAGCGGGCCTGCCGGGACAGCGGGGCCCGCGAGGTGCGGGCGGCCCGGGACGAGACCGAGCGCCAGCTCCTCTGGAAGGGCCGCAAGTCGGCCTTCGGGGCGTATGGCCGGGTGTCACCCGCCTACATGGTGATGGATGGCGTGATTCCCCGAACCCGGCTGCCCTACGTGCTGAGTCGCGTGAACGAGATCGTGGCCAGCCACGGGCTGCGGGTGGGCAACGTCTTCCACGCGGGAGACGGCAACCTCCACCCCAACATCCTCTACGACCCCCGCGTGCCCGGCGAGGAGGAGCGCGTGGTCCAGGCCGGGGCCGAGATCATGAGGCTGTGCGCCGAGGTCGGCGGCTCGATCTCGGGAGAGCACGGCATCGGGCTCGAGAAGACCGACTTCATGCCCTTCATCTTCTCGCCGGCCGACCTGGAGTTCATGCAGCGGCTCAAGCATGCCTTCAATCCCACCGGGCGCTGCAACCCCGGCAAGATGTTTCCGACCCGGAAGTCGTGCGGCGAGGCGGGCCCCCTCGCCTATCGGCCGCATCCCATCGAAGAAAAGGGCCTGGCCCAGCGCTTCTAGCGTCGCCGGAGCGGGTCCCGAGGAGGATGTGCTGCTCGACAAGCTCCGGTCCATCGTCGGTCCCGACAACGTGCTCGCCGGTGTGGGCCTGGGCCCCTATGTCGTCGAGGGCCGCACCCCGGAGGCCGTGGTCTTCCCGGGATCGGTCGATGAAGTGCGGATGGTGGTCGAGCTGGCCGGAGGCGCGGGCGTGCCGGTCGTCGCCTGGGGCGGGGGCACGTCGGCCAGTGCGGGGACCCCGGCGTCACGGGCCGGGCTCGTCCTCGCCCTCTCGAGGATGGCCCGGCTGCTCGAGCACGAGCCCGGGGATCTGACGGTCACCGCAGAGGCCGGGATCACGGTCGCCGCGCTGCAGACCGCGCTGCGGGCGCGCGGCCAGTGGCTGTCGCTGGACCCGCCGGAGCCTGACCGCGCCACCATCGGCGGCGTGATCGCCGCCAACGCGTCCGGTCCCCGCCGGCATCTCTACGGCACCTCGCGCGATCTGCTCATCGGGGTGACCGCGATCACCGGCGACGGCGCGGTCGTACGCGGCGGCGGCAAGGTCGTCAAGAACGTCGCCGGCTACGATCTGCCCAAGCTCTTCGTGGGCTCGTTCGGCACGCTGGGGATCATCGTGCAGGCCACGCTGAAGCTGCGGCCCCTGCCCGAGGCCGAGCGTCTCGTGGCCGTCCGCTTCGATCGGTTGAAAGACATCGGCGCGGCCACCCGGGCCGTCGCGAGCTCCGACCTGATTCCCAGCGCGGTGGAGATCGTCGATGCCGAGTCGAGTCGGGCGCTGGGGCTCGCTGCGGCGCCGACGCTGGTGGTCGGCTTCGATGGGCTGGCCGAGCAGGTGGCCTGGCAGTGCGAGGAGCTGCGGCGGCTGACCACACCGCTGGGCGGCCACGGGCTCATCGTCCTGCCCGAGGGGGCGTGGCGGGAACTGCTCACCGTGGCCCGCGCCGCTTTCGCCACGCCCGCCACCGTGATGAAGCTCGTCGTGCTCCCAGCCACGGTGGCCGACATGATCGAGCAGGGCACCAACGCCGCGCGCCAGCGCGGGCTGCTGAGCGCGTGGAGCGCCCACGCCGGCGCTGGCGTGCTGACCGCCGCACTCTTCTCGCCGGGCGAGCAGCCCGACCCGTCTGCCATCGTCGCCGTGCTGCAGGATTGGCGAGGCATGGCCGGAGCCGGCGGCGGCTACGCCGTACTCGAGTGGGCGCCGCTCACCGTGAAGGCGCAGGTCCCCGTCTGGGAGGCCCCGGGCGCGGCGGGCCGCATCATGCAGCGGCTCAAAGCCCAGCTCGATCCGCTCAACATCCTGAATCCGGGCCGCTTCGTGGCGGGGATCTGAGTCGTGGCCCCCACGGTGTCGGCGCCCGTCGCTCGTCCGGCCGGTCCCCTGGCGCTGCACGGCCTCTCGGTGGAGGGCGTGAACCAGTGCGTGCACTGCGGCCTTTGCCTCGCCTACTGTCCGACCTTCTCGGAGCTGGGAACCGAGATGGACTCCCCGCGCGGTCGCATTGTCCTCATCAAGTCGCTCGCCGAGGGCCGCATCGGGCTCAGCGATTCCGTGGTCGAGCATCTCGACCTCTGCCTGGATTGCCGCGCCTGCGAGACGGTCTGCCCGGCGGGCGTGCCCTACGGCCGCCTCATCGAGGCGGCGCGAGCGGAGATCGAGCGGCAGCGGCCGGGGAATCTGCTGCGGCAACTCTTCCGGTGGGTGAACTTCGATCTGCTGCTCGGCCGTCCCGCCTGGTTGCGTGTGGCCGCCGCCGGCCTGCGAGCCTACCAGGTGAGCGGCCTGCAAGGGCTGGCACGGCGCACCAGGCTCGTGAGGCTGCTGCCTGGCCCCCTGGCGGCCTGGGAAGCGCTGCTGCCGTCGTTGCCGCCGGCCCCGGAGCGGGCGCCGTTGCCGGCCCTGACCCCGGCGCAGGGTGAGCGGCGGGGTCGGGTCGGCCTGCTCACGGGCTGTGTCCAATCCGTCGCCTTCGCGGCTCACAATCGGGCCACAGCGCGGGTGCTGTCGCGGAACGGCTGGGAGGTGGTGGCGCCCCCGGAGCAGGGCTGCTGCGGGGCGCTGAACGCCCACGCGGGTGACCACGACCGCGCGCTGGCCATGGCCCGCCGGCTTATCGACGTGTTCGAGCCGGTGGAGGCGGACGCCATCGTCGTCAACACCTCGGGGTGTGGCGCCCACCTGAAGGCGTACGGCACGCTGCTGGCCGGCGACCCCGCCTACGCCGAGCGCGCCCGCCGGCACGCCAGCTCGGTGCGGGACGTGGCCGAGTTCCTCGCCGGGGCGCCGCTGCGGGGCCCGCTGCGGCCGGTCCCGATGACGGTCACGTATCACGACCCCTGTCACGTGGTGCACGGTCAGAAGATCCGGACCGAGCCGCGGGCGCTCCTGGCTCAGGTGCCTGGCCTCACGGTGGTCGATCTCAAGGAGTCGGACTGGTGCTGCGGCTCGGCGGGCATCTACAATCTCACCCAGCCGGAGATGGCGACCCGGCTCCTGCACCGCAAGGTCGCGCACGTTCTGGCGACCGGCGCTCAGGCCGTGGTCACTGCGAATCCCGGCTGTATTCTCCAAATCCAGGCCGGGCTGCGCGCTCACGGCGACGCGATGCGTGTCCTGCACCTCGTCGAGATCCTGGATCGTGCGTACGCCGCCGCCGAGGATGCGCGATGAAGGAAGCGGCCGCGAGCACCCCGAACGCCCACAAGGCGTATGCGCCGCGGTCCGTGGGCTGCTTCGTTCTCACGATCTCGGACACGAAGACGGCCGAGACGGACACCAGCGGCAAGTTGATCCGCGAGCTGCTGGAGGCCGCCGGGCACCGCGTGGCGGGTACCGGCATCGTCCGGGACGAGCCGACCGAGGTCGCCCGGCTCGTCCGGCAGGCCGCCGGGGATCCCGACGTGCAGGCGATCCTCCTGACTGGCGGGACCGGAATCACCTCGCGGGACTCGACGTACGAAGCGGTGGATGCGCTGCTCGACAAGCGCCTGCCTGGCTTCGGCGAGCTGTTCCGCGTGCTTTCCTACGCCGAGATCGGTCCCGCCGCCATGTTGTCCCGCGCCCAGCTGGGCGTGGTGCAACGGCGCATCGTCGCCTCGCTGCCCGGCTCGCCCAACGCCTGCCGGCTGGCCCTGGAGAAGCTGCTGATCCCCGAGCTCGGGCACCTCGTCGGGGAAGTGAGTCGCTAGGTTCTCGGAGGGAGCGCTGGCCGAGCGCGCCCTCCTGCGAGACAATGACGGCATGCGATTGACAACGGCCTCCGCTCACGGCGTCCGCATCGTCGCCACGCTGGTGCTGGTGTGGGGTGGTCTCGTGTTTCAACCCGCGACCACCGCCGGCTCGCGGGCCGTCAATCAGCTGAACCGCGCGGTCACGCGTCCGCTCCCGCCGGTTCCTGCGCCGAAGGTGACGCCGGCCGAGCGGGTGTGGGTTCCCGACCGCTACGTTGCCGGTTCTGACGGTTTGCTCCACGTGCCCGGGCACTGGGAGCGCCGAATTAATGACCAGGAGGTTCACGCTCCGCCACTTTCGGCCTGCCCGGTGACAAACGGGCCCTGCATTCTGATCCCGGCCGGTGTTCGGCCAGAACCGGAGGCCCGCCCGGGTCTCTGAGGTTGTATAATCCGGGCTCCGACGCAAGGAGGAACCCGGATGCAGCCGATAGGACGCTTGCCCCTCCGTACCGCGCTGGTCACGCTGCTTGCCTCTGCTCTCATCGCCGGTTGTGCCGGCTCGCTGGGCGCCGACAGTGCCTCGCCGGGGCCGGTGGCCCCGGAGTTGGCCCGCTTCAATGACCTGCTGGCCGGGCTGGCCGAGCGGCTGAAGCCGGCGCTCGTCCACGTGCGGGTGCGGCGCGACGTCACGAAGGAGGAGCCGCTGGATCTGGACGAGCCTCGCCGGAGCCAGGGCTCCGGGTTCGTCGTCGAGCCGGATGGCGTGATCGTGACGAACGCTCACGTCGTCGAGGGCACGGCGTCCGCCCAGGTGCGACTCTTCGACGGTCGCCGGTTCCCGGCCAAGGTGATCGGGCGTGACACCCGGGTGGACCTGGCCCTGCTGCGCATCGAAGGCGTCCGCAATCTGCCAACCCTGGGGTTCGGCGACTCGAACCGGCTTCGGGTCGGCGAGTTCGTGCTGGCGCTGGGTCACCCCTTCGGCCTCGAGCACAGCGTGTCGTTCGGCATTGTGAGCCGCAAGGGCTCGCCGCTCACGGTGGCCGCGCCCGGCTTCGACTTCATCCAGACCGATGCCGCGATCAATCCGGGAAACTCCGGCGGTCCGCTGATCAACATGGCCGGCGAGGTCGTCGGGGTCAACAGCATGGCCGCGCGGAATGGCTCGATCGGCTTCGCCATTCCCTCCAACCTCGTGCAGATGCTGCTGCCCGAGCTGCTGGCCAAGGGCCGGATCGAGTGGGGCTGGCTGGGCGTCGCCATCACCGAGATCGGTGAGGACGATCTCGACCGTCTCAAGCTGCGGGAGGCGCGGGGCGTGCTGATCCGCTCGGTCATGCCCGGTGAGCCCGCCGATCGCGGCGGCGTTCGCGCCAACGACGTCATCGTCGCTCTCGACGGCACGCGCCTGGACGGCCCGCGCGATTTGCAGCGCGTGGTGGCCTCGTCGCCGGTGGGCAAGCGGATCCGGGTGACGCTCTGGCGCGATGGCGAGGAGACCGAGATCGAGGTGACCGTCGGCCGCTATCGCGACGCCGACGAGCGGGAGGAATCTCCCCGGAACTAAGTCGGAGGGGCCTCGACGGCCCCCTCCGAAGCCTCCCCCTGAAAGACCGCGCCGGCAAAGCCGGCGCTCGAACTCTCCGATCTCAGGCGCGGGCGCGGGGCGCCGCGAGCGCGGCCAGTGTGGCGCGCGCCCAGGGCTCGTCGAGCGAGGGCACCGGGCGGTACTGGATGCCCACGGTGATCGTCATGCCCCCTTCCCACTCCGCCGCGGCATCCTCCAGCACATCCTCGACCGCGAGCAGAAAGTAGCCGAGCCCGAAGGCTTCGCCGCCAGGCACGGCCAGCGGCCCGTCGAGAGCCCGCGTCTTCACGTAGCTCACGGTCGCCGGCTCGACCACCAGCAGCGTGCCCACGTGACGCGCCCTGAGATTCTGGGCGCTCTGGCTTCTGGCCAGGATCACCAGGCCGAGCGTGCCCGGATCGTAGGCGCGCAGCTCCAGATACGAGAGCAGCATCGGGTGAGGCCGGCCCTCGCCGTCCACGGTGATGAAGGGCAGGGCCAGCCCCAGGCGGGCCGCGAGGTCCTGCTGGGACAGCCGCTCGGCCAGGTTGTCGGGCAGGGCGGGGCCGCGACTGCGCGTCATCGCGCTCAGCCGATCGCGATGGGCTCGTCCACGTAGACCGTGTACTGGCGGGGCTTGACGGCCGCGTCGGCGGGGTCGACGTAGACGATCGACGACTGTCCGCGGAGCGCCCCGGGCAGCACGGACACGCGGACGAAGCTGGTGGGCTCGCGGGATGAGGCCAGCGCGTGGACCGGCTCCACGCCACTCTCGAACCATGCGTCCCCCGGCTTCATGACCCGCCCAAGCCCCGGGCCGATGCGGACCTGCAGCTCGCCCGCGAGCAGCCGGCGGATTCCGCCGCCCCGGTGCCCGTGGGGGCGCGCCTCGCCCCCGGGCGCGAAGTCCACCCGGTCGCAACGCATGAGGTACTGCGCGGAGGGATCGAGGACGATCGGGTGCTCGAGCGCGACGACGGTGCCGGGGCTGCCGACCGGCTCGACGAGGGACCCGGTCGTCGTGGGGGTGAGGAGCTCCCAGCGGAGCACATGAGCCCCGGCCGGGCTCGTCACCCGACAGGTGGCCGCGCCGTGCCAGGCCTGGCCTTGCTCGAGCCGCGTCTCGACCGCCCCCGCGAGCAGGACCGCGCCTTCGGCCACCCAGAGGATGCGGTTGGTGGGCGCGAGCCGCAGACTCTGGCCGGCGCCGAGGCGATCCTCGCTGAGCCTGAGGCGGTACAGGTGTTGATCAGCCGCCCGCGCGGGCCGTCGGGGCGCCGGCGGGCTGGGCGTGGCCGTTCGGTGAGGCCTCGCAGGCTGCGCCGCCCCCGCTCATGTGGATCGAGAGGTCCGTGATCGTGGGCGAGGTGCCGCAGAGCGGGCAGTTGGGATCGCGGCGCAGCTTGACCTCGCGGAAGCGCATGCCGAGCGCGTCGTAGGTGAGCAGGCGTCCGACCAGCGGGTCACCGATCCCGAGCAGGACCTTGACGGCTTCCGTCGCCTGGATCGTTCCGATCACGCCTGGGAGCACGCCCAGGACCCCAGCCTCACTTCAGGAGGGCACCAGGCCCGGCGGCGGGGGCGTGGGGTAGAGGCAGCGGTAGCACGGCCCCTGGTTGGGCGCGAAGACGGTGGCCATGCCCTCGAACTGGAAGATCGAGCCGTGCACGTTCGTCTTGCCGGCCAGGTAGCTGGCGTCGTTGACGAGGTAGCGGGTCTCGAAGTTGTCCGAGCCATCCACGATGAGGTCGTAGTCCTTGATGATCTCCATCACGTTGTCGACCGTGATCCGGGTCGGCAGCGCGATCACCTGCACGTCCGGGTTCAGCGCCTTGAGCGTGCGGGTGGCCGAGTCCACCTTGGGCTTTCCGATGTCGGCGGTGGTGTGCAAGATCTGCCGTTGCAGGTTCGTGATGTCCACCACGTCGCCGTCCATGACGCCGAGCGTGCCCACGCCGGCAGCGGCCAGGTACAGGGCGGTCGGCGAGCCCAGGCCACCGGCGCCGATGAGCAGCACCCGGGAGCGCAGCAGGCGATGCTGTCCCTTCTCGCCGATCTGGTTGAGCAAGAAATGCCGGCTGTAGCGGTGGATCTGATCCTGGCTGAGCGGCACCTCGCGCACCGTGGGCAACCCCGACTGCGCCCACTTCTGGAACCCGCCCTGCAGGTTGATGACCTGCTGATAGCCGAGCTCCTTGAGCGCCTTGCCGGCGAGCACCGAGCGCAGCCCGGTCTGGCAGTAGAGGACCACGGGGGTGGTCTGATCGGGCACGACCCCGGGGACCCGGAACTCCAGGAACCCCCGGCTGATGTTCGTGGAGCCCTCGATGTGGCCGTCGCGATACTCGTCGGGATCACGGACGTCGATGACCGCCAGGGGCGCCCCGGACTTCAGCCGGCGCTGGAGCTGTTCGGGCCCCTCCTCGGGCACGATCTGCCGGGCCTCGGCAATCATCTCCTTCAACGTCTTCATGCCCTGCATAGTACCCCATTTGCTATAGTCGAAGCGTCGTGAAGGGCATCATTCTGGCCGGCGGCTCCGGCACCCGTCTCTATCC
>DATBIM010000109.1:0-20521 GCA_036556905.1 Candidatus Methylomirabilota bacterium
AGGCCGAAATCCAGGAACTCTTGCGCGGGGAGGAAGCATGAGACACAGAGGATACGTGCGAGTCGTGATCGCGCTACTGACGCTCGTGATGGGCTCAACCGGGCTCGCGGCGGCCCAGGCGCCCGAGCGCAAGAGTCTCGACGTCCACACGGCGCGGGATGCGCAGCTTGCGTCCCAGCTCGTCATCGGGCAGACGAAGGGGTTCTTCCGCGCCCACGGGCTCGACGTCCAGATCAAATACTTCACGGCCGGCTCGGAGATCCCGCCCGGGATGGCGGCCGGCAGCATCGTCATGGCCTCGGCCGGCGCGCCCAACGCGATCTCGCTGGCCGCCACCAACTTCCCCATGAAGGTCATCGCCCAGATTGCCGATATCTCGGGGGCCCAAGGGGTCGTCGTGCGCCCGCAGGCCGGGATCCGGGTCCCCAAGGATCTCGAGGGCAAGAAGATGGGGATCGTGAAGGCGGGACCGGCCCTCGACCTCTTCGGCAAGTTCAGCCGGGCCTACGGCGTGGACCAGAACAAGATCACCATGGCCAACATGCTGCCGCCCGATCTCCTGACCGCGTTCGCCAAGGGTGACATCGACGCCTACGCCGTGTGGGAGCCATACCTCACGCGCGGAGAGCAGCTGGGCGGCAAGGTGCTCCACACCGGGACCCAGTCCTACGTGCCCGGGGCCGAGGGACCGAAGCGAATCTTCTCGATGGCCTGTGTGCTGTTCACGCTGGAGAGCTTCATCAAACAGAACCCCAATACCACGGTCGCGCTGCTGCGCGGGCTCAAGCAGGCCCAGCAATTCCTGGCGGGCCCGGCCAACACCGAGGCGGTCCTGGACATCCTCACCGAGCCCCTGAACATCCCCAAGGCCGACCTCCGCAAGATCATGGCGCGCAACCGCTACCAGCTCCAGATCGACCAGGCCCTGCTGGACTCGATGGACGCGCAGACGGAGTTCCTGCACAGCATCGGGTTCCTGCGCAGCGCCCCCAAGGCCCGCAGCTACGTGGAGCCGCGCTTTCTGCGCGAGGTCGATCCGGCGCTGGTCAGGATCGACTAGGGGTGCCTCGGGCTACCCGGTGGCCAGCGTGCGCCGGCGTTCGCGATGGTACTGGGAGAGCTTGCGGTTAGCGTCGGTGATCGTGACGAGCTCGTCGGCCACGCGGCCCAGATCCTTGCCGGGGATCACCACGTAGAGCTCGTCCTCGCCGACGTCTGTGTACACCCGGTTGCCGATGCAGGCGGTGCTGGCCACGGCGCCGGCGGCGAGCGCCGCGGGCAGCGCCATGCACGTGGGGCGGGCGAGCAGCGGGACACTGGCGCCGACGCCGGCCCTCAGGGCGGCCTCCTGCAAGAGCATGACGCGTCCGGGCCGCCCCGCGAAGAGGACGACGTCGGGATCCACGGGAGTCTCGCCCAGGGGGGCGTAGACGACCACGCCCGGCGTGCGTGGCAGCCGGGCGATCCCCCCCACTTCCTCCATCTTGATGTAGCCGATGGTCGTCATGAAACCCAGCGTCTGCTCGAGCTCCTGTGCCCGCTCCGGGGGCAGCGGGATGTTGTGGGTATAGCTGCCGATCGGACAGTTGTGGTGATCGTCCGGAGTCGTGTAAAAGGCCCGGCCGTGCATGGCCAGACGCCAGAAGCTGCATCCCGACGGCTCCGTGCCGGCAAATCGCGTGACCCCCGGCGGCGCCGTGTCGCGGAACGCGACGGCGACCGGCCGGCGGGGCAGGATGAGGCGTTCGGCGAGCCGCTGCTCGAGGCTGCGGTAGTCAGTCATCACCGCTCCTTTCGGCAGAGTAGGGTACACGGCGTGTCGCCCCTCCACCAGTGGGACCGCGGTAGTCAGCGGGCCTAGGGTGCTTCGACGGGCGTGACGGCCACGGTCAGCGGCGCGCCCGCGCGGACGATCCTGAGCGCGATCGACGCGCCGACGGCGTGGACGGCGAGGGCCCTGTGCAGGTCGTCGATCCGCGTCACCGGCCCGTCGTCGAGGCTCACGATGAGGTCGCCCTCCCGGAGCCCGGCCTGGGCCGCCGGGCTCGCTGCCTCGACTGCCACGATCTCGACCGCGGTGTCCTGGGCGAGCCCCACCAACCGGGCGAGCCGACGATCGAGTGGACGCGTCCGCCCGGTCAGGCCCAGGTAGGCGCGGCGCACCCGGCCCCGCGTGAGCAGATCGCTCACCACCCACCGGGCCGTGTCCACGGGAATCGCGAAGGCGATGCCCTGGGCCAGCGCGATGATGGCGGTGTTGATGCCGACCACGCGCCCCTGCGAGTCCACGAGTGGCCCGCCCGAGTTGCCGGGGTTGAGCGCTACGTCGGTCTGGATCATGTTTTCGATGAGCCGCCCGGCGGCCCCCCGCAACGACCGACCCAACGCGCTCACCACGCCGGCGGACACGGTCGACTGGAAGCCGAGGGGATTCCCGATCGCGATCACGAGCTGGCCGACCCTGAGCGTGGCCGACTGGCCGAGGGTGGCGATCGGCAGCCCCGAGGCGCTGACACGGATCACGGCCAGATCCGTGGCCGGGTCGTCGCCCACCATTGTGGCGCCCAGCGTGCGGCCGTCGGTGAGCGTCACCTCGAGCCGCCCGGCGGCGTGTACGACGTGGCTGTTCGTGAGGACATAGCCGTCCGGGGTGATGAGCACACCCGAGCCCGCGCCCATGCGCTCGCCCCGGCCGGGCGCGGCTCCGCTCCCGGCGGCGATGCTGACGACGGCCGGACCGACCTGCTCGACGACCGAGACGACGGCCCGGGAGTACGCGTCGAGAACCTCGGCCTCGTTGGGGACCTCGGCCGAGATCGGAAGCACCTCAAGCATGGTTCTCTCCTCGACGTTTGGACGCCGGGACGGGCCCCAGGGATTCAGCGTCCTCCCGCCCGGGTCCCGCTGGACTCCCCAAGTCCCTGCGGTTACTAATACTCGGGTGTCCGTCCTCACCCCTACGCTCCTGACCTGCGTCGGCATCACGACGGCCATGCACGGGGTCACGTATCTACTCAACACGTCGCTGCCCCTGCACGTCGTCGCGCTGGGGGGCAGCCTGGCCCAGGTGGGAGCGCTGTTCGCGGTGACGACGGCCATCTCCATGATCCTCCGTCCTCTGGTCGGCGGCCTGGTCGACCGGGTCGGGCCCCGCGCGATCATGCTGCCCGGAGCCCTGGTCCTCGTGGCCACGGCTCTGGCCCTGAGCATCGCGACAACGCCCTCGGCGTTCATCGTGATGATGGCGGGCGTGGGGCTCAGCAACGGACTCGTGTCGACGGCGGGAAGCATCGTCGTGGCCGCCGAGAGTCCCCCTGCGCGGCGGGGCGAGGCCTTGAGCCTCTACTACGTCGCGTCCTCGGCCGGCGTGGCCCTGGGGCCGGCCGCGGGCCTGGCGCTGGCCGAGATCGGCGGGATGACGCTCACCTTTGCCGTGGTCACGGCTCTCGCGGTGGTGATCGCCGGGCTGGTCGCCTCCTTGCGGACGAGCCGGCCGGCGGTGCGCCCGGTGACGGCGTTACGGCTGCGGCTGTGGAGCCGGCACGCCCTACCGGTGGCGGCCGCACTGATCCTGGTCACATTTGGTCACGGGCCGGTCTATGCGTTCCTCCCTCTGCACGCCGCCGCCCATGGCACGGGCAGCGTGGTGTGGTTTTTCCCGCTGATGTCCGGTTTCACGGTCGGCTGCCGCCTGGTCCTGCGCCGGGCCTCCGATCGCATCGGCCGGACGCGTGTGCTCGTCCCATCCATGGCCGGCTACGCGCTGGGTTATGCGCTGCTCGCCCCTCCTCCGTCTATGCCGTCGCTGGTTGCCGCGGCACTGGTGCTCGGAGCGGCGACGTCCATGCTGTACCCGACGCTGGTGGCTCTGGTGGCCGACCGGACGCCGGAGGCCGAGCGCGGACTGGCGATCGGCACCGCGTCGGCGGCGTGGGATCTCGGCGTCGCCACCGGATCCGCGCTGATCGGCGTAGTCGTGCAAGCCACCTCGTACGGCGTCGGCTTCGGAACCGCCTCGGTCGCGGCAATGCTCGGGCTCGCGGCGTTTGTCGTCACCGAGCGCTTCACAATACTTTACCTGCCGGACAAACGTCCGTTACCGGCGTCGCCCACACTGGCGGGCAACGAGGGACGTTCAGCACGGACCTCGGAAAGGAGCCAGCCATGAGCGACGTGACCCCGACCCCTTCTCCCAATCTTCCGAGCTCGCGCCGTCGATTCTTCCGGCGGGCGGCGATCGCCACCCTCATCGCCGGCGTGGCGACCGGCATCGGCGTCAAAGCATTCGCCCACGGCCCCGGCGGATGGCACCGCGGAGGCTTCATGGGCGCGGGGCTCGATCCGGCGGCCCTGGATCAGCACCTGGAGCGCATGCTCAAGCACCTCTACGTCGAGATCGATGCCACCGACGCCCAGAAGCAGCAGCTCGCCCCGATCGTGAAGGCGGCGGCGGCCGACCTGCTTCCCCTGCGCGGCCGGATGCACGAGGCGCGCCGGCAGGGCCTCGAGCTGTTGTCGAAGGACACCGTCGATCGCGCCGCGCTCGAGGCGCTGCGCGTCGACCAGCTGAAGCTGGCCGAGCAGGCCTCCCAGCGCTTCGTCAAGGCGCTGGCCGATGTGGCCGACGTGCTCACGCCCGAGCAGCGCAAGCAGCTCGCCGAGCGCATCGGCCGCCGGCACGGGCACCGCGGGTAGACTGATGGGGTGGCGCCCCAGGTCTTGTTGATCGAGGACGATGCCCGCCTCGCCGGGCTGGTGGCCGAGTATCTCGGCGAGGCGGGTTTTCGCGTCGCCATCGCCGCCGACGGCCGGGCCGGGCTCGAGCGGCTCGCCCGGGAGCCCTTCGACGCGCTGGTGCTCGACCTCATGCTTCCCGACCTGGACGGGCTCGAGGTGTGCCGGCAGGTGCGGGCGCGATCGGACCTGCCGGTACTGATGCTCACCGCCCGCGGCGACGCTATGGACCGTGTCGTCGGCCTGGAGGTCGGCGCCGACGATTACCTGCCCAAGCCCTTCGAGCCGCGGGAGCTGCTGGCGCGCCTGCGCGCGATCCTGCGCCGGCGCCAGCCGGGCGGGCCGCAGAATCTGCTGCGCTTCGGCCGGCTCGAGATCGATCGCGACGCCCGCGTCGTCCGCGTCGACGGAGCCGAGCGGAGCCTCACCGCCCACCAGTTCACGCTGCTGGTCGCGCTCGCCGAGAAGGCCGGGCGGGTGTTGTCGCGCGAGGCCCTGATGGATCTGGTCAAGGGCGAGGCCCTGGAGACCTTCGACCGCTCGATCGACGTGCACATCTCGCGCATCCGCGCGGCCATCGAAGACGACCCCCGGCGGCCGCGCCGCATCCTCACCGTGCGCGGCGCCGGCTACGTCTTCGCCCGGCAGCAAGACTGATGCGCCGGCTCTATCTGCGCATCTATCTCGCCGTGCTCGCGAGCCTGGCCATATTCGCGCTGGTGGCCGGGGTGCTGGGACGCCAGCTCGGCGACGCCGGGCCCGCCGGTCACGCCTTCGCGGTGGCCGGGACGCTCGCTCAGAACGTGCTGCCGCCCGCCGGAGCGCCGCCATCCGAGCAGCAGGTGGCGCTGGAGCGGCTGGCCGCCAATCTGCGCGCTGACGTGGCACTGTTCGGCGTCGATCGCACGCGGCTGGCCTCCGTCGGCCGTCCCGTGCCATCGCCGGACGCCGACCGCGAGCACGGCGGCTGGCTGCGCCGCTGGGGTGGTCCACCGGCCGGAGCCATTCATCTGCCCGACGGCCGGTGGCTGGTCGCCCGCATGCCCCACGAGCACCGGCGTCCGGCCTTCGGCCTGTTCTTCGCGTTGGCCCTGGTCACGCTCGCCGTCGGGGTCGGCGCCTATCCCGTGGTGCGCCGGCTCACCCGGCGATTGGAACGCCTGCAGGCGGGGGTCGAGTCGCTCGGGGCCGGCGATCTCGCGGCCCGGGTGAAGGTCGAAGGCCGTGACGAGGTGGCGCGACTCGCCGAAAGCTTCAACCGCGCCGCCGGTCGGATCGAGGAGCTCGTCGGCGCCCACAAGGCGCTGCTGGCCAACGCCTCTCACGAGCTGCGCACGCCACTGGCCCGCATCCGCATGGCCGTGGAGCTCATGAAGGAGAACGCCGATCCCCGGCGCCGGCGCGACCTCGAGCAAGACATCGCCGAGCTCGACGCGCTGATCGACGAGATCCTCACATTCAGCCGCCTGGAGGCCGTGAAGGGCCGGGAGGTAGACGAGGAGGTGGACCTCCTCGCGCTGGCCTCCGAGGAGTGCGCGCGCTACGAGGCCACCGAGCTCGACGGCGAGCCGGTCACCGTGCGCGGCGACGGGCGCCTGCTGCGGCGGCTGGTCCGCAATCTCCTGGAGAACGCCCGGCGCCACGGCGCGCCGCCCATCCGCGTGCGGGTGAGCCGCGCCGGGCGTGGCGTGGAGCTCAGCGTGTGTGATCAGGGGCCGGGCGTCCCCCCGGAGGAGCGGGAGGCGGTGTTCCAGCCCTTCCACCGATTCAGCGGCGCCGGGCCGAGCGTGGGCGCCGGATTGGGGCTGGCCCTGGTGCGCCAGATCGCGCGCCGGCACGGCGGCGATGCGCGCTACCGGGGGCGCGACTCCCGGGGGAGCTGCTTCGTGGTAACACTGGAGGGGTAAGACCACACCCGGAGGGAAGGGACGTCATGGCACGTATGAACGGTGGCCAGATCATCGTGGACTACCTCATCCAGGAGAAGGTGCCCTACCTCTTCGGCCTGTGCGGCCACGGCAACATCAGCCTCATCGATGCGTTCTACGAGCGATCCGACGAGATCACGGCGCTGTCCGTCCATCACGAGACGGTGGCCGGCTTCATGGCCGACGTCTACTATCGCGTGGCTGGGCAGCCGGTCGCCACGTTCACGTCCTGCGGGCCCGGCTCCGCCAACCTGCCGATCTGCCTGGCCAACTCGTTCTTCGATTCCGTCCCCTTCCTGGCCGTGACCGGCAACGTCCCCACGAGCCAGTTCAACCGGGGCGCCTTCCAGGAGACCTACCGCTTCCATCAGGCCGACTACCCCTCGACCGTGCGCGCCTACTGCAAGCGCGTGTTCCAGCCCACCCGCGCTGACATGGTCCCCCTGGCCGTGCGGCAGGGCTGGAAAACCATGGTGACCGGTCGCCCGGGCCCCGTCGTGCTCGACGTGCCCTTCGACATCTTCAAGGAAGAGGCCGATGTCGAGATGCCCCGCGCGGCCGACTGGAACGCGAACATCACCTCGCGCTGCGGGGCCGATCCCGACGGCCTGCGTCGGGCGGTCGATCTGCTGCTCGGCGCCGAGCGCCCGGTGATCGTGGTGGGCCAGGGCGTAAAGTACGGTGGGGCGGCCGCCGATCTGGTCGCGCTTGCCGAGCGGCTGCAGATCCCGGTGGCGTGCTCGGCCAGTGGCATGGGGGCCATCGACACCCATCATCCGCTGGCCCTGGGCCTCGTCTCGCGCAGCGGGACCTACCAGGCCAATCACGCGGCCCGCCAGGCCGACGTGCTGCTGGCCCTGGGCGTGCGCTTCGACGACCGGACGTCGAGTAGCTGGATCCCGGGCTACTCCTTCAGCATCCCCCCGACGAAGCTGATCCACGTGGACATCGATCCCGATGAGATCGCCCGCAACTATCCGGTCGCGCTGGGCCTGATGGCGGACGTGCGGACCTTCCTGCGTCAGGTCCTGGCCGAGCTGGATGGGCGCCGCCTGCCGCGGGAGGTCCCGACTGGCCGGGCCGCGTGGCTCTCCGCGATCGAGGGCTACCGCAAGCAGTGGGAGGAGTTCACCGCGCCCGGCTACCGCGCGGACACCACGCCGATCCATCCGCAACGCGCAGCGCACGAGATCGATCGGGCGCTGCCGGCCGACGCCGTGCTGGTGAGCGACATCGGGGTCCACCACAACTGGCTGCTCCAGTTCTGCCGTCCCCGGCGGCCGGACTCGCTGGTCGGCTCGATGGGGTTCGGGCCCATGGGCTTCGGCGTGGCTGGCGTGCTGGGGGCCAAGCTCGCCGCCCCCGACCGCCCATGCGTCTCGGTCTGTGGCGACGGCGCCTTCTTCATGCATGCCAGCGTGCTGGGCACGGCCGTCGAGTACGACATCCCGGTGGTGTGGGTCGTTTGGAACAACGCGAGCTACGCCTCCATCCGGGGGTTGCAGCGCGGCTACCTGAGTGGGCGCGAGCTGGTCACCGACTTCCACTATCCCAAGTCGAGCGAGCCCTACAGCCCGGACTTCGCGGCCATGGCGCGCTCGGCCGGCGTGGAGGGCGCGCGCGTGGAGAAGGCGGGCGAGCTGGGCGACGCGGTCCGGCACGCGATCGCGGCGGGCAAGCCGTACCTGATCGACGCCAGCATCGCGGCGGACATGAACCCGGGCGGCGCCGGCGTCTGGGAGCTGCCGGGCCTGGGCTATCGACCGCCTGCCATCGGCGGCCGCCACCCCCGGTAGAGACTACGCGCGCTCGGACCTGAGCAGCGCCATCAGCGTCTGCGTGGAGTCGAGCCGCTCCAGGTGCGAGACGATACGCAGCGCCTGCTCGAGGCGCGAGTCGGACAGCCGCGCCCGGGCGTACGTCCGGAATTTCTTCTCGAGCTCGGCCCACGACAGCGGATTCTCCGGCGCGCCCCGGGGATGCTCGCATCGCACGGTGATGGTCGTGCCCTCGACGGTGTCCGCTTCCACCACCGCCTGGGAAGCGGCCAGGGTGGGATCGCACGCCACCTCCACCTGCTGCGCCGCGAATCGCTGTAGCGTCGGGTCCGTGTAGCGCTCCCGCTCGAACTGGGCGAGCGACAGCTCCCCATCGTGCAGGACCGCGGTGGCGGCGTAGTGGGCGGACAGGAGCGCCTCGAACTTCCCCTGCCATCGCGAGAAGCTGGCGTGCAGGTCGTACGCCCCCTTGCCCAGCGACACGCGGAGCCGCTTCGTCCGCGCCGGCGTCAGCCGGTGCGCGGTGACGAGATCGAACATCGCCGTGACCATGCCCTGGGTGGCCGAGGCCGAGGGCCACAGGCGCAGCGCGATCTGCTCCAGCTCCCATCGCGCGCCCAGCGCATCGGTGACCGCTTCCGGGTGGCCGCCGTTCGAGTAGCTCTGGTACAGGCCCCCATCGGCAGCGGTGAGGAACTGACGGGTGGCCACGAACTTCTGCTCGGCCAGCAGCGCCGCCAGGAGCCCTGACAGCGCGCCGCGGCACTGGTGGAACTTGACCGTCGGCGTTCCCCACGCCGCGTAGGTGCCCGCGGCCTGGCTCCCGGCGAGACCGAACGCCGCGGCCATGGTGTCGGCGTCGAAGCCGCGAAGCCGGCCCACCGCCGCCGCCGCGCCGAAGGGCCCGATGACGCCGGGCCCGTGCCAGCCCCGGTCACGGAACGCCTTGTAGTCCAATCCGACGCCAATGCGGGTCGTCGTCTCGCAGCCGGCCGCGAGGGCCACGAGCAGATCGCGCCCCGATCGGGCGTCGCGCTCGGCGATGGCCAGCGCGGGGGGAACGACCTCGGGGGTGACGTGCGTGGCCGTGGGGCGGTGGACGTCGCACATGGTGACGGCGGTGACCAGATACCCGTTCAGGACCGTGGCGCCCGCCAGCGAGAGCCGATCGCCGCCGATGATGCTGCTCTCGCGCGACTGGGCGAGGGCCCCGGCCAGCGCGGCCACCTGATGCGTCTCGTCGCCGCGGTGCCCGGCCAGCGCGCAGGCCAGGGCATCCAGCAGCAATCGCTTGCAGGCCTCGCGGGTCCGATCCGGGATGTCGTCGTATGTGAGCCCCGCTGCAAACCGGGCCAGCGCTGCCGTCGCCTCGCGCTCCATCGAAGCTCCTTTCCTGGACACGTCGTATCTGCCCGCGCGATCCTCGCCGCCGAGCGTAGCCGTCCTCGCGGCCCCTGACAAGCACCCGTGCTAGAGTGCGAGGGCTACCCCAACCTCAGGGATCGAAAGGGGCCCACCCTGTCCCGGCTCGCGCTCGCCGCCCTCACCGGCGGCGTCTTCCTGGCCACGAGCGCTGGAATCGCCATCGCGCCGTTCCTGCTCGCGATGGCCCAGGACCTCCAGACCGATCTGGCCCTCGTCGGCAGCCTCGTCGCGGTGAGCTCGGTGTCCTGGGGCATCGTCTCGCTGGTGGCCGGCCCCACGTCCGACCGGCTCGGCCGCCGGCCCGTGCTCCTGGCCGGTCTATTCGTGCTGGGCGGCTCACGGGTCCTGCTGGCGCTGGCGCCTTCGTACCCCGTGGCGGTGCTGGCCCAGCTCATCGGGGGGATCGGGGGCGGCGCCTATACGACGGTCATGTTCGCGGCCGTGTCGGATCACGTGCCGTCCGCGGAGCGAGGGCGCGCGCTCGGCACGGTGCTGAACGGTCAGTCGCTCTCCTTCGTGTTCGGCGTGCCGCTGGTGACCTTCGTCGCGAACTGGCTGAACTGGCGCGGGAGCATCGGCCTGCAGGGGCTGGCGATGCTCGCCCTCCTCCCGCCGCTCTGGCTCACCGTGCCCCGCGGCGGGCATCGCGGCGGCGAGGGGCCGGCCGCGGCGATCTCGCTCCGCGCCGTCCTGGACCGGCGTCTGGTCGCCCTGCTGGGCGCCAGCGCGATGGAACGTGGGTGCTTTGTCGCGGTAGCGGTCTACCTGGCGACGTACCTCATCGCCACCTACGCCGTCTCGTTCACGGGCCTCGCCGTGGCGCTGGCGCTGGTGGCGGCCGGCAACCTGGTCGGCAACTTGCTCGGCGGGCCGCTGGCTGACCGTGTCCCCGACCGGCCCCTGGCCTTTGCCGCATCGTCACTCGTCACCGGTGTGCTCGCGCTGCCCCTGCTGCTGTGGCAGCCGGGGCTCGGCGGCTCGATCGCCCTGGGTTTCCTGTTCACCCTGGCCAACGCGGTGGGCCGGCCCGCGCTCATGGCGGCACTCAGCGAAGTACCTGCCGGCGTGCGGGGCGCCGTGCTCGGTCTCAACACCACGACTCAGAGCATCGGCTGGCTCGGGGCTGGCGCGTTCGGTGGCTGGCTGATCGGCCAGTGGGGGTTCGGGGCGCTCGCCTACTTCAACGCGGTGGCAGGAGTGCTGGGGGCGGGGTGTGGCGTCGCCGCGGCGGGGCGGCGGCGCTGACCGGCGCCGCCGCCCGGCACGTCGCTCAGGGCTGGCTGTCGATCGAGTGGGCCAGCTGCTCCACGCGGTCCAGGTGGGCCTGGACCCCGGTCAGCAGCTTGTCCGTTTCAGCCTGGAACCTGGCCAGGACCTTGTCCGACTGGCGGGCCTTCGCGGGGCCCGGGCCTTTTTCGGAGCGGGTCACCAGCTTGCCGAGCGCCCGGTCGGCCTTCTGCAGCTCGCCCAGCATGGTCCGGTACCGCGCGACGGTCTGCGGCCTGAACTTCGCGTAGGCCGGGTCGGCGATCTCGCCCTCCACCACTCGGCGGGCCACCTGCACTTCGAGCTGGAAGTCGCGGAGCCGCTGCGCCTCGCTCCGCTCGTCGTCGGAGGTGACGTGATCCAGCCCGCGATAGATCGCCGCCATGATCCGGGCCGCGTTCATCCGCGCCCGGGTCTCCGGGGACGGAGCCAGCCGATAGAATCCCTCCAGATACG
Source organism: Candidatus Methylomirabilota bacterium (assembly GCA_036556905.1). Classification (GTDB taxonomy): domain Bacteria; phylum Methylomirabilota; class Methylomirabilia; order Rokubacteriales; family CSP1-6; genus 40CM-4-69-5. The sequence continues at coordinate 11,588 of DATBIM010000109.1, forward strand.
AAGCGGCGCTGGCGACGTGCTCGTGCATGGCCCGGATCACTCGGCGCTCGCGACTCTCGATGTCGCTGGGGAAGACGAGTCCCTTCCGATCGGTCGGGGGGCTGACCTGGAGCTGGCGGAAGTAGTCCGCGTAGGCACGCTCCAGCTCGATGATCGTGGGGTAGGCGTCGCGGATGAGCGCGACCGTGCCGTGGACGGATCGGTCGAGGAGCTGACCGATCTGGTCGGCTTCGCCCGGGCTGACCTGAGGCGCCGAGCGGATGTGGCGCTTGGCCTGTTCGACGGCGGCCCGGTAAGCCTCGAGCTTGGGCCTGATCGTGAGATGGCATGTCTCCCAGGCCGCCAGCCGCTGCGTGTGATTCGCGATGAGCTCCTCGGCCTTCTGGCGGGCCTCCCGCGAGGTCATGCGGTCGTACGCGGGGTCCGAGCCCCACCCGCGATCGAAGCACGCCCGCGAATGGCCTTCGAGCTCGGCCCGACGCTCCTTGAGCTGCTGGAGCGCGTTGACAGGCGTCGGCTGCATCGTCGCGGGCAGGAGCGCGCAGCCGGCCGAGAGCCCGGCGGCCAGCAGCAGAAATGGTACGAAGCGAGCCATGTCGTCCTCCTCGGGCCGGCGCTTCGTGCCGGCTCCGGGAGGAGGCTGCACGGGCGATGCCACACGGCGCGCGCGCGCGACCATCGCGGGGACAGCGGCTTATGGGCGCGGCTGGACAATTCAAGAGCGGCTCGGCATGCCAGATTGCCGCGCGGCGAGCCAGGACGGCCCCGGCGCTCAGCGAGAGGAGTTGCCGGACTTCCGGGCGGCGCGGCCACGCTCGAGCGTGATGTCCGCGCCTCGCACCCGCTCGCCGCAATCCGGGCAGTAATAGCCCAGCGTGACGGGGTGCCCGCACCCGGCGTGGACCAGCCTGGCCTGTCGGTACACGTGGCGGGAGCCCCAGGCGGCGAGCGCGCCCACGATCGTCCCCAGCTCCCGTCCCTTGTCGGTCAGCGCGTACTCTGCGCGCGGCGGGTGGTCCGAGTAGAACCGGCGCGTCACCAGCCCGTGCTCTTCCATCAGCTTGAGTCGGGCCGAAAGGATGTTGGGCGCGATGCCCGGGAGCGAGGCCAGCAAGTCCTGGAAGCGCTTCGTCCCCGGGAGCAGGTCGCGGACCGCCAAGAGGGTCCAGCGGTCGCCCACGAGCTCCAGGGTCTTGGCGACGGGGCAGGGCTGGTCGTACCGCTTCGGCATGGCCCCAGTGTACGCGCCCGCTTGACATTTCCACAAGTCACTATTATTTTGCAAGTCACAGAGTCCAGTCACGGAAGGCCAGGAGGTCGGCATGCCGAGGATGCTCGACTGGATCCAGCAGGCCATGCGCGGGGAGGTGCCCCCGCCCCCCGTCGCGCAGTTTATCGGCTTCACGATCGCCGAGGCCGAGCCGGGACGGGCCCTGGTTGAGTTCGAAGCCGGGCCGCAGCACACCAATCCCATGGGCACGCTGCACGGCGGCCTGCTGTGCGACATCGCCGACGCGGCCATGGGCATGGCCTACGCGGCGACCCTGGGCGAAGGCGAGAGCTTCACCACCCTCGAGCTCAAGATCAACTTCCTCAAGCCGGTGCGGACCGGCAAGCTCCGGGCGATCGGGCGCGTGGTCAAGGCCGGACGCACGGTGGGGCTCGTGGAGTGCGACGTCGTGGACGACAAGGACTCCCTGGTGGCTCGGGCCAGCTGCACCTGCCTGACCCTGCGTGGCGAGCAGGCCGAGGGTCGTTAGCTCGTGAGCGAGCTGGCGGTCGGGCAGGTCCGGCAGGCTCCCGCCACCGCGGGCGCGCCGCTCTCGGCGCAGACCCGACGGCTGCTCGACGGGCCCGTGGCCCCTGCGCTGCTCCGGCTGGCGGCTCCCAACGTGCTGGTGATGATGCTGCAGGCCGCCGTCAGCACCCTCGACGCCGTCTACGTGGGCTGGCTCGGGTCGCCGGCGCTGGCCGGCGTCTCGCTCGTCTTCCCGCTGGTCATGTTGATGCAGACCATGTCGGCCGGAGGCATGGGCGGCGGCGTGGCCTCGGCGGTCGCGCGGGCGCTGGGCGCGGGCCGGCGCGCCGACGCTCACGCCCTCGTCATCCACGCCATTCTGATCGCGCTGGCGATGGCGGCCGGCTTCACGACCGTGCTGGTGCTGGGCGGTCCGGCGCTCTACCGCGCGATGGGTGGCCGGGGGCCGGCGCTCGAAGCCGCCATCGCGTACTCGAACGTGCTGTTCGCGGGGGCGGCGGCCTACTGGCTCTTCAACACGCTGGGCAGCGTCGTGCGGGGCACCGGCAATATGGTCCTGCCCGCCGCCGTCATGATCGCCAACGCGTTCCTCTACATCGTCCTCTCGCCGGCGTTGATCCTCGGCTGGGGGCCATGCCCGCGGCTGGGGATCGCGGGCGCGGCGACCGCGAGCATCGCATCGTTCGGTCTCGGCGCGCTGGCGCTCCTGATCTTTCTGCTCTCCGGCCGCAGTCTGGTCACCCTGAGGTTTCGCGGCGTGCGGCTCCGCCGGGCGCTCTTCTGGGACATCCTGCGCGTGGGAGCCCCGGGCGCGCTGAACACGGTGCTGACCAACCTCACCTTCGTGCTGCTGACGGGCCTGGTCGGGCCGTTCGGGGCCGCCGCCCTGGCTGGCTACGGGATGGGGGCGCGGCTGGAATATCTGATGATCCCGCTCGTGTTCGGCCTGGGCTCGGCGCTCGTCACCATGGTAGGCACCAACGTGGGGGCGGGGCAGGTGGCCCGCGCCGAGCGCGTCGCCTGGGTTGGCGCGGGCCTGGCGGCGGCCGTCACCGGATCGGTCGGGCTCCTGGCGGCCATCTTCCCGGGCGCCTGGCTCGGGCTCTTCAGCACCGACCCCGACGTGCTGGCGGCGGGTGCCCGGTATCTCACCATCGTGGGGCCCTGCTACGGCTTCTTCGGTGTCGGCCTGGCGCTCTACTTCGCCTCCCAGGGAGCGGGCCGGCTGGCCTGGCCGTTGATAGCCGGGTTCTCGCGTCTGTCGATCGCCGCGCTCGGCGGCTGGCTGGCGCTTCACCTCGGCGCCGGGCTGTCGGGGCTCTTCATCGCGATCGCGCTGGCGCTCGTCGTCTTCGGAACGACAGTGGTCGCCGCGCTGAGGGCTGGGGCCTGGCGGTGACGCAGGAGGAACCAATGAAGACTGGTATCGGTCTGCTCGCGATAGCGCTGCTGCTCGCGTCCGTCACATCCGTTCGCGCTGAAGGCCACCCGATCATGCGGGATCTGGAGCGGGAGGCGCTTGCCGAAGCCGTCCGCTGGCCGACCGCGCAGGTGCCGACCATCGTCGCGCTGGCCGGACGGTTCATCGCCAGCCATCGCGACCAGGACGCCTACCTCTATTTCCAGGAGCGGGCGAAGAGCCGGCCCGATCAGCCGCTGTTCCTCGCGCTCGAAGGCTTCTTTCAAGCGCGCGGGGCCGGGGAAGTCTCACTGCTGCGGCGCACGGCGTGGGTGAACGAGGCCCTGGCCAAGCTCGACCGCGCGGTGGCTCTCGAGCCGGGCCTCTCCCGCTACTTCCGAGGAGTGGTGCTGGCCGAGCTGCCGCGCTCCTTCAAGAAGGCCGAGGCGGCGGTGGCCGATCTCGAGTGGGTGCTCCAGAACAAGGAGCGCTTCCCCGACGGGCTGCGCCGCAGCGTCTACCGGGGGCTGGCCGGCGCCCACACGACCCTTGGCCACGAGGCGGAGGCGAAGCGCGCGCTGGCGCGCTCGGGATACACCTCGCTCGACCCCGCGCGGCCGGTGTTCACCACCGACGCGTGGGTCTCGGCCCGGGACGGGTTTCGCTTCCGATCGCCGCGGCTCATCGAGATGGCGCCCCGAGTCTGGGTGGCCCAGGGCTACGACTTTGCCGACATCGCCTTCGTGCTGACCGGGAACGGGATCGTCGCCATCGACGCGGGGACGACCGAAGCCAACGCCCGGGCGGCGCTGGCGGCCCTGCGACGGGTGACCGCCCGGCCGATCACCCACGTGCTCCTCACCCATGCCCACTGGGATCACATCGGCGGGCTGGCGGCCTTGGCCGCGCCCGGCACGCAGGTGATCGCCCAGGCGCGGTTTGCCGACGAGCTGCGCCTCGTGAACGAGACCGGGGTGCCCTTCCGCTACTTCTTCGGCGGCGAGGGTCAACGCCGCTACAACGTGACCCCGGACCGCCTCGTCGCCCACCGCGAGACCCTCAGGGTGGGCGGAACCGAGCTCGTGCTCTACCCGGTCCGCGGCGGCGAGACCGAGGACGCCTTGCTCGTCCATCTCCCCGGTAGCGACGTGCTCTTCGTGGGCGACGCCTTCATGCCCTTCTTCGGCGCTCCGTTCCTTCCCGAGGGCTCGCCGGAGGGGTTCTTGGAGATGGTGGCCCTGATCCGCTCCCTGAGCCCGCGGCTGCTCGTCCACGGCCACCCTCCGCTGACCGAGAGCTTCACGATCGAGGCGCTGCCCGGGCTGGAGTCCGCGCTGGGCGAGCTCTACCAGCGGATGCTCGCGGGCCTTCGCGACGGCCGGACGCTCGTGGAGATGCTCCATGAGAACGTCCTGCCGGCGACGCTGCGCGAGCATCCGAGCGCCGTGCTCCCGTATCTGGTCATGCGCGACAACTTCATCAAGCGCGTCCATCAGCAGCGCACCGGCTACTGGAAGGCGGACGGCGAGGGCATGGAGGTGCTGGCCCCGAAGGAATGGGCGGCGGCGGTGAATCTCCTGGCGGGAGGGCGCGAGAGCGCCTTCGTGCGGAGCGCCCAGACCCTCCTCGGTCAGGGCGATCACGCGCTGGCTCTCAAGCTGGCCGAGCTCGGGCTCGTGAGTTACCCGGAGAGCGCGGCCCTGACCGCCCTGCGCCGGCAAGCGCTGGACGGGCTCCGGGCGCAGCATCAGCAGCTCAATCCGTTCAAGTTCATCATCTACTCCGAGTGGGCAGCCATGGATCTCGCGCCGGTCGAGTGAGGCGGCGTAGCCCTGGCCCCGGCCGGTCACGGGCGGCCGGTTGAGGGAGCAGGTAGAATTTCCCTCGTGGGCACCCGTCCCGTCGAACGCAAGCTGGCTGCCATCCTGAGCGCCGACGTGGAAGGCTACAGTCGCCTCATGGGCCAGGACGAGGTGGCCACGGTCCGGACCATCACGGCCTACCGCGACGCGATCGGCTCAGCCGTGGCCGGGCACGCCGGCCGGGTCGTCGACGCTCCGGGCGACAACGTCCTGGCCGAGTTTGCCAGCGTGGTGGATGCCGTCCAGTGCGCCGTCGAGGTCCAGCGGGAGCTCCAGGCCCGAAACGCCGCGCTGCCGGCGACCCGCCAGATGCGATTCCGCATAGGCATCAACCTGGGCGATGTGATCGTCGAGGGCGAGCGGCTCTACGGCGACGGGGTCAACATCGCCGCCCGCATGGAGAGTCTGGCCGAGGGCGGTGGCATCTGCCTGTCAGGGACGGCCTACGATCAGGTGGAGAGCAAACTCCCGCTTGGCTACGAGTTCCTCGGCGAGCACGCCGTCAAGAACATCGCCCGCCCGGTACGCGTGTACCGGCTCCGGCTCGAGCCAGGGGCCTCGTCCCCGGCATCCCGTGGGCGCCCGGGAAGTCGGCGACGGTGGCTCTCCACCGGGGCCGCGACGGTCGCCGTGCTCGTTCTCCTGGGCGCGGCCGGGGCGTTCGGCTGGCGCTGGTTCGCCGTCCCCGGACCCACGCGCGGGCTGGCCCTGCCCGACCGGCCGTCGGTGGCCGTGCTGCCGTTCACGAACCTGAGCCAGGACCCGGCCCAGGAGTACTTCAGCGACGGCGTCACCGAGGATCTCATCACCGGGCTGTCGAAGGTCTCGGGGCTCTTCGTCATCGCCCGGAACTCCGTCTTCACCTATAAGGGCAAGGCGGTCAGGGTGGGAGAGGTCGGCCGCGATCTCGGCGTGCGGTATATCCTGGAGGGAAGCGTCCAGCGGGCGGGTGACCGCGTGCGGATCACGGCGCAGCTCGTGGACGCCGCCACGGGGTACCACGTCTGGGCCGAGCGCTACGACCGGGAGGTCCGCGACATCTTCGCCGTCCAGGACGACGTGACACGGCACATCGTGGGGGTCCTGGCCGTGAAGCTGACCGAGGGCGAGCAGGGACGCCTGGGTCGCGTGCCCACCGGCAACCCCGAGGCCTACGACGTCGTGCTACAGGGGCGGGCCGTGCTCAGGCGCACGACCCGCGAGAGCAACGCCGAGGCGCGACAGCTGTTCGTGAAGGCCCTCGACCTGGATCCGCAGTACGCCCGGGCCCACGTGGGGTTGGGCTGGGCCCATCTCCAGAGCTGGCAGCTCCTGTGGAGCACGGACCCGGAGAGCCTGGAGCGTGCGCGCGAGCTGGCCCAGCGGGGGATCGCGCTCGATGACACTCTCGCCGACGCCTACCGTCTGCTCGCCCAGGTCGCACTGTGGAAGAAGGAGCACGACGCCGCGATCGCTCAGGCGCAGAGAAGCATCACGCTGGCACCGAGCGACGCCGACGGCTACGAGACCCTGGCCGAGGTGCTGGGCTGGGCGGGCCGGCCCGAGGAGAGCCTGGGGTTCATCCGTCGGGCCATGCGCCTCGATCCCCGCTATCCCTTCTTCTACGTGTGGACGCTCGGGCACGCGCAGTACCTGGCGGGCCGCCGCCAGGAGGCCATCGACGCGCTCAAGCGGGTCGTGGAGCAGAACCCCAACTTCGTGCCGGCCCACGCCTACCTCGCCGTGCTCTTCAGCGAGCTGGGGCGACGGGACGAGGCGCACGCGGCGTGGGACAAGGCGGCGCGCCTCAGCCCCGGCGCCTCCCCGGCCATCCTCAGAGAGCGCCTGCCCTACCGGCGGCCGGCCGACCTGGATCGCTTTCTCACCGCGGTGCACCAGGCAGGGCTCGAATGACGCTCCGCGCGGGGCGGTGAGCCAGGAGCGACGCCTCAGGTCCGGCGCGATTCGACCGAAAGGTCGAGCGCGATCATGAGCGCTCGATTCAATGCGCGGACCTTCTCGGGCGAGAGTGTCCCGACGAACTGCGTCAGCCGGCTCTTGAACATCAGCGTCAAGAAATCGCACCGGACCGCTGAGGTTCGCGGGAGGCCGTCGTCGACCCCCAGCACGACCTCCGTCGTCAGACCGAGCACCTGCGAGTAGACCGGCGCGCAGATGACCGTGGCAACGTCGTCGTTCTCGGCCACGAACGACCGGGAGACCACCACGTAGAACCCCGGTTTCCCACCACGCTCGGGGACACGATCACGTGTCCGGTACAGCTCACCGCGCGTCACGGCCGAGCCTGCTCCGTGATGAGCAGGCGCACCTCCCGCGCCAGTTGCTTGCGGTGCTTCCGCAAGATCTCCCGCTCGCGCTCTTCGACGACCCGGCGGCGCTCTCGCTCGGCGAACTCCTGGAGCGCGGCCCTGACCAGCGCGGAACGGGTCCGGCGCCGGGGCTCGCCAGCCGTCAGCTCGTCGAGAAGCTTCAGGGTCGCATCATCAACCGTTACAGCAATAGTTTTCATATTGCGATTATATGAAGTCGGCGTATTGCTCTCAAGCCGTAATTCGAGGCCGGGCGGCGGTTCGGCCGGTGGCGCGACTCAGCCGCGATCGCTCCAGACGCGAACGCCGATGCGCTCGGCCGCCCGGCGAAGACGGTCGTCAGCGGTGGCGAGTGGGGCCGAATGTGCCGCCGCGAGCGTGAGGTAGACGCAGTCATAGACCGGATGCCCGAGCTCGGCGGCCAGGCGGATGGCCGGCCGCAGCAAGGCCGGTGACGGTGTCCAGGCGATTCCGAGCGCGAGCAGGTTCGTGACGGCCTGCTCGACATCGGCCAGCTCCATCTCCCGACGCCGGAGCTTCTTCCACCAGGCGTTGGTGGCCTCGACGGCCATCACATCGGGCGCGAGCAGGGGGGACTCGGCCGCGAGCAACTGCTCGGCGCCGAACCGGTCGGGCTCGTTGGCGAACCAGAGGAAGGCGATCGAGGCGTCGACGACGACCGGGCCGGCCGTCGGAGCCGTATAGCGCGGGGCGCGCTCGCGGACCCGCCCCCCCGGCGTCCGCGCTGCCCGTCGCGACGTCATCGTTCGCGGTCTTCCCTGATCAGATCCACGCCCCGGGTACGGGACGGGCGCTGGCGTGCCCGGATGGCGGCGGCCCGCACGGCGATCTCCGCCCGGCTCAGCCGGGTGCCGTCGGCGAGGATCCGCCGCGCCTCCTGCTCGACGGACACGCCGCGGAGGCGGGCCTGGAGGCGCAGCCGGTCGGCCACCTCGTCGTCGAGGTTGCGGATGATGATCGTCGCCATGACAGTGCTAGCATAAAGCGATAGCAACGATAGCGCAACAGGCTAGCATTGGTGAGATCCAGCCGTCCAGGATGCTAGAGTACGAGGCCAGCGATGGCGGATCTCGGGCCCGGACCGACCTCTCACACGTTCTTCTCCCAGCGGCTGCGCCTGCACTTCGTGGACTGGGGCAACCGGGACCGGCCACCGTTGTTGCTCGTGCACGGCGGGCGCGATCACTGCCGGAACTGGGACTGGGTGGCCCAGGCGCTGCGCGATGAGTGGCACATCATCGCGCCCGATCTGCGCGGGCACGGAGACAGCCAGTGGTCCACCGACGGCAGCTACACGCTGGCGGGCTACGTGTACGACCTCGCCCAGCTCATCCACCAGCAGCGCCTGGCCCCGGTGACGATCATCGCTCACTCGCTGGGCGGCGTGGTCGCTCTGCGCTACGCCGGCATCTATCCCGAGACCGTGGCCCGTCTCATCGCCATCGAGGGCCTGGGACCGCCGCCGGCGAAGCTGGCCGAGCGCGCGGCCCGGCCCATCGATCAGCGGATGGACGACTGGATCCGCGAGCAGCGCGGCCTGGCCGGGCGGCTACCCCGGCGCTACGCCTCCATCGAGGACGCCTT
>DATBIM010000110.1:0-11140 GCA_036556905.1 Candidatus Methylomirabilota bacterium
CTGCCTGGCGCCCCGCGGGCTCATGGCCCTGTTCGGCCAGTCCAGCGGCCCCATCGGCCAGATCGATCCGCAAGTCCTCAACCAGAAGGGCTCGCTCTACCTCACGCGTCCGAGCCTCTTCCACTACGTCGGTACGAGAGACGAGTTGCTCAAGCGAGCCGGGGAGTTGTTGGGCTGGATCCGCGACGGCAAGGTCCAACTTCGCATGGAGTTCACGTTCCCCCTCAAGGACGCGGCCGGCGCCCACCGGGCGCTGGAGAGCCGTCAGACCACCGGCAAGGTGCTGTTGCTGCCCTAGACGGCTGCCGGGGCTACAATGAACGGGGAGGATGATCATGAGCCGACGTCGTCGGTTTGTCGCTATGCTGAGCCTGGTTGTGATCGCGCTGTTCCTCACGGCCACCACGGACGCGTGGGCGCGCGCCAGGAGCGGCGGTAGCCGCGGGTCGCGGACCTATTCGGCGCCCGCCCGTCCAGCACCGGCGAGCCCCGACCTCCCGGCGAGCCCCAGCCGGACCCAGACGCCGTCCCCGTCGCCCCAGCGGCCCGGCCTCTTCGGCGGCCTGGGCGGCTTCGGTGGCATGCTCGGTGGCCTGCTCCTCGGTGGTCTGCTGGGGGGGCTGCTCTTCGGGGCCCACGGCTTCGGCGTCGGGCTGCTGGACATCCTGCTCGTGGGTGGGGGTCTGTTCCTCCTCCTGACCATGCTCAAGCGTCGCCAGGCGCGTGAGCCCGCATACGCGATGGCCGGGCAGCCCGCGATGGTGGGCCAGCCGGCGATGGTGGGACAGCCGGCGGCCGAGACCGGATGGTCGCGTCCCGTTGCCGTACCCGACGCGGAGGTCTCGGACCTGGCGCGGGGAGTGAGCCATCTCCGCACGCTCGATCCCGCCTTCGACCCGGCGGCGCTCGCGACGCTCGCTGGCCGCATCTTCGTCCGGGTTCAACAAGGGGTGATGGCTCGAGACCTCACGACACTCCGCGACTACCTGAGCCCCGACATGCTGGCCCTGCTCCAGACCCAGTGCGATCAGCTCAAGAGCAGCCGCCACACGAACCGGATCGAGCGCATCGAGGTCCGGGGCGCCGAGTTGACCGAGGCCTGGCAGGAAGGTGGTCGCGACTACGCGACGGTCGGGATTCGGGCCTCGCTCGTCGACTACACCATCGACGACGGGACGGGCAAGGTGATCGACGGCTCGCCGACCCAGCCGCAGGAGGTCGAGGAGTTCTGGACCTTCACCCGCCCGGTGGGTCCGCAGGCGTGGCGCCTCGCGGCAATCCAGACGGGGTAGCCTGCGCGGCGGTACGGCATGAAGCGCGTCGGGACGTGGATCGCCGTGGCCGTGGCGGCGATCCTCGTCCTCGTGCTCGTCGTGCTGGTGGCTGTCCCCTTCCTCGTTGACACGCCCCGTATCCAGGCGCTGATCGCGAACACCGCCACGCAGGCGCTGGGGCGCCCCGTCAAGTTTGCCGGCGTCTCGGTGTCGGTGCTTCCCCGGCCCGCGGTCGTTCTCCGAGACCTCGAGGTGGCCGAAGACCCCGCCTTCGGCAAGATGCCGTTCTTGAAGCTCGAGCGCGCCGAGGTCCGGCTGCGCTTCTGGCCGCTGCTCCTGCTCCGTGTCGAGCTGGGTGATTTCATCCTGAAGGAGCCGGTCATCTCGCTGGTCCAGAGCCCGGATGGCCGCTGGAACGTCGCCACCCTCGGTGCGGGAACCGACGGACGGCCTCCGGACCGGCCGCGCGGCAGCGCCGGCGGTGGACCCGGCGCGACGGCGGTGATCGCCTCGCGGGTGAGGATCGAGGACGGTGTCATTACCTATGAGTCGCGGGCCGGCGCTCGGGCCCAGCGCTACCGGGTGGAGGACCTCGACCTCACGCTGACGCCGAGCCCAGGACCCCTGGCCTTCGGCGGGAACGCCCGGATCAAGCCGGGCGACCTCGTCCTCAAGATCAGCGAGGGCGCCGTCGGGCTCGACAGCGCCCGGCCGCTGACCGACGCGCCCCTGCGCGGCAGCGTCGCTCTCGACGGCAAGGACATCCGCGAGCTGGTGGCCGCCGCGCTGGGGCCGGAGCCGGTCATCTCCGGCGGCCTGATGGGGAAGCTGACCCTGGGCGGCACGGTGGGCAAGCCCCGGGCCGCGGGCGACATCGAGCTGAGCAACCCCACGGTGACCCAGACGAACCCCCAGTGCCCGGAGCCCCGAAGGCGCACGCTTGCACTGGGACCGGTGAAGCTGAACCTCACGTATGAGGCCCCGCGGCTTGCGGTGCGGCCAGTGGTCACCTCGATCGCCAGGGGCACGATCAGCACGAATCTGGTGGCCACGCTCGACCAGGGGATGGGCGTGGAACTGGGGGACCTGGCGATCAGGGCGGTGCCGGCCGAGACCGTCCTGGTCGATTTCCTCTGCCAGGGCTACGCTGTCTCGGGACCGCTCGATCACACTGGCTCGGCCACCGCCCGCCTCGGTGAGATCCCGACCACGCTCAATGGCAAGGGCCAGGTGCGCATGGGACCGGGGAAGGTGGTGGGGAACCAGGCCCTCGGGCTCCTCAATAACGTGGTCCAGCTCGGCGGCGCCCTGGAATCCGTCTTGAGTCGCGATGTGCCGGCGGCCTCGCTGGCCTCGGCCCTGGAGTACGACTCGATCACCGCCACCTACACGATCACCAACGGCGTGGTCTCTACGCGGGATCTCCTGCTCAGCGGCCGGGCTCTCAAGGCCACCGCCGCCGGCACCTACGCGTTGACCACCGGGGCCGTGAACGTCGACCTCTCCGTGACCGCGTCGCGCCGCGAGCTGCGGGCCCGGGTGACGGGCACGGCCGCCGCGCCGAAGATCGCCATCGCCGCGGGGTCGCTGCTGCGCGAGGGCGAAAAGCGGCGGCTGGAGGAAGGCCTGAAGGACGTGCTGCGCCGGCTACGCTGAGCCGGCCGTCACCGGCTGGCGGTGAAGCGCCCCCCACCCAGCTTGCCGCCCTCGACGAGCTCCACGAAGAACCGATCGAGCTCCAGAAAATCCCGTGACCAGCGCTCCCCGAAGCGCGCCGCTGTCGCCTGCCGCAGCGCCCGGTGCACCTGCAGCCGGTGCCGCAGCTGAGGCCGCCACTCATCGGTGATGTCCTCGGCGCTGATGCCGGTGAAGCCGGCCCGACCCAGGAGCGTGCGGTAGCCCTCCAGCGTCTGCAGGGTCGTCGCCGCCATCCACTCGCGCAGGCGCGCCCGCTCGCGGTCAGCCAGGCGCGGACGGGCGATCCAGTCCGTGAAGGCCAGGCGGCCCCCGGGAACGAGCACGCGCCAGCACTCGGCGAGCACGAGGGCCTTGTCCTCGATGTGGAGCAGCGCCTCCTGGCTCAGGCAGGCGTCGAAGCGGCTGCCCGCGAAGGGCAGGGCGATGGCGTTGCCACGCACGACCGCGACCAGCCCGCTCAGGCCTACCCGCGCGGTGAGCCGGGCGGCGCCGGCCGCCCGCCGGTGGTTGAGCTCGAGCGCCACCACCCGGCAGCCTCGGCGCTCGGCGAGAAAGCGCGCGGGCCCGCCGAGACCGGCGCACACGTCGAGCACGCGACTGCCGGCGGTGATGGCGGCCCGGCGGGCCAGCGCCTCCACGGCGGGCAGGCCGCCGTAGTGATCCTGGTCGAAGTCGAACAGATCCTCGGCCCGCAGGCCCGACGGCGTGCCCCGCCGGAGCGACGCGGCGGCCAGGACGTGATCCTCGTCGATGGGGTGATGATCGTAGAAGTCGATGACGCTCACGGTGGCGTGCCTTGAAGGCTCCCGGAAGCTATGATAAAAGCAAACCGCTTCCACACTCCGACCAAGGGGCAGGTATGAGCAACGGTTTCAAGGAGGGGCTCGAAGACGTCGTCGTTTCCACCTCGGAGATCTGCTTCATCGACGGGCGCCAGGGGCGCTTGCTCTACCGCGGCTACGACGTCGACGACCTCGTCCAGCACTCCTCCTTCGAGGAGGTCGTCTACCTGCTCTGGCACGGCAGCCTGCCGAGCCGCAAGGAGTTGGACGCCCACGTCAAGACCCTGACGTCGACCGCCACTCGCAAGCTGTCGCCCAAGCTGATCGCGATGCTGCGCCAGCTGCCCAGGAAGACAACGCCCATGGAGGTGGCCCGCACGGGGGTGTCCGCGCTCTCAGCCTTCGACCCCGACGCTGGCGACAACTCGCGCGACGCGACCGTGCGCAAGGCCCTGCGGGTGACCGCCCAGCTGCCGACCCTGGTGGCCGCCTGGGAGCGGCTGCGGAATGGCAAGGCTCCGGTGGCGCCCAACCCGCGCCTCAACCTCGCCGGCAACTTCCTCTACATGCTGTCCGGCAAGAAGCCTACGGAGCTCGCGGCCAAGACCTTCGACGTCGCGCTGATCCTGCACGCCGACCACGAGTTCAACGCCTCGACCTTCGCGGCCCGGGTGACGGCGGCGACGCTCTCCGATCTGCACTCGGCCATCGTCTCCGGCATCGGCGCCCTCAAGGGGCCACTGCACGGCGGGGCCAACGAGCAGGTGATGCGGATGGTGGAGGAGATCGGTACGCCCGCGCGCGCGGAGGCCTGGATCCGCAAGGCCCTGGCCGACAAGGCGCGGGTGATGGGCTTCGGCCACCGGGTCTATCGTGTCGAGGACCCGCGAGCCAAGCACCTGCGCCGACTGGCCATCGAGCTGGGCCGCCAGGCGGGCCGCCCCCACTACGTCGAGATCCTCAACACCGTGGCCCGCGTGGTGGGTGAGGAGAAGAAGATCTACCCCAACGTCGACCTCTACTCCGGCGCGGCCTACGCCTGCATGGGGATCCCCACCGACCAGTTCACCCCGATCTTCGCCATGAGTCGGGTGGTTGGCTGGGCCGCGCATGTCCTGGAGCAACACGCCCACAACCGGCTCATCCGGCCGCGCGCCGAGTACACGGGGCCGGCGCGCCAGACGTACGTGTCGCCGGATCGCCGGTAGCTATTGAACCCGCTCCGGGTTGGGATCGTGGGGGCGCGGTTCGCGGCGACCCTGCACGCGACCAACTATCGCCCGCTGCTCGGGACCAAGGTGACTCTGGCCGCGGTCTGCGCCCGCACGCGCAGCGACACTGACACCTTCGCCAGGCGTCACGACGTCCCGCGCGTCTTCTCCGATTATCGCGCGCTGGTGGACTCACCCGACGTGGACTGCGTGGACATCTGCGCGACCACCTCCGTCCATCACGAGATCGCGGTGGCCGCGGCCCAAGCCGGCAAGCACGTGATCGTCGAGAAGCCGCTCACCGGGTACTTCGGGGACGGCAGCGAGGATCGCGCGAAGATGCTGGACAGCGCCTTGCGCCACTGCGACGCGGTGCTGGAGGCCGTGGCCCGGGCCGGCGTGACGCTCTGCTACGCCGAGGACTTCGTGTACGCACCCCCCGTGGCCAAGCTCCGGCGGCTCGCGGACGCCAGCGGAGGCGGGATTCTGGAATTGCGGGCCGAGGAGGCCCACTCCGGCTCGCACGCCGCCTACGCCGGACGCTGGCGTACCTCGGGCGGTGGCTCGCTGCTCCGCATGGGTGCCCATCCGGTGGGCGCGGTGCTGCACCTCAAGCACCACGAGGGCCGGCGCCGCCAGGGCCGGCCCATCCGGGCCCGGTCGGTCCTGGCCGATGTCGCCCAGCTCACCCGACTGCCGGCGGTGGCCGACCGGCCCCGGGCCATGCGAACCGAGTGGGAGGACGTGGAGGACTGGGCGGTGACGGTCATCACCTTCGAGGACGGCACCAAGGCCACCGTGCACGCCAACGACGTCACCCTGGGCGGCGTGCGCAACACGGTGACGGCGTTCCTCACCAACGGCGTGGTCCAGGCCAACATCACGCCCAACACCGGCGTGGTCGCCTATGCCCCCGATGCGCGGGCGTGGGGCGACGAGTACCTGACGGAAAAGGTCGAGACTCGGGCCGGCTGGCAGTTTCCGAGCCCGGAGGAAGACTGGATGCGCGGCTTCCCTCAGGAATTGGAGGACTTCGTGGACGCCATTCGTGAGGGGCGTCCACCGCTCAGCGACGCCGCCCTCGCCCGCGAGGTGGTGGAGGTCGTGTACGCAGGGTATCTCTCGGCAGCCACCGGCCGACGGGTGGACCTGACCCGCTCGTGATCTCCTTCGTCAAGGGCCACGGCCTGGGCAACGACTACCTCGTCATCGACCAGCGGGACCTGCCCGGGCCGCTGAGCGAGCGGGCGATCATGCGGATCTGCGACCGCAATCGGGGCGTGGGCTCGGACGGCATCCTCTTGCTCGTGCCCTCGGCCCGCGCCGACTTCGGCCTGCGCATCTTCAACCCCGACGGGAGCGAAGCCGAGAAGTCCGGTAACGGGCTCAGGATCTTCGCCAAATTTCTGTGGGACCACGGCCACGCCAAGCGCGAGGCCTTCACGGTGGACACTCGGGGCGGCGTGGTGGAGTGCCAGCTCCATCTCCGCCAGGGCCGGGTCAACTTCGTCACCGTGGAGATGGGCCACGCCACCTTTCGCGCCGACGAGATCCCGATGCGCGCTGGCTCCGCCGAGGCCGTCGGGGTGGAGCTGGAGCTGTCCGACGGCACCCGCCGGCGAGTGACGGCGGTCTCGGTGGGCAACCCCCACTGCGTGGTGTTCGTCGAGCAGCTGGACGAGAACGCCTGCCGGCGACTCGGCCCCCAGCTCGAGACGCATCGCGCGTTTCCCAACCGCACCAACGTCCAGTTCGCGCAGGTGAGGGCGCGGGATGCGCTGGACATCCTCATCTGGGAGCGGGGAGCCGGGTACACGCTGGCCTCGGGCTCGTCTTCGTGCGGCGCGGCAGCCGCGGCCGTGCGCCAGGGCTTGTGCGACCACGGTCGCGTGACCGTGCGCATGCCCGGCGGCGAGCTGGCCGTGCACGTGCGGCCCGACTGGTCGCTGCGCCTGGAGGGACCGGTGGAAGAGACCTGCACGGGCACGCTGAGCCGGGAGTTCGTCGAGGCCCACGTCCTGGGCGCATGAACCGCGTCTGCGTCTTCGCGGGCTCGTCACCCGGCGGCCGGCCCGAGTACGCCACCGCGGCGCGGGCCCTGGCGGTGGAACTGGTGCGCCGCCGCCTGGGGCTCGTATACGGCGGGGGATCGGTCGGCCTCATGGGGGTGCTTGCCGATGCCGCGCTGAGCGAGGGCGGCGAGGTGATCGGGGTCATCCCGCAGGGCCTGGCCAGCCGCGAGCTGGCCCATCCGAACCTCACCGAGCTCCGCGTCGTCTCCAGCATGCACGAGCGGAAGGCGCTCATGGCCGCGCTGGTCGACGGGTTCATCGCCCTGCCCGGCGGGCTCGGGACCTTCGAGGAGACGCTGGAGGTGGTGACGTGGTCCCAGCTCGGCATTCACCGCAAGCCGGTGGGCGCCCTGAACATCGCGGGGTACTTCGAGGGGTTGCGCCGGATGCTGGCTCACGCCGTCGCCGAAGGGTTCGTGCGGCCGGAGTATCTGGCCCTGCTGCTCTTCGCCGAGCGGCCGTCCGCGCTGCTCGACGCCCTCGCCGCGTGGCAACCCCCGCCGATCACTCGCGCCTGGGTCGAGATCTAGCGATCGGCAGGAAGCTCCCGGCCGGGCCTCCCCACGGGCGAGGCGACGGAAGTCGCGATGGCGCCGCCCGCGGCGTTGGCCTATCTTGGGGGTCGCGATGACCCGACCAGGCGCTCCCCTCGCGGGCACGGTCGATGTCCTGGAGACCCATCGCGTCGACGTCCCCACGCTCGAGCGCTACCTCGAGCGTCATGTCGAGGGCTTCCGCGGCCCGCTGACGGTACGTCAGTTCGTGGGCGGCCAATCGAATCCCACCTACTACCTGCGCGCAGGCAGCGGGGAGTACGTCCTGCGCCGCAAGCCGCCGGGCAAGCTCCTGCCGTCCGCCCATGCCGTCGAGCGTGAGTACCGGGTCATGACGGCGCTGGCCGGGAGCGGCGTTCCCGTCCCCCGCACCTACGTGCTGTGCGAGGACGCCGACGTCGCCGGCACGGCGTTCTACGTGATGGCGTACGTGCCGGGCCGCGTCTTCAAGGACCCCCGGCTGCCCGAGGTGGGGCCGGCCGAACGGGCCGGAATCTACGATGCCCTGGTCGACGTGCTGGCCCGCCTGCACACCGTGGACTGGCGCGCGGCCGGGCTGGAAGACTTCGGCCGGCCGGGCAACTATTTCGCGCGCCAGCTCCATCGCTGGACGTCCCAGTACCGGGCGTCGGAGACGGAGAGCATCCCGGCCATGGAGCAGCTCATCGTGTGGCTCCCCGCCCACATCCCGCCGGGCGACGAGACGGCCCTCGTCCACGGCGATTTCCGGCTCGGCAACATGCTGATTCATCCCCGCGAGCCGCGTATCGCCGCCGTGCTGGACTGGGAGCTCTCGACCCTCGGCCATCCGCTGGCCGACCTCGGCTACAACTGTCTGCCCTTCCGGCTTCGCCACGAGCAGTTCGAGGGCTTCGCCGGCCAGGAGCGGCCGGCCGGCATTCCCTCCGAGCAGGCCTATCTGGAATCGTATTGCCGGCGCACCGGGCGCTCGGACATCCCTCAGTGGGACTTCTACATCGCCTTCGCGATGTTCCGGCTGGCCGCCATCGCGCAGGGGATCATGGGGCGGGTGCTGGCCGGCACCGCCAACGACCCCAACGCCCGCGACCGCGGCCGCCGCGCCCGCCCGCTCGCGGAGGCGGCGTGGGCGCTCGTGCAGCGCGCGTTCGGCGCGGCGTGAGACACTGATCGCGTGAGGGACTGCTGCGATGTCCGCCCCGTCCCCGACGGGCAGCGCCGCGCGCTCGGCGTGGTCCTGGCGATCAACCTGGCCATGTTCGTCGTGGAGCTGGCCGCCGGGCTGCTGGCGCACTCCACCGCGCTGCTCGCGGATTCGGCCGACATGCTCGGCGACGCCATCGTGTACGGATTCAGCCTGTACGTGATCGGCCGCGGGCCGGCCTGGCAGGCCCGGGCCGCCCTGCTCAAGGGGACAATCATGGCGGCGTTCGGGGCAGGCATCCTGGTCGAGGTCGGAACGAAGCTGGTCCGGGGCGTGACGCCGAGTGCCGAGCTCATGTCCGGCGTCGGGCTGCTCGCCCTGGCCGCGAACGCGTCGGTGCTGGGCTTCCTGTGGCGCCACCGGGCCGACGATCTCAACATGCGGTCGGTGTGGCTGTGCTCCCGCAATGATGTGGTGGCGAATGCCGGGGTGATCCTGGCCGCTCTTGCCGTGGCCCTGACGGGTTCGGCGTGGCCTGATATCGTCATCGGCCTGGCCATCGCCGGCCTGTTCGTCGCCTCAGCCGTGGACGTCATCCGGGCGGCGCTTCGACCGGTGGCATCGTCTCGCGCGGGCTGAACAGCCTCCCGGGCGCGTCTGCCGCGCGTCCGGGAGGCTGTCACAACGCGGAGTCGCGCTACTTCTTGGCGGCGAGCCCGAGCCGCTGCTCCAACAGCGCCTTGATCTCCTGCGCGGCCGCCCGCCACAGCGGGCCGCCGGGCACCTCGTACTCGGCCTGGACCTGCTTGCGGTACTCGCCCATCGCGGCTTCCTGCTTGTCGGGCGCGGCCGCCTCGACGGTCCGGGAGCGGATCCCGGCGACCTTGTTCGTGGCCGCATGGGCCCGCTCGATCCAGCGGCCGATCTCATTCCAGTCCTTGTCGAAGAAGACCACGACCGGGATGGACTGGTAGCCGTTGTTCAGGAAGGTGTCGCGCAGGTCGGGCTCCTTGTCGCGGAAGAAGACCCGCAGATCGCAGTTCTGCATGGCCTCGCAGACGTGGGCGATGAGCGGCGAGTTGCGGTGGACGTCCCCGCACCAGTTCTCGGCCAGCATCATCGCGTGCGGCACCTGGTTGATGGTGTTGAAGAACTTGCGCTCGTCCGGAGTCAGCTCGGAATTCTTGTAGTTCTGCTCGGTGCGGGCGCGGGTGTCGCCCATCTGGGCCATGTAGTCCTTCCAGGACAAGCCTTTGGCGAAGCGCTGCGCATCCAGGGGAATCCTCAGCTGGGCCATGTCATGTCTCCTTGGTGTGTGAGGTCAATCGGGCACGGGCGCACCGAGCCAAGTGAGACGGACGGTACCGGGAACACGGGGGCTTGTCAACGCCATCGGCGGCGGCGTAGAAGAGGCTCACCGTGGCTTCCCCGACGGCCGCCCGGCAGCTCGCCCGCTTCGTCGTGGGCTTCACGCTGGACGAGGTGCCGCCCTCCGTGGTGGACAAGGCCACGCTGCTCGCGCTCGACACGCTGGGCAACGCCCTGGCCGCATCGCAGGAGGACTTCGGCCGCGCGGTGCTCGGCGTCGCCGAAGCCCTGGGCGGGCCGCCCGAGAGCGGGCTGCTGGGCCGCCGGGCCCGGGTGGCCTCGGCCAACGCGGTGCTGGCCAACGCCACGCTCGCCCACGGTCTCGACTTCGACGACACCCGCGAGGACGCCATCGTCCACACCGGCTGCGTCGCCGTGACCACCGCCCTGGCCGTGGGCGAGGCCGCGGCGGCGCGGGGACGGGCGGTGCTGGAGGCGCTGATCGCCGGCGTCGAGGTCATGTGTCGGGTCGGCCTGGCCGTTCCCGGCGCGCTGCACGCCCGCCACTTCCACCCCACCGCCATCGCCGGCAGCTTCGCGGCCGCCGGCGCGGCGGGCAAGCTCGGCGGCCTCACCGAGGACCAGCTCGTGCACGCCTTCGGGATGTGCGGGAGCCAGGCCAGCGGGATCATCGAGTACCTCGCGGATGGCTCGTGGACGAAGCGCCTGCACCCCGGCTGGGCGGCGCACGCGGGCGTCGTGGCTACGCACCTGGCCCGGATGGGCTTCACCGGGCCCGAGACCGTGCTCGAGGGTGGGCATGGCCTCTACGCGGCCTTCGCGGGCACCCACGACCCCGGGCGCCTGCAGGCGCTCCTTCAAAGTCTCGGCCACGTGTGGGAGCTCGAGCAGCTCACGCTCAAACCTTATCCTTGCGGATCGATCGCCCAGCCATACATGGACTGCGCGCTTCGCCTGCGCGAGCAGCATCGCATCCGGGCCGCGGACGTCACCGCCGTTCGCTGCCGCACCGCGGCTGGCCCGGTGCCCCGTCTCTGGGAGCCTCTGGCCGCCAAGCACGCGCCCCCCAACGGCTACGCCGCCAAGTTCAGCCTGCC
>DATBIM010000111.1:0-6889 GCA_036556905.1 Candidatus Methylomirabilota bacterium
CGCGCTGCGGCCGACGCCGCCCGCGCTGCGGTGGCCGCTGACGGTGGCGGCGGCGGCCATCGGCCTGTTCGTGGCGGTGATCTATGGCCTGATCCCGCTCGGCTCGTTCGTGCGGCTGTGGGGCAGCGACTGGTCCCTCGCGCTCAAGCACTACGCCTTCGACTCGACCGCCGAGGGCGCCTGGCCCATCTGGAACAGCGTGAAGCTGGCGGTGGTGGCCGGGGTCATCGGAACCGTCCTGGCCCTGGTCACCGCCTACGTGATCGAGCGCAAGCGGCCGCCCGGCGCGCGCGTGCTCGAGTCGGTCAGCCTGCTGCCGGCCGCGCTGCCGGGCACGGTGATCGGCGTCGGCTACATCCTGGCCTTCAACGTGCCGCCCGTGCTCCTGACCGGGACGATCTGGATCCTGGTGACGAGCGTGGTCTTCTGGAAGTTCCCGGTGGCCTTCCTGGCCGCCATCAACGCCCTCAAGCAGATCGATCCCGCGATCGAGGAGGCCGCGATCAGCCTGGGTGCGGGCGCCGTCCGCACCTTCGTGCGCATCGTGCTGCCGCTGCTCACGGGCACCGCGTTCTCCATCTTCGTGTACTTCTTCATCAACGGCATGGTCACGGTGAGCGCGGTAATCTTTCTCATCTACCCGGGCTTCAACCTGGGCTCGGTGGCCATCCTGGCCCAGGTCGAGAATGGCTTTCCCGGGGTGGCCTGCGCGCTGGGGACGATCATCCTGGTCATCGTGATCGGCACGGTCGTGGGTCTGCGCGCGCTGGTTGGCGGCGATCGGGTGGCGATCTTGAAGATGTGAGGCGCCGGGGCGGGGTCCGGTCCCGCCGCCCCACGCGCGAAGGAAGGAGGAGGCATGAAGACGCGGGTGCTGGTTGCGGTGGTGCTGACGCTGCTGGCTACGGGGCACGCCACCCGGGCGGCCGAGGAGCGACTCGTCATCTACACGGCCTACGAGGAGAACGAGCTGAAGGACTTCTGGGATCAATTCAAGAAGGATCTGCCCGACCTGGCCGCCAGGGCCTCGTACATCCGCGGCTCCACCGGGCCCACCATGGCTCGGGTCGAAGCCGAGCGCGCTAACCCCCAGGCCGACGTGATCTGGGGCGTGTTCAACGACTATCTCACCGGCGCCGCCAGGAAGGGCCTGCTCGAGGCCTACGCGGCCAAGGAGTCCGACAAGATTGCCGCCCGCTTCAAGCACCCCGAGAACGCCTGGCAGGGCGTGACGCTGCTCACGGTGGCCTTCGCCGTCAATCAGAGGAAGATCGCGGAGCTGAAGCTCCCGCCGCCGCGGACATGGGGCGAGCTGACCGATCCCCGCTACAAGGGACACATCGTGATGTCCAACCCCTCCACCTCGGGCACCGCCTACCTGCTCCTGGCCAGCCACGTGTCCCGGCTGGGGGAGGACAAGGCCTTCGCCTACTACCACGCCCTGGACAAGAACCTCTCCCAGGTGACGAAGTCGGGGGGCGCCCCCGGACGCATGGCCGCCTCCGGCGAGACGCCGATCGGCATCGCCCTGGCCTACGAGGTGGAGACCGCCAGGAAGCAGGGTGCCCCCCTCGACATCATCTACCCCTCGGATGGCGTGGCCTGGACCTTCGAGGGCAACGCCCTGGTCAAGGGGGCGAAAAACTCCACAAACGCCCGGCGCTTCCTCGACTGGGCCGTGTCCAGGTCGGCGATGCAGGCCTATGCCAAGTGGCGGGGTACCGGGATCTCCCGAACGGACGTCCCCGTCAGCGGGCAGACGCTCTCCGAGATGAACCTCATCAACCTCGATTTCGTGTGGGCGGCCGAGCAGAAGGACCGATTGACCAAGAAATGGCTCGAGCGCTTCTCGCGCTAGCGGGACATTAGACACGTGCGCATCGCGCTGCGCGATCTGCGCAAGCGGTTCGGCGCCGCGGTGGCCGTGGACGGCCTGTCGCTGGACGTGCGTCCGGGCGAGCTCGTCTCGCTGGTCGGCGGCTCCGGTTGCGGCAAAACGACCACGCTGCGCCTGATTGCCGGCTTCGAGCGAGCCGATGCCGGCGAGATCTGGTTCGATGACCGCTTGGTGAACGACGTCCCACCCCGCAAGCGCGGGGTAGGGATCGTCTTCCAGTCCTACGCCCTGTTTCCCACGCTGACGGTGACCGAGAACATCGCCTTCGGTCTGCGGATCGCCCGGTGGCCCCAGGCCCGCATCCGGGCCCGGGTGGACGAGATGGTGGAGCTGACCAAGCTCACCGGCCTGGAGGATCGCTACGCCAACCAGCTCTCGGGCGGCCAGCAGCAGCGCGTGGCCCTGGCCCGCGCGCTGGCCCGCCAGCCCGAAGTGCTGCTCCTGGACGAGCCGCTCTCTGCCCTCGACGCCAAGATCCGACTCCGGCTGCGGGGCGAGCTTCGCAAGATCCAGCAGGACCTCGGCATCACCGCCATCCACGTCACCCACGACCAGGAGGAGGCGCTGAGCATCGCCGACCGTATCGCCGTCATGCGCGATGGGCGCATCGAGCAGGTGGGCGCCCCCGAGGAGATCTACACGGTTCCTCGCACCGACTTCGTCGCCGATTTCATCGGTGTCTCCAACCTGCTTTCCGGCCGGGTCCTGTCGGCCGTCGAGGGAGTGGTGGAATGGGAGGGCCAGCGGCTGCGGGCGCGGCTCGCCGGCCGCGCCGACGGACAGCCGGTCACGCTGGCCGTCCGGCCCGAAAAGCTCCTGCTGGTGGCCACCCCCGGCGAGCCGGGGACGGCCAACCGCCTGGAAGGCGTCGTGGAGGTCATCACCTTCCTCGGCCCCGTCGTCCGCGTCGAAGTGGCGGTGCACGGTCGCCCGTTGTGGGTGGATGTCTCCCATACCCAGGCCCGCGCCCTCGAACGCAAGAAGCCGGTGGCGCTGGCCTTCGCGCCCGACGACTGCGTCGTGCTGGCCGCCGCGTCGGGGCGGTGAACCTACGGACGGGGCGGCCGCGCCGCGTACTGCAGCAGCGTGATCTTGGACACCGACTCGGTGATCTCGCCGTCGAGGGCCATACGGAGGGCGTCGGTGAACGGCACGATGCGGCGCTCGAAGAACTCGTCGTCGTCGGCCGGCAGGGGATCGGGGACCAGGCCGAAGGCTGCGTAGCAGTAGGCGACCTCGTCCAGGTAGGCGATGGAGGGATGGAAGCGAGTGAGGAGCACGAACTGCTCGGCCCGGTAGCCGCCCTCCTCCCGTAGCTCCCGCTGGGCGGCGGCCAGCGGTGTCTCCTCGGTCCGAGCGCCGCCACCGGGCAGCTCCCAGCTCCATTCACCGAGCACGTGACGGTACTGACGCACGAGCACGACACGGTGATGGTCCAGAAATGGCAAAACCCCGACCGTCGTTCCCACCGCCAGCACGGGGTAGACGACCTCGCGGCCGTCGGGGAGACGCCAGCCATCCTCGCGTAGCGTCAGGCGTCCGCGCCGGTATGGGGACGAAGATCCCAGCGGCGTCCACGCCGACATGGCGCGCAGTATAGCGCGTGGCGTTGACAGCCGCGGCCCCGCGCCCTATTCTCGTCACCAGCATGTCGCGCGAACCCCACATCGACGTCCTGATGAAGAAGTTGTTGCGGGTCGTGGAAGTGTCGCTGGGCGCCACGGATGCCGCTCGCGACGCCGTCCAGGAAATCCTGCGGCGCGGCGCTGACACCGGCATCTTTTTTGCGGGGAGCCGGGGCCGCGGCAACCCCTCGTTCGAGCTGACGGGGCAGGACCGAGAGTTCCTGCGCGCGGTGTCCATCCGCCCCGACCGTTGACCGTCGATGCGGGTGGTCCTGATTCTGGCGTGGGCCCTCGTCGTGCTCGCGCTCCTGTGGCCGCTGCTCCGCCGTCTGGTGGCCACCGCGCGTTCTCGCCGCTCCGCGCTGCCTGATCAGCTCGTCAAGGACCCGGTGTGCCGGGTCTATCTCCTCCGCTCGCGCGCGATCCGCTCCGAGCTGCGCGGTGAACCCGTGTACTTCTGCAGCGTCGAGTGCGCTCGCCAGTTCGAGCGCTCGGGAGCATGAGCGGCTCCCACCCCGATCCCTACCGAGAGGCCGACGCTCAGCCCGACCCCCAGCAGCTGGTGGCCGCGCTGGAGGTCCGTGGCCGCAATGCCACCCACGCCCGGCTGACCCGACGCTTTCTCGCCTTCACCGGCGTGCGGGCGGGAGACGCGGTGCTGGAGGTGGGGTGCGGCACCGGCGTCGTGCTCCGGGCGCTGGCCATGCGGGTCGGGCGTCGCGGCCGCGTGGTGGGCGTGGATCCAAGCCGGACGCTGCGCGCGGCGGCGACCCGCATCCTGCGCGACCATCCTCTGCGGCGCCGCATCACGTTGCGCGGGGGAGACGGCGCGCGATTGCCGTTCGCCGCGGATCGGTTCGACGCCACGGTGGCGGTGACGGTGCTGCTCCATGTGGCCGATCCGCTGGCGGTGGTGAAGGAGATGATGCGGGTGACCCGGCCGGGAGGCCTGGTGGCGGTGCAGGATCAGGACTTCGGGACTGTGGCCCTCACCCATCCCGATCGCGCGCTCACCACGCGCATCATGGAGGGCGTGGCGGGGCGAATGTACGAGGAGCCCTGGAGCGGCCGGCGGCTGCCCGGGCTGCTGCGCGCGGCCGGGCTGGAGCGCGTCCGACTGCAGACCGACGTCTTCCAGGACACCACGCTGGAGCCGTACACCAGGCGGTTCCTGGAGCGCCGGGCCGAGAATGCGGTGCGCTTCGGCATCATCGATCCCCCGGCGGCCCAGCGCTGGCTCGACGACATCACCGCCGTCGTCGCCGCGGGCGACTTCGTGCTCACGGTGAACTACTACGGCGCCGTCGGTGTGAAGCCGCGGCCGGCCCCGACCCGCGGGCGCGGGTGAGGCTCCTCGCGGTCCTCCTGCTCGCCGTGCTGGCGGCGCCGGCGAGCGATGCGCGATCCGCGCCGGCGCCGGCCTTCGATGGGGCTCGGGCCCTGCGCGACGTCGAGCGCCTGGTGGCCATCGGTCCTCGCCCCGCCGGCTCGCCGGGCGCGGCGCAGGCCCGGCAGTACATCGTGGCGGAGCTGGCAAAGGCCGGCCTGCGGGCGCGCGTCGAGCCCTTCGAGGCCCAGACGCCCCACGGGCGGCTGGCCATGGCCAACGTGGTCGGCGTGGTGCCCGGCCGACGCCCCGAGGTGATCCTCGTCGGCGGCCACTACGACACCAAGTGGTTCTCCGACATTCACTTCGTGGGCGCCAACGATGGGGGCTCGAGCACGGCGCTGCTCCTGGAGCTGGCCCGCCAGCTCGGACGCACGAGGGCGGAGTACACCTACTGGATCGCCTTCTTCGATGGTGAGGAGGCGCGCGAGACGTGGACGGACCGGGATAGCCTCTATGGTTCCCGGCGCATGGCCGCCGAGCTGCGTCGCGCCGGCCGACTGCCGCGCGCGCTGATCGTGGTGGACATGATCGGCGACCGCGACCTGGGCATCCGCCGCGAGGGGTTCTCGACCCCCTGGCTCACCGAGCTCATCTGGGGCAGCGCGACCCGCCTCGGGCACCAGGCGCACTTCCTCGCCGACCGGCTGACCGTGGAGGACGACCACGTGCCCTTCCTCAAGGCCGGTGTTCCCGCGGCCCTGCTGATCGACTTTGATTTTCCGCCGTGGCACACGGCAGCCGACACCCTCGACAAAGTCTCGGCCCGCAGCCTGCAGATCGTGGGTGAGGTGGTCCTGGATGCGCTCCCAGCGGTGGCGGCCCGCCTGGCCAGGGGCGACGGCGCGCCCGGAGCGCGGTAGAATCCCGACATGCCCCGCGTACGCGAGATCGAGGATCCCGGCAACGATCCCATCCTCACCGAGGCCTTCGCCCGCGAGCAGGAGGTCTTCGGCTTCGTCCTCAACACCACGAAGATCCAGGCCCACCGGCCCGGGATCATGCGCGCGGCCAAGGCGCTCTCGGCCGCGGTGGAGAAGTCGGGCCTGCTGGCGCCGGGCCTGCTGGCCCTCGTCTACCTGCGCGTGGCCCTCATCAACGGCTGTCCCTTCTGAATTGACATCAATGCATCCCGGGGGATGCAAGCGGGCGCCTCGGAGGAGAAGATCCACCAGATCGAGCGGGCCGCCACCAGCCCCCTCTTCACCGACCAGGAGCGGGCCGCCCTGGAGTATGCCGAGGCCATGACCGTGACGGGCCAGAAGGTGAGCGACGAGCTCTTCACGCGCATCCGCCGGCACTTCTCGGAGCCGGAGGTCGTCGAGCTCACCGCCGCCGTCGCCCTGGAGAACTTCCGCAGCAAGTTCAACGTGGCCCTGGGGATCGAGGCCCAGGGATTCTGCACGCTCAGGTAGTTACTGGGATTTTGACGGGCGCTCCTTCACCGCTCCTGACGCAGCGGGCTAGTCTCGCAGCACCGTCCCGACCTTCACGGGCCCATGCCGGGATCATCAGCGTGTTGCGCCATGCCATGGCGATCACTGGGGTGCCGGTTGATCTCTCCCGTAACCCCGAGTAGCCTGCCTTCACTCTGGGGGTGACGGTATGCGGCTCCGTCCCGGCCTCCTGCGCGCCCTAGTTCTTGGTGCCTCGCTGTTCTTCACGGTCCTGACCACTGCTGAGGGCCAGCCGGCGGGAAAGCTAGCACGCGTCGGGATTCTCGCGCCAACATCGCCGGTACCGACGACCCGGCGACCTGGCGTCGAAAATATCACCTTTGATTTGAGGCGGCGCCTGCAGGAATTTGGGTGGGTCGAAGGCAAGAACCTCGTAGTTGAGCCCCGCTTTGCGGACGGCCTCCCCGACCGTCTGCCTGGCCTCGCCGCCGATCTCGTGCGCGCCAACGTGGACGTCATCGTCGCTGTCAGTCCCCCCGCCATCAGGGCGGCCAAAGATGCCACTCGGGTGATCCCTGTCGTG
>DATBIM010000112.1:0-69339 GCA_036556905.1 Candidatus Methylomirabilota bacterium
CGTGGGGCATATGTCAAATATGGAGGCTCCGGAACGATTCAATGCGCTCGTATCGGACTTCCTAGCGGCACAACAACGCACGGCCTAACTTCCGGCTCGAGCGGTCCGGCGAGGCGCCGGCCGCTCAGCCTGGCGTTGGGCTTCGAGGACCAGAAATACCCGGAGTCGAGATGCTAGGAACGAGACTTAGCCTCAGCGTCATGCTTGTCCTCGGTGGGCTTTTCAGCCCGGTGACGGCGGAGGCCGAACAGGCGACCAAGATCGCTCGAATAGGCTACCTGGCGACCAACCTGGCTGGGACACCCCCTGCTTCGCACGTGGCCTTCCTCGAAGGACTGCGTGACCTCGGCTACGTCGAGGGCCGCAACGTCGTGATCGAATACCGAGACGCCGAGGGGAAGGTCGAGCGGTTCCCTGCTCTTCTGGCCGAACTGATTGCGCTCAAAGTTGATGTCATCGTGGCCCCAGGCACACCCGCCGCCCTGGCCGCCAAGCACGCGACCAGGACTCTCCCCATTGTCTTCCCTGTTGCTGTCGATCCGGTTCAGAGCGGGCTTGTCACCAGCCTTGCGCGGCCGGGCGGCAATGTCACGGGGTTGTCGGCCCTCGTCTCGGAGCTAGTCGGCAAGTGTTTGGAACAGCTCACGCAGGCCGTTCCGGGGGTCAGTCGGGTCGCTGTCCTCTGGCAGCCAGGTGGCCTCGACGAACGCACGGAAAAGGAGATGCTGAAGGGAGCAGAAGTCGCGGGGCGGGCGCTTGGGGTGCGGCTTCAGTTCGTTCAGGCGCGAGGTCCCGCCGATTTCGAGAGGGCCTTCTCGGAAATGACCAAGGCGCGCGCAGGTGCTCTGACTGTGTTGACGAGCGTCATGTTCGTCAATGAGCGCAGACGCCTCGTGGACTTGGCCGCCGAGAACCGGCTTCCAGCTGCGTACGCACAGAGAGAGTTTGTCGATGCCGGGGGCCTTATGTCCTATGGAACGAATGTCGCCGATTTGTTCAGGCGCGCCGCTACCTACGTGGACAGGATTCTCAAGGGTGCGAAGCCCGGGGATCTGCCCGTCGAGCAGTCGACGAAGTTCGAGCTGGTCATCAACCTCAAAGCCGCCAAGGCCCTTGGCCTGACGATCCCGCCGTCGGTGCTGGCACGGGCGGACCAGGTCATCGAGAAATGAAGAATGTCGGCGCCGCCGTTGAAGCTCGCGTTGGGCAGACAATTGGCGTGGCAATGGTGAGGACCGCCCGACAGGCTCGGTTCAGCTCTCGACGGTGTGCCGAATGGAATACTGGAGAGGCGTGTTGGTGAAAGCGACGCTCGTCAGGCTCACCGCCGTCGTCGCCGTTCTGTTCCTTGTCGCCCCTGGCATGGCCTCTGGGCGGCCGACGACAAGGGTCTCACGCCTGGGGTCCTTGACCACCGGCATGAGCACCGGGACTTGACGAAACCTTAGACGGCGTCAATTCACGTGAGCCAAGAGGCCAAAGCACGCAAGATCTACGAGGAACGTGTGGTGCACGACTCGCTCGCCCGCCTGGCGGAGCGCCTCGATCTGAAGGGCCTGCCATTCTCGGAAGAAGAGTTGAAGACCCTCGCGAGACGATCTCGCGAATCATTTCGGAACCCGGAAAGGTGGAGAGAGCGACTGGACAGATACAAAGCTCATCTCGCGAAGAAGTATGGAGCTGATCCTGTTGCAAGCATCTCCTCTGCGCTAGAGACTATCAACAATGCGATCGGTTATGAGGAAAAGTGACACGCCGTCCAACCGCCCGTTCGACGCACGCCCGGCCCGCCCCCCGGCGGAAGCTTCCACTCGATCGGACCGTTCCGGGAAGGTCTTGTGGAGGAGGCCGTTCTCATGACATCAATGACGCGGCACCTTCGTGCGCCGCTGAGCCTGACTGTGTTGGGCGCGCGAACAGGTTCGTCGACTCGCACACGAATGGAGGTCCTCATGGCCGGCGTTCCCACCTGGCGCATCGCGGGAGACTGGTTCGACAACTGCAGCTGCGCTGTCGCGTGCCCGTGCACATTCGCTCAGCCCCCGGATAACGGTTTCTGCGAGTCGGTTCTCTTCTGGCACATCCAGCGTGGCCACTACGGCGACGTCAACCTCGACGGTCTGAGCTTCGTGCGAGTGGGTCGATGGGAAGGCGATCTCTGGGCGGGGAAGGTCAAGGGGACGGCCGGTCTCTTCATCGACGAGCGCGCTGACGAGCGCCAGGCGGAGGCGCTGCCGCTCATTATCGGGGGTCGGGCCGGGGGATTTCCCGCCCAGGTCGCAGCGCTGTTCACCGAAGGCCGGCAGCTCCGCGGGGTGGAGCGCGCCCGAATTACGTTCGAGATCGCGCCCGACCGTGCCCACTGGGGAGCGGAGATCGCCGGTAAGGTGAAGGCCTGGGCAAAGGCGCTGACGGGACCGACGAGTCTGCCTGGAAAGTATCCGCAGCTCATGAACGCGCCCGGTTGCGAGACGGGCCCCGGCCCCCAGCTTGTGACCTGGGGCAAGTCGACGATCTGCTCCGTGGATGCGTTCGGCTACAAATTCCAGTGGACGACGAATTCGAGCAAGCACATCCCGTTCGACTGGACAGGCCCATGACCGGTGTCCAGGTCGGCTGGCGGCGGCGCTCGTCGAGGCGGACGAGGGCACGCGTGACCCTGACTCGTCACGCGCGCGCCTGCCGGCGCTCCTCCAACTCGTCCAGGGTCCGCGGCCAGTCGGCGCGCAGCAGCCGTGAGAGCGCCCGGTCGGCCAGCAAGCGTCCGCCCGTCTGGCAGCTCGCGCAGTAGTTGGTCTCGTTGTCCGCGTAGACGATGCGCTGGACGGCGGCGCCGCAGACGGGGCAGGGCTTCCCGTAACGCCCGTGCACGGCCATGCCTTCGCGGAAAGCGGTGACGCCTTCGGGGAAGCGCTCGGCGACGTCCTGGCACAGCCGCTCGCTCCACTCCCGGAGCACGGCCCGCGTGGCCTCGTAGAGACGCGCGACCTCTTCGTCGCTCAGCTGGTCGGTGAGCTTCACCGGGGAGAGGCGGGCCCGGTGCAGGATCTCGTCCCCGTACGCATTGCCGATGCCACTGAAGAGCCGGGGGTCGGTCAGGGTGCGCTTGAGGGTGTGGCGCTCGCTGACGAGGGCGGCCCGGAAAGCGGCGAGGTCGGCCTCCAGCACCTCGAGGCCACCGGGATCGTACTGGGCGAGTGCGGCCTCGCCGCGCGCCAGGTAGAGGCCGGCGCGTCGCTTGGTGCCGGCCTCGGTGAGGATCAGGGTGCCGGTGGAGAAGTCGAGGGCGGCCAGACCGATCCGGCCCGGGGCCCGGGCGCCCGCCGCCTTCCAGTGCAGGCGGCCGGCGATCATCAGGTGGACCACCACGAAGCGCTCGCCCTCGAGCCCGAAGACGATCCGCTTGCCCAGGCGACGGAGGCCGAGCACCCGCCGGCCCACGACCTCGCCAATCGGGGGCTCGACCGAGCGGAGCACGAAGGGGTGGAGGAGACGGACCCCGTCCAGAGTCGCGCCGACCACCCGGGGCCTGAGGGCCTCGATGTACGCGACGACGTCGGGGAACTCGGGCATTAGAGCAGCTCAGGCATTAGGATGGCGAGCATGACCGCGCCCTTCGATACCTATCGCGACCGTGTACGTCCGGAGTGGATCGACCACAACCAGCACATGAACATGGGGTATTACCTGGTCGTGTTCGACTTCGCCACCGACGCGTTCCTGGCCTGGCTCGGGCTCGACGAAGCCCACCGCCGTGAGCGGCGGGTGACCACCTTCTGCCTGGAGGCGCACATCACCTACCACCGCGAGGTCGGGGCAGAGGCGCCGCTGCGCTTCACCACGGTGCTCCTGGCCCACGACGACAAGCGCATCCATTACTTCCACCAGATGTATCACGCGACCGAGGGTTACCTGGCCGCCACCAACGAGCTGCTCTCGCTCCACGTGAGCCAGGCCACCCGGCGCAGTGCCCCGATGGCTCCCGAGATCCTGGCGCGCCTGGCGGAGATCCAGCGCGCCCACGACGCGCTGCCGCGCGCGCCTCAAGTGGGCCGGGTCATCGGGCTCGCCAGCCGCCCGCCTGCGCGCTGACGGCCCCCCCGTCGCGCCGGTAGTGGTCGGCGAGCACCTCCGCCACGCACGCCGTCACCCGGACGCCCATCCTGAGATCCACGAACTCGTTGGGGCCGTGGGCGTTGGAGCCGGGTCCCATGACCCCGGTGATGAGAAACTGGGCCCGCGGGAAGCGCTCGCCCAGCATGCTCATGAAGGGAATGGAGCCCCCGATGCCCTGAAAGACCGCTGGCTTGCCGAAGTAGGCCTGGGACGCTCGCTGCATCGACGTCAGCAGCCAGTCCGCGGTGGCTGGCGCGTTCCAGCCGCCGCTGGGGGCGGCCGCGGTGAAGGTGACCCGCGCCCCCGAGGGCGGATCGGCTTCCAGGATCTCTTTGAGGCGTCGCGTTGCCTGGGCGACGTCGAGCGTGGGCGGCACCCGCAACGACAGCTTCAGCGCCGTCCTGGGCCGCAGCACGTTGCCGGCGTCCTCGAGCGCGGGCAGGCCGGCGGCCCCGGTAATCTCCAGCACCGGACGCCACGTGTTGTTGAGCAGGAGCTCGACGGGATCGTCGTGGACCGGCCGGACTCCGGGCAGGAACGGGAACTCGGCGAAGTGCTCGGCGCCCAGCACCGCCGCCGACGCGCGCGCCTCGGCCATCCGCGGTGGCGGGATGGTGACCTTGAAGTCGTGGGGAAGAATCTCCCCGCTGCGCTCATCTTCCAGCCGGGAGAGCAGCCGGCGGGCGATACGGAAGCTCGAGGGCACGATGCCGCCGGCCCCACCCGAGTGCACCCCCTCGCCGAGGACTTCCACCGTCAGCGTGCCGTTGATGAGGCCACGCAGCGACGTCGTCGCCCAGAAGCGCTCGTAGTCGCCACACCCGGAGTCCAGACAGATCACCAGGCTGGGCGTCCCGATGCGTTTGGCCAGCGCCTCCACGTAGTACGGCAGATCGTAGCTGCCACTCTCCTCGCAGGCCTCGATGAGCACGATGCAGCGGCGGTGGGGCCGTCCCTGGGCCTGCACCGCCTCGATGGCGGTGAGGGCGGCGAAGGCGGCGTACCCGTCGTCGCCGGCGCCCCGTCCGTAGAGCCGGTCGCCGCGGCGCACCGGGGTCCACGGTCCCAGGCCGTCCGCCCAGCCCGACATCTCGGGCTGCTTGTCGCAGTGCCCGTAGAGCAGCACGGTGTCCTCGCCGTCGCCGGGAATCTCCATGAGGAGCACCGGCGTGCGACCCTCGAGCCGGGCCACCTCGATCTGCAGCCCTTCGAGCGGGCGCGAGCGCGCCCAGGCCTGGATCAGCGCGACGGCGCGCTCGATGTGGCCGTGCTCGCGCCACTGGGGATCGAAGGACGGCGACTTGGCCGGGATCTTCACGTACTCGGTGAGGGCGGGGACGATGCGCTCGTCCCAGGCGTGCTGCACGAAGGGCAAGGTGTGCGCGGTATCGGTGGTCGTCATGGCCCAGATCGTAGCATCAGCCCGGCCGGCGCAGCAGCGGGCGGAGATAGGGCCAGAGCTTCTCGGCGATGATCTGATGCCCGGCCGCGTTCGGGTGGAGCCCGTCGGGCTGCAGGACGCGGGGCTCGGCCGCCACACCGTCGAGCAGGAACGGCATCAGGGGCACACGCGTCCGCCGGGCGACTTCCGGATAGACCGCGGCGAACTCCCGCGTGTACTCGCCGCCGTAGTTGGGCGGCATCAGCATTCCGGCCAGCAAGACTTGCGCGCCGGAAGCCCGGAGCCGCGCGATGATCGCCGCCAGGTTGTCGCGCATCGCCGCCGGCGGCTGCCCGCGCAGCCCGTCGTTGGCGCCCAGCGCGACCACCACGACGTCCGGTTTGGCTCGCAGCACCCAGTCCACCCGCCGCAGGCCGCCGGCCGTCGTGTCGCCGCTCACGCCGGCGTTGACCACGCGGTAGTCGTAGCCCTCGCGCCGCAACCGGGCCTCGAGGAGCGCGGGAAAGGCTTCCTCGGCGGCCACGCCCAGGCCGGCGGTGAGACTGTCGCCGAGGACGGCGATCACCCCGGCGCCGCGCGCGGACGTCGGCGATGCCACGCCGAACGCGGCCAGCAGGAGAGCGGCGGCGAGCAGACGCCTCACACGCGCAGTGTATTATGGATAACTCGATGATTCAGGTTCGCGACCTCGTCATGCGTCTGCCCAGCGGTGGCCGATCGCTCACCATCCTCGATGGCGTGACCTTCGACGTGAAGGTCGGGGAGGTGTGCGCCATCACCGGCCCCTCGGGGAGCGGAAAATCGACCCTGGTCGGCCTCCTGGCCGGGCTCGATCGGCCCACGGCTGGCTCGATCGTCGTGGCCGGCGTCGAGCTGGGCCGGCTCGGCGAGGACGCGCTGGCCCGTTTCCGGCGCGAGACCCTGGGCTACGTGTTCCAGTCCTTCCACCTGATACCCACGCTGACCGCTGCCGAGAACGTCGCCGTGCCCCTGGAGATCGTCGGCGTGCCGGAGGCGCCGGCCCGCGTGCGTGAGCTCCTCGCCGAGGTGGGGCTGGCCGACCGTGCGCATCACTACCCGATCCAGCTCTCGGGCGGTGAGCAGCAGCGCGTGGCGCTGGCCCGGGCCGTGGCGCTGCGGCCCAAGCTGCTGCTGGCCGACGAGCCCACCGGGAATCTGGACTCGGCCACCGGCGCCCAGATCATCGAGCTGCTGCTGGCTTTGAATCGCGAGCGCGGGTCCACCCTGGTGCTGGTGACCCACGACGAGGCCCTGGCCCGCCACGCCGGTCGGGTCATCAGGCTCCGCGACGGCCGGATCGTGAACGGGCAACCGTGACGCTCCGCTTCGCGCTGCGGATGGCCTGGCGCCAGATGCGGGGCGCCTGGCGTCACTTCCTCACGTTCTTCGCCTGCATCGCCCTGGGCGTGGCGGCCCTCGTGTCGGTCGGCACGCTGGCGGCCAGCCTCGACGGCGCGGTGGCGCGCGAGGCCAAGGCCCTCACCGGCGGCGACCTCGAGCTGCGCTCGGCCCGTCCCCTCGACGCCCAGGCCCAGGACGCGCTCGCCCGTCTCCGCGTCGAGGGCGCCCGCACCACGGCGGTGCGCGAGCTGGCGGCCATGGCCCGACACCCCGCCACCGGCGCGACGCTGCTCGTCGAGATCAAGGCCGTGGAGCCCGCCTACCCGCTCTACGGGCGCGTCCAGGTGACGCCCCCCCGGCCCGACCACCCCCTGGTCGCCGACGCGACGGCGCTCGTCGAGCAGCCGCTGCTCGATCGGCTCGGCCTCGCGGTGGGCGATGGGCTCCTGCTCGGCGCGGTGCCCTTCACGATCACCGGGGTGATCGAGCGGGAGCCGGACCGCGCCGCCAGCTTCGTGACGCTCGGCCCGCGGGTGATGATCGACGCCGGCGCCCTCGAGCCCACTGGACTCACCGGCTTCGGCAGCCGCGTGCGCTACCGCACGCTGGTGCGGCTCGGCGAGGGCGCCTCGGCGCGGGCCGCCCACGAAGCGCTGGAGCGCGCCATCGCCGACCCTTCGGTGCGCGTGACCGCGTTCGACGAGGCCCGGCCCGGGCTGCGCCGCTTCTTCTCCCAGCTCACCACCTACCTGGGGCTGGTCGGCCTGGCCAGCCTGTTCGTCGGCGGCATCGGTGTCGCGTCGTCCGTGGCCATGTTCGTGCGGCGCCAGCTGTCCACCATCGCCGTGCTCAAGTGCCTGGGCGCCGAGTCCCGCGCGCTCCTGGCCGCCTACCTGGTGCAGATCCAGGCCCTGGCTGTGATCGGAAGCCTCGCCGGCGCCGGGCTCGGTGTCCTGGTCCAGCCAGCGCTGGTCCGGGTCGTTCAGCCGTTCGCCCCCATCGCGCTGGAGCCGTCGGGGGACGTCTGGACGCTGGTGCGCGGGCTCCTGATGGGCACGCTGACGGCGCTCCTCTGCGCCGTCTGGCCCCTGCTCGCCGTGCGGGCCGTCCCGCCCTCGCTCATCCTGCGCCGGGATGTGCAGGCGGCAGGGTGGCGAGCCCCGCGCCCGTGGGCGGCGGCGCTGCCGATCGCCGCCGGGCTCGCCGCGCTCGCCTTCTGGCAGGCGGGCTCGCTCAAGCTCGGCGCCATCTTCGTGGGCGCCGCGCTGGTCGCCCTCGTCGTGCTGGCGGCGCTGGCGCGGACTCTCATCCTTCTCGTGCGCACCGTGCCGCCGGGCGGCGGGCTGGCCTGGCGGCAAGGGTTGGCCGGGCTCCGCCGGCCGGGCGGGCACGCGCTGCGGGTGGTGGTCGCGCTGGGCACGGGCGTCATGCTGCTGGTGGCCATCGCGCTCCTCGAGGCGAATCTCAGTCGGCAGATCGCCTTCGAGCGCAAGCACGAGGCGCCGTCGTTCTTCTTCGTCGATGTGCAGGGCGACCAGCGTGAGCCGTTCGCCGGGCTCGTCACGCGGGCCAGCGGTGGGGTGGCCCCGGCCCTGACCCCGGTGGTGCGCGGCCGGCTCGCCGCGATCGACGGCGTGCCGCTCAGCCGCGAGCTCGTCGAGGCGAAGAGAGCGGCGGCGCCCGACAAGGTCTGGTACTTCACCCGCGAGTACGTGCTGACCTTCGCCGCCGAGCCGCCGGCGGGGACCGCGATCACGCGCGGGCGCTGGTGGACGGCCGCCGAGGCCGCGCAGCGGCCGCGGGTGTCGCTGGAGGACGAAGCCGCCCGGCACCTCGGTGTCGCGGTCGGCGACAGCCTCGTCTTCGACGTGCAAGGGGTCAGGCTCGAGGTGGAGGTGATGAGCCTCCGGCACGTCGACTGGCAGAGCCTGGCGGCGAACTTCTTCGCCATCCTCTCACCAGGCGCGCTCGAGGGCGCCCCCTTGACGTACGTGGCCACGGCCCGCGTTCCCGCCGCGGCCGAGAGCGAGTTACAAGATCAGGTCGTCGCGACGTTCCCGAACATCACCGCCATCCCCGTGCGGGCCGTGCTGGAGCGGGTGGCCGCGCTGTTCGCCCAGATCGGCTTCGCCGTGCGACTGATGGCGCTGTTCAGCATCACGGTGGGCCTCACCGTGATCGCCTCCACGCTGGCGGCGACCCGCCACCAGCGGTTGTACGAGACGGTCATCCTCAAGACGCTGGGCGCGACGCGCGCCACCGTGGCGCGGGCCTTCGCCGTCGAGTACGCGTGCCTGGGCGCCGTCTCCGGCCTGGGTGGCGTGCTGCTGGCCGCCGTGCTCACCTGGGTGGTGCACCGCTTCGTGCTCGACGCGCAGTGGACGCTGGAGCTGTTGCCGCTGGCCGCGGGCGCCGTCGGCGCCACGGCGGTGGCCCTGGCCGTCGGCGGGCTGGCCACGCTGCGCCTGCTCGGCCGGGCCCCCCTGGCCGTGCTCCGGCAGGACTGACGCCCGACAGCGGTCACTCGACGCGGGGGGTAGAATGCCGCCCGTGGATGCCTACCGGGCCATCGTGGACAAGCGGGACCAGCGGGCCTTTCTCGCCACGCCGCTGCCCGAGGCCGCGCTGCAACGCATCTTGCAGGCCGGTCGAATGACCGGCAGCTCCAAGAACAGTGAGCCCAACCGTTTCGTCGTCGTGCGGGACCGCGAGCGCCTGATCGCCATCGCCCGGCTCAGCCGCTTCGCCCGCTGGCTGGCCGAGGCCGCCGTGGCCATCGTGCTCGTGCAGACCGAGCGGCACGAGTACGACGCCGGCCGCTGTGCCCAGAACATGATGGTGGCGGCCTGGAACGATGGGATCGGCTCCTGCCCCGCCCACCTGCCGGAGGCCGAGGTGGCCAAGCTCCTGGGGATTCCCCCCACCATCGCGGTGAATCGCGTGATCGGCTTCGGGTACGTCGATGCGCCGCGGGCGACGCCACCGGCGACGGTGGCGCGACGACGCCTGCCGCTCACCGAGCTCGTCCACTGGGAGCACTGGTGATGACTCTGGACGCGACGGCCCTCAAAGCGCTGACCTTCGACGTGTTCGGCACCGTGGTGGACTGGCGCGGCAGCCTCATCCGCGAGGGGCAGGCGCTGGCTCGAGCCAAGGGGCTTGGCTCCGTGGACTGGGCCAAGTTCGCCGACAGCTGGCGAGGACTGTATCAGCCCCAGCTCGAGCGGGTGCGCAGCGGCGCCGTGCCGTGGACGAAGCTCGACGACCTGCACCGCCAGAGCCTGGAGCGGCTGCTCGGTGACTTCGGGATCACCGGGCTCACCGAGGCCGAGATCGATCACCTGAACCGCGCCTGGCATCGTCTCGATCCCTGGCCGGACACGGTAGCCGGTCTCACGCGGCTCAAGCGCCGCTTCATCCTGGCCACGCTCTCCAACGGCAACGTCGCGCTGATCGTGAACATGGCCCGCCACGCCGGCCTGCCCTGGGACGCCGTGCTCGGCGCCGAGGTGGCCCGCCATTACAAGCCCCAGCCGGAAGCGTACCTGGTCACCGCGGAGATGCTCGGGCTCCGACCCGAGCAGTGCCTCATGGTGGCCGCCCACAACAATGACCTCGGGGCGGCCAGCGCCCTGGGCTTCCGCACCGCCTTCGTCCACCGTCGCACCGAGCACGGGCCGGGCCAGACGACGAATCTGCGCCCCGAGCGCGCGTGGGACGTCGTCGCCGACGATTTCCTCGACCTGGCCGCCAAGCTCGGCGTCTGAGGGCGCCATGACCGACGCCGTCCCGCCGGTCGCCCGCAAGATTCCCCACGTCGAGATCGTTCACGGCGAGCGCCGGGAGGACGACTACTTCTGGCTGCGCGAGAAGGCGGATCCGGAGGTGCGGGGGTACCTGGAATCCGAGAACGCCCACACCGAGCGGGTCATGAAGCCCACCGAGGCGCTGCAGGAGGCGCTCTACCGGGAGATGCTGGCCCGGATCAAGGAGGACGACACGACCGTTCCCTACCGGTTCGGCGAGTGGCTCTACTACTCGCGCACCGAGAAGGGCAAGCAGTACCCCATCTACTGCCGCAAGCGGGACCGGTCCGACGCCCCCGAGGAGGTGACGCTCGACCTCAACGCGCTGGCCGAGGGGCACGCCTTCTGCGCCCTGGGCGTCTACGCCGTCAGCGACGACGGGCGCCGCCTGGCCTACACGGTGGACTTCACGGGATTCCGCGACTATGCGCTCTACGTGAAGAACCTCGAGACCGGCCTCCTCGAGGCCGACCACGTCGACAAGGTGGCCTCGGTGGCGTGGTCCGCCGACCTGTCGATCCTCTTCTACGTCAGCGAGGATGCGGCCAAGCGGCCCTACCGGCTCTGGCGCCACCGGCTCGGCACTCCCGCCGCAGACGATGTGCTCCTCTCCGAGGAGGCCGATCCGCTGTACCGGCTGCACGTCTGGCGCTCGCGCAGCCGGGCGTTCCTTTTCGCCCTGTCCGGGAGCTTCACGACCACCGAAGTCCGCTGCCTGGGCGCCGGCGATCCCCACGGGGCCTGGCGTCTGCTCCTGACGCGGGAGAAGGGCCACGAGTACTACGTCGATCACGGCGGCGAGCTCTTCTACATCCGCACCAACGGTGGCGGGCGCCGCAACTTCCGCCTGGTCAGCGCGCCTGTGGACGATCCGCGGCCCGAGCGCTGGGTGGAGCTCCTCCCCCACCGCGAGGACGTCATGCTGGACGACGTGGACGTGTTCGCCGGGCACTATGTGGTCCACGAGCGGGAGGATGGGCTGACCCGGCTCCGGGTGACGGATCGGGCCTCGGGCGGCTTCCACCACGTCGCCTTTCCCGAGCCGGCCTACGACATCGACTCCGAGCCGAATCTGGAGTTCACGGCCGGGTTCTACCGCTTCCGCTACCAGTCCTTCATCACGCCGGCCTCCGTCTTCGACTACGATGTGACCTCACGCCAGCTCGTCCTCCGCAAACGTACCGAGGTGCTGGGGGGCTATGACCCCACGCAATACCGGTCGGAGCGGTTGCACGCCAGCGCCCCCGATGGTATCCGCGTGCCGATCTCGCTCGTGTACCGCCTGCCTCCCCCTGATGGGCCACGTCCCCTGCTGCTGGCCGGCTACGGCGCCTATGGCATCTCGTTCCCGGTGACGTTCGCCTCCTCCCGCCTGAGCCTGCTCGACCGCGGCGCCGTCTACGCCGTGGCCCACGTGCGAGGCGGCGGGGAGCTGGGCAAGGTCTGGCACGAGAGCGGCCGCATGCGCCTGAAGGCCAACACCTTCACCGACTTCATCGCCGCCGCCGAGTTCCTGATCGCTCGCGGCTACACGGCGCCCGACCGGCTGGTGATCGAGGGGGGCAGCGCGGGGGGCTTGCTGGTCGGGGCCGTCCTCAACATGCGCCCGGAGCTGTTCCGGGCCGCGATTCTCCGGGTGCCCTTCGTGGACGTCGTCAGCACCATGCTCGATGCGTCGCTGCCGCTCACGGTCGGGGAGTACGAGGAATGGGGCGACCCCCGGGTCCGCGAGGACTACGATCGTATGAAGGCGTACTGCCCCTACACGAACGTGCGGGCCCAGCGCTATCCGGCGATGCTGATCCGGACCTCACTGAACGACAGCCAGGTGATGTACTGGGAGCCGGCCAAGTACGTGGCCCGGCTGCGCGCCTGTGTCAATGGCGACCGCCCGCTGCTCTTCAAGATCAATCTGGGCGCCGGCCACGGCGGACCGTCGGGGCGCTACGACTTCCTGCGCGAGATCGCGTTCGACTACGCCTTCACGCTGACGGAGCTGGGGCTGGCCCAGACCTCCGCCTGATGTGACCTTCTACGATCCTGACTCGATCAAGCGCTCATTCGCTGTCAGCCCTGGCCGCGCCCGGCGCGCCGCTGACGCACGGCCTCGGCCAGCTCGCGCAACACGGGGACGGTCATCTCCCAGCTCATGCAGGCGTCGGTGACGGACTGGCCGTAGACGAGCCGGGCGCCCTCGACCAGATTCTGGCGGCCCTCGACCAGGAAGCTTTCCATCATGATGCCGACGATGCCCATCTCGCCCTGGGCGATCTGGGCGGCGATGTCCCGGGCCACCAGTGGCTGCCGCCGGTGATCCTTCTCGCTGTTGCCATGGCTGGTGTCGATCATGAGCCGGGCCGGCAGGCCGGCGTCCCGCAGCGCGGTGAGCGTCTTCTGGAC
This sequence comes from Candidatus Methylomirabilota bacterium, assembly GCA_036556905.1. Lineage (GTDB taxonomy): Bacteria > Methylomirabilota > Methylomirabilia > Rokubacteriales > CSP1-6 > 40CM-4-69-5. Next base: position 13,087 of record DATBIM010000112.1, read on the forward strand.
GCTGAGGGTGTCGTAGTTGGGGCCGGTCTGGCCGCCGCGCAGGATGACGTGGCAGTCGGCGTTGCCTCGGGTGGACACGATGCCGGCCAGCCCCTGCTCGGTGACGCCGATGAAGCGATGGGGATGCGCCGCCGAGCGGACGGCGTCGATGGCGATCTGGACGCCGCCGTCGGTGCCGTTCTTGAAGCCGACCGGCATGGACAGGCCGGAGGCCAGCTCGCGGTGGACCTGGCTCTCCGTGGTGCGGGCGCCGATGGCGCCCCAGGCGACGAGGTCGGACATGAACTGGGGCGTGATCGGGTCGAGAAACTCGCAGCCGGTCGGCAGGCCCAGGTGGACCAGGTCTAGCAGCAGCTGGCGCCCCAGCCGCAGCCCTTCGTTGATGGCGAAGCTGCCGTCCAGGTGGGGATCGTTGATCAGCCCCTTCCAGCCCACGGTGGTGCGCGGCTTTTCGAAGTACACGCGCATGACGATGCACAGATCGGCGGCCAGCTCGTCGGCGACGGCGCGCAGGCGCGCGGCGTAATCGCGGCCGGCGGCGGGGTCGTGGATGGAGCAGGGGCCGACGATCACCACGAGCCGATCGTTCTCCCCGCGCAGAATGGCCGCCACCTCCTCGCGCGCGCGGGCCACGAGCTGCGAGCCGGCGTCGTCCAGGGGCAGCTCCTCGAGCAGGATGGCGGGAGGCAGGAGCGGCCGGATGCTCTCCACGCGCAGGTCCCGGGTCCGGATCGACATGGGGGGGATTATAAACCCCAGAAGACCGGTTCCGGGATCAGGCGCACACCGAAACGCTCGGCCACGGCCGCCTGCACCCGGCGGGCGAGGCGCGCGACGTCACGGGCCTTGGCCCCCTCGTGAGCCACGATGGCCAGCGCGTGGCGCGTAGACAGGCCCACCGGTCCGTCCCGCAGCCCCCGCGTGAAGCCGGCGCGCTCGATGAGCCAGCCAGCGGCGAGCTTGACGCGGCCGTCGGGCTGGGGCCACTGGGGCATGGCAGGATCGCCGACCAGCGCCTGCACCTTGGCGGCCACGGCCCCCGTCACGATGGGGTTCGTGAAGAAGGAGCCGCAGGAGCGACCGTTCTCGTCGCCGGGCTCGATCACCATCGACTTGGAGCGCCGGATGGCGAGCACGCTGGCCCGCACGTCGGCCAGGGACCGAGTGCCCGTGCCGCGGGCGCCGAGGTGGCGCTCGAGCTCGGCATAGCGCACCGTCGGCGCTCCGCCGGGGTGCAGCTGGTACCGGACGGCCAGCACTACCCAGCGCTCGGGCTGCCCGCTCTTGAAGACGCTGTCGCGGTACGTGAAGCGACAGTCGTGATTGGACAGGGTGACGACCTTGCCGTCGCGGGTGTCGAGCGCCCGCACGTGAATGAGGCGCTCGCTGACTTCCTGGCCGTAGGCTCCGACGTTCTGGATGGGTGTGGCACCGACCGAGCCGGGGATTCCGCTGAGGCACTCGAGCCCGGCCCAGCCGCGCTCGACGGCCCGCTCGACCAGCGCGTCCCAGGGCTCGCCGGCCGCCGCCGTCACCAGGACGTGGGGACCGCGCCGGCGTGTGGTCACGCCGCGCAGACCGATGCGGACGACCAGCGCCTCGACGCCCTCGTCGGCGACGAGCAGGTTCGACCCTCCGCCGATGACGCGCATGGCCAGGCCGCGACGCCGGGCCCAGGCCAGCGCCGCTCGCACGGCCGCCTCGTCGCGGGCTTCCACGAAATACCGGGCGGGCCCGCCGACCCCCAGCGTGCAGTACGGCGCCAGCGGCACATGTTCCCGGGGTCGCAGCCTCACGGCACCAGCACCTCCTGGCGCCAGCCGGTGGCGGTGCGCGTGTAGAGGTGTCGGGCGTGGAGGCGGTCGAGGGAGCCGTGCCACACCTCGACGCGAAACGGGACGAGGTACACGCCGCGCAGGAGCGGAGGGCGTGGGACCACGTCCGGCGTGGGGTGCTCGCGGCGCAGCTGCTCGACTCCGGCCAGAAAAGTCTCGCGTGAGGCTACCCGGCTGCTCTGCGCCTGCACCCGCTCGTAGTAGAGGTCGAGCAATCGCGACTCGTGGATTTTGTCCCGCCAGTAGCGCTCCACGAGCGCCTCGGGCATGGGGGCCAGGCCGCCGCGGACCCGGTACTGCCGGCGGATCGTCGTCCACAGCAGCAGGCACTCGTAACGCCCGCTCCGCAGCGGCTCCCACTTGGGACTCGTCGCGCTGATGAGGAGGCCGAGCCCGTCGGGGCCGATGTCTCGCAGGACGAGGGGGCGCACGCCGGGCGCGCCCTGCCGTCCCGAGGTAGCCAGCACACAGACGTCGGTGAGGGGATCGGTCGCCGCGCGGGCGCGTTCGCGCTCGCTGGTGATCTCGGCGATCGGGTCGGCAGCCACCGGTTCGAGCATATACAATCCAGAGCGTGACCGACAGCATTGTCCCCGGGGCGGGTGCGGGGTCGGGCGGGGCCGACGCGGTGATCGCCACGGTGCGCCGCTGGATGTTGGCGGCCCGGCGCATCGTCGCGCTCACCGGCGCCGGCGTCTCCACAGACTCCGGGATCCCGGACTTCCGCGGTCCCCAGGGCCTCTGGACGAAGAACCCGGAGGCCGAGAAGATGGCGACGTTCCAGCACTACGTGGCGGATCCCGAGGTTCGCAAGCGGGCCTGGCAGAATCGCCTGGAGTCGCCGGCGTGGGCGGCCGAGCCCAATCCCGGCCACCACGCCCTGGTCGCGCTGGAACGGCGCGGTCAGCTCGACACGCTCATCACCCAGAATGTCGATGGCCTGCACCAGCGCGCGGGATCCTCGCCCGCGGTGGTCGTCGAGATCCACGGCACCATGCGCTCGGTGGTGTGCCTCGCCTGCGGCGAGCAGGCGCCGACCGAGCGGGCCCTGGCGCGCGTCCGAGCCGGCGAGGCCGACCCGCCCTGTCGCTCCTGCGGGGGCATCCTCAAGACGGCCACCGTCTCGTTCGGTCAGCCCCTCGTCCCCGGGGACCTGGCGCGGGCCCAGGCGGCGGCCCGGCGCTGCGACCTGATGCTGGCGGTGGGCACGAAGCTGTCGGTCTGGCCCATCGCCGGCGTCGTGCCGGTGGCCAAGGAGAGCGGGGCCCGCGTGGTGATCGTGAACGCGGAGCCCACCGAGATGGATCAGCTTGCCGATGCGGTGCTGACCGGCTCGATCAGCGAGGTGCTGCCCCGCCTGATCTAAGGACCGCGCCCTGCCTGGAGGTGGCGTATGCGCGTCCGTTCCGGCCTCCTGCTCGCCTCAGTCCTGGGATTCGCCGTGCCTCTCATCGCTCCCACCGCCGGTGCTCAGCCTGCGGAGAAGGTGTATCGAGTAGGGCTCCTCGGGCCGAGCAGCGCTTCGGCAGCCCAGCATCTCCTCCAGCCCTTCCGGCAAGGACTCCACGACCTGGGCTGGGTCGAGGGCCGAAACATCGTCATCGAGTATCGCTGGGCGGAGGGGAGAGTGGAACGGCTCACCGACCTGGCGAGAGAACTCGCCCGGCTCAATGTCGACGTCATCGTGAGTCCGGGCATGCCGGGGCCGCTGGCGGCCAAGCATGTCACGCCGACGACCCCAATCGTGATGGTCGCCACCGATGATCCGGTGGCGAGTGGGCTCGCGACCAGCCTGGCTCGTCCGGGCGGGAACGTTACGGGTCTGAGTCTCATGGCCCCTGAATTGGCCGGCAAGCAGCTTCAGCTCCTCAAACAAGTGGTGCCAAGGCTGGTGCGCGTCGGCATTCTCTGGAATCCGCACAGCCTCTATCCCCGGCTCGTGGTCAGGCAAGCTCGGATGGTGGCCACCGCCATGGGGATCGAGCTGGTAAGTCTCGAGGTGCGAGGGCCCGAGGATTTCGAGCGGGCCTTCGAAGCCGCCCTGCTGAAACCGGTTGGCGCTCTCATCACGGTCGAAGACCCTCTGACCGTGAGGCGCCGAGCGTGGATCCTAGACTTCGCGGCTCGGAGCCGGCTCCCGGCCATCTACGGATTCCGGGAGTTTGTGGACGCCGGTGGGCTCATGATGTACGGGGCCGACCTGCCGGTGCTGTTCCGGCGCTCGGCCGCCTACGTTGACCAGATTCTGAAGGGCGTGAATCCCGCCAACCTCCCGATCGAGCAGCCCACCAAGTTCGAGCTGGTGGTCAATCTCAAGACCGCGAAGGCTCTCGGACTCACCATCCCGCCGTCGCTGCTGCGGCAGGCGGCCCAGCTGATCGAGGAGTGAACCGGCGCGCCCCCTCCAGACCTATTTCCAGCCTGGAGGGGACACGCGGCGCGCCCCCTCCAGACCTGTTTCTAGCCTGGAGGGGGCAAGAGACTCGCCCCCTCCAGACCTCCCCCATTCACGCGGGGTGCGACAACAGTAGCTGTCTCACCCGCTACCCGACGTGCTGGCGCAGGAACTCGATCGTGCGCTGGCGGGCCAGCTTGGCGCTGGGCTCGTGATAGCTGGCCCGCTGCTCGCAGCTGAAGCCGTGGCCGGCGGTGGGATAGATGTGCATGGGCACCTTGGGCTGGGCGGCCTTGATCTTCTCCCAGTGCTCCTTGGGGATCGAAGCGTCGGTCTCGCCGAAGTGCAGCAGGACCGGGCAGCGCGGCCGCTCGCTGGCGAAGTCGGCCACGGCGCCGCCGTAGTAGCCGACCGCGGCGCTGAATCCGTCGATGCGGGTGGCCGACAGCCAGGCGATCGAGCCGCCCATGCAGTAGCCGATCACCGCGAGCTTGAGCTTGTCCTTCTGCAGGGCCTGGACGGCGGCGCGGACGTCCATGATCATGGTGTCCCAGCCGATCTTGCCGCGGATCTCACGACCCCGAACGATGTCCGCCTGCTCGTAGCCGAGCTGGATGTTGGGCTCCACGCGATCGAAGAGCGCGGGGGCCAGCGCCACGTAGCCGTCGGCGGCGTAGCCGTCGCACACGCCCCGGATGTGTGAGTTCACGCCGAAGATCTCCTGGATGATAACGATGCCGCCGCGGGGCTGACCCGCGGGGTTCGCGCGGTAGCCACCGAGCTTGTGGCCGTCTTCCGCCTGCAGCGTCACGTTCTGACCCATTCGTGCTCTCCTTTCGTGGCGTGTGTCGTGATCGCCGGGCGGTCGCTCGCCGCCGCGGCTGTTCCCCTCAGCTCAGCACGGCGGTCCGGTGGCGCTCGATCAGGTCGAAGTCGATGCGGGCGCCCAGGCCGGGGCCGTCGGGAGCCCGCACGAGCCCGCGCCGGTCCACCTCGATGTCCTCGGCCAGGCCGTACTTCTGGGCCCCGGCCGGCAGGAGCACCTCGAAGAACTCGCAGTTGCGGATGGCCATGGTCACGTGGAGGTTGGCCACGTTGTTCAGGGAGTTGCCGCCGTGGTGGATCTCGAAGTTCATGTGGAAGGCTTCGGCCAGGTGCGCGGTCTTCACCAGCGCCGTGATGCCACCCTTCACGGCCACGTCGCCGCGCAGGTAGTCGGTGGCCTGCTGCACGAGCCAGGGCGCGTAGGCGGTGAGGCCGCCCGGCGCGTATTCGGTGGCCAGGATCGGGATGGCCAGGTGCTGCTTCAGCTTCACGTAGTTCAGGATGTCGTCGTCGGCCAGCGGGTCTTCGTACCAGTGAAAGCCCAGCGCCTCGACGGCGCGGCCCACCCGCAGGGCCTCCGGGTACTGGTAGGCCCAGGTGGAGTCGAGCATCAGCGTGTAGCCGTCCCCCACGGCCCGCCGGACGGCCTGGCAGACCTCGATGTCGACGGCGGGATCGGTCGGGGGATGGATCTTGTAGGCGGTCCAGCCCTCGGCTTTAAAGCGGGCGGCCTCGGCCGCGTACTCCTGGGCGGTGGCCAGCACGGCGCTGCTGGCGTAGGCCGGGATCGTCTCGCGGTACGAGCCGAGCAGGCGATGGATGGGGAGCCCGGCGATCTTGGCGCCGAGGTCCCACAGCGCGACGTCCACCGCGCCGATGGCCCGGATGGTCGTGGCGCGATTGCGCTGCCACAACGCCTGCCAGAGCCGCTCGCGGTCCAGTGGGTCCTGGCCCACGACGACGGGCTTGAGGTAGCGGATCAGGGAGGCCGCGTCGAGATCGGCGCCCCGCATGGCCGAGCCCAGGAAGGCGTGGCCTTCGGCTCCGCCGTCGGTGCGCACCCGTACCAGGCCGAGCTGGCTGCGGCCCCCGAAGCGGCCGGTGTGACGGCCGTATTGCGTGGGAGGGATGCCCTCCCACGCAAACAGCGTGACGTCGAGATCGGTGATCTTCAGAGCTACTTGGCCTTGGCCGCCCAGTCCGGGTGGTATTCGATTCCCACCGTCTTCATCTCGTGCATCTTTTCGCCCCAGAGTCCCCGCTGCTTGTCGCGGCCGCGGCGGTCGGTGATCTTGTCCCACTCGACCACGGCGCTGTCGAGCGCCTCCCTGGGTGACTTGCGCTTGGCCAGCGCCTCGGTGATCTCGAAGGACAGCTTGCGCGTGTACTCGTTGGCCCCGGGCAGGATCGGATCGGGTACCACGTGCGGGAAACTGATCTCGATGGCCTTGAGGTACTCGTCGGCCCCAGGGAAGGACTTCTTGAACTTATCCGAGCGCAGGTGCGAGATGCGCCAGGGGTCCATGATCGTCTTGGGGTCCATGACGATCTTGAGCGACTGCTCCGGGTTGGACAGCATCTCCAGCACCTTCAGCGTCGCTTCCTTCTTCTGCGAGTAGATGGACACGCCCATCGCGCGGCCCGGCGTCAGCGACGGCCGATGGACGATCTTGCCGTCGATCTCGGCGCCGGGGACGATGCCGAAGCCAGCCTTGCCGATGATGAGCGACTCTGCCTTGTTGCCGACCCGCTTGCCCGTGCTCGTCCACGAGTAGAGCATCGGCACCTCGCCCTTGATCAGCATGGTCTTGGGCTCCTCCGACTCGAAGAGGAGCACGCCGGGCGGGTAGTACGGCATGGTCTTGACCATTTCTTCGAGCGCGCGGAGGCCGGCGGCCTGATTGATGAGCGGCTTCATGTTGGCGTCGAAGTACATGCCGCCGTACGAGAAGAAGCGCGCTCGCCACCAGTGGTACGAGAAACCGCTGGCGCTAGGCTTGTAGGAGGCGCCGGCGCCGAAGAGCTTCTGGTCGGAGCCGTCCCAACCCCAGCCGTGGAAGAACTGAGCCATGTCGTCCCACTGCTTCCAGGTCTTGGGCGCGGCCAGCTCGTACCCGTACTTGGCCTTGAACTTCGACTTGTTCTCGGGCCGCTCGAAGGCCACCTTGTTCCAGAACATGATGTGGATGTCGCCGTCGTAGGGAATGCTGACGAGCTTGGCATTGTGGCGCAGCATCAGCTTCTTGTAGACGTCGGGGATGTCGTCGAGGACGAAATCGAGCTTCAGCTTCTGGATCCACGGCTCCAGGGGCTCGAGGTGACGGCCGTAGTCCGGCATGCTCGAAGGCAGGAACATAATTAGGTCCCACGGGCTCTTGCCGCTGTTGAACTCGAGCAGGGTCTTGGCCACGAAGGGGTCGAGCGGGATGACCTCGGTCTCGATCTTGATGCCGAGCTTGTCGTAGATGTCCTGTTCCACGAGGCTCAGCGAGTACTTGACGTACTCGGCGTTGACGATGGCCCGGATGGTGGTGCCCTCGTAGGGCTTCTTGGCCTGCGCGGGGGCTTCACGGATCGCGAAGGCGGCGAGCGCGACAAGGCCGCCGAGGACGAGAGCGAGGACAGGACGCACGAGCCGCTTCATGGGATCCTCCTGAGCCTCAACCCTTGGTGCCGCCCAGGGCCAGGCCCTTTACGAGGTAGCGCTGCAGAAGGAACGCGACGAGGAAAGCAGGCAGGACCCCCAGGACGACGGAGGCCGAGGCCTCGCCGTAGAAGGTGTCTGTCCCGCCGCTGGTGAACGTGGTCACCAGCACCATCATGGTCTTGGTCTCGATGCCGGTGAGGACGACGGCAAAAAGGAACTCGTTCCAGGTGGCGATGAACGAAAAGAGGGCGACCACCGCCATGCCCGGCGCGATAATCGGCATCACCACGCTGACGAGCGCGCGCAGCCGCGAGCAGCCGTCGATGAGCGCGGCCTCCTCGATCTCCACCGGGAAGTCGCGCAGGAACCCGACCAGCAGCCAGACGGCGAAGGGGATATAGACGACCGTGTAGACGATCACCAGGCCCAGGTAGGAGTTCGTGAGCCCCAGGGCCTTGTACATGATGTACAGGGGGATGATCAGCGCGATGGCCGGCAGCATGCGGAGCACCAGGAGCAGCACGCTCAGGAAGCCGCCGCCGAACCGCCAGCGGGCGATACTGTAGGCGGTGGGCAGGCTCACGGCCAGGGCGGCAAACATGCTGACCGTCGAGATGAGCAGGCTGTTGAGGAAGTAGCGGAGCCCGTTGGAGTGCGTGAAGAGCCGCGTGTAATGCGCCAGCGACGGCTCAGCGGGGATCCAGACCGGCGGGTGGGCGAAGAAGTCCTCGTTGCCTTTGAGTGAGGTGGTGACGATCCAGAAGAAGGGGCCGAGGAAGAATATCAGGGCGGCGGCCAGCCCGAGATACGTGAGGCCCTGGGCCAGCCAGCCCTGCACGCGATAACGGCTCATTCGTCGCGACGACACACTGGCTCGCTCGGCGGCAAGCACGCTCACGCGGCGGCCCTCGCTTCGCGGCGACGCTGGACCAGCATAAAGACGAGCGTGAGAACGAGCACACCGATGACGATCAGATACGACAGCGCGGAGGCATAGCTCATCCGGAAATCGTTGAAACCGACGAGGTAGGTGTTGAAGGCGACGGTCTCGGTCGCCCCTCCGGGCCCACCGAAGGTGAGGATGAAGATCAGCCCGAAGAGCTTGGTGAGGTCGATCATCCGGATCATCACACCAACGGCCATCGTGAACTTGAGCAACGGGAGGGTGATGTACCAGAAGCTCTGCCACGGCGTCGCCCCGTCGGCCTTGGCCGCCTGGTAGAGCTCCTGGGGGATGGACTGCAGCCCGGCCAGCAGCACCAGCATCATGAACGGTGTGTTGTGCCAGACCTCGACCAAGACCACCGCGATCACCGAGATCAGCGGCGTCGCGAACCAGTCGAAATAGACGTCGATGAGGCCGAGCTGCAGGCCCAGGTTGTTGATGGCCCCGTACTTGACGCCGAACATCATTCGCCAGGCCATGGCCGCCATGACCGGGGAGACCATGGGCGGGATGGCCAACAGCGCGGTCATGATCGGGCGGGCCCGGATGGGGCGGTTGAGCATCAGGGCGATCCCGAGCCCGAGCAACAGCTCGAGCGTCAGGGACGGCACGATGATGACCGCGGTGTTCCACACGGATCCCCAGAACCGCCCATCCCGGAAGAGCGCCTCGGTGTAGTTGCTCAACCCGACGAACTCATAATCGGGCCCCACTGCCAGGTCGAAGTTCTGGAGCGACAGATAGAACGCATAGGCCAGCGGGAATACGATGACCAGCGCGATGAGGAACAGGGAAGGGGAGGCAAACGCATACGGCTCCCACTGCTTGCGCTTCAGAGCGATCGCGGAGCGGAACATCCGGCCCTCCCCTCGGCCCATCCCTGGCGGCCGGGACCCGCGCAGAATCTGCGCGACCCCCGCAGCCTTGTCAAGGGGTAGGCGCCGATTTCACCAGAGCCTCGCGCCCGGCGAGCATGTCGTCGAGCGTCCCGAAGGCCATCATGTAGTGCCCGCGGTAGCCGGCGCCCTCGATGCGCCGGAACATGCGGGGAAAGTCGATAGTGCCCTCGCCCGGGCGCAGGTGCTGCTCCCAGCGACCGTGGCTGTCGGCCAGGCGTACCTCGCCGCAGCGGCGGATGTCCATGGCGTCGAGAAAACCGTCGATGCCGTCGGGGACGAGATGGGCGTGGTTGACCGTGAAGGCCCAACCCAGGTTCGGTGAGGAGATCCGGCCGAAGTACTCGCGGCATTCCTTGAGATCGTGGGCGAGGTAGCGCACCTCGGCATGCTCGGGCTCGCGGTTGAGGTTCTCGAGGAGAAGGCGCACGTTCGCCCGCTCGGCCAGGGCGGCCGCGCGCTGCAGGCGCTCGAGGCTCGCCGCCTGCCGCGCCGGGTAGTCGCTGGAGAAGTGGTAGCCGGCGTGAACCACAACCCACTCCGCGCCCAGGCGCCCGGCCAGCTCGACGTAGGTCTGCAGATAGCGGTCGGTGGCTTCGGCCATGAGCGGCGAGGTCTCGGCCACGTTGACGGCGGAGGACGAGTGGAGCCCGACGTGGAGCTGGTGGCGCTCGCAGGCGCTCCGCAGGGCGGCCACCCGGGCCTCTGTCCAGGTGGCGGGCGCGTTGGGATGATCGGGCGCGCCTTCCAGGCAGCAGTCGACGTAATGGACATGATGGGCGACGGCCCAGGCGAGGCCGTCCTCGAGCGGCCGTCGTCCCCCCAGGTCCACCCCGATCCGGTCGCGCAGCGTCAATAACCCTTCCGCTTGTCGATCACGGCCAGCAGCGGCTGGCCCGCCCGGAGGCGTCGGAGATTCTCGCAGAACGTGGCGATGACCCGGCCGGCCCGACGGGGCGAGCCGCCCGCGGTGTGCGGGGTGACGATGACCCGGGGGTGGTTCCAGAGGGGATGGCCGGCGGGGAGCGGCTCGGGGTCGGTGACGTCGAGGCCGGCGCCCCCGATCAGCCCCTGCTCGAGCGCGGCCAGGAGATCGTCGCCGTACACGATGGCTCCCCGAGTCACGTTGATGAGCAGGGCGTGCCGCCGCATCCGACGGAACAGGTCCCGGGTGAACAGATGGTGCGTGGCCTTGGTGAGGGGCAGGCAGATGACCACGGCGTCGGACTCGGCGAGCAGGTCGTTCAGCCGGTCGTTGCGCCACAGCGTCACCCCGGGCTCGGGCGGCACGTCCTCGATGTCCACGGCCAGGACGCGCATGCCGAAGCCCAGCGCGCGGCGGGCCACCTCGCGTCCGGTGCCTCCGAAGCCGACGACGCCCATCGTCTGCTCCCAGAGCTCCCACTGCTCCCGGCGGATGGCCTCGCGCAGCCCGTAGTCGGGCCGGCGGATGGCGGTGTGCAGACCCCGGGTGAGGGCCAGGAGCAGGGCCATGGCGTGCTCGGCCAGGTGGATGCCGACCCCGCCCTTCTCGCTGGCCAGGACGATGTCGCTCTCGATCAGCTCCTGCGTCAGGATCGCGTCCACACCGGCGCCGATCGACTGGTAGTAGCGCAGGCGTCGGGCCTGGCTCAGCACCTCCGGGTTCACGCGGCCAAAGAGCACGTCGGTGTCGGCGATCTCCGCTTTCTGCTGCGCGGGATCCCGGGTTTCCACGAGCCGGCTTCCTGGCCCCGCGGCGTCGAGAATCTGAGCGCGTTCATCGGGGCTGAGGGAGGGAACGATCATGAGCGGCGTGTAGAGGATCTTCATGACCGCAGCTCCGGCACGACCCACAGCGGAGGACGTCCGGCCGCCACCCGCTGGATGTTGTCGTAGGAGTTACGGAAGGCCCGGGCCCAGTTCTCCCAGGTGGGGCCCGCCATGTGGGGGGTGATGATCACGTTGTCGAGCGCGAAGAGCGGATGATCCTTGGGTGGCGGCTCCTCGACCAGCACGTCGAGCCCGGCCGCAGCGATCCGGCCCGTGCTCAGCGCCTGGTGGAGCGCCGCCTCGTCGACCACCGGTCCCCGGCAGGTGTTGATCAGGATGGCCCCCAGCTTCATCGCCGCGAACTGCGCTGCCCCCATGAAGCGATGGGTGCTCTCGTTGAGCGGCACGTGGAGGGTCACCACGTCCGCGGCCCCCAGCAGCTCCTCGAACAGGACGAAGCGGACGCCGAGGGCATCCTCCTGATCCTCGGTCAGCCGCACGATGTCGTAGTAGATGACCTCGGCGTCGAAGGCCCGCACGCGCCGGGCCACCTTCTTGCCGATGGTGCCCAGGCCGATGATGCCCACGGTCTTGCCGGCGAGCTCGTAGAGGCGGTGCTCGTCGAAGCCACCGACCCGCCAGTTCCCGGCGACGACGTTGCCGTGCAGCCACACCCCGCGCTTGAGCGTCGCCAGCATCAGCATGAGCGTGTGCTCGGCGACGGCCAGCGCGTTGGAGCCGCCGTTGTTGGCCACCGGCACCCCCGCCTGGCGGGCGGCCGAAAGATCGATGCGATCGTAGCCCGCGCTGATCAGCTGGACCAGGCGGAGCCGGGGCGCCGCCCGGAAGAATGCCGCGTCGATCCCGCCCCGGGCGAAGCCCATCCAGTACTCGGCGTCGGAGAGCAGGCGTCGGTGCTCCGGCGAAGCGCGATCGGCCACGTGCAGCTCGTATCCTTCGGGCAGCATCGCGCGAGCGAGGTCCATGATGGGCTTGGGCATCGGCGGCGAGAACAGGATCTTGGTGGCCACGGCGTCTCCTCGTGAGCGGCGAGTTGGTGCGCTCTCTTATAGTCGATCCGCGCGGCGGGGACAAGACGCCCGGCAGTGCGAGCCGCAGGACGTCGCGGGGCTGGGTCGCAGCGGGCGGGCAGGGCCGCCCGCCGCGACGAACAGCTACTGCGAGACCTGGATGCCGGTCACGATCTTCTTGCCGTCGCGCTCCTCATAGGAGGCCTTGACCGACGCGCCCTCCTTGAGGTCGTCCATCGCCTGGCCCTCGGCGACCCAGAGCTGGGTGCCGTCCTCCAGCATGATGACCCGGTCCGACGTGTCCACTGCCCTGATCTTGCCTTCGACATCGCCAGCCCACGCGCCGGCGGCGGCGAGGATGAGCAGCACGGCCAGCGCGAATCCTACGGTCTTCTTCATCATGATTCCTCCTCGAGGATTGTCGAACGCGTGGGAGAGGAGCAACGCCCGTGCCAGCGCCCGTGGTTGCGGAAAATGCGTGGTGGCGGGGCTTTTCGAGCAGGGCCCGGCCAGGCACCGAGCCCGAGTGTGGCGCCGCTGCGCCCGCCGTGGCGTTCTTGCTAGTGAGGACTGATTCCGGCGCCGCCGAGGAAGCGACGGATCGCCGCGGCCGAGATCACCGTCGTCTCTCCCGGGACGGGGACATCGACGACCTTCTCCGGCACCGTCTGCAGCGTGATCCGGGCCGTCCGGTAGCCCTCCACAATGGCGATGAGCGTGCCGGTGGGCGCGTGGAAGACGCCGCCGCCGCTGGCCCCATAGCTGACCGAGGCGTCGATCATGCGGGCGGCGCCCGCGAGGGCGATCTCGCCGTCGCTGGCGGCAATCTGGCTGACGACACCGCTGACCACCGTCAGCCGGCGGCCCCAGGGGAAGCCCACCACCCAGACCTCGTCGCCCAGGCCAACGGTTTCCTGCAGGGTCACCGGCGGCAGGGCGAGTCCGGAGATCATGACGAGGGCGAGGTCCGCCTCTTCGTTGAGGGCCACGACTTCGGCCTTCAGGCGGCCCCGGCGGCCCGGCACGCCCACGGAGATCTGTTGCTCGCCGGTGGCGCTCAGGACGTGGCGCGTGGTGACGATCCAGGAGCGGGCCCCACCGGCGTCGGCGGCGATCACGACGCCGGAGCCCATTCGCCGCACGCCACCCGCGACCTCGGCGCGGAGCTGGACCGTGGAGGGCAGGATGCGTTGCATGACGTCGCCGCGCTCGGCGGCGGGCGGCCGCGAGGCGCAGGCGGCGAGAGCGGCCAGCAACAAGCCGAGGGCAAGGGCGCGCCTCACGGCGCCGAGGTGTCTCCGCCCCTGACCGCCAGGATGCGGTACAGGGTGCGGCGGTCGATGCCCAGCAGCTCGGCCGCGCGCGCCTTGTTCCCGCCGGCCTCCTCCAGCACCGCCTGCACGTACCAGTGCTTGACCTCTTCCAGCGTCATTCGCCCGGGCGGAAGCTTCGGTGGCGGGGGTGCGGCCGGGCCCAGCTCGGGCGGCAGGTCGTGGGGCAGCAGGAGCTCCGTGGAGGACAACGTCACCGCTCGCTCGATCACGTGCTCGAGCTCGCGGACATTGCCCGGCCAGTCGTAGCTGCCCAGGGCCGCCAGCGTCTCCCGAGCCAGCCCCTTGGCAGGCTTGCCCGCAGCCGCCGCGGACTTGTTCAGGAAATGCTGGGCCAGGAGCGGCACATCCTGCTTGCGCTCCCGCAGCGACGGCACGTGGATGGTGACCACGTTGAGCCGGTAGTAGAGGTCTTCCCGAAAGGCGCCTTCCTCGACTCGCTTGCGGAGATCTCGATTCGTCGCGGCAATGATCCGCACGTCGACCGGGATGGGCTCGTTGGCGCCCACGCGACGGACAACGCGGTCCTGGAGCACGCGCAGCAGCTTGGCCTGCAGGGGCAGGGACAGGTCGCCGACCTCGTCGAGGAAGCAGGTGCCGCCGTCGGCGGTCTCGATCAGGCCGCGGCGGCTCTGCAGGGCGCCGGTGAAGGCCCCGCGCTCGTGACCGAAGAGCTCGGACTCGAACAGGTTCTCGGCCACCGCGGTGCAGTCCACCACGACGAAGGAGCGCTCGGCCCGCGGACCGGCATAGTGAATCGCTCGCGCCACCACCTCCTTACCCGTCCCCGTCTCGCCCTGGATCAGCACCGTCGCGTCCTGGGCCGCGACCCGGGCCACCATCTTGTAGATCGCCACCATCTCCGGCGACTGGCCGACGAGGTTCTCCGGCCGGTAGCGCTCCTGCAGCTCGCGCCGGAACTCTCGGTTCTCGCGGCCGAGCCGTTGCGCTTCCAGCGTCCGGCGTACGGCCGCCTTGATTTCCTCGATGCGGAACGGCTTGGAGAGGTAGTCGTAGGCGCCCGCCCGAATGGCCTCCACCGCGGTGTCCATGGTGGCGAACGCGGTCAGGATCAGGACGGGCAGTGGGGGGCTGAGCTTGGCCAGCCGGTGGAGGACGGCCAGGCCGTCCAGGTCCGGCATGCGGAGGTCCACCAGGGCGAGGTCGAAGGGCTCGGTCTCGGCCAGGCGCACGCACTCCTCGCCGCCCCCGGCGGCGCGCACGCGGTAGCCCTCCCGCGCCAGAACCTCGACGAGCAGATCGCGAGCCACGGGATCGTCGTCGGCCACGAGGATGATGGGCGCAGCCATCAGGCGGCCTGAGGCCCCGCCGGCAAGAGCACGCGGAAGCGGCTGCCGCGCCCCTCGGCGCTGTCCAACTCGATGCGCCCGCGGTGCTCGCGGACGATCTGCGCGGAGATGAAGAGTCCCAGCCCTGTCCCGCGGCCGGGCTCCTTGGTCGAGAAAAACGGCTCGAAGATGCGCTTGCGATCGGGCTCGGGGATGCCGGTCCCGGTGTCGCTGACCTCGATCTCGAGGCCGTCGGGGTCGCGGCCGTTGGCGGTAGCCAGCCGGACTCGTCCTCCGGGTGCCGTGGCGTCGATGGCGTTGGTCAGGAGGTTCAGGACGACCTGCTGGAGCTGGCCACCGTGGCCGCGCACGTGGGGCAGATCCGGCGCCAGGGCCAGCTCCAGGGTGAGGCCGGCCGCGGTGAGCCCCGGGCGCACCAGCTCGGCCGTGCTGCGCACGAGACCGTTGACGTCGACCGGCACGGCCTCGCCGGGCGGGCGCCGGGTGAGGTCGAGGAGCTGCGTGATGATCTCGCTGACACGGGCCAGCTGACTCTCCACCACGTTCAGTCGGCGGGTGGTGGCCTCCAGGGGGGCGCCCGAGGCGACGTCCTGGCGCAGCAGCTCCAGGTGGCCGGCGATGGAGTGCAGAGGCGTGCCGACCTCGTGGGCGATCTCGGCCACGATGCGGCCCGAGAGGGCCAGCCGCTCGGCATGGCTCAGGCTGCGCTGCATGACGAACAACAGCTCGTTGAGGCGTTCCACTTCCTGGTAGCGCGTCTGAAGCTGACGCGTCGCTTCGTCGACCCGGGCCTGGAGCTCGTCACTGAAGGCCTGGATGCGGAGGACCATCTCGTTGAAGTGGCGGCCCAGCACGGCGAACTCCTCGTCGCCGGCTACCGGGAGGGCCGCCCGGGTGTCGCCGTGCCGAACGCGGTCGATCGTGTGCAGGAAGCGTCGCAGGGGGCGGTCGACAACGACGTAGACGGCGGCGCTCATCAGCAGCCCCATCACCACGACGGAGGCGGCGGTGAGGACGAACGCGCCCGTGCTGACGCGGGCGGCCAGCGCGTCGGCCCGGTCCAGCGAGAACTTGGCGGCGACTGCCCCGGCCACCGTCTCGCCGAGCGTGACCGGCGCCACCACCTCCCAGTAGCGGCCGGACCCCTCGTAGATGAGGCGCGATACCACGCGGCCGAGCCGGACCTGGTCGGCCTCCTTGCGGGTGAGGGGCAGACGCGACTGGGAGTGACTGGTCGCCACCACCCGGGTCTGGCTGCCGTCGAGGTCGAGCACGTCGAGCTGCTGCACGTTCCCGCGCACGGCCATGATGTCGCGGATCTGCCGCTGGAGCAGGGGACCGCTCTCGAACTCCCGCCGGTCGCCGATGGTGGCCGCGATCTCGCGGGCGAAGGTGACAGCGCGCTCGCGCAGATCCTCCTCCACCCAGGCCCGGGACACCTTGTGGTGCAGCAGCGTGAAGGCGAAGGAGACCACCACGAGGATGAGCAGGCTGAGCAGGACCAGCTTGCGGCGGATGGTGGCCCGCATCCCGTGGGCGTCCTCAGGCCCGGGTCAGGAGCATGTAGGTGGCGCGGCCGACGGCGAGCAACCGGCCGGTGGCGTCGGTGATCCGGGCCTCACCGAAGGCGATGGTCCGGCCCTTCCTCAGGATGGAGCCTTCGGCCACGACCTCGCCCTCCCGGACCCCGGACAGGAAGCTGACGTTGAGATCGAGCGTCGTCTGATCGAGGCCGCCGCTGGCGGGAGCGGCGTAGGTCCCCAGAGCGCCGCCCACGGCCATGTCGACCAGCGAGGAGTAGATGCCGCCGTGGAGCGGGGCCCCGGCGTCGTTGCAGAGATCATCGCGGACGGGGACGCGCAGCCGCACCCAGCCTTCGCGGGCATCGTCCACGTGCACGCCCAGGTAGGCCCAGAAGCGATTGCGCCGGGCCCGCTCACGGACGGCGGCCAGGAGGTCCTCCGCCACGGCTCGTAGTATAGTCGAGCCCGGCATGGCGGCTGAGCGCATCCTGGACGGGCTCAACGAGCGCCAGCGGGATGCCGTGACCCACGACGCCGGGCCCCTGCTGATCGTGGCCGGCGCCGGCACCGGCAAGACCACCGTCATCACCCGCCGCATCGCCTGGCTGATCGCCCGGCGCCGGGCCCGCCCCGAGGAGATCCTGGCCCTCACCTTCACCGACAAGGCGGCGGCCGAGATGGAGGAGCGGGTCGACACGCTGGTGCCCTACGGCTATGCCGACGTGGAGATCTCCACCTTCCATGCCTTCGGCGACCGTATCCTGCGCGAACACGCCCTGGAGATCGGCCTCACCCCGGACTTCCGGGTGCTCAACCGCGCCGAACAGGTGATCTTCCTCCGCGATCGGCTGTTCGAGCTGCCGCTCAGCCACTACCGGCCACTGGGCGACCCCACCCGGCACGTCCACGCCCTCATCACGCTGATCAGCCGCTGCAAGGACGAGGACGTCTCACCCGCCGAATACCAGGCCTGCGTCGAACGCCTGGCCCGGGAGGCGGCGTCCGCCGCCGACTACGAGGCGGCGCGGGAGCGCGCTGCCCAGCAGCGCGAGCTGGCCGCCACCTACGCCAGGTACCAGGAGCTGATGGCCCGCGACGGCTGCGTGGACTTCGGCGATCAGATCGTGCTGGTGCTGCGCCTGCTGCGCTCGCGGCCCTACGTGCTGAGCGCCTACCAGCGGCGTTTCAAGTATCTCCTGGTCGACGAGTTCCAGGACACGAACCACGCCCAGTTCGAGCTGGTCAAGCTTCTGGCCGCCCGCCACGGCAACGTGGCCGTCGTCGCGGATGATGACCAGAGCATCTATAAGTGGCGGGGCGCGGCCATCTCCAACGTCCTGGGCTTCCAGGGTATCTATCCCGAGGCCCGGCAGGTGGTGCTGACCGAGAGCTATCGCTCGCATCAGCCCATCCTCGACGCGGCCTACCGTCTCATTACCCACAACAACCCCGACCGCCTGGAGGTGCGCAGCGGGATCAGCAAGCACCTCGTCGCCGTCCGCGAGGCGCCCGGCCCGGCGCCCGTGCACCGGCACTACGAGACGGGCACGCAGGAGGCGGATGCCGTGGCCGAGCTGATCCGCGACAAGGTCGCGGCCGGCGCCTGGAAGCCCGACGACGTGGCGGTCCTCGTACGCTCCAACGCCGACGCCGACCAGTTCCTGCGCTCGCTGAACGTCAAGGGCGTGCCCTGGACCTTCTCCGGCAACTCCGGCCTCTATGGCCGCCCGGAGATCCGGCTGCTGATTGCCTTCCTGCGCGCGCTGGTACACACCGACGAATCGGTGAGCCTGCACTACCTGGCGTCGTCGGATCTCTACGACGTCCCCATCGTGGACCTCACGCGCTGCTCGACCTATGCCGACCGCCGCCACGTCCACCTGTTCGACGTGCTCCGCCGCACTGCCGAGATCCGTGAGCTCCGCGACGAGGTCAGCGAGGCCGGCCATGCGGCGATTCACCACCTGGTCGCCGACCTCGAGCGCTACATGGAGCTGGCCCGCGAGGTGCCGACGGGCGAGGTGCTCTACCAGCTCATCAAGGACTCTGGCTGGCTCACCCGCATGTACCGGGCGGAGACGGCGCGGGACGTGGCGGAGACGAAGAACATCTCCAAGTTCTTCGACCGCATCCGCTCGGCCTCCCAGGCGCTGCGCTACGACAATGTGCGCGAGTTCGTGAAGCACCTGGACGCGCTGATCGAGGCTGGGGAAGACCCCGCCGTGGCCGAGGCCGACGTGGAGACGCCGGCCGTGCGCGTCCTCACCGTGCACAAGGCCAAGGGGCTGGAGTTCCCCGTGGTGTTCCTGGTCAACCTGGTCCAGGACAAGTTTCCCCTCCGTCGCCGCCGCGATGCGCTGGAGCTTCCGGTGGAGCTCATGAAGGACGTGCTGCCGACCGGCGACCACCATCAGCAGGAGGAGCGCCGGCTCGCCTACGTCGGCATGACCCGGGCCCGGCGCGAGCTGTACCTCACCAGCGCCAGCGACTACGGGGGCAGCCGGCAACGCAAGGTGAGCCAGTTCGTCCTGGAGGCGCTCGACCTGCCCCGCGACGCGGCCCGGCCGTCCAGGGCGCGCGCCGTGGAGGAGATCGAGCGCTTTGGACCGCCCGCCGTCGCCGCCGACGCGGCGCTCGCCCCCCTGGCTCCCGACAGCGAGCTCCTGATCAGCCACAAGCAGATCGATGACTACCAGACCTGCCCGCTCAAGTACCAGAACGTCCACGTCAAGCGGATCCCGATCCGCCGTCACCACGCGGTCGCCTACGGCGCCGTCGTGCACAAGGTCGTGGAGTACTACCTGCGGCGCCGCGCCGTCGGCAACTACACGCCGGTGGAGGATCTCCTGGCGGTCTACGAGCGCGCGTGGGCCGGCGAAGACATCGCGCGGGATCGCCCCGGCGCCAGCGAGCCCGCCGAGGGCTTCCTCACCCGCGAGCACGAAGAGGCCCGCAAGGCGGCCGGTCGCGAGGCGCTCCGGCGCTTCTGGCACCAGGAGGAGGCGGATGGCATCAAGCCGACCTGGGTGGAACGGGAGTTCGGATTCACCCTGGGGCCCGATCGGGTGCGCGGGCGCTACGACCGCGTGGACGAGGACCTGCTGGGCGCGGTAATCATCGACTACAAAACCAGCGACGTCACTCGCCAGAAGGACGCCGACAGCCGGGTGGCCCGGAATCTCCAGCTCAAGGTGTACGCGCTGGGCTGGCGCGAGATGACGGGCAGCCTGCCCCAGCGGGTGGAGCTCCGCTTCATCGACTCCAACGTGGTAGGCCGCCACACGCCCACCGCCGACGACATCGAGGAGGCCATCGCCGCGGTCAAGGCGGCGGCCGCCGGTATCCGGGCCCGTCGCTTCGATGCCACACCCTCGTGGGGCGCCTGCCGCTCCTGCGCCTACAACCAGATCTGTCCGTTCACCGCCACCCGCGAGTGATTCCAGAGGGATACACCTTGCCGGTTGGCCGCGCTGATGGTAGTAATCGCAGCGTGAAGGAGGAGCTGGGAGCGTTCCGGGAGGAAGTTCGAAGTGCCTTCGCCGAGGTACGGCAGCAGTTTGCTGACGTACGGCAGCAGTTCGCCGAGGTGCATGAGCAGTTCGCCGAGGTGCATGAGCAGTTCGCCGACGTGCATCAGCAGTTCGCCGACGTGCACCGCCGGATTGATGCCGTGGACGAGCGCGCACGCCATCAAGGCATCCTCCTTGAAGCCGTCCGTGACGACGTCCGCCTGGTCGCCGAGGCCCACGGGGTGTTGGGGGAACGGCTCGACCGTCATCAGCGGGACAATGATGCGGCTCACCAGGAGATCCTTGCACTCCTCCGCAGCTCGTACCGCGATCTCGACGGTCGGATGACTCGCCTGGAGGCCCAGCGCGGGCAGGGGTGAGCGGGATCGAGGATCTGCAGTGACCAGCCACGCCGGGCCTCCGCCGGACGCTGACCGACCGCCGGTCCCCGAGCCCACCTTTGCCGAGCGGGCGCGGACGCTGGCGGCCCAGGTCGGCGCGGGCACGCTGGCCACGCTTTCGCGCAAGCATCCCGGGCATCCGTTCGCCTCGCTCATGCCCTACGCGCTCGATGGGGACGGCCAGCCGCTGCTCCTGATATCCACGATGGCCGTCCACACCCAGAATCTCGCGACCGACCCACGGGCGAGCCTGCTGCTCACCCAGCCCGACGTCTCCGGCGAGCCGCTGGCCGGAGGACGGGTGACGCTGATGGGCGAGGCCCGAGCTGTCGGGGGCGACGAGACGGCGGCGGCGCGCGGCGCCTACCTGGCCCGCCACCGGATGGCGGAATCCTGGGTGGACTTCGGTGACTTCGCCTTCTGGCGGCTCGAGGTGCTCGACGTCTACTTCGTGGGTGGGTTCGCGGCGATGGGTTGGGTGGACGCAGCCGAGTATCGGGCGGCGCGTCCCGATCCGCTGGCCGACGTGGCGGCCGGGATCGTCGAGCACATGAACCGCGACCACCCCGACGTCTTGCCGCTCTACGCCAACTTCTTCGCAGGCGTCCAATCGGACGAGGCGAGCATGACGTCGGTGGATCGGCTGGGCTTCAAGCTCCGCCTGCGCCGCGGTCCCCGGCGCTGGAGCGCGCGGGTGCCCTTCCCCCGGGAGGTCACCACGGCGGCCGAGGCCCGCGCCATGCTGATCGAGATGCTGGGGCAGGCCCGCGGCTCCTCGAGGCCGGACGGCCACGGGCCCGCCCGTTCTTGACAGGCTCGCCCCGTCCGCTTAGCGTACGCCTCACCGACCGAACCCCGCCGAGGAGGCCGCCATGATCCGGATCAGCGTGCTCTACCCCAACGAAGCGGGCAAGAAGTTCGACCACGCCTACTACAAGGACAAGCATATGCCGCTGGTGGCCCAGCGGCTCAAGCCGTTCGGTCTGATCCGGTACGAGGTGGACAAAGGAGTGGCCGGGGGGACTCCCGGCGCCCCCGCTCCATTCGTGGGGGCCTGTCACATCTACTTCAACACGCTGGGCGAGTTCCAGAAAGGCATGGGTCAGCACGGCAAGGAGCTCATGGCCGACATTGCGAACTACACGAACATCCCGGCGCAGATCCAGATCAGCGAGATCGTGAGCTAACGTGGCCCGGGCTGCCGACGTCGTCGTGGTGGGCGGCGGCAACGCCGCGCTGTGCGCGGCGCTGTCCGCCCGCGAGCACGGAGCTCGCGTGCTCGTGCTGGAAAAGGCCCCCGAGGCCTGGCGGGGTGGCAACTCGTTCTTCACGGCCGGGGGCTTCCGTTTCGCCTTCAAGTCCTTCGAGGAGCTGCGCTCGCTCGTCGGTGACCTGTCCGACCAGGAAGTCGCCTCGATGGAAGTGGACCCCTACACGGAGGACGCCTACTACGACGATCTGATGCGGGTGACCGAGGACTGCGCCGACGCGGACCTGGGCCTCACCCTGGTGCGGCAGTCGCTGCCCACGGTCCGCTGGATGCGCGACCTCGGCATCCGTTGGATCCCCATGTTCGGGCGTCAGGCCTTCAAGGTGGGCAATCGCTTCCGGTTCTGGGGGGGCCTGGTGCTGGAGGCGGTGGGCGGGGGCGCCGGGCTCATCGACATGGAATACGCCGCCGCCGCCAAAGCCGGCATCGACGTACGGTTCGAGGCCAAGGCGACGCGGCTCGTCACCGACGACCGCGGCAGCGTCACCGGTGTGGTCGTGCGCACGCCGCAAGGCAGCGAGACGATCGCCGCTCGCGCGGTGGTCCTGGCCGCCGGGGGCTTCGAGGCCAACGCCGAGATGCGGACGCGGTATTTGGGCCCGAACTGGGAGCTGGCCCGGGTGCGGGGCACCCCCTACAACACCGGCGATGCGATCCGCATGGCGCTCGACGCCAACGCCGTCCCCTGGGGCCACTGGAGCGGGTGCCATGCCGTGCAGTGGGATCTCAACGCGCCCTGGCACGGCGACCGCAAGGTGGGCGACAATTTCCAGAAGCACTCCTACCCCCTGGGGATCATCGTCAACCTGCGCGGCGAGCGGTTCGTGGATGAGGGCGCCGACTTCCGGAACTACACCTACGTGAAATACGGCCGCGCCGTCATCCAGCAGCCCCGCCGCGCCGCGTTCCAGATCTTCGACCAGAAAGTGGTGGCCCTGCTCCGCGAGGAGTACCGGATCCGCGAAGTGACGAAGGCCGAGGATTCCACGCTGGAAGGGTTGGCCCGGAAGCTCGAGATCGACGTCGAGGGATTCGTGCGCACCGTCCGGGCCTTCAACGCCGCCGTGCAGCCCGGAGACTTCAACCCGGCCATCAAGGACGGCAAGGCCACCCGGGGCCTCACACCCCCGAAGTCGAACTGGGCGCTACCGCTGGACAGTCCACCCTTCGTCGGCTACGCGGTGACCACCGGCATCACCTTCACGTTCGGGGGGCTCCGGATCGGCAGCGAGGCCCAGGTCATCGACTGTGAAGAGCGCCCGATTCCCGGTCTGTTCGCGGCCGGTGAGCTGGTGGGAGGCCTCTTCTACCACAACTATCCGGGTGGGGCCGGGCTCATGTCCGGCGCTGTCTTCGGACGCCTGGCCGGCCGGTCCGCCGCGCGCGCAGCAGTAGGAAGCTAATCTTGTGACGGTACGATGGTCACGCCTCACGTGAATGGGGGAGGTCTGGAGGGGGCAGTCTCTGCCCCCACCAGCTCGATAGTCAGGCGCAGACCCGGCGCACTGCGTTCATCGCGGCCAGCAGGGCGTGGCGGACGTTCTCGCGATTCACCTCCGCCTCGGCCAGCAGCACGATGAAGCCCACCGCCGTGCCGCACAGGAATACGGTTCCCTCGCCCGCCGCCACATGGGCCATCAGGAAAGCACCGCGCCGGACTCGAGGGGCCCGGAGCTCGAGATCACGGCCCAGCGTGATGGCCAGGGCTGCCAGGGGCTCGACGGCGATCTCACGGGGCAGGCGAGCGGCCATGACGCGTCCGTCGGGCGCGACCACGAGGCCCCCCTTGATGTGCTCGAGGCGCGTCAGGTCAATGAGCACCAGCTCCAGATCTAAATTCGGCCTCGGCTCGACGGCCACGTTTGCCGCACTGGGGGGTGGGGTCATGACGCGGTCGGGGTGAGCGACATTCTGCTATGCCTTATTCAATTTCCCGGCCAAACGACGCCTTCGCGCGAAACGGCGGGAGGGCGGCACGTTCGCGGTGATGTTGCCGGCCCCACATGACAGCGTGTCATGCCCTGCTGTCACTTTTTGAGTCCGGAACGCCGTGCCAGCCGTATGCTTGCTTCGCCGTGGATGCTCGCCGACCCGATCCCACGCTCGCGGTCGACCTGGCCTACCTCGGTGGCGCGATCGAGCGCTGGGCCGGCGACCTTGCGATGACCGAGGAACCCGCCCGCTTCGTCGTGGCCCTGGAGTCCATGGCCCCCACGCTGGAGCCGCCGCCGGCCACGGACCCAGGCGAGCCCGAGCCGTCGCGATGAGGGACTGGACCTTGGAAGCACAGAGCGCCGCGCTGCAGACGCGACGGGTCTCGTCGCTGGAGCTGGTGGAAGCATGCCTGGCCCGGATCGCGCGCCTCGATCCAGGGTTGCGCGCGTTCATCACCGTTGACGCCGAGGGCGCGCGGGCTACGGCCAAGGAGCGGGACGCGGAGCTGGCGGCGGGCCGCAGGCGGGGTCCCTTCCACGGCTTGCCACTGGCCTACAAGGACCTCTGCGCCATCGCCGGGCTGCCAACCTCCTGCGGTACGCGCACGCCGGAGTACTTCATCGCCGAGCGCGAGTGCACGGCAGTCGTGCGGTTGCGGGCGGCTGGCGCGGTGACCCTCGGCAAGCTGAGCATGTCCGAGCTCGCCCTGGGGCCCTTCGGGGACAACGCCCACCACGGGAACGTGCAGAACCCCTGGCGGTCCGGCCACTGCTCGGGGGGGTCGAGCAGTGGCTCGGGCGCCGCCGTGGCGGCAGGACTGGCGCTGGCCGCGCTGGGCACCGACACCGGCGGGTCGATCCGGCTGCCGGCCGCCGCCTGTGGCATCGTCGGACTCAAGCCCACCTACGGGCGGGTCAGCCGTGCCGGCGCGATGGCGCTGTCCTGGTCCAACGACCACTTCGGGCCGATGACCGGCACCGTCCGCGATACCGCCCTCGTGCTGGGCGTGATTGCCGGTCATGACCCCGAGGACAGCACGTCGAGCCGGCGTCCGGTGCCGGACTACCTCGCGGCCGTCGATGGAGGCATCGCCGGCCTGCGACTGGGCATGCCCGAGAACTACTTCTTCGAGGATGTCGCGGATGGGATCGCCGCCGCTGTGGAAGACGCCGGGCGGCGGCTGGCGGCGGGGGGTGCGCATCTGGTCCGCCTGCGGGTGCCCGATCCCGGGCCGATCACCGACGTGACCGGCCTCGTCAGCCGCGCCGAGAGCGCCGCCATCCACGCGAGGATCCTTAAGGAACGCCCCCACGAGCTGCAGCCGGCGGTCCGGGCCCGGCTGGAGGTGGGTCTTCAAATCTCGGCATACGACTACCTCCAGGCCCTCCGCCTCCGGGCCCGGATGGCCCGCCACTTCGTGCGCGAGGTGTTTTCCGAGGTTGACGTCCTCCTGATGCCGACGATTCCCGAGCCGGCCCCCCGGCTGGCCGACGTCACGTCGGCTCCGGTGGGCGCCGTCATCGCCAGCATGGCGCGGTTCTCGCGCCTCACCCGGCCATTCAATGGCCTGGGGTTGCCGGCGCTCTCGGTGCCCTGCGGGCTGTCCCCTGAGAGATTGCCCCTCGGTCTGCAGATCGTGGGGCGCCCGTTCGACGAGGCGACCGTGCTCCGGGTAGGCTGCGCCTGGGAGCAGGCTGTCGGCGGCTTTCCCCGCCCCGCGCTGGGCTAGCGGCCCGCGACGCCGGCGCCGCGCCTCGCGTATCATCTGGCAATGGCCCAGCGGCGCCCTATGATCGAGTTCTCCGCTGGCGGTCTGGTCGTCGACGATGGCCGCCGCGTGCTCCTCATCCGGGCCCGTGACCTCCGCAACCGCTCGGTGTGGACGTTGCCCAAGGGGGCTCCGGCCGCCGGGGAGTCCACCGCGGAGACCGCCGTGCGCGAGGTTCGCGAGGAGACCGGCTATCGGTGTGAGATCGTGCGAGAGCTCGAGCCGATCACCTACTGGTTCCAGCGGAACGGCCGCCGCGTAAGGAAGACGGTGCGGTGGTATCTCATGCGGCCGGTGGAGAAGGTGGGCGACCACGACCACGAGGTGGAGGAGGTGGCCTGGGTCGAGCGTGAGGAGGCCCTGACCCGGCTCCGCTACGACTCCGACCGCAAGCTACTGGCTTCGCTCTGAGCCCTGCGCGAGCGAGCGCGCCAGGGCCCGGCAGCGCTCGATCAGCACCATCAAGCCCAGCTCGTCGGCGATGTCCTGGGCCTCGTCCAGGTGCCGTGCGGCGGCGGCGCGGTCGCCACGGCGCGTGGCCAGCTCGGCCCACGTCAGCTTGATCTGCCCCTCGGCGCTTCGCTCGCCGTGGCGCTGGGCAAAATCGAGCGCCGTCTCGAGCTCGGCTTCGGCCCGAGCGAGGTCACCCAGGTTCAGGTGGGCCTGGGCCAGGATGAGGTGGTTGCTGCACCGGGTGACGAAGACGTTGGCGCGCTGCTGAAGCTCGGCCGACTCGAGCTCGGGGGCGATCGCCTCCGCCGCCCGCCCGGCCATCACGTAGGCGTGGCCGAGGTGACGCAAGGCGTTGACGAGCTGGCCGACGAAGCGCTTGTCGCGGCAGGTCGCCACCGTCGCCTCGAGCACCGTGATCGCTTCGGGCGTTCGCCCCAGCGAGGTCAGGACATGGCCATGGAACTGGGCCACCACCATCTGGCTGTAGAGATGGTTGGCGCCGTCGGCGACGCGCCGGCCGCGCTCGATCCACTCCAGGGCCCCCCGCGCGTCGCCGAGCTCCACCAGCGCCTCGGCGGCGTCGACACAGGCGCCGGAATAGGGGAAGCCAGACAGGCCGAAGCGCTCCGTCTCCTTCCCGCCCTCGAGCCGCGCGACGATCTCCCGCGCATACTCGAGTGCCTGCGTCGGCTGGCCCAGCGCATTGTGGGCGTGGGCGAGGTAGAGGAGCCCAGTGATGCGGAGGCCAAGGTCTCCCGTGGCCGTCGCCCGCTCCAGGCACCGAGCGCCATACTCCCGCGCCCGATCCTGTTCGCCGCGGGCCCAGTGGTACTGCACGAAGAAGGCATAGATCGTGTCCAGGTAGGCGGGCATGCCGTGGCGGCTCGCCAGCTCTTCGGCCTCCTTGAAGAGGGCGAACAGCTCGTCAGGCCGTCCGCCCCGCCACAGCGGCGCCCGCATGGCCAGCCGGATCTCGATGCCGAGCCGGGCCCGGTCCGGGGCCTCGGGCTGGTGGCGCAGCGCCGTGAGCGCGGTCTGGTAGAACTCGACGGCCTTGTCGTCCACGCACAGGGCGGCGGCGCGCTCCGCGGCATCTCGTGCATAGCGCACGACCTTGTCCCAGACCTCGCCCCGGGTGAAGTGCTGGACCAGCTCCTCGGCGCGCTCCTCCAGTCGTCCCGCATAGAGCTCCTCAATGGCGTCACCGATCAGCGCGTGCAACCGGCGCCGCTCAGCCTGGAGGAGGGAGCCGTAGGCCACGTCCTGGGTGAGCGCGTGGCGGAAAACGTACTCGGGGTCACCGAAGCCGGCCTTCTCGTAGATCAACTCGAGCCGCTTGAGGTCCGCCAGGCTCTGCTCGAGCCGATCGCGTAGCTCGGACACCCGTCGCAGCAGCGTCAGCGCGAACTCTCGCCCGATGACGGCGGCCGTCTGCACGGTGCGCTTCTGCGCTTCCTCCAGGCGGTCCAGACGCGCGGCGATCACATCCTGCACCGTCTCCGGTACGGCGATGGCAG
Source organism: Candidatus Methylomirabilota bacterium (assembly GCA_036556905.1). Taxonomy (GTDB): domain Bacteria; phylum Methylomirabilota; class Methylomirabilia; order Rokubacteriales; family CSP1-6; genus 40CM-4-69-5. The sequence continues at coordinate 40,431 of DATBIM010000112.1, forward strand.
CCGCCGCCCGGGTCAGCACCAGCTGACCTCCCTCGGGGCGCACGGCGCCGGTCTCCACCAGCGCGTGCCCGATCTCCTCCAGAAAGAAGGGGTTGCCCTCGGCCTTGGCGGCGATGACGCCGGCCAGCTCGTGGGGCAAGTCATTCACGCCGAGGGTAGCCCGGACAACGCGGATGGCGTCCTGCTCGTGCAGGGGCTGCAGTGCGATCCGCCAGAAGTACGTCCGGTCGCCGAACGGCTGCTGATAGACCGGCCGGTAGGTCACGATCAACAGCACGGCCATGCCGGGGAGACTGTCGGCCAGCGATTTCAGAAGGTCTTCGGAACCGCTGTCGATCCAGTGCAGATCCTCGACGACCAGGACGTGCGGTGCCCGGCGGCTGATGGCCGCAAGCAGGCGCTGGACGGCGGCGACGATCCGGGCTCGCCGCTGCGCCGGCTCCATCGCCGCCACGGCGCCATCTCCGGGGTCCACGGAGAGGAGGTACCGGAGGAAGGCCTCCGACTGCGCGGCGTCAGGGCCCAACGGCTCGAGCCCGCGTCGGATCTTTTCGATGACCTCGCGCTCGGTATCGTGGTCGGTGACGGCGAAGTGACGCTTGAGCAGCTCCGCGATGGCCAGGAACGGCACCGCCTGGCCGAAGGACACGCAGTCGCCCTCGATCCAGGTCGCCTCCTCGCCGAGCCGCTCTCGGAACTCGAGCAGGAGCCGGGACTTGCCAATGCCCGCCTCACCGACGACGAAGACGACTTGCCCGCGCCCGGCGCGGGCCGCCGTCCACGCCCGGTCCAGCGTGGCCAGGGCGTCGGTACGGCCGAGCAGGGGAGACAGGCCCCGGACGGCCCGCGCGGCCAGGCGGGTCGTGCCGGCGTGGGCCCGGAGCAACTCCCAGGCCGCCACGGGCTGGGTCCGGTTCTTCACCGTGACCGTCCCCAACTGGCGCAGCTCGAAGTAGGGAGCGATGAGACGCTCGGTGGCCTCGGCGACCACGATGTGCCCGGGCTCGGCGAGCTGCTGCATGCGGGCCGCGGTGTTCGTCGTGTCGCCCACCGCCGTGTAGTCCATGCGCAGGTTGTCGCCGATGGCGCCCACGACGACGAGGCCGGTGTTGAGCCCCAGACGGACCCGAAAGTCCACGCCCCGCGTTCGCCGCAGCTCCTCGCGGTACCCGGCGAGCGCGCGCTGCATACCCAGCGCAGCGTGGCCAGCCCGCACCGCGTGATCCTCATGGGCCACCGGGGCCCCGAACAGTGCCATGAGCCCGTCACCGAGAAATTGGTTCACCGTGCCCTCGTAGCGGTGGACCTCGGCCAGCATGAGCTCGAAGGCGCGATTGATCAGCCCGTGCACCTCCTCGGGATCGAGCCGCTCGGACAGCGAGGTGAAGCCCGACACGTCGGCGAACAGCACGGTGACCTGTTTGCGCTCGCCGCTGAGGGCGCCGCGGTCCTTGAGAATGCGTTCGGCCAGGTGGGGCGGCGTATAGGCCTGGGGCGCGGCGAAGCGGTCGACGGTCTGGGTCAACGGTCGGCCACACTGGCCGCAGAACTTGGGGTTGCCCGGCAGACGAGCCCCACACGACGGACAGACGAGCTCCAGGGAGGCGCCGCACTCCTCGCAGAACTTCACGCCGGGGCGGTTCTCTCTCGAGCAGGCCGAGCAGCGCATCGGGCCCATTGTACGTCGAGGCCCGCTGGCGTCCGGCTCTGAGGCGTCGTGCGATCAGGCGCGCGCGGTGAGCGTGCTCGTGCAGTGCGGACAGCGCGTCGCCCGCACGTGTGCCTTGCCCAGGCAGTGCGGACACTCCCGCTCGGTAGGAGCGGCCGGGGCGGGCTGGCTGCGGGCGGTATTGACCGCCTTCACGACGAAGAAGAGCGCCCAGGCCACGATCAGAAAGTTGATCACGGTGTTGACGAAGAGCCCGTAGTTCAGGGTGGCGGCGCCGGCGTCCCGGGCGGCTTTGAGCGAGGAGTAATTGCCGGCGCCCAGGACGATGAACAGGTCGGTGAAGTCGACGCCCCCCAGGAGCTTGCCCAGCGGGGGCATCAAGATGTCCTTGACGAGCGAGGTCACGACGGCGCCGAAGGCGGCGCCGAGCACGACGCCGATGGCGAGGTCCAGCATGCTGCCCTTGAGCGCGAACTCCTTGAACTCCTTGAGCATCAGCCACCTCCTGGGTGAAGAGTCGGCTGCAGGAATCCCGTAGGCGAGCAGGCGCTCGCGATGGAGCTCACCAGGCTCTCGTCACCACAGGCTGAGCGCGTCGTGCAGGATGCCGTCCAGTTCCTCGGCCCCGACGGGCCGGGGGGCGCCTGAGAGCAGCCGGGGTTGCTTGAGCGTGCCCTCGATGAGGGCGGGGACATCGCGCTCGCCATACCTGATCGCCGTGAGGCCGTTGGGAATCCCGACGTCGCGCATGAGGGCCAGCAGCGCCCGCGGGAGCGCTTCGCGGCGCTCGCCCTCCGATAGCCCGGCGGTCGGCACCCCCATCAGCTCCGCGGCGCGGAGATGGCGCTCCGGCGCCGTGGGATAGGTGAAGCGAAAGACGGCGGGGGCGGTCAGGATCACCGAGACGCCGTGCGGCACCAGCGGGTGGGAGGTGCGGTAGCCGGCCGGCACCCAGTCGCGAACGAGACCGGCGATCGGGTAGGCGACGGCGTGCGGGATGTGCACTCCCGCATTCCCGAACCCGATGCCGGCGTAGTTGGCGGCAAGCGCCAGATGCAGGCGGGCCTCCAGGTCCAGGCCGTTGAGAACTGCCCGACGCAAGTACCGGCCCACGTACTCGATGGCCTTCTCGCACCATATGTCGCTGGCCGGGTTGGCCCCAATGTAGGCCGGCCGGTCGGGGGGATGATGCTTGGGCCGCGCATTGAACGGCCGGGTCGTGTACGACTCGATGGCGTGCGTCAGGATGTCGGCTCCCGCGGCCGCCGTGACTTCGGGCGGCGCGGTGAGGGTATTCAGGGGATCGACGACACCGAGCGCGGGACGCAGGAGCCGGTGCGAGATGCCCGCCTTGAGGTGCTGCCCGAGGACATGGGTGACGGCGACCGCGGTGGTCTCGCTCCCGGTCCCGGCCGTGGTGGGCACGGCGATCATCGGCTTGAGCGGGCCCGGCACCGGCCGGCCGCGCCCGACGGGTTTGTTGATGTAATCGAGGAGGGGGGCCGGGTAGGTGGCCAGGAGGTTTACCGCTTTGCACGTGTCCAGGGCGCTGCCGCCCCCGACGCCGATCAGGCCATCGAACTCCTTGGTCCGCGCATACTCGGCGGCCTCCTCCATGGAGCGATCGGTCGGCTCGACCTCGACACCGTCGTAGACGTCGGCCTTGATACCCTGCTCGCCCAGCAGGGCCCGGATCCGTTCGGGCAGGCCCAACTCAGCGATATTCTTATCCGTCACGATGAGGACGCGCCCCAGAGCCAGGCGCTGGGCGTCATAGGCGATCTCGTCGGTGGCGCCGAGCCCAAACTTGATCGGCGACATTTCCATGACGAAGACGGTTTCGGTGGGTAGCGTGACGCCCTTCATCGAGACCCCCCCCATGCGAACGCGCGCCGAGATTATAGCCCCAGGCTTTCCGGGCGCGGCTCGACAGGGGGGCGTGAGCGATCCCCGGGGCCTGACCCCCGGGACGTCGTCAGGCCCGGGTCAAGAAGGTCAGCAAGGGTATCTGCTTGGGGGCCTCCTGGAATCGGCACCGCAACGAGGGACGCTCGAGGACCTCAACGTAGGCTCCCATCACCATCCGGTAGTAGTGGGGGTGTCGGCCGTTCGGGCCTCCGTTGTACTCGGTCAGCGCCTCCCGGATCGAGGCTTTCCGGGTCATGATGTCTCTCAAATACGCCATGGCGAACCGGGTGCTGACCACGGGGTCGGCCAGGTCGCCGAGCTCCCGCTTGCTCTTGTTGAGCTGAGGCCGTCGGAACTTGCCGAGCTGCGGTTCGAATATCGCTGCTGTGGTAGGCAGGATCTGAAACAGCCCGATCTCCCCTGCCGCCCCGACCGCTTCGTGCCTGAAGTCCGACTCGACCTCCGCCTGGGCCAGGGCCAGGCAATGGTCGATCCTTGAGCGTTGGGCCTCCACCATCAGTACCTCCGGGAAGCCCCGGAAGGCGCTGATCGGAGCCTGGGGGTTCTTCTCGGCTACATGGCTGAGGATGGCCCGGCTCAGGCGCTCGGCATCCGCCTCCCCGGCTACCGCGATGACGTGCCTGGAAAGGGCCATCCCGCTTACTGCGACCGCTATGAAGAACGCCAGCCCCGCGAACGTTTTGCTGTGCCGGCTCATACGGAGAATCCTCCTTACCCTCAGCCAATCTCGATTCGATTCGTATCGGATCAGAAGGAAGGATGCTGATCTAACGCCGGCCATCATTGCACGTGACTGCGGTTTTGCGCAAGGGGTGGGATGCTGGAAGGGGCTAGGCTACTAGCCCAAGTAGAGCAAGCGCACTAGATACGGTGGTTAAGTCCCTTCATCTACTGGCCGTTGCGCATCCGTCAAATCCGTTGCGGGCGAGCCCTGACCGTCCGATAGAAGTCGGCTGGATTGTTGTCGGTCTTGCCTCCAACCGGCGCTCCGCACTCGCCGCAGACATAGTCGTACTTGTTCCCGGTCGGCAGGACGAGTAGCAGCTTCTTCCGAGTAGGCGTCGCCCGCCGGCACCGCGGGCAAAAGAGGCTGGTCGCCTCGAACTCCTCGAATGAACTGGGCTCTTTCATGCCTGTGGATTGTACAGGAAACCAGCGCCCCGCTCGCGCGTCCGAAAGTTGACAGAAGTATCAAAAACGTCATACGTATCATTTAGGTATGTCTCGTCGTCCCCGTGAACCCAATCCCGATGGCACGCGTTATCTGACCACTCGGGAGTCGGCGGAACGCCTGGGCGTTACGATCAACGCGATCAAGGCCTGGATTCGGGAGAAGCGGCTACCGGCCCTCAGGACGCCGGGTGGTCACCATCGGATCGCCGAGGCCGACCTCGTCACCTTCCAGGCCGAACTGGCCGAGAGTTGCCAGAAGGCGGCCCGGCCCCGGATCCTGGTCGTTGACGACGATGCTCCCCTTGCTGAGATCCTCAAGGAGTCGCTTCAAGATGAAATGCCCGAGGCCCAGATCCGTACCGCTACCGATGGCTACGAGGCCCTGGTCCAGGTAGGGAGCTTCCGTCCCGATGTCCTGGCGCTCGACATCCGCATGCCACGGCTGGACGGCTTCGAGGTGTGCCGACGCCTCAAGGCTCGCCGGGACACCGCCGCCATCCGCATCCTTGCCATGACGGCTTACTCGGAGGGCGAGGTCAAACGACGGATCCTCGCCTGTGGGGCGGAGGATTTCATCGAAAAACCCTTCTCCATCACTGACTTCCGCTCCCATATCGCGGCCCTGCTCGCCAAGAACGCTCCCCGCTAGCTGCCCGAGAGGCTCCCCAGAGGCTCCGTGGTAGGATCGCCACGCCATGGCTCGCTTGCGCCTGGCCACCAAGATCACGATTCTGATCGTGGTGGTGCTCATCATCGGGTTCGGGGCCTCCACCGTGTGGACGATCCAGCGGGAAGCCGAGCTCCTCGTTGAGCAGAACAAGGTGGCGGCGCGACGGCTGACCGCGTCCATCGTCGCCAGCATCGAGGGGGCAATGCTCCAGGAGCGCCCCGATGTCACCCGGACCGTCATCCAGGAGCTCAAGGGATCCTCGCCGGTGGAGGGCCTCTCGATCTATCGCCGCAACGGGGTGGAGGCCTTCACCGACCTGGCGACCCTCGACGAAGTGAAGAAAAATGCCGACCTGCCCGGGGACGTCATGGCCAACATCCAGAAGATGGCGCGGGCGCCGGCGGCCCGGGTCAGCGGGCCCCTCTTTCAACGGGCCATCGACACGCTGCGGCCCCAGGAGTCGGTGGACGTCCGTGAGGGAGGAATCCCCCTGTTCACCCTGCTGCATCCCATCCTCAACCAGGAGCGGTGTCAGGGCTGCCACGGCACCGATCATCAGGTACGCGCGGTGGTCCAGGTTGCCTCTTCGATGGCGCCGGTGTTCGCGGAGGTGCGGCGCCACCGCAACCGCCAGATCCTCATCGCGGCCCTCACCATCGTGGCCGCCGCCGTCGTGTTGACGGTGGCCATGCGGCGGGTCGTGGTGCGTCCCATCGAGGCCCTGGCCACGGCGGCCCGCCGGGTGGGGGACGGGGACTTCACGGCCCGGGCCCCCGGCGCCTCCAGCGACGAGCTGGGCCGGCTGGGCGGCGCCTTCAACGACATGACGACCCGCCTGGCCCAGGCCTACGGGGAGCTGGCCGGCAAGAACGCCGAGCTGGCGTCCGCGCTGGAGCATCTCCAGGAGTCGCGGCGGCGGCTGGAGCTCCTCGAGCAGCTCAAGGGCGAGCTCGCGAAATTCGTGCCCGAGTCGGTGAAGAGGTTGCTGGAGCAGAACCCCGACGCCACCGAGCTGGAAAAGCGGAGCGTCGAGGTCTCCGTGCTGTTCCTGGACATCGCCGGGTACACCAAGCTCTCCGAGCAGCTCGACGCCCGGCGGCTCAACCAGGTGGTGCAACTCTACTTCTCGAGCTTCCTGGAGATCATCCAGCAGCACCACGGTGACGTCAACGAGACGGCCGGTGATGGGCTCATGGTCATCTTCCAGGCCGACCGGCCCGCCGTGGACCACGCCCTCAATGCCACCCGGGCGGCCTTCGCCATCCGGCAGAAGACGGGGACGCTCAACGAGGAGTACGGCGGCGTGTTTCCGCCCATCCAGCTCCACATCGGTATCAACAGCGGTGAGGCGCTGGTGGGGGCGACCAAGCTCGGACCGCGGTGGACCTTCACCGCCACCGGCCCTACCACCAACGTCGCGGCGCGTTTTGCCGGCTCGGCCCAGGCCGGCGAGATCGTCGTGGGCCCGACCACGGCCGAGCGGATCCGGCAGCACTTCGTGCTGGAGAGCCTGGGCGAGCGGACCTTCAAGAACGTCTCCCAGCCGATCAGCGTCTTCCGTGTGATCCCGCCGGGCGTGTACGAGAAGGTCATGTGATGCTTAAGCCCCTCTGACACCAGGAGTGCCCGGCTCGGCTTCCTCCCGGGTCCGCGTGGGCCTGTCCTCGTGGACCGACAGCTCGCTGATCGCGGAGGGCTCGTTCTACCCTCGTCGCGCCATGACGCCCGAGGCCCGACTTCGCCACTACGCCACGGTCTTCGACGTGGTCGAAGTCAATGCCTCCTACTATGCCGTCCCCGATCCGCGCGCGGTCCTGCGCTGGGTGGAGCGGACGCCTCCGGGCTTTACCTTCAACGTGAAGGCTTACGCGCTCCTGACCGGCCACCATCCGCGCCCCCAGACCCTGCCGGCCGACCTCCTCCGGCTGCTTTCCCCGGATGCCCGGCGGACCCGGCGGGGAGAGGTCGATGCCGCGGCCTTCCCGCCGTCGGCCATCGACGAGGCCTTCCGCCTCTTCCGGGCGGCCCTGGCGCCGCTCGCCGAGGCCGGCAAGCTCGGGTACGTGCTCTTCCAGCTTGCCCCCTGGGTGCGCTACGGGCATCGGTGGCTCGATTATCTGGAGTTGCTGCCGGAGCGGCTGCCCGGCTGGACGATCGCCGTCGAGTTCCGCGACCGTTCCTGGCTCCCCGAGCACACCGACGAGGTGCTGCGCCTGCTGCGGTCGGCCCGGCTTGCGTACGTCGTCGTGGACGGGCCCCCCACCGTCAACGCGGTGCCCCGGCTCACGGCCGCGACGGCGCCGACCGCGGTGCTCCGGCTGCACGGTCGCAACGTGGAGGGCTGGCTCCGCCAGCTTCATGGCGGGGAGCCCACGGTGCAGGAGAAGTACGACTACCTCTATACGGAAGACGAGCTCGTCGCGCTCGTGCCCGAGATCCAGGCGCTGGCCCGCGAAGCCGAGCAGGTGTTCGTGTCCTTCAACAACAACAACCGCGACTACCCCGTGCGCAACGCGCTGATGATGAAGCGTCTGCTCGGGCAGCCGGTGGCCGCGCCCCCCGGTCAGCAAGGCTTGCCTCTCGACGGCCCACCCTGAGATAGTGGAGGCGATGCCCACGCTGGCGTCGGCGATTCCCCGAGTGGAGCTGGCGCTCGGGCCCACGCCCCTCCTCAAGCTCGAGCGCCTCTCCGCGGAGCTCGGTGTCGAGCTGTGGATCAAGCGTGATGACCTCACCGGTCTGCTGGAAAGCGGCAACAAGATCCGCAAACTGGAGTTCCTCGTCGGCGAAGCGCTCAGTCAGCGGGCCGACACGCTCATCACCTGCGGGACCCTGCAGTCCAACTGCTGTCGGGCGGTCTCGGCGGTGGCGGCCCGGCTCGGTCTGCGCGCCGTGCTTGCCCTCAAGGGCGCACCCCCCGAGGACTACGACGGCAACCTCCTCCTCGACCATCTGCTCGGCGCCGAGGTGCACTACTGTGATGATGCCGCCTGGGCGCGCATCGACGAGGTCCTGGCCGATCTTGCCGGGCAGGTGCGCGCGGGGGGCGGCGTGCCTTACGTCATCCCGGAGAGCGGCGCCACCGTCACCGGCGCCCTCGGCTACCTCGCCTGCGGGCGGGAGCTGGCCGAGCAGGTGCGCCACGGCGCCCCCGAGTTCGACACGGTGGCGATCACGGCCTTCAGCGGTGGCAGCCAGGCCGGGCTGCTCATGGCCAAGCAGTTGACCGGCCTGCGCGCCCAGATCGTCTCGATCCCCATCGCCTGGGAGGGGCACCGCGTCCGCGCCTACGTGGAGGATGTGATCCGGCGGGCGCGGCTCCGCTATGGCCTCGAGGTCGATGTGCCCGAGCGGATCCCCCTGATCGACGGCTATCAGGGTTCCGGACGCGACCAGGTGCCGGCGGAGCAGCTCCAGACCGTCGTGCGTCTGGCCCGGCGCGAGGGCATCGTCCTCGATCCCGTGTACACGGGCAAGGCGTTCGGCGCGCTGCTCGATGCCCTGCGCCGGGAACGAGGCGCCTTCGGACGGCGGGTGTGCTTCATTCATACGGGCGGTATCTTCAGTATCTTTCCGTTCCGCCGGGCCTTGCGCCCGCTCCTCGATCGACGCGACTGGTAGAATCCTCTTCCTATGCCGGAGTTGCGCCTGCGGGGAGGGGCTCTCGACGGCCTCAGCCTGCATTACCTCGTGCAGGGTCGGGGCCCGGTGGTGGCGCTGGTCCACGGGCTCGGTGGCTTTGCGGCGTCCTGGGGACCGACCATGGAGGCGCTCTCGGGGCGCGCCACCGTGCTGGCGCTCGATCTGCCTGGCTTCGGACGCTCGGCCAAGCCTCGCGCCCGCTATGGGCTGGAGCTCTTCGCCTCGGCCCTCGAAGGCTTCCTGGGCGCCCTGGGCGTCGGCCAGGTCGGTCTCGTCGGTCACTCCCTGGGAGCGTCGATCGCGCTGACCTACGCCCTGACCCATCCCGGCCGCGTCGACCGCCTGGCCTTCGTCGGGGGCCTCGTCCCGGGATTTGCCTACCGGATGTCGCCCATCTATCGTGCGCTGGCCTTGCCGGGGGTGGGCGAAGCGCTGGCGTTGTGCGGTTGCGCCGCTGTGTATCGGGCGGCCCTGGCGCGATGCTTCCATTCCCCGCGGGCCGAGGAGATCGCGTTCCTCGTGAGCTGCGACTACCCGGCGCGCACGGATTGGAGCGCGCGCGCGGCGTACCTGTCCACGGTGCGGGCCATGCGCGAGGACTACGAAGCGCGGGGTCCGGAGTACCGCCGGGCGCTCCGCGCGTTCCCCACGCCCATGCTCATGATCCACGGCCGGCAGGATCCCGTGGTGCCGGCCGCCCACTGCCAGGAGATTGGGCGAGACCTGCCTCGCGCTGAGACGAGGTGGGTGGACGCCTGCGGACACTTTCCCCACCTCGAGCATCCCGAGCCGGTCAACGGCTGGCTCGGCGAGTTCCTGGTGGCCAGACCGGCGGCCCGCTGAAGGAGCACGCGCTGGACGAGATCAGCCCGCAGGAGCTCAAGCAGCAGCTCGACGCCGGCGGGGGGCCGGTGCTCCTCGACGTCCGCCAGGACTGGGAAACCAAGCTCTGTCGTCTCCCGAACGCCGTACACATCCCGATCGAGGAGCTCGAGTTCCGGGTGGAGGAGCTGAACCCTCAGGACGCGATCGTCGTGTACTGCCACCAGGGCGTGCGCAGCGCCGCCGTGGCCGAGTACCTGCGCCGCCTGGGCTTTGCGAACGTCCGGAACCTGATGGGCGGGCTCGACTACTGGGCCCGGGCCGTCGATCCGGGGATGCGACGCTATTGATGACCGAGGCGCCGGTCCGCGTCGAGCGGGCGGGCTCGGTGGCGTGGTGCACGCTGGCCCGCCCACCTCTCAACCTTCTCGAGCCCGGGCTGATCCAGGCCCTGGGCGCCGCCTTTCGCGGACTCGCCGCCGACAGTGAGCTTCGGGCCGTCGTGCTCACGGGCAGCGGGCGTGCCTTCTGCGCCGGGATGGACGTCCACGTCCTCGGCGACCTCGACCTGCCCCGTGCCCGCCAGCTCATCACCGGGCTCCACACGGCGATCGAGGCCGTCCACCACGCGCCGGTCCCTGTCGTCGCTGCGGTGAACGGCCCTTGCCTGGGCGCCGGGCTGGAGTTCGCCCTGGCCTGCGACTTCCGCCTCGCCTCCACCGACGCCACCTTCGGCCTGCCCGAAGTCCGCGTGGGCGTGCCCTCGGTCATCGAGGCGGCGCTCTTGCCCCCGCTGGTCGGCCCGGGACGAGCCGCCGAGCTTCTGCTGACTGGTGAGGCCATCTCCGCCGATCGGGCCCTGGCCTGGGGCCTCGTCAATCAGGTGGCGGAAGCGTCGGCTCTGCGGCCGGCCGTCGACGCGCTGCTCGCAAAGATCCTGCGTGCCGGCCCGGGAGCGGTCCGGCTGCAGAAGGGGCTGATGCTGCGCTGGCGCTATTCGGACCTCGACACGGCGATTCGCGCCGGCATCGAGGCCTTCGCGGCGGCCTATGCGACCGGCGAACCGGCCGAAGGCGCAGCCGCCTTTCTCGCCAAACGGATCCCGAGGTTCGAGGGCCGCGCCTGACGATCCGGACCGTCACCCTCGACTTCTGGGGAACGCTGCTCTACGACCTGCCCGCCAGCGATGATCGCTACCGGCGGGTCCGGCTCGACGGCTTTCAGCGCATCCTGACGGCGGTGGGCGCCCCGGTCGCCCGACCCGTGCTGGAGCGGGCCTACGAGGCCTCGGGTGCGTTCCTGGGGCGTGTGTGGGCGGACAAGCGCGACGTCTCGGCTGAGGAGCACGTGCGCGCCATCCTGAGCGCGGCCGATCCAACGCTTCCGCGGCGCCTGGCCCGCGCGACCCTGGCGGAACTGCTCGACGCTTACGCGCGCCCGGCGCTGCTGGTGCCGCCGACCGTGGACCCGGGCGCGCTCGGCGCGATGGCCGCCCTCCGGGCGCGCGGGCTCACCCTGGCGGTGGTGTCGAACACCATGCGCACGCCGGGCGCGACCCTGCGTCGGCTACTGGAGCACTTCGGACTGCTGCAGCACTTCGCCCACACCACATTCTCCGACGAGGTGGCGGTTCGCAAGCCGGCGCCCGAGATCTTCTGGCTGACGCTGCGGGCCGTGGGGGCCGAGGCGGCGAGCGCCGTGCACGTGGGGGACGATCCCGTGCTGGACGTGTGCGGGGCCCGCGCCGCCGGTATGAGGGCGATCCAGGTGGGTCACCGCCGGTCGCGTCGAGCAGCCGATCCGGAACCGGACGCGATCATCGCCGGGCTGGCCGCGCTGCCCCAGGCGATCGCCGAGCTCGCGCAGCGCTGACCGGGTAAGGGGGGGCCGCGCCCCCGGCCCTACGCGCTTCTCAGCGCCGCGCTCCGGTGCTGGTAAGACGCCAGCCCGATCTCGTCGAGATACCGTCGGATGGGGTCCATGTTGCGCTGCGCGTAGGCCTCCAGAACCACGAACGAGATCCCCCGGTGATACGTTGCTCCTGGCCCGGCGCCGGCCCGCCGCCCGAGGACCTTGAGCCTGCCATTCCCACGATGTTGCAGCATGACGCCGAACGTCCCGTTCCCCGATAGCCAGTGCTCCGGATCATGCACGGTCACCTCGGTGACGGCTCCGACCAGCTGCCAGTCCGGCGCGAACTCACCGAGGACACATCGGACCATTCGGTCAGCATCGTGACAAGACACCATGAACTCCTCCCCAGCAGATTGCCTCACGCGACGCGGCGAGGAAGGGGAGCAAAGGAAGTGCCACGCCCACTTACGGGCCACTCTCCAGCAATTCGGCGAGTTGCTCGAGCGTCGATCACATGCCTTGTCGGCTGGCTGACACCTGCCTGTCCAGATGTGCCACGGTGGCGATCAGCACTGACACGGCAGCCGCCATTGACACGCCGTCTTGCGCAGCGCGGCATGCCGCCAGTAATATACGGGCCGTGGATGTCGCCGAGCTGCGCGCGAAGATCCGGGACATCAAGGATTTTCCTACCGAGGGCATCCTGTTCAAGGACATCACCACCCTGCTCAAGGACGCCTCGGCCTTCCGCTACGTCGTCGACCAACTCTCCGAGCTGCACCGCCAAGAGTCGGTCGAGGTGGTGGTGGGTGTGGAATCCCGCGGTTTCATCTTCGCCGGTGCCGTCGCCCACCAGCTCAAGGCCGGGTTCGTGCCCGTGCGCAAGCTCGGCAAGCTGCCGGGAAAGACGATCGAGGTGGAATACGAGCTCGAGTACGGTCGTGACGCGCTGGCCATGCATGCCGACGCCATCCGGCCCGGCCAGCGGGTGCTCGCCGTCGACGACCTGCTCGCCACTGGCGGAACGATGGCCGCCACCCTGCGGCTCATCGAACAGGTGGGCGCCCACGTGGTTGGCGTGTCATTCCTGATCGAGCTCGCCTTCCTGCATGGCCGGGAGAAGCTGAAGAACTATCCCTTGCACTCGCTGATCGTCTATGAGTAGCCTCTGTCGAAGGAGGCTGAGAATGATTGGCTGGCGCGTCGTCGCCACGCTCGCCGTTGTCGGGGCCGCCGCTGTTCCTGTCGCGGCCGAGGAGGCCAAGACCCCGGTGAGCGCTCCGATGCTGCTGAACATCCTGTCCGCGCCCCTGGAGCCCCGCGAGGTCGCCTACGACGAGTCGATAAAGGACGAGGGCCCCGCTGCGCCGCAGCGAGGTTTCGTGCTCCAGCCCGACGGGAGTCTGCGTTACGGCAGCGAGACTCGGGGGCTGACCGTCACCGTGAAGAATCCCTGCCCCCCGGGCACGGACCACTACGAGCCGCCGCCGCTCCCCGGTCGTCGCCGCAGAAACTAATCACCCGCCGAGCCGAGCACCCGACGCGGCCGGCGCCTGCGGGCCGCGGTCATGCGGAGGACCTCGATGGTCATCACCCATGTAGGCGTCCTGGGATGCGGTCTCATGGGCTCGGGCATCGCCCAGGTGGCCGCCCAGGCCGGCTTTGCCACCACGGTTCTGGAGGCGTCGCCGGAGCTGTTGGAGCGGGGGCTCGGTAACCTGCGCACGACGCTGGAGGGGCTGGTGGCCCGGGGCAAGCTCGAGGCCACGGTCAGGGAGGCAACGCTCAGGCGAATCACCGGTACGGTCCGGATCGAGGATCTCAAGGACTGCGACCTGGTCATCGAGGCGATCACGGAGAACCAGGCGCTGAAGAACGAGACCTTCGCCAGGTTGGATCGCGCCTGTCCGGCCCACGCGATCCTCGCCAGCAACACGTCATCGTGCAACGTCACCGGCATGGCGGCCGCGACCGAACGACCGGGCCGCGTGCTCGGGCTGCACTTCTTCAACCCCGTGCCGCTCATGAAGCTGGTGGAGGTGGCCCGCACGATCCTCACCGAGGAGTCCGTCGTGACGGCGGCTACGGAGTGGGTGCGGGCGGTGGGCAAGGTCCCCGTACACACCAAAGACTCCACGGGCTTCATCGTGAACCGTCTCCTGGTGCCTTACCTGCTCGATGCCATCCGGCTCTACGAGGGCGGCCTGGGCTCGCTGGAAGACATCGACCAGGCCATGAAGCTCGGATGCGGCTATCCCATGGGACCGTTTACGCTCCTCGACCTCGTCGGACTGGACACCACGCTGTATGTGGCCGAGGTCATGTTCGAGGAGTTCCGTGAACCGCGGTACGCGGCGCCCCCGCTGCTCAAGCGGATGGTGATGGCCGGACACCTGGGCCGGAAGACTGGCCGCGGGTTCTACCGATACCGCGACGGATAACGGGCCGCTGCAGCCCCCCGCGCCGGCACGTCTCTAGATCCTTCCTCTCGTCTTCTGATTGACTCCGCCGGCTCCCGATGATAACTGACTGTCTGGACATTCAGACAACAGGAGGTCGAGGTGGACTATCGTCAGGGTATTCCGCGGTACCTTCAAATCGCCGATGCCATTCGGCAGGATCTGCGAGGGGAGGGCGAGCGGATCGCCTCCGAGCACGAGCTGTGCGCGAAGTTCAGGGTCAGTCGCCCCACCGTTCGGCAGGCCCTGGACACCCTCGTCCAGGAAGGCCGGCTGTACCGGCACGCCGGCCGCGGCACCTTCAGTACCCCGACCCCCGGGGGTGATCGCAAGCTGCGGGTCATCGGCTCGGTGGATGACATGATCGCGCTCGGGGATGAGTCGTGGTTCAAGCTTCAGTCCCGCGACGTGATCCGCCTGGCTCCGAACATCGCCCAGGCGTTGCGCCTGCCGCCCGGCTCGGACGCCTACCGGGTGGTCGGCGTCCGACACGCCGATGTCGGGCCATTCCAGCACGTGACGGCCTACCTCCCGCTCGACATCGGCCGGGCGCTGTCCGACGAGGATCTCTCGAAGACCTCGCTGGTCGGCGCCATCGAGCGGCAGCTCGGACTGCCCATCAAGGTGCTCGAACAGGTGGCCGACGCGGCGCTGGCCCCCCGACAGGTGGCCGAGCTGCTCCAGGTCCGGCCCCGCACGCCCCTGCTGCTGTTCGAGCGCACGTGGTTCGCCGTGAGCGGGAATCCCGTCGAGCATGCCGTGACCTACCAGAGCGGACGCCGCTACCCGTTCCGCGTGGTGCTCTCCCGCCCCGAGCGCCGGAGCTGACCTTCGTGCCCTACCGCCTCGGTTTCGACGTCGGCGGCACCTTCACCGACTTCGTGCTGCAGGCGCCGACGGGCGAGCTGGTCACGGCCAAACGGCTGACCACGTATCCCGATCCCGCCGAAGCGTGCCTGGCCGGCCTCGACGCCCTGCTTGAACGGACCGGCGTGTCCTGGGCCGACATCGCCGAGACTGTGCACGGCACCACCCTGGGCTCGAACATCGTCATCGAGCGCAAGGCCCGTGACGTCGGCCTGCTCACGACCCGGGGGTTCCGAGATGTCCTGGTGATCGGCCGGGAGAAGCGGTATCAGGTCTATGATCTCGACATCGAGAAGCCGCCTCCGCTCATTCCCCGTCGCCTCGTCGGCGAGGTCACCGAGCGGGTTCTCGCCGACGGCAGCGTGCGCACCCCGCTCGACGAGGCCGACGCCCGCCGGGCCGTGCGTGAGCTGGCGACCCGCGGGGTGCGAACCCTGGCCGTCTGCCTGCTGCACGCGTACCTGAATCCTACGCACGAGAAACGCCTGGCGCAGATCGTGGCCGAGGAGGCCCCCGACGTCACCGTGACCCTTTCCCACGAAGTGTCGCCCACGTTCCGTGAATACGAGCGGACGTCGACGACGGTCGTCAACGCCTACGTGATGACCGCGGTACGCGACTACTTGAATGGTCTGCGCGTGGCGCTCCAGGCCCGGGGCTCCCGGGGCCGATTCTTCGTGATGCAGTCCTCGGGTGGCGTGGCCACCGCCGAGGCCATGGAGCGTCATCCGGTGCGCATGATCGAGTCCGGCCCGGCCGCCGGCGCGCTCATGGCGGCGGTCTACGGCGAGCTGAGCGGCTGCCGCGATCTGATCGCCTTCGATATGGGCGGCACCACGGCCAAGCTCGCCCTGGTGGAGGAGGGCCGGCCCCTCACCGCCACGTCCTTCGAGCTCCACCGCGTCGGCCTGGCGCCGGGCAGCGGCCTGCCCATCAACGTCCAGGCGCTCGATCTGGTGGAGATCGGGGCCGGGGGCGGCTCCATTGCGCGCGCCCGCATGGGCGTCATCGCGGTCGGGCCCGAGAGCGCGTCCTCCACGCCGGGTCCCGCCTGTTACGCGCGGGGGGGCGTGGAGCCGACGGTCACCGACGCCAATCTCGTGCTGGGCTACCTGAACCCGGACTTCTTCGCCGGAGGCACGATGCGCCTGTCACTCCCCGCGGCGGCCCGCGCCATCGAGGAGAGGCTGGCGCGGCCCCTCGGGCTGGCGCTGGAGGAAGCGGCCTGGGGCGTGCACCAGATCGTGACGACGAACATGGAGCTCGCGACCCGGGTGGTCTCGATCGAGCGCGGCCGCGACCCTCGCCAGCTCACCCTGGTCGCCTTCGGCGGCTCGGGGCCTGTGCACGGCTGTCGCCTGGCCCAGGCTCTCGGCGTCCCCCGGCTGATCCTGCCGGCGGCCGCCGGCGTGACCGCGGCCATCGGGCTGCTCGCCGCCGAGGTGCGGTTCGACGTGGCCCGGACGTACGTCGGCCGGCTGGACGACGCGGCCCCGGCGACGATCACGGCGATGTTCGAGGAGATGGCCGAGCAGGCCATGGCCGTGGTGCGCGAGTCGGCCGTGACCGGCCAGCTCGCCCTGACGCGCGCCGCCGACGCGCGCTACGTCGGGCAGGGCTATGAGCTGAGCGTGCCGGTGCCCGGCGGTCGCCTGGACGCCGGGGCCCTGGCCCGGGTGCGGGCGAGCTTCGACGACATCTACGCCGGGCGCTACGGGTACGCGCAGCCCACCGAGCCGGTCGAGGTCGTCACCTGGAAGCTGTCGGCGGTCGGCGGCACCCCGCGGGTGGCCCTGGCCAAGGCCAGTGCCGAGCCCGGCCAGTCGCCACGCAAGGCGGTGCGCCGGGCCTACTTCCGGGAGACCCGCGGCTACATCGACACACCGGTGTACGACCGGGATCGACTGTGGGCGGGCCTGGCGCTGACGGGGCCGGCGATCGTCGAGGAGCGCGAGTCCACGACGGTGCTGCCCCCCGGCGCGGCGGCCGCCGTCGACGCCTACGCCAACCTGATCGTGACCCTGGCTCCGGCATGACCGCGCTCGATCCCATCACCCTGGCTGTCATCTGGGGTGGACTGCAATCCATCGCGGTCGAGATCGGCACCACGGTCCAGCGCACGGCGTACTCCGAGCAGGCCCGCGAGGGCCAGGACTTCTCGGTCGCGGTCTTCGACCGTGCCGGCCGCATGGTTGCTCAGGGACCGTACTCGCCGGGCCACCTGGGCGCCATGTCGTTCGCGGTCAAGCATGCCCTGGCCGCGCACCCGGTGGAGACGTTGCACCCGGGTGACGCCGTGCTGCTGAACGACCCGCTGCTCGGCTCCGGCCATTTGCCCGACTTCTTCATCACCCAGCCCGTGTTCGCGGCCGGCGAGCTGGTCGGCTTTGTCGTGAACATCGTTCACCACACCGACGTGGGGGGCCAGCGGCCGGGCAGCCAGGGCGTGGTCGGTATCTTCGACTATCACCAGGAAGGGTTGCGGGTGCCGCCCACCCGGGTGTGGCGCGAGTACCAGGAGGACCCGGCCCTCATCGGCCTCATCGCCGCCAACACCCGAACCCCCGAGAAGGTGATTGGCGATCTCCGGGCCCAGCGCAGCGCGCTGAGGGTCGGCGAGCTGCGGCTGATGGAGCTGGTGGACCGTTACGGGCGGGCCGCGGTGTTCACGGCGATGGAGGAGATCCTCGACCGGACCGAAGCCAGCGTGCGGGCGGCCATCCAGCGCATCCCCGACGGGAGCTTCACCTTCGAGGACTTTCTCGACGACTGGGGGCCCGGCACCGATCCCCTGCGTGTGTTCGTGACGGTGACGGTCGCGGGCGACGCCATCACCATCGACTGGGAGGGGTCGAGCCCGCAGACGCCCTCCGGGCTCAACTCCTACATCAACTACACGCGCTCCTACTCTTACGCGGCGGTCAAGTGCCTGACCGATCCCTTCGGACCGATGAGCGAGGGCGCGCTCCGCCCGGTGGTGGTTCGGGCTCCCGAGGGCTCCTTTCTGAACCCGCGCCCACCGGCCGGTGGCGGCCCCCGCGCGCTCATCTGTTATCGGATCTTCGAGGCCGTGCTGGGAGCCCTGGCCCCGGCCCTGCCGGAACGGGTCGCCGCGGCCGCCTCCCACATGGCGAACCCGACGTTCGGGGGCTGGGACCGCGCGCGCCGCCGCCCCTTCGTCGCCTACGAGCTGGTGCTGTCTGGCACGGGTGGACGGGCCGCCCGAGACGGCTGCGACGGCATGGCCTGGGCCTTCAATGCCGCAAACATCCCCGTGGAGGCCCAGGAGGCGCGCCACCCGATCGTCGTGGAGCGCTTCGAGCTCATCCGCGACTCGGGTGGCCCCGGCCGGTTCCGCGGCGGCTGCGGCATTCGGCGCGATCTGCGCTTCCTCGCCGACGACGGCAAGCTGACCAATCTCACCGATCGCCAGCGGTTCGCTCCCTGGGGACTGTTCGGCGGCGGGGCCGGTGCGCTCGGTCGCACCGTGCTCAACCCGGGCCCTGACGAGGTGACCCTCCACGGCAAGGAGTCTCGCGACTTCGGCTACGGTGACGTCGTCTCCTTCCAGCAGTCGGGGGCCGGCGGCTATGGCAGCCCGCGGGAGCGCGATCCCGCCCAGGTGCTGGAGGACGTGCTCGACGACTACGTGTCGCTGGAGGCAGCCCGCGCCGACTACGGTGTCGTCATCACCGGCACCGGCCTCGACCTCCGCGTCGACGAAGCCGCCACGCGGGGACTCAGAGACGAAAAGAAGAAGACAAATCGGTGAGACGAACGCAGCCACGCCCACCTCGAGCGGCCCACCCTCGGCCCAAGCCGGGCTCGCGGCCCCCGTTACGACGCAGCCACGCCGCGCCTGAGGCAGCCCACCCTCGGCCCAAGCCGGGCTCGCGGCCCCCGCTACAACAATCATGATCCAGTTCACCGCCGAGCAAGAGCGCTTCCGCCAGGCCGTGGCCCGCTTCGTCGACGCCGAGGTCGTGCCTCAGGCCCAGACCATCGACGAGCACGGGCAGTTCCCCACGGCGCTCTTCAAGCGTGTGGGCGCGCTCGGCTACTTCGGCCTGCGCTATCCCGAGCGATACGGGGGCGCCGACGCCGACATGGTGACGTATTGCTTGTTCGCAGAGGAGCTGGCCCGGGGCTCGCTGTCCCTGGCCGCGGCGGCCGCCATGCAGTCACTGATGGGCACGTACTTCGTCTACCGCTACGGCTCGGAGGCGCTACACCACCGCTACCTGGTGCCGGCCCTGCGCGGTGAGCTGGTGGCGACCTTCGCGCTGACCGAGGCGGGCGCCGGCTCGGACATCGCCAGCATCGCCACCAGGGCCGAGCGCCGCGGCGACCGCTGGGTGCTGCGCGGGGCCAAGACCTGGGTCACCAACGCGCCGGTCGCCGATATCCTGACCGTTGCCGCCAAGACCTCGGCCGCGCGGGGCATGGCAAACATTGCCCTGTTCCTGCTGGACCGTGCCACCATGCGAGGCATCACCGTCGGCAAGACGATCGACAAAATGTCGGTGCGGGCCTCCGAGACCGGCGAGATCCTCCTCGACGATGTCGAGGTACCCTCGGAGCACCTGCTGGGCGGTGAGGGTGGGGGCGTGGAGAGGGTCGGGACGATCCTGTCCGAAATTCGCGTCATGACGGCCGCGCTCTCCGTGGGATTGGCGCGCGCGGCGTACGGGGCCGCGCTGGCCTACGCGCGCGAGCGGGTCGCCTTCGGCAAGCCGATCGTCGAGCACCAGGCGATCGGCTTCAAGCTCGCCGACATGCTCACGGCGCTGCACGGGTCGGCGCTGATGACATATCAGGCGGCCGGGGCCATCGACCAGGGACGTCCGGTCGCCCGCGAGGCGGCGATGACGAAGCTCGCCGCCTCCGAGATGGCCGTTCGGGTCACCGACGAGGCGGCGCGGATCTTCGCCTCCTACGGGCTGGCCATGGAGTACCCGGTGCAGCGATACTTTCGCGATGCCCGCTTCCTGCTCCCCGGTGGCGGCACCTCCGAGATTCTCCGCATCGTGATCGCGCGAGACCTGGACTGGGATCGCGCGCAGGTGTTCGCGTGAGACCGGTTGCCCTCGCCGGGGCCGGCGTGTGCAAGTTCGGCGTCCGCCAGGCGAGCTACCGGGAGCTCATCTGGGAAGCCGGCAAGGCCTGCTTCGACAGTGTCCCGGGCCTGCGTCCGCGCGATCTCGAGGGGCTGGTCGTGGGCTCGGTCATGCCTGAGCGGACGGCGTTTCAGAGCCACATCGCTTCGCTGGCCGCCGAGGCGCTGGGAATCCGGCCGACCAGGCTCAGCGCGCGGACGGAGCACATGTGCGCTTCGGGCTCCGTAGGTATCCGGTACGCCTACGCGTTCATCGCGGCCGGGCTCGCCGACCTGGTCATGGTCCTCGGCGTCGAGAAGCTGAATCAGCCGTCGGGCGCCGAGGCCGTCCTGAACATGGGCACCGGAGTGGACCGGGAGTGGGAGGCCGCCTTTGGCCTCACCGCGCCGCCGTGCTTCGCCCTGGCCGCCCAGCGGCACATGGCCCAGTACGGCACGACCGAGGAACAGCTGGCCCTGGTCGGGGTCAAGAACCACACCCACGCCACCCGCAACCCCAACGCCCATTTCGGCAAGGGCGCCACCCTCGAGCAAGTGCTGTGCTCGCGGATGATCTCGAGCCCGCTTCGCCTGTACATGTGCTCACCGATCACCGACGGCGCCGCGGCGGTCGTCCTGGCCAGCGCCGAGCGGGCGCGGGAGCTCACCGACCGGCCCGTGTGGATCCGGGGGACGGGGCAGGCCCTCGACGGCTTCCAGCTCAGCTCCCTGCCCGAGGATTACGCCCACTGGCCAGCCCTCAAGCGGGCGGGGGAGGCGGCCTATCGGATGGCCGGTGTCGGCCCCCGGGACGTCGACGTCGCCGAAGTGCACGACTGCTTCGCTATCGCCGAGCTGATCGCCTACGAGGAGCTGGGCTTCTGCAAGAAGGGCGAGTCGGGTTCGTTCGTCGCCGCCGGACGAAGCGACGACGGTGGCGACGTGGTCGTCAACCCGCGTGGCGGCCTGATCGGCTGCGGGCATCCGCTGGGGGCCACCGGGGTCGCGCAGGCCGCCGAGATGTTCGCCCAGCTTCGCGACGAGGCTGGTTCGCGTCAGGTGCCGGGCGCCGCCGTGGGGCTCACGCACAACAACAGCGGGATGGGCGAGCACGTCGTCATGATCTACGGCCGGGAGCCGGCATGACGTACCTCCGGGCCGTCGATCCCTTCCCACTGCAGTCGGCCGATCAGACGAAGCTGGCCGAGTTCTACGCTCGGCTCGCCACGGGGCGGCTCAGCACCACGCGCTGTGCCGGATGCGGGCGGATGGCATGGCCGCCGCGCGCCTTCTGTGCCGAGTGCTGCTCCGACCGGTTCGACTGGGTTGACCTCTCGGCCGAGGGAACCCTCAAGGCGTTCACGGTCCAGGACACGGGGCTGCCTGCCGGCTTCACCGGCCCTCGGGTCTTCGCCATTGTCGAGGTCGACGGTCTCCGCATCTTTACGATCATCCTGGACGGCGGGGCTGGAAGCCCGAGCATCGGTCAGCGCGTTCGGCTCAGGCCCCTGCGCGTCGCCGACGGACCCGCCGGCGATCCCCGCTGGCTGCCCGCGTTCGCGCCGGCATGAGGAAGGTCCTCACGGTGGGGGTCATCGCCGACACCCACGGGTTGCTGCGGCCGGAGGTGGTTGCCGCGTTCCGCGGCGTCGATGCCATCGTGCACGCCGGAGATATTGGCTCGCCGGAGATTTTGAGATCGCTGTCGGCCCTCGCCCCCGTGACCGCCGTCCGCGGGAACAATGACCGAGAGCCCTGGGCCAGGATCTTGCCGGAGACCGCTGTCCTGGAGATCGGGGGCGTGCGCCTCTACGTCCTGCACGACGTCAAGGAGCTCGACCGGAATCCCAGGGCCGGCCGCGCCGCCGCAGTGCTGTGCGGGCACAGCCACCGGCCCCACGCCGAGGAGCGCGAGGGCGTACTGTTCTTCAACCCCGGCAGCGCCGGCCCCCGTCGCTTCCGCCTGCCAGTCAGCGTCGGCCGCCTGACGATCGCCGGCGGCCGTGTGAGCGCAGAGATCCTGCCGCTGATGGCGGGACTCGAATCGGGCGGCCGATCCTTCGCTGCGGGAGATGGCGGCGGGGCACGGGCGTGTGACCGGGTGGATCACAACTCAGATCGGGTGCCCGAGGGTCCTCGCGGAGGAGTCCGGCGGGGTGCGGGCGTGGCGAAGGGCGGATGACAACTCTGAGCGGGTGCCCGAGCGACCTCGCGGAGGATTCCGGCGGGGCACGGGCGTGGCGCTAGCCCGGGTGCCCGTGCCCTGTTCATGAAAGTCCTGATCGCCAAGCCCGGCCTCGACGGCCACGACCGCGGCGCCAAGGTGGTCGCCCAGGCGCTGCGCGACGCTGGCCTCGAGGTCATTTACACCGGTCTCAAGCGGACGCCCGAAGAGATCATCGCGGAGGCGATTCAGGAGGATGTGGACGTGATCGGCCTCTCCATCCTGTCGGGCGCCCACCTGGCCCTCAGCCGCCGGGTGATCGAGGGGCTACGGCGGCAGAAGGCCGACCAGATCACGGTGGTGGTGGGCGGTACCATCCCGCCCAGGGATGTGCAGGCGCTGCTGGCCGCGGGTGTGCGCCGGGTCTTCCCCATGGGCACGCCCCTTCCTGACGTGGTGACGGCGTTCCGCGACGCCCGGCTGTGAAGTCCGAGCGGCCGGTGCCGGGTGCCTGGTTCGTCGAGGGCTAGGAGGCCACGATGCGAGACGTCATCCTGCATGCCGGGATCCCCGTCAAGCCGGTATACGGCCCCGAGGACCTCGCCGGCCGCGACTTCGCCCGCGACATCGGGCGTCCCGGTGAATACCCGTACACGCGCGGGATTCACCCGCACATGTACCGCGAGCGCCTGTGGACCATGCGCCAGTACGTCGGCTTCGGCACACCGGCGGAGACGAATGCCCGCTTCAAGTACTTGATGGCGCATGGCCAGGACGCTCTCAATGTCGCGTTCGATCTGCCAACGCAACTGGGCCTCGACTCCGATCACCCGCGAGCCGAGGGGGAAGTGGGGCGGGTCGGCATGGCCGTCGATTCCCTGGCCGACATGGAAGAGGCCTTCGCCGGCATCCCGCTCGACCGCGTCAGCGTTTCGCTCACCATCAACGGGATGGCGGCGCCCATCACGGCCATGTACTTCGCGGTGGCCGACAAGCAGGGGGCCAGGCCCGAGCGAGTGGTGACGACCCCGCAGAACGACATCCTCAAGGAGTTCATCGCCCGGGGCACGTGGATCTATCCGGTGGATCCCTCCCTGCGCCTGGTTGCCGACCTCGTGGAGTTCTCGGCCCGGCGCTACCCGCGGTCGAATCCACTCTCGATCTGCGGCTATCACATCCGCGAGGCCGGCTGTACCACGGCTCAGGAGATGGCCTACGGACTGGCCATGGCCGCGGCCTACGTCGAGCTGATGCAGGCGCGGGGCCTGGCCCCCGACGAGTTCGCCCCGCGCCTGTCGTTCAACTTCACGTGCTGGGGGAAGATCTTCGAGGAGATCGCCAAGTTCCGGGCCGGCCGCCGGCTCTACGCGCGGATGATGCGCGAGCGCTTCGGCGCCCGCGATCCCCGGTCGTGGATGTTCCGCACGCTCATCGGGGGCGGCGGCTCGGCCTTCACGGTGGAGGAGCCCGAGAACAACATCGTGCGGGGCGCCTACATCGCGCTGGCGGCGGCGCTGAGCGGTGCCCAGACGATGGCCCTGCCCACCTACGACGAGGCCTACACGATTCCCTCGGCCAAGGCCCAGCTGATCGCGCTGCGCACCATGCAGATCTGCGCCGAGGAGTCGGGGGCCACGGACACCGCCGACCCGCTGGCCGGGGCCTACTTCGTGGAGAGCCTCACCAATCAGATGGAGGAGCGCATCGGCGGCGAGCTGGCCCAGGTCGAGCGTCTGGGCGGTATCGTGGCGGCGGTGAAGACAGGCGCCATCCAGGCCGAGGTGGCCCGGCAGGCGTATCGCTTCGAGCAGCAGGTGGGCGCGGGCGAGATTCGGAAGGTCGGCGTCAACTGTCACGTGGGCGAACGTGCAGTCGAGCCCGACCGCGAAGTGGAGCCCTATACCGTCGATCCCCGGGCCGCCGAAGCCCAGCTGGCGAGGCTGCGCCGCCTGCGGCGGGAGCGGGACGGCGCGGCGGTGGACGCGGCGCTCCGTCGCCTCACCGAGGAGGCGCGGGGGACCGTCAATCTCATGGAGCCCATCATGGAAGCCGTCCGGGCCTACGCCACGCTGGGTGAGATGGCTGACGCCATGAAGCGGGTCTTCGGCGAGCACAAGGAGGCGGTGAGATGGTGACGGCAGAGCGGTTTGCGAAGGGGATGACCTTCGATCAGTACGTGGCCTACACGGCGACTCCCGAGAACCTCAAGCGCGAAGGCTCCCAGGGCCCCCGCAAGGACTGGAGCGGGTATCTGGGCAAGGCCTACGAGGCGGCCCATCTCTCAGAGGCGCAGGCGCAGGCCTGGAAGTGGCTCGCCGCCCAACCCGGCGGCCCCGCCAACGTCCTGGTCATCTCGGAAGAATGGTCGTCCGACTGTCGCCGTGATGTCCCGATGGTGGCCAGGGTCGCTGACGCGGCGGGCCTGGAGCTTCGCATCTTCCCCCGCGATGGCCAACGGTGCAGCCGGGCGCCGGCCCCCAGCCCGGCCGAGTCGCCCAACGCCGATCTCATGGGCCAGTTCCTGAACCACAAGAACGGCCAGACGTGGCAATCCATCCCCATCGTGGCGTTCTTCACCCGGAGCATGGAGCTCCTGTACCACTACACGGAGTACCCGGCCATCTACCACAAGGACCGCGTGCGGGAGAGCCTGCGCGCCCCGCGTCCCGGGGAGAGCAGGGAGCAGGCCCAGGAGCGCGGCAACCGGGAATTCGTGGAGCTGCAGGGCTCGCCGTTCTTCCGCGTGTGGGCCTGCGCGGGAGTCGACGAGATGGTGAGCATGCTGCACGAGCGGATCCGGGTGGGATCGCTGGCATGAGTCACGCAGAGATGGCATGTCGGTGACGCCCACGACCGTCGTACGGTTCACCGGCACCGAGCGGGCGCTGCACTGGGGGTTCGCCTTTCTCTATCTCGCGCTGGTGGCCAGCGGCTTGCCCCTGATGTTCCCCGAGCTGCGCGGCTGGATCCGTGGCTACACGTCGGTGATCGGGTTCCGGCTGCATCTGGTCTGCGGGGTCACCTGGGTGCTGGTCACGCTCGCGGTGATCCTGCTCGGTGACCGGCGCGCGCTGCACCGAACCTGGCGGCAGCTCGTGACCTTCGGGTCGGCAGACGCCGCATGGCTCCGGCGCTTCCCTCGCTGGCTCTTCGCCGGGGCCGCGGAGCGGGCCCGGCTGGACGGCGCCGTCGGTCGCTTCAACGGCGGACAGAAGGTGAATGCGCTCTTCACCATCGTCACGTCGGTCCTCCTGCTCGTCAGCGGCGCAGCCCTGCTCCCCGTCAACGGCGCCACGCTGGCGGGAGCGCTGACGGGCACGCCCAGCGTGGGCTGGTGGCGTCACGCCCATGGCTGGCTGACGGTGCTCGCGCTCGTGCCGATCACCGGCCACGTGTTCCTGGCGCTCCTGTTCCCGCCCACGCGGGGCTCGCTGCCCGGCATGCTCAGCGGGCACGTGGACGGCGACTGGGCTGCCGTCCACCATCCCCGCTGGCGCGGTGAGTCGCGCGACGAGGACCGCGCCGCGTGAGGCCGCTGGAGGGCGTGCGGGTCCTCGACCTCTCGCGCATGCTGGCCGGCCCGTACGGGTCCATGCTGTTGGCCGACCTGGGCGCGGAGGTCATCAAGATCGAGGAGCCCCCGGGCGGCGATCCCATGCGCGCGATGGGCCCTCCGTTCCTGCCCGATGGCGAGAGCGCCTACTTCCTGGCTATCAACCGCAACAAGAAATCCGTGGTCCTCGACCTCACGGCACCCGCGGGCCGCCAGGTGTTCCTCGATCTCGTCCGCACCGCGGATGTGGTATGGGAAAATTTCCGGCCTGGCGTGATGGGCCGGCTTGGCTGCGAATACGCCGCGCTCGCCGCCATCAATCCGTGCCTCATCCTGTGCTCGATCTCGGCCTACGGGCAGGAGGGTCCGTACCGTGACTGGCCGGCCTTCGACCTGGCGTTGCAGGCCATGGGCGGAGCCATGAGCCTCACCGGTGAGGCCCCGGGGCATCCGGTTCGCATGGGGCTGCCGATGGGCGACCTGGCCGGCGCCATGTTCGCGGCCTTCGCCGTCTCGGCGGCGCTCTTCCAGCGCCAGATCACCGGGCGCGGCGCCCACCTCGATCTCTCCCTGCTCGACTGTCAGGCCGCCTTGCTGACGTACCTCGCGCAGTATTTCTGGACGGACGGGCGCGTGCCGGGGCCGCAGGGATCGGGCCACGTGTCGGTGGTGCCGTACCAGGCCGTGGCCACCCGGGACGGGCACATCGTCGTGGCCGTCTTCGCGGAAAAGTTCTGGTGCGGGTTCTGCCAGGCCGTCGGTCACCCGGAATGGGAGCACGATCCGCGCTTTGCCACCAACCGCGAGCGCGTCGCCAACCGCGAGGCGCTGGCGCCGCTCATGGCGACCGCGTTCGCTGGCCGCACCACCGCCGAGTGGCTGGCGTGCCTGACCGCCGAGGGCGTGCCCGCGGCTCCCATCCAGAGCCTGGACCGCGTGCTGGCCGACCCCCAGCTGCGCCTGCGCCAGATGGTCGTCGAGATGCGGCATCCGCGCCACGGCGCGATCCCGACCCTCGGCACGCCCATCAAGGTCGATGGTCGGATGGGATTGGCGGTGGCCCCACCCCCGGCGCTGGGCGAGCACACCGATGCCGTGCTGAGCGAGCTGCTCAAATATCCCGGCGAGCGGATCGCCGAGCTGCGCCGAATGGGGGCGATCAGGTGATGCGGATCACGGTGCTCGGTGGTGGCAGCGCTGCCTACGCGGTAGCCGCGGACCTGGCGCTGGCCGGACACGAGGTACGACTCTGGCGTCGGGCCGAGGCCGAGCTGGCGGCGGTCCGTCAGGCTGGCGGCATCACGCTGATCGCGGGGGAGCGTCGTGACAAGGCGGCCCTGGCCGCCGTCGCCGGGCTCGGCGAGGCCGTGGCCGGTGCCGACGTTGTCGTCGTGGCCACGCCGGCGATCGCGCACGAGGACATCGCCCGGCGCCTGGCGCCTCACCTGGGCGAGCGCCAGGTCGTCCTCGTCACGCCGGGCACGCTGGGCGCCCTGGTCATGGCCCGCGAGATCAGCCGCGCCGGGGGCCGACTGCCGTACGCCTTCGTCGAGCCCGGCACGCTGCCGTACCGCGCACACAAGACCGGCCCGGCCGAGATCCGGATCGCGGCGCGGGCCAGCAGGCTGTCGATCGGCATCTTCCCGGCGGCGCGCGCGGTGGCGCTGGCGCCCGGCAGCGAGCTTTTCCCGGCGACCGCGCGCTGCGTCGATGTTCTCGACGCCGCGCTGACCGACGGGGCAGCGGTGATCCATCCGCCGCTGGTGCTGGTGAACCTCGGGGCCATCGACCAGGGGCGGGACATCGACGCGACGGCGAGCGCCCGCCGGCTCACGGACGCTCTCGACGCGGAGCGGGTGGCCGCCCGCACCGGCTGGGGCTATCCCGCGCGCGGGTACGAGGTCGTGACGGGCGCCGAGGAGGCCAGATCCGAGGGGCCCGTGAGCCTGTCCCACCGGTACGTCACCGAGGACGTTGCGCTGGGCCTGAGCCTCCTGGAATCGGCGGCGCGGACCGTGGGAGCGGAGACCGCGGCGAGCAGCGGGCTCCTGCTCGTCTTCAGCGCGCTTCTCGGGCGTCCACTCTCCGGCCGCGGCCGCGCCCTCGAGCACCTGGGGCTGGGCGACCTCGCGGTGCGCGAAATCCGCGAGGTGCTCCACGAAGGCTGGAGCTCCCCGCTCTGGCGGCGGATCACGCGCTAGCTGGACGGGGCTTCGGGCAGGCCCGCCGCTTTCCGGATCTTCCCCAGCTGCCCGGCGTGGTCCTTCCAGTGAAACTCGTACATCGCGCCCACGAAGCGGCCCAGGGGAATCTCATCGGTGCCCATGAACTGCTTGAACAGAGGGATCCGCGCCTTGCGGCGCTCCAGGTCGTCGTCGGACAGAGCCTCCAGGTAGGTGAAGACGGCCTTCCGCTGGGCGTCCAGCCCGTCGAGCAGTTGCCGGAGGGTCATCCGACGGCGCTCCTCGTTGACGGTGGTCTGGCCCGGCTGAACGTCGATGAGGGGGAGCTCGCGCTCGGAGAACGACTTGAGCGTGGCCTCGGGGGTCCATCCGGGCTCGAAGAGCAGATGGCAGAGCACTTGCCGGGTGGTCCACTCGCCCAGCGCATCGGAGCGCTCCAGGTGAGCCTCCATCCCGTGGAGCTGGCGCGTGAGCTCGGCCCAGGCCGCATCGTTCTTGAGCTTCAAGGATTGCGCTCGCTTGCTGGCCATAGTGTCACCTCCGGGGAGGATGAGGTATGCTGACGCTTCACCGCGCCCCCGACGGGGGGCATGAGGAGGATCCCATGGGCAGACTCCTCGTCTCTCTCGCGCTCGTTCTCGTCTTCGGCCTGGCCGGTTCCCAGGTCCGTGCGCAGGGCCCGGAGGGCCAGCTGACCATCGCCTTCGACGCCTCGATCGCGCCGACGTTCCTGGATCCCGCCGAAACATCGGGGATCGGCACCCCGTTCGTGTTCCTCTACGCGATCCACGACGCCCTGGTCAAGCCGCTGCCCGGCCAGGATATGGCG